>NZ_JBITES010000003.1:136963-239010 GCF_044455405.1 Streptomyces sp. NPDC051243 | reverse complement strand
GGCGGGGGCGGGGGGGGGGGGGGGGGGCGGGGGGGGGCCCCCCCGCCCGCCCCCCCCCCCCCCCCCCCCCCCCCCCCCCCCCGCCCCGCCCCGCCCCCCCCCCCCCCCCCCCCCCCCCCCCCCACCCCTCACTGCCCGGCTCTCGCCGGTCAGCTCTCGTCGGTGGCGGCGGAGACCGGGGTCTTCTTCGCCGTCGACTTGGCCGCGGCCGTCTTGGCGGTCTTCGCCGCCTTCTTGGCCGTCGCCTTCTTGGCGGCCGTCTTCTTGGCCACGGTCTTCTTGGTGGCGGCCTTCTTCGCCGTGGCCTTCTTGGCCGTCTTACGGGCCGTCTTCTTGGCCGGGGCCGACTCCTCGCCCTCGGCCTCGGCAACGGTCTCGGCGGCGGCCTCCTTGGCCTCCACGAGAGCCTGCTCGGCCTCCTGGGCGGCCTGCTCCGCGACCGGCGCCTGCGGCTCCGCCGACGGCACCACCACCACGGCCGCCTCCTCCGACGCGGCCGGCGCGGTGGCCTTGCGCACGGCACGGCGCCGCGGACGGGCCGGAGCGGCACTCTCGGCGACCGCCTCGGCGGCAGCGGGAGCCTGCTCGGCCTGGACCTCGGCCGGGGCCTCGGACACCGGCTCGGGCGCCGTGGCCGCCGTCTCCGCGACGGTCACCACCGCGGCCTCGGCACCGGCGGGCGACCCGGCGGGCGCGGTCACCTTGCGGGTGGCGCGACGCCGCGTACGGCCCTTGGGCGCGGCCTCCTCGGCAGCCGGCGCGGCGGCCTCGGCGGTGGGCGCCTCGGTGGCCGGGGTCTCCACGACCGCGTCCTCCACGGCCACCGGCTCGGCCTTCGCCACCTCGGCCGGCTCCGGCTGCACCGGACGCGCGACCTCCTCGGCGACGGTCACGTCCTGAGCCGTGGGCACCGCCTCGGCCTTCTTCGGCGCACCCGCCGGAGCCGACACCCGCCGGCCCCCGCGGCGCCGCGAACGACCACCGCGCACGGCGGCCTCGGCCTCGGCGACGCTGCTGTACAGCTCCTCGTCCGGCGCGAAGGCCGGCTCGGGCAGCGCGGCCGGCTCGGCGATCTCGGCCACCACCTCGGCCTCGGTCTCCGCCTCCTCTTCGGCCGTCTCGACCGCCTCGGCGGCGACCGTGGCCTCGTGCACCTGCTCGGGACCGGCACCGGCACGCGCGCGCTTCTTGCGCTTGCCGCCGCCACCGACGGCCGTCGGCTGCTCCATGTGCACGATGACACCGCGCCCGTTGCAGTGGACGCAGGTCTCGGAGAACGACTCCAGCAGCCCCTGGCCCACCCGCTTGCGGGTCATCTGCACGAGCCCCAGCGAGGTCACCTCGGCCACCTGGTGCTTCGTACGGTCGCGGCCCAGGCACTCCAGCAGGCGCCGCAGCACCAGGTCGCGGTTGGACTCCAGCACCATGTCGATGAAGTCGATGACGATGATGCCGCCGAGGTCGCGCAGCCGCAGCTGGCGGACGATCTCCTCGGCCGCCTCCAGGTTGTTCCTGGTGACGGTCTCCTCGAGGTTGCCGCCCTGACCGGTGAACTTTCCGGTGTTGACGTCGACGACGACCATCGCCTCGGTCCGGTCGATCACCAGCGAACCGCCGCTGGGCAGCCAGACCTTGCGGTCCAGCGCCTTGGCGAGCTGCTCGTCGATCCGGTACGTGGCGAAGACGTCGACCTCGGAGGTCCACTTCTGCAGCCGCTCGGCCAGGTCGGGCGCGACGTGCGAGACGTATCCGTGGACGGTCTGCCAGGCGTCGTCACCGCTGACCACGACCTTGGAGAAGTCCTCGTTGAAGATGTCCCGGACGACCCGGACGGTCATGTCCGGCTCGCCGTACAGCAGCGTCGGAGCGTTGCCGTTCTTGGCCTTCTTCTGGATGTCCTCCCACTGCGCCTGCAGTCGCTCGACGTCCCGGCGCAGCTCGTCCTCGCTCGCGCCCTCGGCGGCGGTGCGCACGATGACGCCCGCGTCCTCGGGGACGATCTTCTTGAGGATGGTCTTCAGCCGGGCCCGCTCGGTGTCGGGCAGCTTGCGGCTGATGCCGGTCATGGAGCCCTCGGGGACGTACACGAGGTAGCGGCCCGGCAGGGAGACCTGGCTCGTCAGACGCGCGCCCTTGTGCCCGATCGGGTCCTTGGTGACCTGGACCAGGACCGACTGCCCGGACTTGAGGGCGGACTCGATCCGGCGCGGGCCGTTGGCCATGCCCAGCGCCTCGAAGTTGACCTCACCGGCGTACAGGACGGCGTTGCGGCCCTTGCCGATGTCGATGAACGCGGCCTCCATGGACGGCAGCACGTTCTGGACCTTGCCCAGGTAGACGTTGCCGACGTACGAGGTCGCCTGCTCCTTGTTGACGTAGTGCTCGACGAGCACGTTGTCCTCGAGGACGCCGATCTGCGTGCGGTCGCCGTGCTGCCGGACGACCATCACGCGCTCGACGGCCTCACGGCGGGCCAGGAACTCGGCCTCGGTGATGATCGGGACGCGACGGCGGCCCTGCTCACGGCCTTCCCGGCGGCGCTGCTTCTTGGCCTCCAGGCGAGTGGAGCCCTTGATGGACTGCACCTCGTCGGACGGCTCGGCCTTCGGGCGGGGCTCGCGGACCTTGACGACGGTGCGCTCGGGGTCGCCCTCGCCGGGCTCGGTGTCGACGGTGGCGTCACCGGCGCGGCGACGACGGCGACGACGGCGCCTGCTGCTGGTGCTGGAGCCGGCGCCCTCTTCGCCACGGGCGTCCTCGGCGTCCTCTTCCTCCTGCTCGGCGGTGTCCTCGGCGTCCTGCGCGGCCTGCGCGGCGGCGAGGTCCTCGGCCTCCACGTCGCCGCCCTCGGCCTCGGCCTCCGCGGCCTCACCGCGACGGCGGCGCCGGCCACCACGCCGACGACGCCTGCGCGACCCGGTCTCCTCGGCCTCCTCGCCCTCGACGACGTCCTCGGCGGCCTCGTCGGCCTCCTCGGTCTCGTCCTCGGCGGCGACCTCGACAGCCTGGGCCTCGGCCTCCTCGCCGTACGCGGCGCCCCGGCGCCGGCGACGGCGCCGCGACGTGCCGGGCTGCTCCTCCTGGAACTCCTCGACGTCCGCGGCCTCCGTCTCGGCCTCCGCCTCCGCGGCCGCCTCGGCGGCGGCCCGCTGGGGCGTCTGGAACTGCGGCTCGGTGAACACGGGCGCCTGGAAGACGGCCACCGCGGGACGGGCCGGACGCGGCGCCTCGGCCGCCTCGGCGGCGGAGGTCTGAGCGGGCTCGGCGAACCCGGTGGCGGCCCGGCGCACTACCCGACGGCGACGGCGCGGGCCGGCTTCCTCACCGGTCTCGGCGGTGGCGGGGGTGCCGGCTTCGTCGGCGGGCGCCTCGGCGGGCGCGCCCACACCGGTCACCGCGGCGGTCTCCGCCTCGATGCCCGGGGTCACGGGGGTCTCCGCGGTCACCGGCGTCTCGGCGGGAGCCTCGGCTCCGGCGGCCTCGGCGGGCGCGGACACACGCCGCGTGGCGCGGCGACGCGTACGGCGCGGGGCGGCTTCGGCGGCTTCGGGGACCTCCGCGGCCTCGCTCGGCTCTGCGGACGCGACCGGGGCGGCAGCCTCGGCGGGAACGTCGGTGCCGGCGGGAACCTCGGCCGCCTCGGCGGCGGCCGGAGCGTCGGCGGGCGCGGACGCCCGGCGCACCGCACGCCGACGCGTACGGCGCGGCGCCGCCTCCTCGGCGGTCTCGGCGGAAGCGGCAGGTGCCTCGGCGGCGGCAGGGCTCTCGGTCTCCTCATCGGCCCCGGCAGCAGCGGGCCCGGAGACCACGGTCTCGGCGGCCTCGGCGGCGGCCGGAGCACCCGCGGGCGCGGACGCCCGACGAACGGCACGCCGACGCGTACGAGGCGGCGCCGCCTCCTCGGTGACCTCCGCGCTCTCAGCCGCGGTCGCCGCGTTGGCGGCCACTTCGGCGACAGGCGCGGCGGCAGCGGCGGGCACCACGGTCTCGGCGGCCTCGGCGGCGGCCGGAGCACCCGCGGGCGCGGACGCCCGGCGAACGGCACGCCGACGCGTACGACCGGCGGGCGCGGCCTCTTGGGCAGCCGCCGTCTCGGCAGCCTCTTCGGCTGCTTCGGTCTCTTCGGCTTCCGCCGCCTCAGGAGTCACCTCGGCCTCAACGGCCTCGACACTCTCCTCGGCCTTCTCGGCATCTTCGGTCACCGCCGCGACATCGGCGGCTTCGGCGACCGGTATGGCCGGCTCGACCACCTCTGCGGGCTGCGCCTCGGCGGCAGCCGTGGGCGGGCCCGCCGGGCGGGACGCGGCGCGGCGCCGCCGGCGCGGCGGCAGCGTGTCGCTGGGGGTGTTCAGTTCGGAACCCTCGTTGGGTTCGGTCGGCTCGAGCATGCGGGCGTTTCTCCCGTCAGGCTCCCGGGCGCCGCGCATGGTCCGGCGATGTGCCGGTGACGTCCGCGGCTCGCGCGCTGCGCGACTGCCGCCGTCCGGGGCGCGGGCGCCGCACGGGAGCTCTCTGTGTCCTGTCTCGCCGGTTCCGTACGCCTCATGCGTACGGCCTGGCGAAAGTCTTCTGGTCGGTGCGCTGCCCGACCCAGGTGGCTCCCGAGTACGAGGGCGGCGCTTCGACGTGCGTCCCTACGGAACCTTCCTTACGCCGGCGCCGTCGCGGCGGCAGCGGTCTCGGCCTCGGTTGCGGCCGTCGCTGCCTCGCGGTCGGGCGCGAGCGGGTCGGTCACCGTGCCGGTCTCTTCATCGAACAGCCCCTGCGCCAGCCTGGTCACCGCTGCGGGGACCGGCGGCGCCAGGTCGGCCACGGCGCGGAGACCGGACAGGACGTCGTCGGGTCGTACGGCAGGCGTCACGTGCCGAACAACCAGCCGCAGTATCGCACAGGGCTGGTCGGTCGGCCTATCAGCCCGCGAAGTGTGCGTTTCTGTTCCGTCGCTGCCGTCCAGGCTTTCCAGGTGGACAACCGCCGGACGGGCGTCGAAGGTGCGCACGCCGTTCTTGGTCATGCGCTGGACCTCGACGGCGTCGGCGGCGTCGAAGGCGGCGACCGCGCGCCCGGCGTCGGCCGGGTCCACGCCGTCGAGCCGCAGCTCCCAGACCGACGCCGTGAGCCGGTCGGCGAGCCCGGAGGTCCGGGCCTCGACCGCCTCGATGACGTCGAGCCCGGCGGGCAGCGACTCGTCGAGGAGCACTCTCAACTGCTCCGGATCACGCGCCTCGGTGAGCGCGATCTCCAGGTACTCCGCCTCACTGCCCGTGCCGGTGGGTGCGGCATTGGCATACGACACCTTCGGATGCGGCGTGAACCCCGCCGAGTACGCCATCGGCACCTCGGCACGGCGCAGCGCACGCTCGAAGGCGCGCTGGAAGTCACGGTGGCTGGTGAACCGGAGGCGGCCGCGCTTGGTGTAGCGCAGTCGGATGCGCTGCACCGCGGGTGCGGGCGGCGGGCCTTCGGGCTGTCGCTTGCCCAGTGTCGTTCAGTCCTTCGTGAGAGCGGTCGTACTGCTACCAAGAGTACGTGTCTCACGGCCCTGAGGTTCCCGCCGGGCGACCGCCTCCCGTTCCCGGGGCTCCCCGAAGAGCATTCGCCGGAAGTCGGCGCGCGCCTGCCGTACGGACTCGCGGGCCGCTGCGAGGGCCTGCCGGGTGGCCCGCCCCACGCTGCGGGCGGCCTCGGCGACGGGCCGCAGCACGGCGTCGCGGACCACGTGCCCGATCGGCGTGAGCACGGTCCGGTAGACCCAGCGCACCGGCTCGACGAAGGTCCACCGCAGGAGGGTCGCGAGGAACCGGCCGACCGCCAGCGAGATCCGTCCGGCGACCCGCCAGGCGTGCCCGAGCGCGTCCCATGTCTCCCTGCCGATGACGGCGAGCACCCGGCCGACGGGAGTGAGGACCCACCGGTAAAGGCCCAGCGCCGGCAGCACGAACAGCACGCGGGCGATCCAGTACAGGGCCATCCCGATCCCGGTGACGACCGTGCTCACGATCCACACGAGGCCCCTCGCGCACCAGGCGATCGCCCGCCCGACCGGCGTGAGGATCCACTCGTACACCCACAGGGCGGGAACGACGAGGAGATACCGCACCAGCCACGCCAGCGCGCCGAACACACCGAGTCCGATCGCGGCGAGCACCGCACCGAGTCCCTTGAGGGCCCACATCACCGCGTGCCCCACGGGCGTGAGCACGCGCGCGTAGATCCACGCCAGCCCGGCCCCGATCCCGCGCGCCACCCAGGCGCACGCGTGCCAGACGCCCCGGCCCACCCACGCGCACGCGTGCCCCAGTGGTGTCAGCACATACCGGTAGAGCCATACCGCGGGCACGACGACGAGCACGTTCCCCAGCCAGGCGAACCCCTTCGCGACGGGTACGACCACATACCGCCACAGCCCCACGAACGGCCAGACGAACACCGCCCGCCCCAGCCACAGCAGCGCCCGGCCCAACGGCCGCAACACCGTGTCGTTCAGGAACCGCCCGGCGACGACGAGCGCGTCCCACACCATCCGCACCGGCACGACCAGCACGAGCACGACGATCCGCACCGGCAGGCGAACAGCGACGACCAAGCACCCTTCGGGTTCCTGGCGCGGCGGAGGCGGTTTTTCGAGATCCATGTCGTGGTAGACGCGGCAACGGCCCTGGTGGATGCAGTTGCGGGAAAGGAGCTAACCGGAGAGCACGTCCTTCGTCTCCTGGGCGCGTGTCAGCAGTTGGTACTGCTCGCTGCCGGCCAGCAGTTCCTCGTGGGTGCCCGCGGCGACGACACGGCCCGCGTCGAGCACGACGATCAGGTCGGCGGCGCGGATGGTCGACATGCGGTGGGCGATCACCAGCAGCGCGCACTCCTGCGCGGTCTCCCGGATGGACCTGCGCAGCGCCGCCTCGTTGACGGCGTCCAGATGGGCCGTCGGCTCGTCCAGCAGCAGCAGACGCGGCCGGGTCAGCAGGGCACGGGCGATCGCGATCCGCTGACGCTCGCCACCGGAGAGCGCCATGCCGTGCTCCCCGGCGTCGGTGTCCAGCCGCCGCGGGAGACGGTCGACCAGGTCCGTGAGGTGCGCCAGCTCGACCACCCGGTCCAGCTCGTCCTGTCCGGCGTCCGGGGCGGCGTACATCAGGTTCTCCCGCAGCGTTCCGTACAGCACCGGGGCGTGCTGCTCCACCAGGCCGACCCGGGCCCGGTGGTCGGCGCGGCCGACCGTCCGTATGTCACGGCCGTCGAAGAGGATCCGGCCGCGATCGGGGTCGTAGAACCGCTCGATCAGGGCGAACACGGTGGATTTCCCCACCCCCGAGTTGCCGATCAGGGCGACATGGGCGTGCTCCGGTACCTGGAAGGTGACGCCGCGCAGGACGGGGCGCCGCGGTGAGTAGCCGAACCACACGTCCTGGAACTCCAGCACGGGCGCTCGAGACCGCCGACGACTGCCGTCCGCACGCGGCGACGCCGCGGCCGCCGGGCCGGACTCGGCGTCCTGCTCCGTGGGCAGTGCCAGCACCTCCGTGACCCGGTGGTAGGCGCCCATGCCCTGCTCCATGGTGCTGAAGGACTGGAACAGCATGCCGATCGGCTCGACCAGATAGACCATGTACAGCAGGAAGGCGGCGAGATCGGCGATCGATCCCTGCCGGTCGGCGACCCGCACGCCGCCGATGAGCAGCACGACGATGAACGACCCCTTGACGGCCAGCTGGATCGCCGGTGCCACCACGGCGTCCAGTTTCGCCATCCGCACGCTTCCCTCGTAGGCCGATCGGGCGCCGCCGGCGATCCGGTCGAACTCGCGCTGTTCGGCACGGCTGGCCCGGACGGTGCGGATGGCCCCGAGCGCGCGCTCCAGATCAGCGGTCATCGCACCCGTCGCCCGCTGGGTGGACAGCGACGCCACCTCGATGCCGCGCAGCACCGAGGCGACGATCACGGTGGTGACCGCCACCATGGCCAGCACGACGAGGAACATCAGCCAGTCGAGCCAGATCATCAGCGCCACGACGCCGATCAGCCCGAGGGCGCCCGTCACCGCGGCGGTGAAGCCCTCGGCGATGAGCAGCCTCAGCGTGGTGCTGTCGGTGCCGACGCGCGAGATCAGATCGCCCGTGCGGTGGCGGTCGTACACGGGTATCGGCAGCCGCAGAACATGCCCGATCAGGCCGAGCCGGATCCCCAGCACGACGCCTTCGCCCGTGCGCACCAGGACGTACTGGGCGAGCCCCTGAACCAGTGCCTGGGCGAGGAAGACCACGGCGAGCAGCACCAGGGCGAGCACGGTCGCACCGCCGGACCCGGTCGCTTCGATCACCCTCTTGACCAGCAGTGGCTGGGCCAGGCTCAG
Organism: Streptomyces sp. NPDC051243; assembly: GCF_044455405.1. Lineage (NCBI taxonomy): Bacteria > Bacillati > Actinomycetota > Actinomycetes > Kitasatosporales > Streptomycetaceae > Streptomyces > Streptomyces sp. NPDC051243. The sequence continues at coordinate 230,657 of NZ_JBITES010000003.1, read as the reverse complement.
CGCCGAGGCGCCCAGCGTCAACAGCACCGCGAGGCCCATCCACCGGCGGTGACCACGCAGCAGGCGCAGGGCAGCGCGCGGGCCGCTCCGGCTCCGCTCAGCTGCCGCTTTCGGCTTCATGACTCAAGGACTCGACGGTGAGGAGGGTCCGGAAGTAGCCGGGCGGGTAGTCCTCACCGACCGCAACTCCGTCCGCCTCCACCCAGGCGTGCGCGCCGAAGGGCGGCAGGTTCCGCGCGCCCACGCACCAAGTGGGCCACTGACCGTGCAGGCGGCACAGCAGCGTCGTGGCCAGTGACCGGGGCAGGCACCCTTCCCGTCCCCCGCACGCCAGGCTGATCGCGACCACGGTGTCCCGGGCGGCCTGGGCCTGCTCGACGGTGGCCGGACGGGCGCCCCGGCGCAGCCACTCCAGCACGGCCCGGATCCGCCGGGGGCGCTGGGTGGCCAGCAGCCGCGCGGCGCCCACCACCAACCGGACCGGGATCCGGCGCCGCAGGGGCACCGAGCGGGGGTGGTGGTAAATGGCCTCCGGCGTGGTCATGGTGTCTTCTTCTCCGGCCACCAGGCGCGTCGGCCACGCCGACCCCGCCGTACCGACGGGCCCTGGGTGCTCTCTTCGGCCAGGCCCGCCGAGCACAGTTCGCCGACCAACTCCCGGACATCCCGGTGCGCGGTGTCGATGTCCACCGCGTACTCCTCGGTGAGCGTCCGCGCGGCATCGGCTTCGGTGCCGCCGTCCAACAGCGTCCGCAGGGCGATGGCCGCGCTGGGATTGAGCGTCCAGTACTGGTCGCGGTCCTCGTCGAGCACCGCGACCCCGTACTCGGTCTCGGCCGTGAACACGCCGTCACGCAGCTTCAGCGTCATGAACGTCTCCTTCGGTGACCGTCGCCTTCAGTGACCGTCTCCTTCGGCCCGGAGCGGACCGTCCCCTCAGCCCGGAGCGGTGGCGCTCGCCGACACCCGTAGCCACACCTCGCAGCCCACGGTCTGGAACAGCGCGTCGAAGGGCAGGGCCGCGGGCAGCGGTCGCCCGCAGACCTCGCGCAGCACGTCCGCGTCGATCAGGCCCAGCCGAGCCATCCGGGAGTCCTCGCACAGGGCCAGCAACTCGGCACGGTTCTCGCGCAGCCCCACCTCCACCTCATGGGAGCCCTCGTCCTTCGTACGGCGGGTCAGGCTCTCGTCGGGAACGATGCCGCGCATCGCCTCGACGATGAGCGGCTTGTACGACCAAGGGGTGATTCGGTCCTCCGGCCGCACCGCCAGGCCCGCTTCGATCACGCGGTCGTCGTAGTAGGGGGCGGTGACGGTGAGCCCGGTACGAGCGGCCATCTGACCCAGCTGCCGGACCAGCCCGGACGTGATCCGCATCGCGTGCAGCTCGACATGCTGTCCGCGTCGCTCGGCCAGTGGTTCGGCGGTCCGGGCCGCGGTGAGAACCAGCTCGCGCACGGCATCGACCGCCGCCGGCGTCGCCCACGGGGGCAGCCGCGGCGGCGTCCCCCAGTCCAGAGTGGGTGCCTCCAAGGGTGGCGGCACGGCAGTGAGCCGGTCGCCGACCCTGGCCAGCCACTCCCGGTAGGGGCTGTTGTCCCACAGCTGCCGGAACGTTTCCCGATACGGCCACGGGCGCTGGGCGGCGAAACCACGCACGCGCCGCAACGCGATCCTGGGGCGCGTACGCACCAGCGCGTGCAGGTGCGCGGGTGAGCCGGCGAGCAGTTCGTCCCCGCCGAAGCCGGTCAGATGCAGCGGTGAGCCGCGCGCCGCGGCCGACCGCGGGATGACCATCCACCGGCTGCGATCGACGACGGCCGGGCACGGTTCGTCGAAGCGGTCGTCCACGTCTCGCAGACCCTCGTACACCATCGGCGACCGGTCCCCGGCGATGATGTGGTGTTCCACCTCGCCCAGTCCGGCAACGGTGCGGCGGGCCCACGTCACGTCGTCGCCCATGGGGTCGCGGCCGTCGGCGGTGTAGGCGATGACCTTCACCCCGTCGTGGGCGGCCAGAGAGCACACCGAGGTGGAATCCAACCCGCCGAGATCACAGCTCACCAGGCCTCGGCCCCGAACTCGAGCCTCGACCGCGGCGGACAGCGCCTCCCGCAGCGCCGCCGCGCCTTCGGCCATCGGAAGCACCGGCTCGGGCGGTGTCCACCACCTGACGGACCGTCGTCGGCCGTTGCTGTCGAGCACCAGGTAATGGTCGGTCGGCAGGGCGCCCACACCGCGCCACACCGGCCGGCCTGCGAGCGGGTGCGGTACCGACGGATTGAGCAGATGGACCGCCAGCAGCTGCTCGTCGACCGCGGCGTCGAGCAGGTCGGCCGGCACGTCGGCCCGGTCGGCGGCCACCGTGGCGTCACCGATCCTGGCGTGGAACACCCGCCGAAGGCCGGTGACGTTTCCCTGGACGCGCACACAGCCGGCGACGGAAGCGACGAGATGAAAGCTCCCCACCAGGGAGGCTGCGAATCGGTCGAGGTCAGCGACCGTTTCCGTGCGTCCGGCCGCCGCACTGAGCCGGTCGGCGGTGACGTCGTGTTCACCGATGACCGCGATCTTCACCCGGCCTGCCTCACCGACCACCAGGGCGTGGGGCGACCAGCTGCCGAGCAACCAGGGCCGTCCGGACGGATGGCTGACCTCCTGCACCGCCCGGCCACGCAGCGCGGCGCCGACCGGCGCCGCCGAAGCACAGTCCGGGAGAACGACGAACCAGCACGGAACGTCGCCGCCATCAGGAAAAGTGCCCATATCGGTGTCTCTCCAGGACGCTCGCCTCGGAGTGGTCGAAGACGGGAGGGCATGAGGAGGGGCGGCGGGGTTGCGTATGCCACAATCCACGCCACCCGGGAGCGCTTCACAGGCTGAACCTCAAGGGAATGACCCTCTCAGGCCCTCTGTTCGTGCCCAGACCAGTCCTGCGGAAAGAACCGGCCGCACTCAGCGTCGGACGCTCGTAAGTACGCATCCCGTCACACCTCCTTTCCACCACCCGAAGCCGGATTGGAGAGTTCAGGAGTGTGATCCTCGATGTGCGCACTTCAATAGCGGATCCCTCCCAGGATAGGCACCTACTTGACAAAACGCCCACTTATGGACACCCCCGGGCAGTATGGAGCCCCCTCCCGATCGGAAGGGGGCTCCATTGACTTGACTCCAGATCCCGGCTGACTTGACTCCAGGTGCCGGCCTCAGACCCCGCTGCCGCTGGGGGCAGGCGCGGCGTTCTTGACCGTCAAGGGCAGCAGCTTCTTGCCCGTCGGCCCGATCTGGATGTGCGTGTCCATCTGCGGCCAGAAGGAAACGGGTCCAAATCCATCGGGTAGTGTCCGCCCCTGTGAAGACGTACGACATAGAGACCGAGTGGTCCGCCGCAGACCTGGCCCTACTGGAGGACCTGAAGAGGGCGGAGGCGCTGCTCCCCGAGGACGCTCCCCGAGCCCTGCTCTCCATCCGCCTGTCTGTACTTACGGACGACACTACGTCGCCGGTGCGGCAGGAGCTCGACCTCCGCCTACTCGCCAGGGAGAAGGGATACCGCGTCGTCGGTGTCGCCTCGGATCTCAACGTGTCGGCGACGAAGGTTCCGCCGTGGAAGCGGAAGGCACTCGGCGAGTGGCTCAACAACCGAGCCCCCGAGTTCGATGCCCTGCTGTTCTGGAAGCTCGACCGGTTCATCCGTCGCATGACGGACCTGTCCACCATGATCGAGTGGTGTGAGCGGTACGGGAAGAACCTCGTATCGAAGAACGACGCGATCGACCTCGGTACGACTGTCGGCCGGATCATGGTCACCCTCATCGGCGGTATCGCCGAGATCGAGGCGGCGAACACGTCCACCCGCGTCACGTCGCTGTGGGACTACACGCGGACTCAGGACGCTTGGCTTGTCGGGAAGCCTGCGTACGGCTACGTCACGACGAGGATCAACGGAAAGCCTGCCCTTGCCATCGCGCCCGACGCACACAAGGCGCTGCACTGGGCTCGCCGCATGGCGCTGCGAGGAGTGTCCGCCCGACGCATGGTTCTGTGCATCGTCCGCTCCGGGCTCATGTCCGCCGGGCTCACCCCGTCGACTCTGCTCCGGCGACTTCGGAACCCGGCGCTCAAGGGATACCGGGTCGAAGAGAACAAGCAGGGCGGGAAGCGGCGGAGCAGAATCGTCCTCGGCAACGACGGACAGCCAATACGGGTCGCTCCCCCGATCTTCACCGAGGAGGAGTTCGAGACCCTTCAAGCGGCACTCGACCGCCGAAGCAAGAACCAGCCTGCCCGGCAGACGGGCGGAGCTACCCAGTTCCTCGGCGTGCTGATCTGCGTCGACTGCACCACCAACATGACCGTGCAGAAGACGACGACGAACGGGCGAGATTACGCCTACCTGCGGTGCGGCAACTGCAAGAGCGGAGGGCTCGGTGCCCCCGATCCGCAGGGCGTGTACGACGTACTTGTGGACGATGTGCTGCAAGTCCTCGGGGACTTCCCCGTACAGGTCCGGGAGTACGCACGAGGGGCGGAGGCTCGCGCCGAAGTGAAGCGGCTCGAAGAGGCCATCGCCTACTACATGACCGAGCTCGAACCGGGAGGCCGCTACACGAAGACGCGGTTCACTCGGGAGCAGGCGGAGAAGACGCTCGACAAGCTCACGGACGAACTGAACGCCATCGACCCCGAGACCACACAGGACCGGTGGACCCTCGTCCACAACGGCAAGACGTTCCGCGACACGTGGAAGGAGGGAGGCATGGAAGCCATGGCCGAGGATCTGCGCCGCGTTGGCATCACATGCGAGGTGACCCGGACCAAGGTGGAGGGAGTGCGCGCTCCGTCCGTGCACCTGCGGTTGAAGATCCCCCGCGACGTGCGCGAGCGTCTCGTCATCAAGGCTGACGACTTCGCCGCCAAGCTCTGACGAAGTGACGGCCCCTGCCCTGGCTCGCCTACCGCGACGCGAAGGGCAGGGGCTCGGCCGGCCAGCTTGACGACCGAGCGGCCTGCCATGTAGGAAGATCCCTCCCGCTCCGTCGAGAACGGACACCGTAGCTCCCGACCGTGCGGCGGTCGGTGAAGCTGGCCACTTAGCTAGGGGCCGCCATCCAGAGGGCTGGCAGGGGAGGCAGGAGCACCCCGAGCGCGAACGGTACGCGCGACTTCCAATCACTCGCCGAGGCGTAGCTACGCGCTGCCCTTGGCCACGCCAGGAGGTCGCCCCCTTGATCATCACGAGCGAAATCATCTGGACCTGTGAGGCGTGCGCGTCACCCCTCATCGACGGCCAGGTTCACGCCTGCGGCACCACCGAGACTTCCGTCTGAACCGTCCTGCTCATCCTGACCAACCCCACAGACAGAAGGGAGGCACATGTGCCCGCCATCCGGCGGGGGTCATCGGCGCACGCTGCGCCGCACAGGAAGCAGGAAGGAGGGCAACACCCTCTTGGGAGCCATCAAGGACAAGGGGCGCAAGCTCCACCAGATCGACCGTGTCTCGTACGAGGAGTCGTTCCTCATCGGCGATCTACTCACCAGCCGCATCACGGTTCTCGCCGGAGAACCGAAGGCGGGCAAGACCTTGCTGTCCGCTGGCATGACCAGCGCACTCGTCAACGGCGAGCCGGAGTTCCTCGGCCTGCCCGTACACCGCACCGTGCAACACGTCGTGTTCGGCCTCACCGACGACGGGGCGGAAGAGGAACTGAAGGAACGCCTACTCGACACCGTGCCCAATGACGCGGTGACCATCTTCCCGGTGGAGCACACCGGAGAGCCCGGCTACTGGGACGGAGTCCTCGAAGACCTCCTGTCCATCGACGCTGACCTGTTCGTCCTGGACAACGCCCTCGGTTCTCTCGCATCGGGTGAGGACATCAGCAAAGGCGTGACTGCCCAACGCATCATCGACGACCTCAAGCCCATCAGCCGGGCAGGCATTCCCGTGCTGGTCATCACCCACACCGCCAAGGCCGGCGAAGGAACGACCACCGCGTCCGCTCCGATCGGGGGGCGAGCCATGGCCAGTGGGGCTCGCGGAGTGATCGCCCTGCGCAAGTCCGCGAGGCACGGGCTCCGCATCCAGACAGCCATCAACCGGGCCAAGGAAGATCTAGACTTGCGGGTCAGCGTGCGCCGCGCCAACGCGGGCAGCGAGGTTCCGGTGTGGGAGCGGGAGAGCACGGGATTGAAGCCCGTCAGCCCCACCAAGGCAGAGGACTGGAAGACCAGCCTCACCGACCGGATCATCCGGGAGCAGCCGGAGGAGACGACGCACAACGGCCTGGCCAAGCGCTACGCGCCGGAACTCGGGAAGAGTGTCGATCACGTACGCAAGGCGCTCACGAAGGCCGTGACCCACGAGGAAGGCCGCTGGGCCGTCCAGCCGCTTCGGGCCGTCTGAATGTTGGTGGTGGTGGTCCTGCCCCCTTATAGAGAAAGAACCACCACCACTACCTCGCTCCGCTCGGCAAGCCTCGCTCCTCCTTCTACTTACGTAAGTACGTCAGTCCTCTGACACTGTCGGCCTTCGGCCGAACAGCACGCAGACCACTGGAGAACTGGAAGCCCGAAGCCAGCCAGCCCAAGCGTCGGCCCCCCGAAGGGGCCGACGAAGGAGCGAAGCCACTTACGTACCTACGTTCGTACGTGAGGCACCGGCGAAGAGGTGAGCAGAAGTGAGCGGCCCCTTCGGGGGCCGCGCTTGAGGGAAGACGACTCACGTATCTACGTAAGTACGGGCAGCGGCGAAGAGGTAAGGAGCAAGGGGCTACGAGGAGTGGGCGGCGGAGCCGCCACCAGAGCGAAGACCCTTACGGCAAGACTCGAAAGCCCTCATTCTTGTGCAGTCCTTCGCCGTCGCCTCACGCCTGGGCAGCGCTTCCACCTGCTACTTCTTCGCCGCTGCCTTACCTCGCCGCTGCCCTGACGAGGTCTGGAACCGTGGCAGGATCTGAGCTGCTAAGACATGCCGGTCCTCGACTTTCCGCTCTAGGGGTCATACCCCACCCCCTTCACCTCGGCTCGTACGTCTCGGCTGTCCGCCTCGCCGTCGCCTTCGGGCAGGCGTGAGACTCTGCCTTCCCTTCCGTTGGCAGGCTTGCCCGCGCCACATGACAGGCGAACGGCTGTGCGTCTCTGTGAGCGGCCGACAGGCCGCACGACTCCGCAAGGGACGAGAGCGAAGCGACGGGCAGGGAGACAGGCGCACAGCCTCACGACAGGACAGGCAGTCAGGGCAGAGGGCAAGCCCAAGGCAGGGCGCACCAGCGCCCCACTGTCGAAGGTGTCAAGCATGAGCACCAGGACCACGGGCAACGCGGAGAGTGATCACGACAGGGCGTCTCAATAACCTTCGATAGTGAGACGATCCGCCGGACTCGGGGCCATGTCCGTTTCGCCCTCACTCTCGCGTCTCGAAACCCGTCTCAAAAGATCCGTCTCACGACTAGCTTTCGAGACACGTTTATGAGACAGTCTCGGTCATGATCACGAACACCCCGGCCGATCAGGTCGAGCGTCACCCCTGCCCAAAGTGCGAAGCCCCCGCCGGTAGCCCCTGCCGTACGGGTGCGGGCAAGGTGGCAGCGAACTACCACACAGGGCGCTTCGCCCTCGTGCCGTCTCTGAAGGCGGAACTCACCGTGAAGACTCCGGCCGACCGCAACCCCGGTAAGCGGTGGGTGCAGGGTGAGCCCGTGCCCGTGGTGTCCGAAGCTGTGCCGGGCGCAGCGATACGACTGGGCTATGCCAGGTGCAGCACGGTCGGGCAGGAACTCCAGAGCCAGTTGGACATGCTTGCCCGTGCCGACTGCACCCGGGTCTTCTCGGAGAAGATCAGTACCCGTGTGAAGGAGCGGCCGGAACTGGAGAAGGCGTTGGCCCTGGCACGGGAGATCAAGGAAGCCGCCCCGAACCAACCGGTGATCCTCACGGTGGTTGAGATGAAGCGCCTTGCCCGCAATGCGGCAGAGCTCATGACGTTGTCCTCCACCCTGCAAGCGGACGGCATCCAACTGGAACTCCTCTCCGGTCCCTTGCAGGGTGTGTACGACCCGAACGGGGCGGGAGCCATCGTGTTCGCCGTCCTGGCCGTGGCCGCCGAGGTGGAGCGGGAAGGCATCCGGGAGAAGACGTTGGAGGGGCTGGACACTGCGGCCCGCAAGGGCAACCACGGTGGACGCCCCTCCGTCGTGGACGACGACAAGCTAGCCATAGCCCGCGCCCGGCATGCCAAGGGAGAGAGCGTCACCGCCATCGCCAAGGCACTGGGGATCTCCCGGGCCACCTTGTACCGGCACATCGGTGAGAGCGCCTGAGACAGGCGCACATGGACACAGGCAGGCCCCCGGCATCACGTCGGGGGCCGCTGTCATGCACGGGCCTGTGCGCCCACCTGAGAGGACCGACCACCCCGCAGCCGGCCGACCCCACCAGGGGCGAGAGAGGCCAGCACAGAGGGCGCAGCGCAGGGCGTGAACGGCCCGGAGCGCGGCGGGTCAGGCGGATGCAGGCTCCGAGTCCGGAACGGAATCCGCGCGAGTCGCCATACGGTCGGCGAAAGCCGGACGCTCATGCATCGCCAGACTGCCGAGCGCGCCGAGGGCGAGCAGGTGAAGCAGGGCCCAGGTTGCGGCGAGCACCGTGCCGAGTCGGTCATGGTCCGGTGGTGCCGCATGTCGAGCCGACATCAAGCCGCCTCCTTCACGGTCACGTGGTCGGCAGCCCACTCCAGAGCGGACGCGATGTGCTCGGGCTGTATGCCCTCGTGCGGGTCAGGCTGGATGAGCAGGGTGGGGTTACCGAACGCGGTACGGTCTGCCGCCCACTGGTGGTCGAGGTGAGTGAAGTCGTCGTCGATCCACACAGCGGGAGCGGTGGCGAGCCAGTCGGCGACGTGGTTGCGCTTCCACAGGTAGCCGTCGGGGTGACTGGTCTTGATCGGCAGGTTGGGCAGCTCGATGTGCTCGAAGTCCGGCACGCCCATGAGCGGGGCGATGATGCGGCGGGCATCGTGCCGCCAGCTCGTGCACCACACGGGCCGGACCAGTCCGGTGCCGATCGCGTCGGTGATGAGCTTGCCGTGGTCCGGGTTGAGCCAGACATCGAACGGCTTGTCCACGTCGTCAGTGCTCACCGTGTGGCGGGGGTGGGTGGCCGGGGTGGCGCCGTCCGGTCCGGGGAACGGGATGAAGACGCCGTCTATGTCCAACAGCAGGAACGGGGCGTGGTGCATCGGTGCCTCCCGGGTTCGGTCGGGGGTCAGGGCTTCCGTGCGGTGATCAGAAGGGTGGTCGGCCAGCGAGAGTCAGCCGGGGCGAACAGGTTTTGCACGCCCGTGATCAGCAACCCGGCGCGGTTGATCGCTCGCACCCATGCAGCGGGGTCGATGTCCCATCGGTCCACCAGGGCGGTAGTGCCGTCCGGCAGAGTCATCCGGTCAGGGGTGCGAGGACTGACGGGGATCGTGCCGGTTCGCTGCGGGTGCGGAACGGAGAAGGCAAGCACGCCTCTTCGGCTCAGCCGCCGGGAGCAGGCACTGAGCAGCTTGGATGGCTCATCCAGGCCGATCGCTCCGAAGACCGAGACGATCGCGTCCAGCCGCTCACTCTCACGAGTGAGGTAGCCCAGCGCCCGGGAGTGGACGAACTCGGTCCCGTGGTGCCCGTAGTGGGCGAGCGCTCGTTGGATCTGTCCCTCCGAGCGGTCCACTCCGGTGACCTTCGCGCCGAGGCTGGTCAGGTGCGCGGCGTTGTGGCCGGGTCCGCAGCCCAGTTCCACGACCCGCCGTCCTGCCAGGTCCTCGCCGAGGGTCTCGGCGCCGGGGCCGATGCCAGGGCGCTGCGTCCACTCCATCCGAGCGGGCGGTTCGAGGGGGCGTAGCGGGCCGTCTGCCAGGCGCTGGGCAGCGTGAGCGTCCCAAGCGTCCACGTCACGCCTCCAGCAGCCTGACGGCCGCGAGGAGGTGCTTGTGGACGACCTTGATGTAGACCGGGTCATCCTCGGGGTTGTTGATCCAGCGAAGCGCCTGCTCCATGAACCACTCACTCGCCCACACCCGATGCCAGCCCAACGCCCACCGTTCGGCGGGAAGGCCGCCACGTTCGGCAAGCGCGTCCTTGTCACCACCAGCGTTCACGTACGCCTCGATGAAGGCGCGCAACCTCTCCGGGTCCGGGTCGCCGGTGGTGCCGTGCCAGGACGCAAGGTCAAGTAGGCCGGGACCGGTGAACGCGCGGGCGAAGTCGAGCAGGCGCCATCCCTCCTCGCCGATGTGAAGGCTGGTCGGGTGGAACTCGGAGTGCACCCACCCGTACGGGCCCAGCTCAGCACCAGTCGCCCGCTTCTCCGCCGAGGCGGCAAGGCTGTCGAGCGCAAACGCCAGCTCGGCAGTCTCATCGTCCCAGCGGCCGGCATCACGAAGGCGGCGCAGGTGGCCGAGCGCGAGCTCGGGCAGGGCGGCAAGCGCGTCCTCGTCCATCTCTCGGAGCGACGGGGCGGCAGGTGCCTGGTGCAGGGCGACAGCGGCCAGGATGCCGTCAGCGTCCTGTGCCTCGCGGACCTCTTCGCCCAGGTCCTCGATGACCATGCCGAGGGTGCCGTCTCGGACGATGGAGCCGATGACCTTCGGCACGGGGATGCCGGACCGGTCGGCGGCTCGAAGGATCTCGTCCTCGTTGGCGAACGGTTCGACGGCGTACTTGTAGATCGCGGTGCGCATGTTCGGGGGGAAGCGCAAGCGCACGACACCCGACATGTCCCACACCCGCATCTCCTCACGAGTGGGGAGCGGCTGGCCGGTGCGGGCGCAGATGTCGGCGAGGATGGCGGCGGTGAGCTTGCTGTCCACGGGGGCGGTTCCGTTCGTTCGGGGGTGGGTCAGGGGGCCAGGCCCGGGGCGACAGCGCGCTTGCCACCCCGGGCCGTGGATCAACGCTGGGATCAGGCGGCGGTCACCCGGTAGGAGTTGACCTGCTCGATCCACTCGGCCTTCATCTCGGCGAGCTCCTTGCCGAAGGTGGCCATCGAGGCGCCGTAGGGGGCGACGACGCCGCCGGTCTGGTCGGGCTTGGACTGGCAGCCGTGAACCAGCCGACCGCCGAGCGCGGCATGGGCCTTGATGCCCTCGATCCGGCGGTGCTCGTTGAACCACCCGCCGTGGTAGACCTCGTCCAGCATCTGGCCGCCCTCGTCGGAGAGGTCGAAGACCACGCCGGTCGCGGAGGGGAAGAACCAGCACGGGCCCACGTTGGAGATGTGGCCGTCGAGCTCGACCTTGTTCAGGGCCATGAAGGTGGCCGCCTCGCGGAGCATCTTCAGGTGCTCGGCGGTGACGCCCGGCAGGCCGAGCGTGGCGAGGTGCTCGTCGCGGAACAGGTACGAGTACACCTGGTAGGCGATGGCCAGGACCTCGCCCGCGTCGCTGGTCGAACGGCCGTGGGCCTTCACGAAGTCCAGCGCCATCTGTTCGACGCTCGCGGTCTCGGTCTCGTCCACGCCCAGCAGGCCGTCCGTCACGGTCTGCCAGTCGATGACCAGCCAGGTGTTGGCCTCGAACCGGAAGAAGTACTCGGCCGGGTCGAGGGTGATCTTCTTGCCGTCCACGGTGATGCCGGGCAGGCGGTTCCAGCGCGGGTCGAACGCGTCGGGCAGTTCGACCGTGATCGTCGCGGTGTCGACGGTGGTCACCTGTATCTCCGTTCCGGGTGGGGCGCAGTAACTGCGCCTTCGGCTGGGTCGGCCACACGGGGCGGGGGAGATTCTGTCGTCGCCCTGAGTGGCCCGACCCTGAGTCAACAGGTGTGCGCACCCCGTGAACATGGAAGGAGCCGGGCGGTACCTTGAAACCCTTGAAACCCGGCACGGGGGGGCGGACTCATGGCAGCACGCGCACGCACTCCGAACCACAAGCTCGCCGCTCTGTACGCAGAGACCCGCTGGAACCTGGGCGAGTTCGCACGTGCGGTCAACCGCGCCGGAACCGAGGCTGGTCACCGGTTGAAGTACGACGAGTCCGCCGTCTCCCACTGGTTATCCGGCACACGCCCCATGGCCAAGTACCAGCCCGTCGTGCTGGAAGCCCTCACCCGGAAACTCGGCAGGCAGATCACCGCGTTCGAAGCTGGCTTTGCCGATCAGCCCGACATCAAGCCCGAGGCGACGGATACCGTTGCAGGACTGATCGACCTCGGGAGCATGGACATGGACCCATCTCGAAGGGGAGTTCTCGCAGCGGGCTTGTACTCGGTCGCCCTGACCATCCCCGGCTGGCCCGACGTGCTCTCGCGCTTCGAACGGATCAAGACCAACCCGCACACGCAGATCGGCATGGCGGACGTCGAGTCTGTGATCGCCATGACCGAGCGCATCAGCGAACTGGACGACCAGTTCGGAGGGCGCACCGCCCGGCCCATGGCCGCCGCGTTCCTGGTGAACAACATCGCCCCTTACCTCCAAGCCACAGCCTCCGACGAGGTACGCAAGGCGATGCTCTCGGCCGCTGCCGATCACCTCTACCTGACGGGATACATGGCCGTTGATGAGCGCCTGGACATGCTCGGCCAGAGCTATTACATGAAGGCTCTGGAGCTGGCCGGCGCGGCCGGAGACCACCTCACGTACTGCACCACGCTGCGCGGCATGAGCGTCCAAGCCGTCGAGCTCGGCCACGGCGCAGCGGCCTTGCGATACGCGGATGCAGCGTCGGCCGCCTCACCCGAGGCCGGACCGAGGATGCGGGCGTTCCTGGCCGGACAGCAGGCGCACGCCCTCGCGCAGACCGGGGACCGAAGGGGAGCGTGGTCGAAGCTCCGTGAGGCAGAGGTGGCGATGGAGAAGGCCGAGGCCAGGGCCAAGGCCCACGGCTCCTACGACCCGTCGTCCCTGAGCTACCACGTCTCCCAGGTGAGCTACGAGCTCGGAGATCGCGAGGGTGCCATCCGTGCCCTTCAGCAGTCGGAGAAGGTTAGGCCCGCCGTGTACCGCCGGGCCAGGGTCCGGCACCGCTCGATGCTCGCCGAGTGGCAGCTAGAGGCGGGTCGGCTGGAGGAGGCTGTCCAGACCTGGCACCTGTCCCTGGACGATTACCCCCACGTCCAGTCCGGCCGTGCCGACGACCGCTTCCGCGCGATGCTCTCCGCCGTCCGGCCGCACTCCAGGAATCCCCACGTCCGCGAGCTGACCGAGCGTGCCCGGCCCCTGGCAACCGCACGCCGGATCTGAGGCACGCCCCGGCCGAGACCACACACGGGGCCGTGCGGCCCTGAGAGGGCCCAGTTCCACCCCGAAGCCCGGCAATGGCGTAGAAGCTCCGCAGAGTGGCGGCGAGGGGCGCCCGGCCTTGCCGTACCGGACGCCGCTCGTCGGCTGGCTACACCCACTCCACAGCGGAAACGATGCTCGGGTCTCGCCGAGGAGCAGGGAGCGGCGTGCGCCGAGCAGGCCGAGGAGCCTGCTCACGCTCCTTCGTTCCGAGCCCTCTGAGGATCTCGTTACGCTCCGCCTCGGTCACTCCGGCAAGCGTCTCAGCCATCCTCCGGACAGCATCGCCGCTGGTCACGGCTACTTCTTGACCGTGAGCGGGAGCAGCTTCTTACCCGTCGGGCCCGTTTGTGGCCATGTATCAAATTGGGGGCACACCCCGCAGTCGAAGCACGGCGTCCACCGGCAGTCCTCGACCTCGGTCTCGTCGAGGGCGTCCTGCCAGTCCTCCCAGAGCCAGTCCTTGTCGAGGCCGGAGTCCAGGTGGTCCCAGGGGAGGACCTCCTCGTACGTGCGCTCGCGCGTCGTGTACCAGTCGACGTCCACGCCGAACGGCGCCAGCGCCTTGTCCGCGCAACTCATCCAGCGGTCGTACGAGAAGTGCTCACGCCAGCCGTCGAAGCGGCCGCCGTCGTCGTAGACCGCGCGGATGACGGCGCCGATCCGGCGGTCGCCGCGGGACAGCAGGCCTTCGACGATGCCGGGCTTGCCGTCGTGGTAGCGGAAGCCGATGGAGCGGCCGTACTTCTTGTCGCCGCGGATCTTGTCGCGGAGCTTCTCGAGGCGGGCGTCGGTCTCCTCGGCCGACAGCTGCGGGGCCCACTGGAAGGGGGTGTGGGGCTTCGGGACGAAGCCGCCGATGGAGACCGTGCAGCGGATGTCGTTCGACCTCGACACCTCGCGGCCCTTGGCGATCACCTTCGTGGCCATGTCGGCGATCTGCAGGACGTCGTCGTCGGTCTCCGTGGGCAGGCCGCACATGAAGTACAGCTTCACCTGGCGCCAGCCGTTGCCGTAGGCGGTGGCGACGGTCCGGATCAGGTCGTCTTCCGAGACCATCTTGTTGATGACCTTGCGGATGCGTTCCGAGCCGCCCTCGGGGGCGAAGGTGAGGCCGGAACGGCGGCCGTTGCGCGTCAGCTCGTTGGCCAGGTCGATGTTGAAGGCGTCGACGCGGGTGGAGGGGAGGGACAGACCGATCTTGTCCTCCTCGTAGCGGTCGGCCAGGCCCTTCGCGATGTCGCCGATCTCGCTGTGGTCGGCCGACGACAGGGACAGCAGGCCGACCTCCTCGAAGCCCGTCGCCTTCAGGCCCTTGTCGACCATCTCGCCGATGCCCGTGATCGAGCGCTCCCGGACCGGGCGGGTGATCATGCCCGCCTGGCAGAAGCGGCAGCCCCGGGTGCAGCCGCGGAAGATCTCGACCGACATGCGCTCGTGGACCGTCTCGGCGAGCGGGACCAGCGGCTGCTTGGGGTACGGCCACTCGTCGAGGTCCATCACCGTGTGCTTGGACACGCGCCACGGGACGCCCGACTTGTTCGGTACGACACGGGCGATACGGCCGTCGGAGAGGTACTCGACGTCGTAGAACGCCGGGATGTACACCGCGCCCGTCTTCGCCAGGCGGAACAGGACCTCCTCGCGGCCGCCCGGCCGGCCCTCCGCCTTCCACTCACGGATGATCTTCGTCATGTCGAGCACGGCCTGCTCGCCGTCGCCGATGACGGCGGCGTCGATGAAGTCCGCGATCGGCTCGGGGTTGAAGGCCGCGTGGCCGCCGGCCAGGACGATCGGGTCGTCGATGGTGCGGTCCTTGGACTCCAGCGGGATGCCGGCCAAGTCCAGGGCCGTGAGCATGTTCGTGTAGCCGAGCTCGGTGGAGAAGGACAGGCCGAGCACGTCGAAGGCCTTCACCGGGCGGTGGCTGTCCACCGTGAACTGCGGGACGCCGTGCTCCCGCATCAGCGCCTCCAGGTCCGGCCACACGCTGTACGTGCGCTCGGCGAGGACACCCTCCTGCTCGTTCAGGACCTCGTAAAGGATCATGACGCCCTGGTTGGGCAGCCCGACCTCGTACGCGTCCGGGTACATGAGCGCCCAGCGGACGTCACAGGACTCCCACGGCTTGACCGTGGAGTTGAGTTCTCCGCCGACGTACTGGATCGGCTTCTGCACATGCGGGAGCAGAGCTTCGAGCTGCGGGAACACGGACTCAGCGGCCGCAGCGGCTTCGGCAGACATCTGGCGAACCTTTGTGAGCTGGACTGAACTGACAGGGGTGACCATCTAGCCTAACGCGACCGGGACGGCCCCCCGTACGTCCACGATCCCGCCCTGCTCCTGATCTCCGCCCAGAGCCCCGGAAGCTCGGCCTCGTCCTCGGCCGCCCTGCGCTCCTCACGCCCGTACAGCAGCCCGTAGGTGAACGACGGCTCCCCCGCCGCGTGCGCCTGCCGCGCCAGCTCGCGCAGCGCCTCCCTGGTCATCACGCTGTCCTGGTGGTCGCCGAGCAGGTTCTGCAGGTTCTTCATCGACTTGACCAGCCCGGCGGCCGGGTCGCCGAGGGCCGGGACCGCGGACTCCGCCGAGTACCTCGTCCGCTTGGCCAGCTTCCGCGCCTCGTGCAGCGCGAGGTCCCGCTCGTGCCCGGGCTCCAGCCCCAGCGCCTGCTCGACCAGCCCGGACACCCGCGAGAAGTCCTTCCGTACGGCCTTCCCGATCACCGTCTCCGGCTGCCCGCCGGCCGCCTCCAGCAGCGGCGGCCCGGCGACCAGAGCATCGACGGTGCCCAGCAGCTCCAGGTACCTCGTGCCGTCGAGCACATTCACCAACCGCCGTCGGGATCCCCCGCTGCGGGCCTTCGACCAGGTGCGCAGCCGGGTGCGGACGGGCCCGGACAGCAGGGTGCGCGGCAGCTCGTCGATGGCTGCCGTCAGCCGCTCGGTCAGCACCTCCTGGTCCCGGTCGACGCCGAGCTCCCCGGCCAGCCACTTCAGCTCCTCGCCGATCGGGTCGGTCACGGCCCGGTCGAGGACCTTCGCGTACGACTTGAAGGCGCTGCGCATCCGCCGGGTGGCGACCCGCATCCTGTGCACGGAGTCGTACACGTCCCGCCGCACGGCCGGGTCGAGCTCGACGATGGCGTCCCGCTGGGCCCTGATGTAGTCGAGCACGTGATCGCCTGCGGTGACCGGAGCCCGGACCACCCGCGTCTTCTGGCCCCGCTTCTTCTTCGGCGCCGTCTCCGCGAGGGCCCGCTGCAGCTTCGAGGCGGACGAGGACGGCCGCACGCCCGCCTTCTTCAGTCGCTTCTCGACCTTGTCGAGGAACACCGGGTCGACGCCGTCGGCCAGCTCCACCTCGATCTCGGTCCACTGTGCGGTGCCGCCGTCGCCACTGAGCCGTTCGGCCAGCACCGCGTCCACGCTGACCTCTGCCAGCACCCGGCCGTCGGCGTCCACCAGGTCGCGCACATCACGGTCGGAGCGCAGCCGGACCACCGGCACCAGCTCGGTGTCCCGGACCCGGGAGCGGACCAGACCGGCGAGTGTGCGGGGCAGTTCGTCGGACAACGGTGCCTGGATCTCGTCCCGTATGCCCGGGCCGACGGGGAACTTCAGATGCCAGCCGGCGTCGGAACCCCCCGTCCTGCGCCGCAGGGTCAACGACGACGCGGCGAGACGTTCGTCCACGGTGTCGTAGTAGGTGGCGTCCAGCTGCGCGACACCTTTGTCGATGACCGCCGCCACCCCGGCGACGCCGGTCAGGTCGGGCAGGCCGCTCTCGTCGGACTCGTACTTCCGCTCGATCTCGCGCTTTGTGTCCGCCATGAGCCGAATCTAATGGGAGTCACGACGTGATGACAGGGCTTACCGGCCATGAACAACAGGTGAACCGACACGGCCCATGTGGGCCCCCGCTCGAAGAGATTGGGGAGTTCGCGGACGAGACGAGGCCCGTCCGGGCCGAAGCGGGGGCCAGGGGCGTCGGCCACCAGGGACCGCCACCCGCCACCCGCCACCGCCACCGGCCACCGGCCACCGGCCACCGACCACCGACCACCGACCACCGACCACCGACCACGGTCATCGACCGAACGGCCCACCGCCGCATGCCTACGCGGACATGGGACGCTGCACCCTGATCGACTGCAACAACCCCACCGCCACCCACACCGCGAACATCGACGACCCGCCGTACGACACGAACGGCAGCGGCAGACCCGTCACCGGCATGATCCCGAGCGTCATCCCGATGTTCTCGAACGACTGGAAGGCGAACCACGCCACGATCCCCGCCGCGACGATCGTCCCGTACAGCTCGGTCGTCTCGCGCGCGATCCGGCAGGCCCGCCACAGGATGACGCCGAGGAGCAGGATGATCAGCCCGCCGCCGACGAAGCCCAGCTCCTCCCCCGCCACCGTGAAGACGAAGTCGGTCTGCTGCTCGGGCACGAACTGGCCGGTCGTCTGCGAGCCGTGGAACAGCCCCGCTCCCGTGAGCCCGCCCGAACCGATAGCGATACGCGCCTGGTTGGTGTTGTAGCCGACGCCCGCCGGGTCGAGCTCGGGGTTGGCGAAGGCCGCGAAGCGGGCGATCTGGTAGTCGTCCAGGACGCCGAGTTGCCAGACCGCGATGGCGCCCATCGTCCCCGTGCCGATCAGTCCGAAGACCCAGCGGTTGGAGGCGCCGGACGCGAGCAGCACGCCCAGCACGATCACCACCATCACCATGACCGAGCCGAGGTCGGGCATCAGCAGCACGATCAGCATGGGCACGGCGGCCAGGCCCAGGGCCTGCACGACCGTGCGATGGTCGGGGTACTGCTTGTCGCCCGCGTCCACTCTCGCCGCCAGCAGCATCGCCATGCCCAGGATGATCGTGACCTTCACGAATTCCGAGGGCTGGAGGGAGAAGCCGCCGGGCAGCTTGATCCAGGAGTGGGCGCCGTTGATGGTGGAGCCGAGCGGGGTCAGCACCAGCAGGATCAGGAAGACCGAGACGCCGTACAGGATCGGCACGGCCGTGCGCAGGGTGCGGTGGCCGAGCCAGACCGTGCCGATCATCAGGGCGAAGCCGATGCCGGTGTTCAGCAGGTGGCGGACCAGGAAGTAGTACTGGTCGCCCTGGTTGAGCTCGGTGCGGTTGCGGGTCGCCGAGAAGACGAGCAGCGAGCCGATCAGCGACAGGACGATCGCCGCCAGCAGTATCGTCCAGTCGAGCCTGCGGGCGAGCGAGTCACGGGCGAACAGCCGGGTCCAGCCCGCCCGTTCGGGCCCGTACCCGGAGACCTGGAAGCTGTTGGCCCCGGTCATGTGAGCATCCTCCGGCTTCCCCGCCCACGGCTCCGCCGCCGCCTGCGCCGTGTGTCCCGGTTCTCGGCCGACGGCGTGGCCACCGTGGCGGCGAGCTGCTGCTGGTCCGGCGAGTCCTCGCCCTCCTGGCTGGCCCGCTGCTCCTTCGCCGGGTCCTTGGAGATCTTCGGCGAGGTGATGGTGCCGTCCGTGCGGACCTTGGGCAGGCTCTTCTGCGGCGTCGGCAGCAGCGCCTTCTTCTTGTCGATCGTGCCGTCGTCCGAGACGCCGTACAGCGCGTCGTAGATGTTGCGCACGGCCGGGCCCGAGGCGCCGGAACCCGTACCACCCTGGGAGATCGTCATGACGACCGCGTAGTCCTTGGTGTACGTGGCGAACCACGAGGTGGTCTGCTTGCCGTAGACCTCCGCGGTACCGGTCTTGGCGTGCATCGGGATCTTGTCCTGCGGCCAGCCGACGTCCGCGAACCGCCAGGCGGCGGTACCGCGGGTGGCGACGCCGGCGAGGGCGTCGTCCATCTCGGCCAGCGTCTGCCTGCTTATCGGCAGCTTGCCGTGGGACTTCGGCTTGATCTCCTGGACGTTCTTGCCGTCGGCGCTGATGATCGCCTTGCCGACGGTGGGGTCGTACAGGGTGCCGCCGTTGGAGATGGCCGCGTAGATCGTGGCCATCTGGATCGGCGTGACCAGGGTGTCGCCCTGGCCGATGGAGTAGTTGACCGAGTCACCGGCGCGCAGCCGGTTGCCTTCGAGGCAGTTCTCGTAGGCGATCTTCTCGGCGTAACTGCCGTCCTTCTTGCCGTACTTGCACCACGCGTCCTTGTTGGCCTTCCAGTAGTCCTGCTTCCACTGGCGGTCCGGGATGCGTCCGGTGACCTCGTTGGGCAGGTCGATCCCGGTCTCAGCACCGAGGCCGAACTGGTGCGCCGTCTTGTAGAACCAGTCCTTGGCGTTCTTCTTCGGCTTGGTGCCGCCGTCGCGCTGCCACTCCTGGTGGGAGAGGCGGTAGAAGACGGTGTCGCAGGAGACCTCCAGAGCGCGCCCCAGGCTGATCGGGCCGTACCCCTTGGACTCGAAGTTCTTGAAGACCTGGCCGCCGATCGAGTAGGAGCTCGAGCACTGGTAGGGGCCGTCGAAGGAGTAACCGGCGTTGACCGCGGCGGCCGTCGGGATGACCTTGAAGACGGAGCCGGGGGCCGACTGGCCCTGGATCGCGCGGTTGAGCAGCGGGTAGTTGGAGCTCTTGCCGGTCAGCTCCTTGTAGTCCTTGGCGGAGATGCCACCCACCCAGGCGTTGGGGTCGTAGGTCGGGTTGGACGCCATGGCGACGACGCGGCCGGTCTTGGCCTCCATCACCACGACCGCGCCGGAGTCGGCCTTGTACCGCTCGTTGGTGTTGCGGTCCCACTCCAGGCGGGCCTTCTTCATCGCGTCGTTCAGCTCGTACTCCGCCACCCGCTGCACCCGGGCGTCGATGCTGGTGACGAGATTGGAGCCGGCCCGAGCGGCGTCCGCCTGGGCCTGCCCGATGACCCGGCCCAGGTTGTCCACCTCGTAGCGGGTGACACCGGCCTTGCCCCGCAGCTCCTTGTCGTACTCCCGCTCCAGACCCGAGCGGCCGACCATGTCCGAGCGCAGGTAGGGCGAGTCGCTGTCCTGGGCCTGCTGGATCTCCTCGTCCGTGACCGGCGACAGATAGCCGAGGACCTGCGCGGTGTTGGCCTCACCCGGGCTCGGGTAGCGGCGCACCGCCTGCGGCTCGGCCGTGATGCCGGGGAAGTCCTCGGCACGCTCGCGGATCTGCAGTGCCTGCTTCGCCGTGGCCTCGTCGGTGATGGGGATCGGCTGGTACGGCGAGCCGTTCCAGCACGGCTGCGGTGTCTTGGCGTCGCACAGCCGGACCTTCTCCATCACCTCCTTCGGTGTCATCCCCAGCACACCCGCCAGCTTGGTCAGCACCGCCTTGCCGTCGTCCGGCATCTTCAGCAGATCCGTACGCGAGGCGGACACCACCAGCCGCGTCTCGTTGTCCGCCAGCGCCACCCCGCGCGCGTCCAGGATCGATCCGCGCACGGCAGGCTGCACCACCTGCTGGACGTGGTTGCCGGACGCCTCCTTGGCGTAGGCGTCGCCCTCGCGGATCTGCAGGTACCACAGGCGTCCGCCGAGGGTGCCGAGGAGGGAGAGCACGAGGACCTGGATGACGATGAGCCGGATCTGGACGCGTGGCGTCCGGCCCGTCTCGGGAATGTTGGTCATGTCTGCTGCTCCCCCTCTCAGCTCATGAACGAACAGGTGTGCGCGAATGGTGATGGTGTCCGGCTGTGTACGAGTGATGAACGACGGGCCCGCGCGACGCGGTTCCGGTGATCCTCACTCGTTCCGGTGAACTCTTGGGCGGTCACAGCCGCTTGACCCCCTTGATGCGCCCGGCGCGCGCCGTCCGCGACCGCGCGGCCTTCACCTTCAGGCCGCCCAGTCCACCGCGCTGGCTGCCGATGCGCAGGCCGGTGCCGCCGGAGAGCCAGCCGGAGGAGATGCTGGGCTTCTTCGCCTGGGAGTTGGTCTCCGCGAGCGGGTCGTTCTCCGCTCGGCGGGCCAGCGCCATGATCCCCGGGACCACGAACGGCGCGAGCAGCAGGTCGTACAGCGCGGCCGTGAACAGCAGGCTGCCGAGGCCGACATGGCGGGCGGCGGTGTCCCCGACGAGGGCGCCGACCCCGGCGTACAGCAGGGTCGAACCGATCGCGGCGACGACCACGACCACCATCGGCCCGGTGGCCGACTTGAGCCGGCCGTTCTCCGGCTTGACGAGCCCCGCGAGATAGCCGATGACGCACAGCACGAGCGCATAGCGGCCGGCGGCGTGGTCGGCGGGCGGGGCGAGGTCGGCGAGCAGACCGGCGCCGAAGCCGACGAGGGCGCCGCCGACATGGCCGTAGACCAGGGCGAGGCCCAGCACGGTGAGGAGCAGCAGGTCGGGGACGGCACCCGGGAGGTGCAGGCGGGCCAGGACGCTCACCTGGAGCACCAGGGCGACGACGACCAGGGAGGAGGAGAGCAGGATTCGGTTGACGCGCATGGGGCTTCAGCTCCTACTGCTCTTGCTCGTACTGATTCCGGCCGTCGGCCGGAGGCTGGTACTGGCCGTCCGCCTGGGGCTGCGCCTGTCCGTCGGCCTGCGGCTGGTCCTGGCCGTCGCCCTCGGGGTCGGCGCCCGGCGTGACGGTGACCGTCACGGTCGGCGTCGGGGTCGGCTCGGGCTTGTCGGGGAGGACCGTGTCGCGCGGGTCCTTCGCGGGGGCCTGCACGACGACTCCGACGATGTCGAGCTTGCTGAAGCCGACGTAGGGCGTGACGTACAGGGTGCGGGTCAGGTTGCCGCCGGACGGGTCGACGCGTGAGACGACGCCGACGGGCACGCCGGGCACGAAGGGCTTGTCGGCCTGCGAGCCGAAGGTGACGAGGCGGTCGCCCTTCTTCACCTCGGCCTTGCCGTTGAGGAGTTCGACGCGCAGCGGGCGGTCGCCCTGGCCGGAGGCGAAGCCGAGCTCGTCGGTGGACTCCATGCGGGTGCCGACGGTGAAGTCGGGGTCGCTGGCGAGGAGCACGGTCGCGGTGTTCGGGCCGACGGTGGTGACCCGCCCGACGAGTCCGTCCCCGTTCAGGACGGTCATGTCGCGCTGGATACCGTCGTTGGCGCCGGCGTCGATGGTGATCGTCCAGGAGAAGCCCTGGGCCGCTCCTATGGCGATGACTTCCGCGCCCTTGATGCCGTACTGGCCCTCGCCCGCGATCTTCAGCATCTTGTCGAGCTGCCGCAGCCGGCTGCGGTTGCGGTCGTCGCTGCCGAGCTTCGCCTTGAGGGCGGCGTTCTCCTGCTCCAGTTGGGCGAGCCGGTCGTGGCGCTCGCCGGAGTCACGGACCGCGGCGACCGCGTTGCCGACCGGGTTCACCGCGGCCGACACACCGTCCTCGATCGGGCCGAAGACCGCCGCGGCGGCGGACCGGGCGCCGTCGACGGGGGAATCCTCACCGCCGCGGATGTCCACCGTGATCAGCGCGAACGCGATGGCGATCAGCAGCACCAGGAGCAGCCGGCTCTCTCGTGTGTCCCTCACGTGCGGCGGCCGTGCCCTTCCTCATAGGAATTCGGGGAAACCCCCGGTAAACCCCAGGGGTTCTGTATACGGAGTTTGTACGCGGAGTTGTATGCGAGGTTTCGATGCTTCGAGGCTTCAAGGCCCTTCGGGAAGCTTATGCCTCTATATCAACGATCCGCCGTACGAGAGGAGATCATCCCGTACGGCGGAATCGAAGAGTTACGTCATCTGCGCGGCTGGGCGTCCAGCACCTGCTGCAACGCCTCGAACTCCTCGACGCACTTGCCGGATCCGAGCGCCACGCTGTCCAGCGGGTCCTCGGCGATGTGGATCGGCATCCCGGTCTCGCGGCGCAGCCGCTCGTCGAGGCCGCGCAGCAGGGCGCCGCCGCCGGTCAGAACGATTCCTCGGTCCATGATGTCGCCGGACAGCTCCGGCGGGCACTTGTCGAGGGTCGTCTTCACCGCGTCGACGATCGCGTTGACCGGCTCCTCGATGGCCTTGCGTACTTCGGCCGCGGAGATGACGACGGTCTTCGGCAGCCCGGAGACGAGGTCCCGGCCGCGGATTTCGGTGTGTTCGTCAGCATCGAGGTCGTACGCCGAACCGATCGTGATCTTGATCTGCTCGGCCGTGCGCTCACCCAGCAGGAGGGAGTACTCCTTCTTGATGTGCTGGATGATCGCGTTGTCCAGCTCGTCGCCCGCGACGCGGATGGACTGGGCGGTGACGATGCCGCCGAGGGAGATGACCGCGACCTCCGTGGTGCCGCCGCCGATGTCGACCACCATGTTGCCCGTGGCCTCGTGGACCGGCAGGCCGGAGCCGATGGCCGCGGCCATGGGCTCCTCGATGATGTGCACCTGGCGGGCGCCGGCCTGGGACGACGCCTCGATGACGGCGCGGCGCTCGACGCCGGTGATGCCGGAGGGCACACAGACGACGACCCGCGGGCGAGCCAGATACCGCCGCTTGTGGATCTTCAGAATGAAGTAGCGGAGCATCCGCTCGGTGATCTCGAAGTCGGCGATCACGCCGTCCTTCAGCGGACGTACGGCAACGATGTTGCCGGGCGTGCGCCCGATCATCTTCTTCGCCTCGGCGCCTACCGCGAGGATGCCACCGGTGTTCGTGTTGATCGCGACGACGGACGGCTCGTTGAGTACGATCCCGCGACCCCTGACGTACACCAGCGTGTTGGCGGTCCCGAGGTCGACAGCCATGTCACGGCCGATGAACGACATTGAGTTCCCCATCAGGATTCGTCTGGCCTTCCTGGGAGCTTTTGACGGCTTTTCAGGTCGGCGAAGTGGGTGCTGTGACGTGAAGGCTTCCATCGTAGACGCGCCTGCACGAACACTGCGGGAGGGTCTTCGCCAATTGTCATCAGATGGCGAACCGCCCCGCTTGTGGAGACGGGCCATCGGGGGCACTCGTTCCCTCGATCGCCACGCATATGCACGCGGGTGTCACACATATGCACGCAGGGGTGGGGACTACTCGGACTTCAGCCCCCACACCGCGATTTCCCGACCGCTTCGGCCTAGGCCGTGTCCGACCTAGGCGCGGCCCGGGAAGAAGATCTTCACCTCGCGCTCGGCGGACTCCTCGGAGTCGGAGGCGTGGATGAGGTTCTCGCGGACGATCACACCGTAGTCACCACGGATGGAGCCGGGCGCGGCGGCGATCGGGTCGGTCGGGCCGGCGAGCTGACGCAGTCCCTCGATGACCCGCTCGCCCTCGACGATCAGAGCGACGACCGGGCCGGAGGCCATGAACTCCACCAGCGGCTCGTAGAAGGGCTTGCCCTTGTGCTCTCCGTAGTGCTGCTCCAGGGTCTCCTGGTCCAGGGTGCGCAGCTCCAGCGCGGTGATCTGCCAGCCGGCCTTGCGCTCGATGCGGCTGATGATCTCGCCGGTCAGGCCGCGGCGGACTGCGTCGGGCTTGAGCAGGACGAGGGTGCGCTGGGTCACGGGAGGGCTCCTTCTTACAGCCGGTGGTGCGGTGGGATGAGGCTACAGGGCGTTCCCAGGTGCCTGTTACGCAGTGTCAGCTTGCGCTCAGGCCCCGGACGGGCTGCTCTCACCGCTCTGCGCCGCGAATCTCGTCTTCGCCTCGTCGACCTTCCTGCCGAAGTGCACCGAAGCCCACCAAAGCGCGGCGAACACCGCGCCGAGGAAGAACATCGTGGGGACGATGAAGCCGGAGGCGACAAGGGCGATCTGCAGGGCCCAGCCGAGGGCGACGCCACCGGGGCGGGTCACCAGGCCGCACAGCAGCAGGCACAGGAACATCGCGATGCCGCTGACCGTCCACACCTGCGACATGGACAGGTCGGGGTCCTTCATGGCGACCAGACCGGCGAAGCCGATGACGAAGAACTCGCCGATCAGCGTCGAGGAACAGAGCGTACGCATCTTTCGGACTCAGCCCTTCCGCAGGAGCAGCCGGGCTTCGCCGACCGTGATGACGGACCCGGTGACGAGCACGCCGCCGCCCGCGAACTCGCCCTCCTCCTCGGCCAGCGTGATCGCGGCCTCCAGGGCGTCGGGCAGCCGCGGCTCGACCTGCACACGCTCCTCGCCGAACACCTCGACGGCGATGCCGGCCAGTTCATCGGCGTCCATGGCGCGGTGCGAGGAGTTCTGCGTGACGACGACCTCGGCGAAGATCGGCTCGAAGGCCTCGAGCAGCTCCCGCACGTTCTTGTCGCCGCTCGCCCCCACGACCCCGATCAGCCGGCTGAAGTCGAAGGCCTCACCGATCGCCTCGGCGGTGACGCGCGCGCCGGCCGGGTTGTGGGCGGCGTCGAGCACGACGGTCGGAGAGCGCCGTACGACCTCCATACGGCCCGGCGAGGCGACGGCGGCGAACGCCTTGCGGACCGTGTCGATGTCGAGCGCATCGGCCCGCGCGGCACCGACGCCGAAGAACGCCTCCACGGCGGCGAGGGCGACGGCGGCGTTGTGCGCCTGGTGCGCGCCGTGCAGCGGCAGATACACCTCGGGGTACTCGCCGCCCAGTCCGCGCAATGTGACCAGCTGCCCGCCGACGGCGACCTGACGTGCCACGACCCCGAACTCGAGGCCCTCGCGGGCCACGGTGGCGTCGACTTCCACGGCCTTCTTCAGCAGCACCTGCGCGGCGTCCACCGGCTGCTGGGCCATGATCACGGTGGCGTCCTGCTTGACGATGCCGGCCTTCTCGGCGGCGATCTCGCCCGGCGTGCTGCCCAGGCGGTCGGTGTGGTCGAGGTCTATGGGCGTGACGACGGCGACGTCACCGTCGATGACGTTGGTGGCGTCCCAGGAGCCGCCCATGCCCACTTCCACGACGGCGACGTCGACGGGCGCGTCGGCGAAGGCGGCGTACGCCATGCCGGTCAGCACCTCGAAGAAGGACAGCCGGTACTCCTGCGAGGCGTCGACCATCTCGACGTACGGCTTGATGTCGTTATAGGTCTCGATGAACCGCTCGGCGGAGATCGGGGCGCCGTCCAGGCTGATCCGCTCGGTGATCGACTGGACGTGCGGGGAGGTGTAGCGGCCGGTGCGGAGTTCGAAGGCGCCGAGGAGGGCCTCGATCATGCGGGCGGTCGAGGTCTTGCCGTTGGTGCCGGTGATGTGGATGGAGGGGTACGCCCGCTGCGGCTCACCCAGGACGTCCATCAGCGCGGCGATGCGCGTGACCGAAGGCTCGAGCTTGGTCTCGCCCCACCTCGTCGCGAGCTCCGCCTCGACCTCGCGCAGGGCCTTGTCGACCTCGGGGTCCTCGGGGCGCGCGGGCACGTCTGCCTCCGGCGGGCCGCCCTGGGTGCGCAGGGTGCGGCTGCCGGCCTCGATGACCGCGAGATCGGGGTCACGGTCGGTTTCCGCCGCGATGATCTCGTCGAAGGGGTCGTCGCTCTCACTCACGGGGCCAGTCTACGGAGGGGGACTGACAGCGTGCCCACGGAGTGGGGTGGCGTGTGTTGTCGGGCGACTGCGGGCCAGTCCTGGCTGGTCGCGCCCACGCGGCGGAGCCGCACATCGATACAGCCCCGCGCCCCTTAGGGACGTCAAGGCCCCCGGCGCCTGCACGGCACCGGGGGCCTTCTCGGCGTATGAACACCTACGCCTGCGGCAGCCTCTCCAGCTGCGCAGCAATCCGCGCGATGTCCTCCTGCGCCTTCGCGAGGCGCCCGCGGATCTTCTCCACCACCTGGTCCGGTGCCTTCGCCAGGAACGCCTCGTTGCCGAGCTTGGCCGTCGCCTGGGCCTTCTCCTTCTCGGCGGCGGCGAGGTCCTTGGCCAGGCGCTTGCGCTCGGCCGCGACGTCGATCGCGCCCGAGAGGTCCAGCGCGACCTCCGCACCCGCGACCGGCAGGGTCGCCGTGGCCGTGAAGGCCTCGCCCTCCGGCTGCAGGCGCAGCAGCTGGCGGATGGCCGGCTCGTGCGGGGCGAGTGCCGTGCCGTCGAGGGCCAGGCGGGCCGGGACGCGCTGGCCCGGCTGCAGGCCCTGGTCGGCGCGGAAGCGGCGGACCTCGGTGATGACCTGCTGGAGGGATTCGATCTCCCGCTCGGCGCCCTGGTCACGGAAGCCGCTGTCGCTCGGCCACTCGGCGATCACGATCGACTCGCCGCCGGTCAGCGTGGTCCAGAGGGTCTCCGTGACGAACGGGACCACCGGGTGCAGCAGCTTGAGGGTGACGTCGAGGACCTCGCCGAGGACACGCTTGGAGACCTCGGCCGCCTCGCCGCCCGCCTGGAACGTCGTCTTCGACAGCTCGACGTACCAGTCGAAGACCTCGTCCCAGGCGAAGTGGAAGAGGGCGTCCGACAGCTTGGCGAACTGGAAGTCCTCGTAGAACGCGTCGACTTCGGCGACGACGGAGTTCAGACGGGACAGGATCCAGCGGTCCGTCGAGGACATCGCCGACGGGTCCGGCAGGGGCCCGTCCACCGTCGCGCCGTTCATCAGCGCGAAGCGGGTCGCGTTCCAGATCTTGTTGGCGAAGTTCCGGGAGCCCTGGACCCAGTCCTCGCCGATCGGGACGTCGACGCCGGGGTTGGCGCCGCGGGCGAGGGTGAAGCGCAGGGCGTCGGAGCCGTACTTGTCCATCCAGTCCAGCGGGTTGACCGCGTTGCCGAAGGACTTCGACATCTTCTTGCCGAACTGGTCGCGGACCATGCCGTGCAGGGCGATGGTGTGGAACGGCGGGGTGCCGTCCATCGCGTACAGGCCGAACATCATCATCCGGGCGACCCAGAAGAAGAGGATGTCGTAGCCGGTGACCAGGACGGAGTTCGGGTAGAACTTCGCGAGCGACTCGGTCTGTTCGGGCCAGCCGAGCGTGGAGAACGGCCACAGGCCGGAGGAGAACCAGGTGTCGAGGACGTCGGTGTCCTGACGCCAGCCCTCGCCGCTCGGCGGCTCCTCGTCCGGTCCGACGCAGACGACCTCGCCGTTCGGGCCGTACCAGACCGGGATGCGGTGGCCCCACCACAACTGCCGCGAGATGCACCAGTCGTGGAGGTTGTCGACCCAGTCGAAGTACCGCTTCTCCATCTCCTGCGGATGGATCTTGACCCGGCCGTCACGGACCGCGTCACCGGCGGCCTTGGCGAGCGGGCCGACCTTGACCCACCACTGCATGGACAGGCGCGGCTCGATGGTGGTCTTGCAGCGCGAGCAGTGGCCGACGGAGTGGACGTACGGCCGCTTCTCCGCGACGATCCGGCCGTCGGCACGCAGCGCGGCGACGATGGCCGAGCGGGCCTCGAGGCGGTCCAGCCCCTGGAAGGGGCCGTGGGCGGTGATGACCGCGTGCTCGTCCATCACCGTGAGGGACGGCAGGTCGTGGCGCTGGCCGATCTCGAAGTCGTTCGGGTCGTGCGCCGGGGTGACCTTGACGGCGCCGGTGCCGAACTCGGGGTCGACGTGCTCGTCGGCGACGACGGGGATACGGCGGCCGGTGAGCGGCAGCTCGATCTCGCGGCCGACGAGGTGGCGGTAGCGCTCGTCCTCGGGGTGGACGGCGACGGCGGTGTCGCCGAGCATCGTCTCGGCGCGGGTCGTGGCCACGACGATGGAGTCGTCGCCCTCGCCGTACCGGATGGAGACGAGCTCGCCGTCGTCGTCCTGGTACTCGACCTCGATGTCGGAGATGGCCGTCAGGCACCGGGGGCACCAGTTGATGATGCGCTCGGCGCGGTAGATCAGCTCGTCGTCGTAGAGCCGCTTGAAGATGGTCTGGACGGCCTGGGACAGGCCCTCGTCCATGGTGAACCGCTCACGCGACCAGGCGACACCGTCACCGAGGCGGCGCATCTGGCCGGAGATCTGCCCGCCGGACTCGGCCTTCCACTGCCAGACCCGCTCGACGAACGCCTCACGGCCCAGGTCGTGCCGGGACTTGCCGTCCTTGCCGAGCTCCCGCTCGACGACGTTCTGCGTGGCGATACCGGCGTGGTCCATGCCGGGCTGCCACAGCGTCTCGTAGCCCTGCATGCGCTTGCGGCGCGTCAGGGCGTCGATGAGGGTGTGCTCGAAGGCGTGCCCGAGGTGCAGGCTGCCGGTGACGTTCGGCGGCGGGATGACGATGGTGTACGGCGGCTTGTCGCTCTTCTCGTCCGCCTCGAAGTAACCCCGCTCCACCCAGCGCTCGTACAGCGGCCCCTCTACATCGGCCGGCGCGTACTGGGTCGGCAGTTCGGTGTCGGGCGCTGGTGGCTGCTGCTGAGCGTTCTCGGTCACGCGCTCAGTTTAGGGGTGTCCCGGCGGTGTCCCGAAACGCGTTTGTTCTGTAACGGTGCGCCCCCCGATGCATCGCGGTTTCCGGGCCTGCGCCAGGATGTCGGGAACACATAAACATCTGGAGGGGAACCCAGAAATGAGCTACAACCAGCCGGGCCCGTACGGCGGGCAGCCCCAGCAGCCCGGACCGTACGGCCAGCCCGGACCGTACGGCCAGCAGCCGCAGGCGCCCCAGCCCGGCTACGGCTACCCCCAGCAGGCTCCTCCAGCGCAGCCGCAGCCCCAGCCCGGCTACGGCTATCCGCAGCAGCCCCCGCAGGGTGTCCCGCCCCAGCAGCCGCCGTACGGCCAGCAGCCCCAGTACGGCCAGCAGCCGCCGTACGGCCAGGCCCCGTACGGGGTGCCTCAGCCGCCGGCGCCGGAGGGCGGCGGCAACAAGAAGACGGCCATCATCCTCGGCGCGGTCGCGGTCGTGGTCGCCATCGGCGTCGGGGCGTACTTCGTGTTCGGCGGCGCTTCTGGCGGCATCGAGGACGACGGGCCGCACAAGCTGGCGACGCCGGAGAAGGTGCTCGGCGGCGAGTACACGCGGGCGCCCAAGGCCGGGGACGCCATCGGAAAGTCCAACGACACCGCGAGTGAGCTGGCGAAGAACGGCATCGAGAACGGTCAGAGCGTGGCCAGCCTGTACTCGACCACCGACCTGAGCAGCTACGACCCCAGCGACCCGACGACCGCGCCCGACGCGTCCGACCTCGCGACGAACAAGACGATCCTCGTCTTCGGCGCCTACGGTGAGATCGCCGACCCCGAGAAGGCTCTGGACGATTT
Source organism: Streptomyces sp. NPDC051243 (assembly GCF_044455405.1). Classification (NCBI taxonomy): domain Bacteria; kingdom Bacillati; phylum Actinomycetota; class Actinomycetes; order Kitasatosporales; family Streptomycetaceae; genus Streptomyces; species Streptomyces sp. NPDC051243. The sequence goes on along the minus strand of NZ_JBITES010000003.1, from coordinate 200,406 downwards.
CTTCGTCGCGTACAAGAAGGGCGCCTCCTCGTCCGGCTCCGGCACCTCCGGCGCGGGCAAGGTCGAGGTGCTCGGTGAGCCCGAGGAAGTGGAGCTCGACGGCGCGGTCATGAAGTGCCAGGGCATCAAGGGGCAGGACATGATGACCCAGAAGGAGAAGACCGACTGGTTCTGCACCTGGGCCGACCACAGCACCATCACCATGGTGGTGCCGGGCGACGCCACGCAGGGCATCACCAAGGATGTCGCCGTGGACATCGCCACGAAGATCCGCCCGGAGATCCGCGTCGCGTCCTGACCTCTGCACCTCTGCATCTCTGCGGACTCATCAACAGTGAAGGGGCCCCGGTCGGTTGACCGGGGCCCCTTCGTACGTCTGCGGTGCGGTTACGCCGTCTTCTGCTCGCCCGGACCGCGCCCGCGCGCCTCACGCGGGATCAGCGTCGGGTTCACGTTCGAGTGAACGACGTCCGCCGTGATGACGACCCTCGCCACGTCCTTGCGGGACGGGACCTCGTACATCACCGACATCAGGACCTCCTCCATGATGGCGCGCAGGCCGCGCGCGCCCGTCTGGCGGAGGATGGCCTGGTCGGCGATGGCCTCCAGGGCCTCGCGCTCGAAGTCGAGCTCCACGCCGTCGAGTTCGAAGAGGCGCTGGTACTGCTTCACCAGGGCGTTGCGGGGCTCGACCAGGATCTGGAGCAGGGCCTCGCGGTCCAGGTTGTGCACGCTCGTGATGACGGGCAGCCGGCCGATGAACTCGGGGATCATGCCGAACTTGACCAGGTCCTCGGGCATGACGTCCTCGAACTGGTCCTTGGCCTCGAGCTCCCGCTTGGAGCGGATCGTCGCGCCGAAGCCGATGCCCTTGGCGCCGGCCCGGGACTCGATGATCTTCTCCAGTCCGGCGAAGGCGCCGCCCACGATGAACAGCACGTTCGTCGTGTCGATCTGGATGAACTCCTGGTGGGGGTGCTTGCGGCCGCCCTGCGGCGGGACCGAGGCGGTGGTGCCCTCCAGGATCTTCAGCAGGGCCTGCTGGACGCCCTCGCCGCTGACGTCCCGGGTGATCGACGGATTTTCACTCTTCCGCGCGACCTTGTCGATCTCGTCGATATAGATGATCCCGGTCTCGGCCTTCTTGACGTCGTAGTCGGCCGCCTGGATCAGCTTCAGCAGGATGTTCTCGACGTCCTCGCCGACGTACCCGGCCTCCGTGAGCGCCGTCGCGTCGGCGATGGCGAACGGGACGTTCAGCATGCGGGCCAGGGTCTGGGCGAGCAGCGTCTTGCCGGAGCCCGTGGGGCCCAGCAGCAGGATGTTGGACTTCGCCAACTCGATGGCGTCGTCGCGGCCTTGGGCGCCGCCGTTCTCGCCGGCCTGGACGCGCTTGTAGTGGTTGTAGACGGCCACGGAGAGCGCCTTCTTGGCCGGTTCCTGGCCGACCACGTAGCCCTCGAGGAACTCGTAGATCTCGCGTGGCTTGGGCAGTTCCTCCCAGCGGACCTCACTGGTCTCCGCGAGCTCTTCCTCGATGATCTCGTTGCAGAGATCGATGCACTCGTCGCAGATGTACACACCAGGGCCTGCGATGAGCTTCTTGACCTGCTTCTGGCTCTTGCCGCAGAACGAGCACTTGAGCAGATCGCCGCCGTCACCGATGCGTGCCACGGTGTGCTTCCCCTTCGCCTGGGAGACGCCTGGACGTTTTCGAATCCAGCGGCTCCTGGTGCTGCCTTATGTCGACGGTACCTTGCCTGGCCCCCCGTTCGGGCCCCCCTTGGCGCGGTTCACTTTGACGTGCACCGTCCCAAACCGTGCCAAGGGGCAGCAGACAATACCGGGTCCGCGTCAGCGAACGTCGGCGTTGTTCATCTTCCGCGTGGAGATGATCTGGTCGATCAGCCCGTACGACAGCGCGTCCTCGGCCGTGAGGATCTTGTCGCGCTCGATGTCCTCGCGGATCTTCTCGATCGGCGTGGTGGAGTGCTTGGCCAGCATCTCCTCCAGCTGCGAGCGCATCCGGAGGATTTCGTTGGCGGCGATCTCCAGGTCGGAGACCTGGCCGCGGCCGGTCTCGCTGTACGGCTGGTGGATCAGCACCCGCGCGTTGGGCAGCGCCATGCGCTTGCCGGGCGTGCCGGCGGCCAGCAGGACGGCCGCGGCGGAGGCCGCCTGGCCCATGCAGACCGTCTGGATGTCCGGCTTCACGAACTGCATCGTGTCGTAGATGGCCGTGAGCGCGGTGAAGGAGCCGCCCGGGCTGTTGATGTAGACCGAGATGTCCCGGTCGGGGTCCATCGACTCCAGGCACAGCAGCTGCGCCATGACGTCGTTGGCGGAGGCGTCGTCGATCTGCACGCCGAGGAAGATCACGCGCTCCTCGAAGAGCTTCGCGTACGGGTCGTACTCGCGGATGCCCTGCGAGGTGCGCTCCACGAAGCGCGGGATGACGTAGCGGGACTCGGCGGCGGGACCCGTGTACTCGGCGCGCGTGCGGTCGTACAGGCCGCTGCCGGGGAAGTCGTTCACTGTCTGTCTCCTAGGGGCTCAGGCGGTCGGCTGGGGGCTGTGCGGGGGCCCTGCGGACCCCTGCCGGGGCTCTCAGGCCCCGGTGCCGCCGCCGCCCGGCATTCCGGCGGCCGTGGGCATGATGTCGTCGATCAGGCCGTACTCCTTGGCCTCGATCGGGTCGAACCAGCGGTCGCGGTCCGAGTCGCGGGTGATCTGCTCGACCGACTGGCCGGTGTGGAAGGCGGTCAGCTCGGCCATGCGCTTCTTGGTGTGCAGCAGCCGCTCGGCGTGGATCTTGATGTCCGACGCGGAGCCCGCGAGGCCTGCGGAGGGCTGGTGGATCAGGATCTCGGCGTTGGGCAGCGCGAAGCGCTTGCCGGGGGTGCCGGCGCTCAGCAGGAACTGCCCCATCGAGGCCGCCATGCCCATGGCGATCGTCACCACGTCGTTCTTGATGTACTGCATGGTGTCGTAGATCGCCATGCCCGCGGTGATCGAGCCGCCGGGGCTGTTGATGTACAGGTAAATGTCCTTGTCCGGGTCGGCGGCAAGGAGCAGCAGCTGCGCGGTGATCCGGTTTGCGATGTCGTCGTCGACCGGCTGGCCGAGGAAGATGATCCGCTCGTTGAGCAGCCGGTTGTAGACATGGTCGCCGAGGCCACCGCCGATGGAAGGCTCGCCGGCGGCGGAGGGCATCAGATTCGTCACGTATCCACCTGCTCGTCTTACGACGGCGCCGGGCCGTCTTACGTCTTCTGCGGGCAACGGGGGCTCCCCTGCCCTCATACTCATGGACCCTAACGCGCAGGCTGGGCGGTGCCATCCCGGTTCCGTGGGTGTTCGCCGGGGGCGTAGAGCCTCCGGCGGGTGGGCCGCTTGCTACTCGCCGTGGTTGTGCCGGTACATGGGCGGCTGCGGGCCCGTCGTGGTTGCTCGCGCCCACGCGGCGGAGCCGCACATCGATACAGCCCCGCGCCCCTTTCGGGGCGCCGTCCCGACGTACGTCGAAGGGCCCTGGGGCGTGAACATCCCCAGGGCCCTTCGTACGACCTTCCAGGCGCCGTGGGCGTCAGCCCTCGGTCTTCTCCTCGGCGGCCTCGTCAGCAGTGCCCTCGGCGGCCTCCACCGTCTCGACGGCCGCCTCGACCTCGTCCTCGTCGTCCAGGTCGATGATCTCGCCGTTGGTGTCCTTGACCACGGCCTTCTCGACCACGACGGCCAGGGCCTTGCCGCGGGCGACCTCGCCGACCAGGAGCGGAACCTGGCCGCCCTCGACGACCGCCTGGGCGAACTGGTCGGGGGACATGCCGGAGGAGGCGGCGCGGCGCATGAGGTGCTCGGTGAGCTCCTCCTGGTTGACGTTCAGCTTCTCCTGCTTGACGAGCTCGTCGAGCACGAACTGGGTCTTGATGCCCTTGACCGCGGCCTCGCGGGTCTCGGTCTCGAACTCCTCGGCGCTCTTGCCCTGGATCTCCAGGTACTTGTCGAGGGTGAGGCCCATCTGGCCGAGCTGGTGGTGCTCGAGGTTGTGCTTACGCGTGTTGATCTCGTCCTCGAGCAGCTTCTCGGGGACGGGCACCTCGACGAGCTCCAGCAGCTTCTCCAGGACGCGCTCCTGGGCCTGCGTGGCCTGGTCGAACTGCTTCATGTTCTCGAGGCGCTTGCGGCTGTCCGCCTTGAGCTCCTCGAGGGTGTCGAACTCGGAGGCGAGCTGCGCGAACTCGTCGTCCAGCTCGGGCAGTTCGCGCGCGGCGACCTGGGTGACCTTGACGGTGACCTCGGCCTCCTTGCCGGCCGCCGAGCCGCCCTTGAGCTCGGAGGTGAAGGTGGCCTCAGCCCCGGCCTCCAGGCCCTTCACGGCGTCGTCGATGCCGTCCAGCAGCTCGCCGGAGCCGATGGTGTAGGAGACGCCGTTCGCGACGCCGTCCTCGAGGACCTCGCCGTCGACCTTGGCCTCGAGGTCGATCGTGACGACGTCGCCGTCCTCGGCGGCGCGCTCCACCGGGGAGGTGGAGGCGAAGCGCTCGCGGAGCTGCTCGACCGACTTCTCGATGTCCTCGTCGGTCACCTCGACGGCGTCGACCTCGACCTCGATCCCGGAGTAGTCCGGGATCTCGATGGCCGGGCGGACGTCGACCTCGGCGGTGAAGTTCAGCGTCTCGCCGTCCTTCAGCTCGGTGATGTCGACCTCGGGCTGGCCCAGGACGGAGAGCTCGGCCTCGTTGACCGCCTCGGTGTAGAACTTCGGAAGCGCGTCGTTGACCGCCTCCTCCAGGACCGCACCGCGGCCGAACCGCTGGTCGATGACGCGGGCCGGGATCTTGCCCTTGCGGAAGCCCTTCACCGTGACCTGCTGGTTGATCTTCTTGTACGCCGCGTCGAGGCTGTCCTTGAGCTCCTCGAAGGGCACCTCGACAGTGAGCCGAACCCGAGTCGGGTTCAGGGTCTCCACGGCGCTCTTCACGGTTCGGTCTCCTTGTGGCTGACTTCTTGGTTTCTGCCGGAGCCAGACTGGTCCGGCGGATTCGCCGCCCGGAGGACTTCGTGACTTCGTACGGAGAGACACACGGGCGTGCAGCTTGCATAGTAACGGCAGCGGCGACACGCCCTCAAAGGCGATCAAGGGACACGATCAACCGAGGTCGTCGCACGTGATGGCCGGTGGTGACCGGTCGTGGTCGGGGTGGCGGGATTTGAACCCACGGCCTTCCGCTCCCAAAGCGGACGCGCTACCAAGCTGCGCCACACCCCGTGCTGGTGCGACACGTAGGGTACATGGCCGCAGACAGTCGGGCCGCCGCATTTACGGGGTGTGCACCGAGGGCCCCCGACCCGCTACGATGCCTGAAGTGCCGCGGTCACCTGACCTGCGGCGCGTCCCTGTGCGGGCGTAGCTCAATGGTAGAGCCCTAGTCTTCCAAACTAGCTACGCGGGTTCGATTCCCGTCGCCCGCTCTGTACGACTCAGGGCCAGGTCAGAGGATGATTCCTCGGCCTGGCCCTGATCGCTTTCGGGGGCGCCGGCCAGTGCGCCGTGTCCCCCGCGTGCCCCTCGGGCTTTCGGAAGCTCCCCGCGTGCGGTCAAGTGACGTCTTTCGACCGCACATGTTGAGCCCGCAAGGTGATGACGTCGCCATGGTGGATGCCCTCCGGGCGCCCCGCCGCCGAACACCGTGTCCGGATGCGGATCACCTATGGGATATCGATCACCTGGGCGCGGACGAGAACCCCGCTGTGGCTGGGGCGGGCGCGCCCATGGGTCCGCTGGGCAGAGCTCATGACTTCGTGCGCCCCCTGTGCACCGGCACTGTCGGTCAGGTCGCGCTTACGCATCGGTGCGACCGGAGAGACCCCATCACAGTGGTTCAACACAAAGCCCACCGATCGCTGCACAGGCTTCCCGGCGAGGGCAGCGATCGATGGGCGCGCACCTAGGAGGTACTGCTATGAGTCTGACCCCAACCAACTCACTTTCAATCCCCCGCCCACGAGACTGGGCCGCCGTTCTCGTCATCATCGTGATCATCTGCGTCTCCGCCGCGCAGATCGAAGGCGTTCTGACCAACTTGATCGCGCTGTCGGCGGTCCTCGTCTCCGGCACCGCGGTGCGCGCAGCATCGGCGAGGTGGCCACACACGGACTCGTGACCGCCCACTGGGCCGGCTGGGCAGAAGTCGGCGTTTCCGGCCTGGAAGGGCGGGGGTAAGCCACGCACGTGCCCGATCGTGCGGCGACGGACGGGGAACATCCGCATACACGATCTCCCCAGCTGGCTACGCTGGTTCGATTCCCGTCGCCCGCTGTGAACGCCGAAGGGCCCGGTTCCGTGAACCGGGCCCTTCGTATGTCCGGTGGGCCGTCGATTCCCGGAAACCGTGCGTTCCCGGAGATCTCGCAGGGCCGGCGGTCAGAGATCGCGGGCGTCCACGGAGTAGACGGAGCGCACTCCGTAGGGGACGTAGAGGGCGTCGCCGGAGCGGGTGATGGGTACGCCGTCGCCGGACGTGGCGAGGCCACCGGGGCCGGGGCGGGCGTCGCGTTCCGTGCCGGTGGCGCGGTCCAGGGCGGCCAGGCGGCCGCCGGGTGAGGCGATGAAGACGTGGGTGCCGAAGGCGAGCGGGGGGCCGGGACTCTCGACGGAGGAACGGGAGTCCCACAGGCGGCGGCCGGTGCGCGGATCCACCGCCTGGACGCGTCCGCTGGGATTGGTGAAGAAGACCGTGCCGCCGCTGACGATGCCCGTGTTCTCGCCGGACACCGGGCGGGCCAGGCGCACGGTGCTCCGGGTGTGGTCGGCGATGTCGATCGTGGTGAGGGTGCGGTACTCCTCGCCGCCGTCGTCGACGAACAGCAGGCGGCCGTAGGCCTGCCCCACCAGCGTCAGCGTGCTGGGAACGGCGACCGTCCAGCGAAGTGCGCCGGTGGCGGGGTCGATACGCATGACCCTGACCTTCTCGTCGCCGGCGTCGGAGCACAGGAGGTAGCCGTTCCCGCCGAGGGCGCGCAGGTCGCACATGTCGGCCTTGGGCAGCGCGCGCCGCCAGAGCGGCTTGCCGGTGTAGGCGCCGAGGAGGGTGTACGACGACCACTTGACCTGGTCGAGGGTCAGGACCCCCTGCGGGACCACCCCGACGTTCGCCTGGACGCCGCCCCTGCCGGTGCTGGGGGCGCTCACCTCGGCGCCCTGCCACACACGCCGCGACCAGACGACGGAGCCTGTGCGGGCGTCGAGGGCCTGGATCGAGTAGTCGTGGATCATCGAGTCCGCGTTCTTCTTGTCCGGGACCTCGTTGTTCTCGTAGACGAAGACGCGGTCACCCTTGGTGCCGAGCACCTCGCCGTCGGAGTTGCCCGATTCGTCCGGGGTGGGATCCACGGAGTGGCTCCACGTGACCTTGCCGGTGGCGAGCTCGAAGCGCGCCGCCTTGATGTCGTCGCCCGCACAGACGAGGCCGCCGCCGACGACGGCGCAGTTCGCGAAGGAGCCCGCTTCGAGGCCGTCGGCGTTGTGGGTGTCCTTGGCCTGCCAGGCGCGCCAGCCGGCGGGGAGGTCTCGGGCGGCGGGGGTCGGCTCGGCGTTGACCGCCACGACGGTGACCGTCGTCGCGGCGGCCAGCAGCAGGGCGCTCACCGCGGAGGCGATCAGCAGTCGGCGGCGCCGGCGCGGCCTGGGCCGCTCGTCGGCCGCGGTTGCGTGGTCCGGTTCCGGGCGCGGGGCGGGCAGACGGCCGTCGCGCAGGAGGGTGAGGAGTTCGCCTGTCGTGGGGCGGGACTTCGGGTGCTTTTCCAGGCAGAGGCGGATGAAAGGGAGCAATTCGTCCGGTACGCCGTCGAGTTCCGCGTCGCCGTCGACGACCCGTACGGCCGTCTCGTAGGGGCTCGGGCTGTCGAAGGGGCCGCGACCGGTGGCGGCGTAGGCGAGGACGGAGCCGAGGGAGAAGACGTCGGCCGCGGGCCCGACGTCCTGCGGGCAGGAGAACTGCTCGGGGGACATGAAGGGCGGGGTGCCCATCACGCGGCCGGTCTGGGTGAGGACGTCGGAGGCCGCGAACTCGGCGGCGCGGGAGATGCCGAAGTCGATGACGCGGGGGCCGTCCTCGGCGAGCATCACATTGGCCGGTTTCAGGTCCCGGTGGACCATTCCGGCACGGTGGATGTCGCGCAGCGCCTCCGAGAGCCCTGCGGCGAGTTCGCGCAACTTCGGCAGCGGCAACGGGCCGTGGCGGCGGACGTGGGTGCCGAGGTCCTCGCCCGGGATGTAGAGCGTGGCCATCCAGGGGCGCGGCGCGTCGGCGTCGGCGTCCACGACGGGGGCTGTGAAGGCGCCGCTGACCTGACGGGCGGCGGCCACCTCGCGGCGGAAGCGGATGCGGAACTCGTCGTCGTCGGCGTACTGCGCGTGCACGACCTTGAGGGCGAGGCGGCGGCCGGAGGCGGAGCGGGCCAGGTACACCACACCCATGCCGCCGGAGCCGAGGCGGTCCTCGATCCGGTAGCCGCCCACTTCCGCCGGGTCGGTCTCGCGCAGCGCCATCCCGTACGTCCCCCGTTCCGCACCGCCGTTTCGCATGTTCGACGATCACGAACGAGGGTATCCGTACCCTTCCGGGCGGCCCAGCGGGCCCTAGAACTGGATCGAGTTGATGGTCTCGGCTATCGAGTTGAGGAACCGCTGGATGTCGTCGGCCATCCCGGTCGAGGCCAGGAAGAAGCCGAACAGCACGGCGACGACGGCGGGGCCGGCCTTCAGGGATCCGCCACGGATCAGCACCACCAAGACGATCGCCAACAGCAGCACCACTGACAGCGAAATGGCCACAACAGATCACACCCTCGGTCGGTCCGCTCTCCCGGCCCGGGGACGCGACCCCGCGCACCCCCGCCAGAACCATCGTGCCACCAACCGGGCCCCGCTATGCGGCACGTGACGTTTCGTTCGCCACACCTGTGCCGGATCTGTGCGGGTCGCGAGCGCTCCGGACCATGCGTCATGCGCCCGTACCGCTTTTCGACCGGACACCCGCACAGGGAATTCGACGGGATCGTTTCCATCGGCACACAACGTGTTCGCGGGCATTTCGAATTCTCGACGCGATGATCATTCAATGATCATTGAGCCCGAGGCAATTCCTGACCATATGCACCTTTTAGTCAGGATGAATCCGGACAAGACAGGTGGCCAACAGGTGTCCGACAGGTACATGTTCGCTGTACATGCGTCATCGAGCGCAATAACCACGAACGACCTCGGGGGTTTTACGAAATCACACAGACAACGCTAGGGTGCCTCAGATGTTCCACGCTGTCTCGTCCCCCGCATGCGCAGCGAGGTCCTGGATCGACTCCCCCGGATTCCCGCGGGAGGGTCTGTGACGAACTCGCTGCGACCGCACGGCCACAACAGGGCGCCCCTTCCCCCGGCACAGTCGTCGGCGGACGGCGTGCCGAGTCCGCGCTCACCGCAGAGCCGGCAGGCTCAGGCGGACAACAGACCCGCGTCCGGCGGTGCCAAGCAGCGCGACGCGTTCTTCGACAACGCCAAGTACCTGGCGATCGTCCTGGTCGCCATAGGACACGCCTGGGAGCCGATCAAGGGCGACAGCCGGATCCTGGAGGCCGTGTACACCGTCGTGTACACCTTCCACATGCCGGCGTTCATCATCATCTCCGGCTTCTTCTCGCGCAGTTTCGACGCGACCCCCAGCCGGCTCAAGCGGCTGATCACCGGTGTCGCCGTGCCGTACATCGTCTTCGAGACGGCCTATCCGCTCTTCAAGCGCTGGATCGACGAGGACCCGAGCCAGGAGATCAGCCTCCTGGACCCGTGGTACCTGACCTGGTTCCTGTGCGCGCTGTTCATCTGGCGGATGACGACCCCCATCTGGAAGATGGTGCGCTGGCCGCTGCCGGTCGCGCTCGGCCTCGCCATGGCGGCCACGGTCACCCCGGAGATCGGCGACGACCTGGACCTGCAGCGGGTGCTGCAGTTCCTGCCGTACTTCGTGCTGGGTCTGGTCATGAAGCCCGAGCACTTCCACATGGTGCGTACGCGTACGGTGCGGATCCTGTCCGTGCCGGTGTTCGCGGTGGCGCTGGCCTTCGGGTGGTGGGCGGTGCCGCGGATGAACACCGCGTGGTTCTACCACCGGGACGCCGCGCAGGAGCTGGCCGCGCCGTGGTGGACCGGGCCGGTGATGGTGCTGGCGATGTTCGGCTGCTCGCTGCTGTTGACGGCCTGCTTCTTCGCCTGGGTGCCGCGCCGCCACATGTGGTTCACGGCGCTCGGCGCGGGCACGCTGTACGGCTATCTGCTGCACGGCTTCGTCGTGAAGGCCGGTGACTACCAGGGCTGGTTCGACCACGCGTGGCTGCAGCGCCCGCTCGGCGAGATCTTCGTCACTGTCTGCGCGGCGATCGGCGTCACGCTGCTGTGCACCAAGCCGGTGCAGCGGGTGTTCCGGTTCGCGATGGAGCCCAAGATGGAGTGGGCGTTCAAGCGGGATGCGGCGCAGCTGGCGCGTGAGCGCGAGAAGCGCGAAGGCTCGGCCGCTCGGGAGAAGGTCAACGCCTGACCGGAATGCCCCGGTTCCCTTGAGGGGCCGTCACTCGCCGACCAGACCGAGAAGTGCGCGCATCCGTGCGTACTTCTCGGTCAGTCGTTTCCGGGTCTGCTCGTCGAGGAGGGCGAGGCGTGCGGGGTCCGCGTTGTGGGCCAGGTCGGACTGTTTGACCAGGAGCGCGCCGTCGGTGGTGAGGACGCGTTGTGCGTACGTCTCCGGGGGTTCTCCGTCCCGCTTGGTGAGCGCGAGCACGATGGCCTTGGTACGGGGGCTCAGGGCGGCCTGTGCCAGCCAGCGTTCGTCGAGGGCGTCGTCCTCGACGGCGTCGTGGAGCCAGGCCGCGGCGATCTGCTCGTCGTCGCCGCCGCGGGTGCGTACGCCGTCGGCTACGGCCCTCAGGTGCTCGGCGTAGGGGCGTCCGGCCTTGTCGGTCTGGCCCTGGTGGGCGGCGCGGGCGATGGCCTCCACGTCGGCGAGGGACAGCTGGGTGCGGGGTGTCTCGGTCACCGGTCCAGTGTCCCGCCCCCGCCGCCCCTACCCGTCCCATCCCCAGGGGCGCCGCCCCTTCGACCCCGACCCGCCCTGGGGGCTGCCGCCCCCAGACCCCCGCTTCGGCCCTTAAGGGGCCTCGTCCTCAAACGCCGGACGGGCTGGAAGTACGCCGGCCGGCGCCGAGAAGTCATCCCTGCCCGAAGAAGCCGCCCCTGCGGGTGGGTGGGGGCTTGGGATGGCAACGGCCTCGTCCGCAAACGCCGGACGGACAGAAAGGACGCCGGCCAGCGCCCAGAAGTCACCCCCGCCCGAACAAGCCACCCCTGCCGGTGGATGAGGGCCAGGGATGGCAACGGCCCCCTCCTCAAACACCGGACGGACAAAAAGAACGCCAGCCAGCGCCTTCTCCAGTGAAGGACCAGCCGAAAGACGCCGGCCGGCGCCGCGAAGTCGCCGCCGTCCGAAGAAGACGTCCCACGCGTGCGTGGCGCGAGGGTCAGCGGGGCGTCGTCGTTGTCGGGCCCTCGCGGCAGATCAGGAGGAGCGCCCGGTCGTCGTTGACGTCCTTTGCCACTGCCTCGATGAGGTGCCAGGCGGCGCCGTGGAAGCCGCCTGCGACGTAGCGGTCGGCCTCGCCGGTGAGGCGGTCTATGCCCTCGACGATGTCGCGGTCGGAGGTTTCCACCAGGCCGTCGGTGAAGAGCATGAGGACGTCGCCGGGGCGCAGGGAGCCCTTGACCGGGTCGAACTGGGCGCCGTCGTAGACGCCGAGCAGGGGGCCCTCGGCCGCCTTCTCCTCCCAGCGGCCGCTGCCCGCACTGAGCTGGAGACCCGGTGGGTGGCCCGCCGAGTACAGCTCGTAGTCGCCCGAGTCCAGGTCCAGGACCAGGTGGATCGAGGTCGCGAAGCCCTCGTCCCAGTCCTGGCGGAGCAGGTAGCCGTTCGCCGCCGGCAGGAACGCGTGCGGGGGCAGGCTGCCCAGGAGGCCGCCGAAGGCGCCCGAGAGGAGCAGGGCGCGTGAGCCCGCGTCCATGCCCTTGCCCGACACGTCCGTCAGGACGACCTCCAGTGTGCGGCCGCCGTTCGTGCGGGCCGCGACGACGAAGTCGCCGGAGAAGGACTGGCCGCCGGCCGGGCGCAGGGCCATCTCGCGATGCCAACCGTGCGGCAGCTGCGGCAGCTTGCTCTGCACGCGGATGCGTTCGCGCAGGTCGAAGAGCATCGTGCCGCCACGCCGCCAGGGCACGCCCACGCGGCTGCGGAACTGGGCGATGAGGAGTCCGAAGAAGCCGCACGCCGCCACCACCAGGACCACGCCGGGGGTCACGCGGGACGGGCCCTCCGTGTACGGCCCGAGCTGCACCGACTCCACGATCAGTGCGGTGGCCGCCGCCGCGTACAGGCCCAGCAGGCTCGCCGGGCGCAGCAGAAGACCGCCGGCGACGATGGGGAGGACCAGCGCGGCCGGTGAGAACCAGACCGGGTTGGCCATCGTCACGGCGCAGATGAGCGGCACGGTCAGGAGCAGGCCGGCCAGTGCGATCCAGTCCGAGCCGTCGCCGCGGAAGTAGTCCACGGCGCTTCTGCGCACGCCGACGCGGGCCCGGTGCCACTGCATCCTCAACCGGGCCGTGAACGTCTCGGCCGCCGTGCGCCGCTCTCGTCCTGCTGCCATTAGTTCGGGACCCTATCCATCGGACCAGCTGCTTGGCACGGGAGGTCCCACTTGTCCCCCGTCCGAGGTTCAACTTCACAGTGAACTTCACGAAAAGCCGTCTCGCCGCCGCCAACGAGAAATTCCCTCGCTCGTCCCGCAATGCCCTGGTAGGGATTGGTTCATGGCGAAAGACAGTGCTAGTGAGACCGGTCGTCCCGAGCTTCGGGTACTGCGGCAGGACAAGTGGGACGTCTGGTACGACACGCTCGTCCGCGCCTTCGGCGGCGTCCCGGAGGCGGCCGAGGAGCGGGAGTTGTGGAACGCGCTCACCGAGATCGACCGTTCCATCGGCGCCTGGGACGGGGACGCGTGCGTGGGGACGGCCGGTGCGTTCAGCTTCCGGCTCACCGTGCCCGGCGGGGCCGCCGTACCCGCCGCCGGGGTCACGATGGTCAGCGTCGCCGCCACCCACCGCCGGCGCGGGGTGCTGACGTCGATGATGCGGCGGCAGCTGGACGATGTGCGCGAGTGGGGTTGGCCGCTGGCGGTGCTCACCGCCTCCGAGCCGGAGATCTACGGCCGGTTCGGCTACGGCGTCGGCACCTTCCAGGTGAGCACCGAGATCGACACGACACGGGTGCGGCTGTCGGTGCCGCCCGGCACCGATGACGTACGGCTGCGCTACGCCGTACCGGCCGACGTCCTCGACGTCTGCGAGGCCCTGTACGCGCGCAAGGTGACCGAGCGGCCGGGGATGATCGCCCGGCTGCCCGGCTGGGAGCGGCTCGGGGTGCACGATCCGGAGAGCGAGCGGGAGGGGGCTTCGCCGCTGCAGTGCGTGCTGGCGGAACGCGATGGTGAGGTCGTCGGGTACGCGCGCTTCCATGTCAAGCCGGAGTGGGACGGCAACGGGCCCAAGGGCGCGGTGCGGTTGCGGGACGTGCAGGCCCTCGACCCCGCGGCGCAGGCGGCACTGTGGCGGTTCCTGTTCGGCATCGACCTGACGTCCACGGTGAAGGCGTACGCGCGGCCGGTCGACGAGGCGTGGCAGTACCAGGTGTCCGACATCCGGCGGTGTGCCGTGCGGGTGCGGGACGCGCTTCATGTACGGCTGGTGGACGTCGGGGCCGCTCTGGCGGCGCGGACGTATCAGGCGCCGGTGGATGTGGTGTTCGACGTGGAGGACGCCTTCTGCCCCTGGAACACCGGGCGTTGGCGGCTGAGCGGGGATGCCAAGGGTGCGTCGTGCGAGCGTACGGCGGATGCGGCCGATCTTTCGTTGTCCATACGGGAGTTGGGGGCGGCCTACCTCGGTGGCGTGAGCCTCGCGGCGCTGGGGGCGGCCGGGCGGGTACGGGAGTTGCGGCAGGGAGCGCTGGGTGAGGCGTCGGTGGGGTTCGCCTCGGCTGTGGCGCCGTGGCTGCCGCACGGGTTCTGAGGCGGGGTGAATTGCCCTGGGGCGGCGGCGTCCGATCCCCCTGGGGCGGCGTCCGAATGCCCTGGCGCTATGGCGTCTGGCAGTCCGGGCACCAGAACAGATTGCGGGCGGCGAGGTCGGCGGTGCGGATTTCGCCGCCACAGATGTGGCAGGGCAGGTTGGCCCGGCGGTAGACGTAGACCTCGCCGCCGTGGTCGTCGACGCGCGGCGGGCGGCCCATCGCCTCGGGGGTGTGCTCGGGGCGGACGGTGTCGATGCGGTTGTTGCGGACGCCCTCGCGCATCAGCTCGACGAGGTCCGTCCAGATCGCGTCCCACTGCACGGGGGTGATGTCCCTGCCCGCGCGGTACGGGTCGATGCGGTGCCGGAAGAGGACCTCGGCACGGTAGACGTTGCCCACACCCGCGATGACCTTCTGGTCCATGAGCAGCGCGGCGATGGTCGTACGGCTGCGGGAGATCCGTCGGTATGCCAGGTGCGGGTCGGCGTCGGTGTCCGCGCGGAGGGGGTCGGGGCCCAGGCGGTCGTGTATCGCCTGCTTCTCGGAGTGCGTGATCAGGGCGCACGTGGTGGGGCCGCGGAGGTCGACGTATGCGGTGGCGTTGGCCAGGCGGAGGCGGACGGTGTCCGTGGGTGGGGGTGCGGGGGCGTCGCCGAAGTTGACCTTGCCGAAGAGGCCGAGGTGGATGTGGATCCAGTCGGTGTCGCGGAACCCGAGGAAGAGGTGTTTGCCGTGGGCCTCGGTGTGGGTGAGTTCGGCGCCGTCGAGGAGGGCCGCGGCGTCGGAGAACTTGCCCTGGGGGCTGGTGACGTGCACTGCCGTGCCGGCGAACCGGCTCGCGTAGTCCTGGGCGAGCCGGTGGATCGTGTGCCCTTCCGGCACGGTTGCGGTCCCTTCGTGTGCCTCTGCTGCGTCGGCTGACGCCGGGAGATTCTCGCCCCCGCCGCCCCTACCCGTCCCGTCCCGTCCCCCCAGGGGCGCTGCCCCTTCGACCCTCGGTCATTCTGGGGGCTGCCGCCCCCAGACCCCGCTTCGGCCCCTAAAGGGCCTCGTCCTCAAACTCCCCCAAGCTCTTCGAGCAGGGGGGACCCCCAGACGGGCTGAAAGACCGGACCGGCGTTCAGAGGTGACCTGCGGAAGCTACTGCTGCGGGTGGTGCGCCGGGATCGGGGGCAGGTCGCCTGTCGTCTCGTAGGACGCGAGCATGTCGATGCGGCGGGTGTGACGCTCGTCACCGGAGTACGGCGTACCCAGGAACGTCTCGACGAACTTCGTCGCCTCCTCCGTCGTGTGCATGCGCGCACCCACCGCGACGACGTTGGCGTTGTTGTGCTGGCGGCCCAGCGCGGCCGTCTCCTCGCTCCAGGCCAGCGCCGCGCGGACGCCCTTCACCTTGTTCGCGGCGATCTGCTCGCCGTTGCCGGAGCCGCCGATCACGATGCCGAGGGAGTCGGCGTCCGCGGCCGTCCGCTCCGCCGCGCGGAGGCAGAAGGGCGGGTAGTCGTCCTGGGCGTCGTAGATGTGAGGGCCGCAGTCGACCGGCTCGTGGCCGGCCGCTTTCAGCCACTCGACGAGGTGGTTCTTGAGTTCGAAGCCCGCATGGTCGGAGCCGAGATACACGCGCATGGAACGAGTGTGACACGGCTGTTTCCGGGCAGCAGCGTCGGGTGTCGATCGCGTCAAATGTGACGCACGCAATGGAAGCTCAAGGAAACCTCAAGTAACAATCCCGAATCAAAGGTTCCCGAATCAGTTCTCCTCCGATTCACTGGTCCGACTCGTACACCGCTCGTTCACCACCCGTACGAGAACCGCTCCCCACGGCGCAAAGGAAATCCGTTCCATGACTTCGCAGCCGACCCAGAAGACGGCCGGATCGGCCGGACCGGCCGGATCCGCTCCCGGCGGTCACGGTGGTCACGGCCTACAGGCCGGGCTCAAGAACCGCCATCTCTCCATGATCGCCATCGGCGGTGTCATCGGCGCCGGACTCTTCGTCGGGTCCAGCTCCGGTATCGCCACCGCCGGCCCCGGCATCCTCCTCTCCTACGCCCTCGTCGGCACGCTCGTGGTGCTGGTGATGCGGATGCTGGGTGAGATGTCCGCGGCCAACCCGACCTCCGGGTCGTTCTCCGCCCACGCCGACCGGGCGCTCGGGCGCTGGGCCGGGTTCTCCATCGGCTGGCTGTACTGGTTCTTCTGGGTCGTCGTGCTGGCGGTCGAGGCGACCGCCGGTGCGGTGATCCTGGAGGGCTGGATTCCGGCCGTGCCGCAGTGGGCCTGGGCGCTCATCGTGATGGTGGTGCTGACCGCCACCAACCTCGTCTCCGTCGGGTCCTACGGCGAGTTCGAGTTCTGGTTCGCCGGGATCAAGGTCGTCGCGATCGCCGCGTTCATCGTCATCGGCGGTCTGGCCGTCTTCGGGCTGCTGCCGGGCGTCGACAGCGACCAGGCCGGAATCAGCAACCTCACCGAACACGGCGGCTTCCTGCCGAACGGCGCCGGAGCCATCCTCACCGGTGTACTGCTCGTCGTCTTCTCCTTCATGGGCAGCGAGATCGCCACCCTGGCCGCCGGTGAGTCCGAGAACCCGCAGCAGGCCGTCACCAAGGCCACCAACAGCATCATCTGGCGAGTCGCCGTCTTCTACCTCGGCTCGATCTTCGTCGTGGTGTCCCTGCTGCCGTGGGACAGCAAGTCCATCGCCAAGGACGGCTCGTACGTCGCCGCGCTCGACTCCCTCGGTATCCCGCACGCCGGTCAGATCATGAACTTCATCGTGCTGACCTCGGTGCTGTCCTGCCTGAACTCCGGCCTCTACACCGCCTCCCGCATGGCCTTCTCCCTCGGCGAGCGCGGTGACGCCCCGAAGGCCTTCGCCCGCACGACCGGCAACGGCGTACCGCGCACGGCGATCCTGGCCTCCGTCGTCTTCGGGTTCGTGGCGGTGTTCTTCAACTACGCCTACCCGGACTCCGTCTTCCTCTTCCTCGTCAACTCCTCCGGCGCGGTCGCCCTGTTCGTCTGGCTGGTCATCTGCTTCTCGCAGCTGCGCATGCGCAAGATCATCCAGGCCGAGGCGCCGGAGAAGCTGGTCGTGAAGATGTGGCTGTACCCGTACCTGACCTGGGCCACGGCCGCGCTGATCGTCTTCGTCCTCGGCTACATGCTCACCGACACCGAGCACGACGGCCGCAAGACCGTACTGCTGTCGCTTCTCGTGGCGGCGCTCGTGCTGGTGACCGCCTTCGTGAAGGAGAAGGTCGGCCGTGGGCGCGCGGCGCAGGTCGAGGTGACCGCCTCGGCCGCACCGCGCGACGAGGTCAAGACCGGCTGAGTCCCGGCTCAGGCCGCGGCTGAGGCCGTCGACTGCCTGTGGAGGGGGGGGGGGGGGGGGGGGGGGGGGGGGGGGGGGCGCCGCCCCCCCCCCCCCCCCCTCCCTTTTTCCCCTACGGTTACGGTCACAGCACCGTGAAGCCGTCCTTCACCTTCTCGTAGGTCCGCAGGGCCTCGGTCTCGATGTCCGGCTGGTACCAGGTGTTGATCTGGTACGACGTGGCGTCCACGGTGAAGCCCAGCAGCCGGGCGTGCCAGGGGACGCCCTGCAGCGTGAAGGTGTACTCCCAGACGACCGCCGGATGCCCGCGGAACGTCGTCCGCTCCAGACGGATCTTGCGGTACTGCTGCCCCTGCTGGGCGTTCTTCTCCGACTTCTGCCAGGAGTCCATCAGGTCGTCGCGGGCCAGGGACGACTTGGCGGCGAGTTCCTGCTTGGCGTCCGGTGACGTGTAGTGCACCTCCGACCCGGTCTTGACGTCCCGCCGCCAGCCCTCGGGCGGCACCCACGCGAACCCGCCCGCCTCCCGGCGCGACCCCGGCGGCAGGCTCTGCGGCCTGGACGTGCCCTCGACCGTGGACGACGGGCCGGCGCCCGGGGAGGACTCCGCCGAGGCGGACGCCGAGGATCCGGCTTCCTTGCCTCCCGGCGACCCCAAGTCGGTCGCCAGGACGACCGCCACGACAGCGCCCGCCGCGACGACACCGACGGCGATACGGCCCGTATGACGCCGCCCACGCCGGGGTGCGGCCGGCACCGGCGGGCCGGGGAGCTCTCCGGGCGGCATCGGGTTGTACGGCCGTGCGGCGCCGGGCGAGAACTCCGGCTCCGGGGCCGGCCGCCGCTCGGTCACCGCTTCGGCTCGGGACAGGGAAACACCGGCACGGCGGGGGATGGGAGTCCCGGGCGGAGCGAGGGCGGACGAGGCAGATGTGGCTGAGGAGGAAGCTGTGGCCGAAGAAGAGTCGGTGGGCGTTGGGGCCGGCTCGGTGCTCGAGGGCTGCGGGGGTATCGCGTCCTGTACGGCGGCGTCCGGTACGGCGGCGGCGTCCGGTCCCCGGGGGTCGCGCGGGATGGCATCCGGCGTCGGCTCGGGTTCGACCACCGGCATCACCGGCATCACCGGCATCACCGCCATCGTCGGCACGGGCGGCGTCGGAAAGGCCACCGGCTGCAGTGCCGTCTCCAGATCGTCCAGGCCGGGCCGGGCCGACGGGTCCTTCTCCAGGAGGGCGGCGAGTATGTCCCTCAACGGCCCCGCCGTCGGTGGCAGTTCGGGCTCCTCGTACAGGACCGCGTGCAGGGTTGCCAGGGTCGTGTCGCGGGAGAACGGGGAGCGTCCGGCCAGGGCCGCGCTCAGCGTGGCGCCCAGGGACCAGATGTCGGACGGTGGGCCCTGGGGGCGGCCGGAGACCCGCTCGGGGGCCATGTAGTCCGGCGATCCGACCAGCATGCCGACCATGGTGAGGGCCTTCGCGTCCTGGATCGCCGCGATGCCGAAGTCCGTCAGCACCACCCGCCCCCGCCCGCTCGGCCCCTGCGCCTCGGCCTCCACCAGGACGTTGCCCGGCTTGATGTCCCGGTGCAGGACGCCGCGGGCGTGGACCTGGCGCAGTGCCGCCACCAGGCCCACGCCGAGCCGGGCCGTTTCGCAGGCGCCGAGAGGGCCCTCCTCCGCCACGATCCGTTCCAGGGAGCGGCCGGCCACCAACTCCATGACGATCCACAGGCGTTCGCCCTCGTCGACCACGTCGTAGACCCGCACGACGTTGGGGTGGTCGATCCGCGCCGTCGCCCGCGCCTCGCGCAGGGTGCGTTCACGGCGGGTGCGGGTGTCCTCCGGGTCGAGGCCGTCGATGCGCATCTCCTTGACGGCGACCAGCCGATCGAGCATTTCGTCGACGGCTCGCCACACACGCCCCATTCCCCCCTGGCCGATACTCTCGACCAACCGGTAGCGCCCGGTCACCAATAACCCCGGAAGCCCGCCGCTTCTCGTATTCCCCGAGGTTCCCGCATCACCCGCGTCACCCGCATTACCCGCGGCTCCCGCGTTTCCCGCATTTCCCGTGTTCCCCGGCAATCCACTGCACCCCCTCGAAGCCGCATCGGACTTCCGCCATTGAAACACAATGGTCACACTTCGTGCCGTACCAGCATAGTGCGGAGAAATCTTGTGGTAGCTCTTCAAGTACTGCGAATTCAGGCGCAGGCAAGGGGGGCGAACATGAGTTCTCGTCGCACGACGGCCATCGCGGGATCGCTGGTCGTGGCATCTTTCTCGGCAGTGCTGATTCTTTCCGCCACTGCCGGCGCGGACGACCAGGGACCCGGCAGCAGCAAGGGCGGAAAGGTCATCGACGAGGCGCCGGCCGGTGTGGAACTGACCACTGAGCTGCCCGAAAAAATCTCGGTGGACAACAGTTCGCAAGAAACCGACATCACCGCCACGGTGAAGAACGAAGGGACCAAGGACAGCGGAGAGATCAGGCTTCTGGTCGTCGGATTCGACGGCCTCACCGTCAAGAATGTCGAGGGCTGTTCAGCGATCGAGGAAAGCGGTCTTCCGGAGGGCTCGAACAGCGGATTCAGCTGCCCCATCGACAATCTCCCCGCCGGTGAGTCGAAGTCGTACGCCGTCGACGCGACGTACGACCTGAGCAAGACCGGCAAGATCTGCCTTCCCGTCCAGACCGGTGACGGCAAGAAGACGTACTGGCAGCAGGGCCCGGTGCCGTTCGGTACGACGAACCCGTCGCCCGACGCCCCGGCCACCCCGCTGCTCCTCGGCACCGACAACAAGCCGGTCGCGCCGGGCGCCGACGAGCTGCCCAAGACCGGCCTCGGCCGTGACGTCCTGCCACTGGGCGCGGCCGGAGCGGCGCTGATCGCGGCGGGCGCGGCCGGACTGTGGTGGTCGCAGCTGCGGCGGCCGAGGAAGCCGCAGGAAGGCTGAGCGGCAGCACCACCGCAACACCAAGAGGCTCGCCGGGGCTGCGGCAGCAGCGGAACCGGCGAGCCTCTTGGGCGAGAACCAGGCGAGAACCAGGCGAGAACTAGCGGTTGGCCAGCTTCCACGCGGTGGGCAGCGCGCCCATCGCCAGAGCCGCCTTCAGGGCGTCGCCGATCAGGAACGGGGTGAGGCCTGCCGCGACGGCCGCGGAGGCCGACATGCCGGTGGCGAGGGCCAGGTAGGGGACGCCGACGGCGTAGATGATCGCCTCGCCGAGCAGCATCGCGCCGGCCGTGCGCAGCACCGTGCGGTCGGCGCCGCGGCGGGCCAGGGCGCCGACGACGGTGGAGGCGAGGATCATGCCGAGGATGTAGCCGAAGGACGGGGCCGTGGCGCCGGAGGTGCCGTCCGCGAACCACGGCACGCCCGCGATGCCCGCCAGCGCGTACAGCGCGAGGGAGAGGAAGCCGCGGCCGGCGCCGAGGGCCGTACCGACCAGCAGCACCGCGAGGGTCTGGCCGGTCACCGGCACCGGGGAGCCCGGCACGGGCACGGAGATCTGGGCGGCGAGGCCGGTGAGCGCGGCACCGCCGACGACCAGCGCGATGTCGCGGACTCGGGAGGCCGGGAGCAGGTCGGCGAGGACCTGCCCGGTGCGGGCGGGGGCGGCGGCAGCGGTGCTCATGGGGACTCCGCGGATCGGTGATGTGGGCAGGCTGGGACCCGTTGACGCTATCCCAGGCCGTTGCGCCCGATCACCGTCAGTAGTCAACAAAGGGGGAGTCGCGCACTTGGTGTGCTCCGTACAAAGACTGCCGGTAACACCGAGCCCGGGGTGATACCGGTCACGGCGACAGGGAGGCCTGACTCACGCCCGACAGGGCCGTCACACAGCGTATGCGCAGTGTCCGGATAGTGGACGTCCGCCGCCTCTGAGCGGGGAGGACAACCAGACTGTGGGCGTTTTTGCCCATCTCACGCATTGGACGAGCCGCGCCCATGCAGAACAGCTCCACAGAGACGCCCCCCGAGGCGGAAGCCGTCTCCCCCGGACTGAACCACGGCCTCAAGCAGCGCCATCTGTCGATGATCGCCCTGGGCGGTGTCATCGGCGCGGGCCTGTTCGTGGGGTCCGGTGCCGGAATCGCCGCCGCCGGGCCCTCGATCGTCGTCGCCTACATCCTCTCCGGCCTCCTGGTGATGCTGGTGATGCGGATGCTCGGCGAGATGTCGGCCGCGTACCCCTCGTCCGGTTCCTTCTCGGCGCATGCCGAGCGGGCCATCGGCCCCTGGGCGGGCTTCACGGCCGGCTGGTCGTTCTGGGTACTGCTCTGTACGGCCGTCGGCCTGGAGGGCATCGGCGCCGCGAAGATCGTCACGACCTGGCTGCCGCACACGCCGGAGTGGGCGTGGGTGGCGCTGTTCATGGTCGTCTTCTGCGGCGCGAACCTGGCCGCCGTCAAGAACTTCGGCGAGTTCGAGTTCTGGTTCGCCGCGCTGAAGGTCGGCGCGATCACGCTGTTCCTGGTGCTGGGCGGGCTGGCGATCGCCGGTGTGCTGCCGGGCACGGACGCGCCGGGGGTCACGAACCTCACCGGTGAGGGCGGTTTCCTGCCCAATGGCAGCGAGGGCCTGATCATCGGCTTGCTGGCCTCCGTCTTCGCCTACGGCGGCATGGAGACGGTCACCATCGCGGCGGCCGAGTCGGAGAATCCGGTCAGCGGTGTGGCGAGCGCGGTGCGCACGGCCATGTGGCGCATCGCCCTCTTCTACATCGGCTCGATGGCGGTGGTCGTCACCCTCGTCCCCTGGGACTCGAAGGAGATCGTCGAGAAGGGCCCGTACGTCGCCGCCCTCGACCACCTCGGCATCCCCGGCGCCGGCCAGCTCATGAACGTGGTGGTCCTGGTGGCCCTGCTGAGCGCCATGAACGCCAACATCTACGGCTCCTCGCGCATCGCGTACTCCCTCGTCCAGCGCGGGCAGGGGCCGAAGGCGCTGGGCCGGGTGTCGGGCGGGGTGCCGCGGATCGCCGTCCTCGCGTCCTCGGTGTTCGGCTTCGTGTGCGTGGTGCTGAGCTACTGGCGGCCGGACGACGTCTTCCCCTGGCTGCTGAACATGATCGGCGCGGTGATCCTGGTCGTCTGGATCTTCATCGCCGTCTCCCAGCTGCGGCTGCGCCGCCGGCTGGAGCGGGAGGCACCGGAGAAGCTGGTCGTGCGGATGTGGGCGTTCCCGGTGCTGACGTGGGTCGCGCTGGCGGGGATGGTGGCGATCTTCGTCCTCATGGCCCGGGAGCCGGACACCCGGGTGCAGCTGTACTCGACGGGTGGGATGACGCTGTTCCTGGCGGTCGTCGGGTACGCCTGGCAGAAGACGCGCGCCAAGAGCTGAGGCGCCGCGACGCCGCTCCTACGGCACCAAAGCCCCCGTGTGATCCACACGGGGGCTTTTTGCTGTTAGCTTGTTGTTGCAAGTTACTTGCAATAAGAGCTCTGAGGGGACCCTTCATGCCCGTCTACACACTCCCTGAACTGCCCTACGACTACTCCGCGCTCGCGCCCGTGATCAGCCCCGAGATCATCGAGCTGCACCACGACAAGCACCACGCGGCCTATGTGAAGGGCGCCAACGACACCCTGGAGCAGCTCGCGGAGGCGCGGGACAAGGAGCAGTGGGGCGCGATCAACGGCCTGGAGAAGAACCTGGCCTTCCATCTGTCCGGGCACATCCTGCACAGCATCTACTGGCACAACATGACCGGTGACGGCGGCGGCGAGCCGCTCGCCGCGGACGGGGTGGGCGAGCTGGCGGACGCCATCGCCGAGTCCTTCGGGTCGTACGCCCATTTCAAGGCGCAGCTGTCCAAGGCCGCCGCGACCACGCAGGGTTCGGGCTGGGGTGTACTCGCGTACGAGCCGCTGAGCGGGCGGCTGATCGTCGAGCAGGTCTACGACCACCAGGGCAACGTCGGGCAGGGCGCCACCCCGATCCTCGTCTTCGACGCCTGGGAGCACGCCTTCTACCTGCAGTACCGCAACCAGAAGGTCGACTTCATCGAGGCCATGTGGCAGGTCGTCAACTGGCAGGACGTCGCCCGTCGTTACGAGGCCGCCAAGTCCCGTACCGATGTGCTGCTGCTCGCCCCTTGAGCCGCCCTTGAGCCGTCCGTGAGTCGTCCTGCCTCGTGATCGTCTTCTCACCCTTCACGAACGGCAGGCGGAAAGAAGGAAGCCCCCGCGAGGACCTGACTCGCGGGGGCTTCCCGTTGCCGGGAGGCGGGTGTCAGGGCTTGCGGCCCAGGCCGCCGTGCTGGCCGATCGGGCGGGGCTCCTCGTCGCCCGCCTCGGGATGCCAGAGGGGGACGGAGACGATGCCCGGGTCCACCAGCTCCAGGCCCTCGAAGTAACCGGCGATCTGGTCGACCGGGCGCAGGAAGTACGGGACGGCGCCGGTCTCGTTGTAGGCGTCCTGGGCCTGCTCGTAGGCCGGGTCGGTGCCTCGGGAGCCCTCGTTGAGGGAGAGGTAGCTGCCCGCGGGCAGGCCGGCCAGGAGGCCGCGGACGATGTCGCGGGCCTGGTCGTAGTCGGCGACGTGGCCGAGGATGCCGCTGAGGATCAGGGCCGTGGGGCGGGAGAGGTCGAGGGTGCGCGAGGCCGCTTCCAGGATCTTCTCCGGCTCGTAGAGGCTCAGGTCCTCGTACGCCGTCACGCCCTCCGGCGTGGAGGTGAGCAGGGCGCGGGCGTGCGCCAGGACCAGGGGGTCGTTGTCGACGTAGACGATCCTCGACTCGGGGGCGATGCGCTGGGCCACCTCGTGCGTGTTGTCGACGGTCGGCAGGCCCGTGCCGACGTCGAGGAACTGCCGTACGCCCGCCTCCGACACCAGGTACCGGATGCTGCGGCCCAGGAAGGCCCGGCTGCTGCGGGCGATGGTGACGATGCCGGGGAAGACGGCGGTGTAGGCGTCGCCCGCCGCCTCGTCCACGGGGTAGTTGTCCTTGCCGCCCAGCCAGTAGTTCCAGATGCGGGCCGAGTGCGGTACCGAGGTGTCGATCTCCGTCATGCGCCCATGGTGCTACGGCAGATCGGGCTCGCAGGGCACATTGAGGGAGAGAAGTGCGGCGGATCCATCGGTTTTTACGAGGAGTTCGCTGATCGCGGCGTTGCGCAACCGGGGGAACACTCTGCGGTACTCCCCGGCGGGGATCGACAGCAGCGTGCACAGCACCAGGCGGAAGAGGGTGTTGTGGGCGACCACGAGGACGCGCTCACCCGGGTGGGCGGCGGCGATGCGACGCAGGGCGGCGGCACCGCGTTCGGCGGCGGCGACGGGGTTCTCGGCCGCCGGGAACGGGTTGGCCACCGGGTCCGCGCGGAACGCCTCCGCGGCCGCCGGGTTCTCGGCCTCGAACTCCGCGAGCGTACGGCCCTCCAGCACGCCGAAGTCGCATTCGCGGAGGTCGGGTTCGCGGTGCGGGGTGAGGCCGAGGGCCCGGCAGGCGGGTTCTGCGGTGGCGACGGCACGGGAGAGGGGCGAGGTCCAGATCGCGTCGACCGGGTGGGCGGCGGCCCAGCGGGCGAGGGCGTCGGCCTGGGCTCGGCCGGTGGCGGTGAGGGGGATGTCGCTGATGCCGGCGTAGCGGTTCTCGGCGTGCCAGGTGGTTTGGCCGTGGCGGGCGAGGAGGAGGGTCGTGGCTGTGGTCATGGGCGGTCCAGAGGTGCTCGGTGGGTGGGGCTGAGGTCGGGGGGTGCGCAGCCCGGCGCGACGGGGTGCCGCCTGCGCCCACCCGTGTCGCCCCAGCGGCACGACTGCCCGCAGGCTGGGCGGGACGCCTGGCTGAAGGCTGGCGGCACTGCAACCCCCTAGGGGCGCGGGGAACTGCGCGACCGGCCACAACGAGCCCGCAGCCGCCGTCGAACCCAAGGCCCCGAGCTCGTGGGCTGGGTACGTTCATGAAGCAGAAGTATCCACCTCCAGGCGCGCGTGGGCGTGCGCGGCGACCAGTGGCGGCAGCCAGCCCCGAGCCGTCAGTTCGTCGATCAGGCGGGCGTACGGTTCCGCGAAGCGGGCGGTGCGGTCGGGGCGGGGTTCGACCGTCGTGCCGACGCGGACCATACCTTCCGCGGCCTCCGCGAGATGCGGCGCCGCGCCCGTGCCGTACGCCGCCAGCGCGGCCATCCCCAGGGCCGGTTCCGTCTGCTGCGGTACGCGGGCCGGGCGGCCCAGGACGTCGGCGCGCAGTTGGTTCCAGTACGGGCTGCGGGCGGCGCCGCCCGTGAAGGTGAGGGAGCCGTCGAGGGGGGCGCCGAGGTGGTGCAGGTAGTCCAGGCACAGGCGTTCGGTGAAGGCGACGCCCTGCAGGAGCGCGGCCCACAGGTCGGCGTCCGACTCCGGTTCGCCCAGGACGAGTGCGCAGGCATCGGGGGCCAGGAACGGGAAGCGTTCCCCGGGTGACACCAGGGGGTACGCGATCGCGCCCGACGGCTCGTACGCGGCGGCCCGCGCGTCCATGGCCGAAGGATCCGCGCCCGGGAACGCCGCCGTGAGCACGCCCGCGCCCACGCTGGAGGCGCCGCCGGGCAGCCAACTGCCGTCCGGGGCACGGTGGTTGTAGACCACGCCGGTCGGGTCCCGGACCGGGGCCGGGGCCGCGCCCTTGAGGACCAGCGTGGTGCCGAGCACCGAGTTCCAGGAGCCGGGGCGCAGGGCGGCGGAGGCGATCTGGGCCGCGCAGCCGTCGGTCATGCCGGCGATGACGGGGGTGCCGGCGGGGATGCCGGTGGCCTCGGCGGCGGTCGCGGAGACCTCGCCGAGCGGGGTGCCGGGGCGGACGACGTCCGGGATCGCCGTGTCGGACAGGCCGAGGCGGGGCAGCATGGCAGGCCAGGCGTCGCGCTCCAGGTCGTAGCCGGTCTTGAGGGCGTGGCTGGAGTCGGCCGGGGGCAGCTCGCCGGTGAGGAGGGAGACGATCAGGTCCGGCTGGTGGGTGACCCGGCCGTGGCCGAAGTTCTCGGTCAGCCAGAGCAGCTTGGGCAGCGCCCAGGTGTCCTGCACGCCGATCCCCGCCATCCGCGCCCGCGCCGCCTGAGCCGTCGCGCGCCCGTCGTCGTACATCAACGCGGGGCTCATCGGCCGCCCCGCCCCGTCCGTCAGCAGCACGGTCCCGGACGTCCCGCACACCGCGAGCCCGCCGACCCGCACGCCCCGCAAGGAGCCGAGAGCGGACCGGGACGCCGCGCACAGCCCGTCCCACCACTCGGCCGGATCCTGCTCGTGCCGCACGCCGTCCCGCCGCCCGCCGAGGGGCGCCGAGCCGCTGCCGAGGACCGTGCCGTCCTCGGTGACCAGCAGTACGCGGACGCTCTGGGTGCCCAGGTCGATCCCGAGCCATGCCTCCTGCTCCTGCTCCATCCGGACCTCCCGCACATCTCGATCCGTGAACTTCACACTCTGCCCTGAGATTTTCCCCTGCGCGAGGGATTGACGCCCAACTTCCGCCGTTCCACCCTCTGTTAGCGAGTCGACTCGCCGTGTTAACCCCCGAGCACCGGACCCAGCCCCACGTGGAGGTCACGGATGGACACGCACGTGCACGACCGCCGACGTTTCCTGGCACTGAGCGCCGCCCTGGCCGCCACGCCCGTCCTCTCCGCCTGCGGTGCCGGGTTCGGCGGTGACGACGGCAAGAGCGACGGCTCGGCCGCGGACGACGTCACCGGCTCCTTCGACTGGAAGCGCGAGAAGGGCACGACCGTCAAGGCACTGCTCAACAAGCACCCGTACACGGACGCCCTGGTCGCCGACCTGAAGGCCTTCACCGAGAAGACCGGCATCAAGGTCGAGTACGACGTCTTCCCCGAGGACAACTACTTCGACAAACTCACCGTCGACCTGTCCAGCGGACGCGCCTCGTACGACGTCTTCATGCTCGGCGCGTACATGGTCTGGCAGTACGGACCGCCGGGCTGGCTCGAGGACCTCGGGCCCTGGATGCGCAACTCCTCGGCCACCGGCGCCGAATGGGACCAGGCCGACTTCTTCCCGAACCTCCTCCAGGCCGACCAGTGGTCCCTCAAGGCCGGCGCACCACTCGGGCAGGGCGGGCAGTACGCGCTGCCGTGGGGCTGGGAGACCAACGTCGTCGCCTACAACACGGACGTCTTCAAGCGGCTCGGGCTGAAGCCCGCCGAGACCTTCGACGAGCTGCGCGACATCGCCGGCGTCATCAAGCGGAAAGCTACCGGTGCCGGTTTCGACGGCATGTACGGGATCGCCGTACGGGGATCGAGGAGCTGGGCCACCATCCACCCCGGCTTCATGACCATGTACGCCCGCAACGGGCTCAAGGACTTCACGGTCTCCGGCGGGAAGCTCACACCCGCCATGAACACCCCGGAGGCCGTCGCCTTCACCGAGGACTGGGCCGGCATGGTCAAGCAGGGCGGGCCGCCGTCCTGGACGTCGTACACCTGGTACCAGTGCTCCAGCGACCTCGGCGCGAAGAAGGCCGGGATGCTGTTCGACGCGGACACGGCGGCCTACTTCCAGGCGGTGGAGGGGGCGAGTCCCGCCTCCGGGAAGATCGCCTTCCATCCCGGGCCGAAGGGGCCCGACGGGTCGCTCGCCACCAACATGTGGATCTGGTCGCTCGGCATGAACGCCAAGAGCAAGAAGAAGAGCGCCAGTTGGCTGTTCCTGCAGTGGGCGACCGGCAAGGAGCACCTGCGCAGGAGCGCGATCACGCACAACCACATCGACCCGGTGCGCAAGTCGATCGCCGACGACGCCGCCTACAAGGACAAGATGAGGAACCTGCCCGGCTTCATCGAGACCTTCGAGACCGTCGTCGACCAGACGAAGATCCAGTTCACCCCGCAGGCGCAGTTCTTCGACGCGACCACCAGCTGGGCGGCGGCCCTGCAGGAGATCTACGGCGGCAAGGGCGCCGAGTCGGTCCTCGACGGGCTGGCGGGCGACCTCGCCGACAAGGTGGGCTAGCGCGATGGGATGGCGGCTCGCCCTGCGCCCGTACGTCCTGATCGTCCCCGCCCTGCTTCTGACCTGCGGGATCCTCTATCCCTTCGGGCTCGGCCTCTACTACACCCTGTTCGACTTCTCGGCGAGCAAGCCGCAGCCGGACATGGTGCGGTTCGAGAACTACGAGGCCGTCTTCACACAGGAGGCCTTCTGGAACTCGGCGTGGGTGACGGTGCTGTACGCGGTGGGGGCGGCCGTCGTGGAGACGGTGCTGGGTGTGGCCGTGGCGCTGCTGCTGCACCGGTCGACGATCGTGGGGCGGGTGCTGGAGAAGATCCTGATCCTGCCGCTGATGATCGCGCCGGTGATCGCGGCGATCATCTGGAAGCTGATGCTCCAGCCGTCGGTGGGGGTGGTGAACTACCTGCTCAAGCCCCTCGGGCTCGGTGGCGTGCAGTGGACGGACACCCCGACCGGCGCCCTGCTGTCGTCCATCGCCGTGGACGTGTGGGTCTACACGCCGTTCGTGGCGATCCTCGCCCTCGCCGGGCTGCGTTCGCTGCCCATCTCGCCCTTCGAGGCGGCGGCCGTCGACGGGGCGGGCTGGTGGTACACCTTCCGGCGGCTGACGCTGCCCATGCTGTGGCCGTACGTCCTCGTCGCGGTGATCTTCCGGTTCATGGACTCGCTGAAGGTGTTCGACATCATCTACGCCCTGACGGAGGGCGGCCCGGGGGACTCGACCGTCGTCCTGCAGATCCGGGCCTATCTGGAGGCGATCCGCTTCCAGCGGTACTCGTTCGGCATCAGCTACACGATCGTGCTCTGGGCCGTCGTGTATCTCGCCGCGATGGTGCTGGTGAAGCACCTGGGGAAGATCCAGCGGAAGGCGGCGGAGGTGGCTGCCAAGTGACCGTCAGGAAGCGTCTGCTGGGGTGGCTGGCCGATGCCGCCCTCATCCTCTACTTCGTCTTCGCGCTGTTCCCGATCGCCTGGATGGTGATCCTGTCGCTGAAGCCGGCGAACGAACTCTTCTCCACCTACTTCTCCTTCTCCCCCACCCTCGACGGCTACCGCACCGTCCTCGGCGACAGCGAGGGCATCCCGTTCGTGCGGTTCTTCGTCAACAGCCTGGTGGTGTCGCTGGGCGCGGTGGCCCTGTCGCTCCTCGTGGGGCTGCCGGCGGCGTACGCCTCGGCGCGCTGGCGGTTCAAGGGCTCGGAGAACCTGATGTTCACGCTCCTGTCGTTCCGGTTCGCGCCCGAACTGACCGTGATCATCCCGCTGTTCGTGCTGTACCAGAAGCTGGGGCTCTTCGACACGTACGTCGGCATGGTCTGGGTGCTCCAGCTGGTGACCCTCCCGCTGATCGTGTGGATCATGCGGTCGTACTTCGCCGACCTCACGCCGGAGCTGGAGCAGGCGGCGCTCCTTGACGGCTACACCCGCAAGCAGGCGTTCGTGAGGGTGGCGCTGCCGCTGGTCAAGCCGGGGGTGGCGGCCGTGTCGCTGCTCGCCTTCATCTTCGCCTGGAACAACTTCGTCTTCCCCCTCATCCTGACCTCCAACGAGGCCCAGACCGTGACCGTGGGCGCGCTGTCCTTCCTCGGCGGGGACCGGCCCAAGTACAACCTGACGGCGGCCGCCGCGCTGGTCTCCGTCGTACCGCCGCTGCTGCTGGCCCTCACCATCCAGCGGTATCTGGTGCGGGGCCTGTCGTTCGGGGCGGTGAAGTCATGATCCGTCTGTCGGGCGTCCGCAAGACCTACGGCAAGGTCACCGCACTCGACGACCTGGAACTGGACGTCCGGGAAGGCGAGTTCTTCTGCCTGCTCGGTCCCTCGGGCGCCGGCAAGACCACCACCCTGAAGACCGTCGCCGGGCTGGAGACCCCAGACGCCGGCACGGTCGAACTCGGCGGAAAGGACATGCGCGGCGTCGAGCCGTACGACCGTGGCGTCGCGATGTGCTTCGAGAGCTACGCCCTCTATCCGCACAAGTCGGCCTACGACAACCTGGCCTCGCCGCTGCGCTCCCCACGCCACCGCCTCCCCGCCGCGCAGGCGCGGGAGCGGATCGGCGAGATCGCCGAACTCCTCGGCATCTCGGCCCTGCTGGACCGCCCGGTCGGCCGGCTGTCCAACGGCCAGCGCCAGCGCGTCGCCCTCGGCCGGGTCCTGGTCCGCCCCGCCCGCGCCTTCCTCCTCGACGAACCCCTCTCCCACCTGGACGCCAAACTGCGCCAGCAGATGCGGGCCGAGCTGAAGGCGATCGGCGCGGTGCGGCGCACGACCACCCTCTACGTCACCCACGACTCCGTGGAGGCACTGGCGCTCGGCGACCGGATCGGGGTGATCCGGGACGGGCGGATCGTGCAGACGGGAACGCGGGAGGAGATCTGGTACCGGCCGTACGACACGGAGGTGGCGCGGGCCTTCGGGCGGCCCCGGATCAACCTGCTCCCGGGGACGATCGCGCCCGACGGCGGCTTCCGCTCCTCGGACGGCGAGGTCGAGCTGCCGATCCGTGCCGAGGCGGCCCCCGGTACGCAGGTCCTGATCGGCGTACGGCCCCGCGACCTCACCCTCGGCGAGAGCTCCGGCCACGAACTCACCGGGACCGTCTACGTCACCGAGGTGCTCGGCCGGTCCGTCGAGGTCACCGTCCGGCTCGGTGAGCGGCAGGTGTCCCTGGTCGCCCCGCGCGGCGACACGGCGGGGCTGCGTCCCGACGATCCGGTACGGCTGTCGGTCCGGCCTGAGAGCCTGCTCCTGTTCGAGGCCGACCGGCCGGAGCGTCCAGGACGAAGGATCGGACAGTGAACCGGGCAATGAACAGCGCACAGCAGGGCCCCGCCGCCCGCCAGGCCGCCATGGCCGAACAGGTCCTCGCCGAGGGGTCGGCGACGGCCGCCGAGCTGGCCGAGCGGTTCGGGGTGAGCCTGATGACCATCCACCGGGATCTCGACGAGCTCGAACGGCAGGGCATCGTCAGGAAGTTCAGGGGCGGGGTGACGGCACAGCCCTCCGGGGTCTTCGAGTCGAACGTGCAGTACCGGCTGAAGACCATGCGCGCCGAGAAGGCCGCCGTCGCCGACCGCGCCCTGAAGCTGATCGAGCCCGGCATGGCGATCATGCTGGACGACTCCACCTCCACCCTGGAGATAGCCCGCAGGCTGCGGCTCGGCGAGGTGACCCCCCTGACGGTCGTCACCAACTTCCTGGAGGCGATCAATCTCCTCTCCGACCAGCGCGGCATCCACCTCATGGCCCTCGGCGGCGACTACGACCCGCTGCACTCCTCCTTCCTCGGTGTGTCCTGTGTGGAGGCGATAGAGCAGCTGCGGGTGGATGTGTGCTTCGCGTCCACGTCGGCCGTGCGCGGGGGTTACGCCTACCACCAGGAGCAGCACATCGTGTCGGTGAAGCGGGCCATGCTCGACGCGGCCGCCCGCAACATCCTGCTGATCGACCACACCAAGCTCGCCCGGGTCGCCCTGCACCGGGTGGTCCCGCTCTCCCGCTTCGACCTGCTCCTGGTGGACGACGGGGCCTCGGCGGAGGCGCTGCGGGACCTGGACGAGCACAAGGTCCGTTATGAGGTTTGCTCGACGAAGGGCAGCGATGACCGAGCTGGAGCTACGTGATCTGCGCAAGACCTATCGTGCGCGGGGCCGCCCGGCGGTGGACGCGGTGCGCGGTATCGACCTGGCCCTGCGCTCAGGGGAGTTGCTGGGGCTGCTGGGGCCCTCGGGCTGCGGGAAGTCCACCACCCTGCGGCTGATCGCGGGGCTGGAGACGGTGACCGGCGGGGACATCCTCGTGGACGGCTCATCGGTGATCGCACGACCGGCCCAGCAGCGCAACATCGGGGTCGCCTTCGAGAACTACGCCCTGTACCCGCCGCTGACGGTGGCGGAGAACCTGGCGTTCGGGCTGAGGGCGCGCAGCCGGGCCGACCGGGGCGACGTCGACCGCAAGGTCAAGGAGATCGCCGAACGGGTCGACCTCACCGCCATCCTCGACGCCCGCCCGGCCGGCCTCTCCAGCGGCCAGAAGCAGCGCGTCTCCCTCGCCCGCGCCCTGATCCGGGAACCGGACGTCCTCCTCCTCGACGAGCCCCTCTCCCACCTGGACGCGGCCCAGCGCGACACGACCCGCCGCGAACTCAAACGCATCCAGCGCGACCTGGGCCACACGACCATCCTCGTCACCCACGACCAGGAGGAGGCCCTCTCCCTCGCCGACCGGATCGCCGTGATGAAGGACGGCGTGATCCAGCAGCTCGGCACCCCGTACGAGATCTACGACAGCCCCGCCAACGTCTTCGTCGCGGACTTCGTGGGCGAGCCCGCGATCAACCTCCTCCCCGGCACCGCGGACGCGGACGGCCACGCCCGGCTCTCCCCCACCGTGCGGATCGCGCTGCCGGTGCCGGTGACGGCGGGCCGGGAGGTGGTGGTCGGCATCCGCCCGGAGGACCTGACGCTGACCGGCGAGGACGGCGGCCTCGCCGCCCGCGTGGTGGCCCACGAACCGCTCCTGGAGTCGGGCATCGCCACCCTCGCCCTCGACGGCGTCGAGCGCCCCCTCGTCGTCCTCACGGACCCCGAGGTCCGCCTCGCCCACGACGACCGCGTCCACGTCACCGCCGACCCTGACCTCACCCATGTCTTCGACGCCGAAACGGGAGACTCCCTCAGATGACCAACGGGAACCGCGTGCGTGTGGTGGCCGCCGGAGACCACTTCATCCTGCCGTCGCTCATCAGGGAGGCGCTGGACCACGAACTCGCGTGCGAGGTACGCGAACTGCGGCTCGGCTGGCCGCTGGAGCCCTTCGGTCCGGTGGCCGAGGTGACGGAGGCGAGCGACGCCGAGGACGAGCTGATCGACGCGCTGACGGGAGCGCGGGTGCTGGTCACCCAGATGGGCCCGGTGACGGAACGCGTCCTCGACGCCTGCCCCGGGCTGCGGCTGGTGGTCGTGTGCCGGGGCGGCCCGGTCAACGTCAACCTGGACGCGGCCAAGCGGCACGACGTCCGCGTGTGCTACGCGCCCGGCCGCAACGCCGCCGCCACCGCCGAGTTCACGGTCGCTCTGATGCTGGCGGCCCTGCGGCGCATTCCGCAGGCCCATGAACTCCTCGCCCGGCACGGGAGCTGGGAGGGGGCGACGTACTACACGTACGAGCACAGCGGACTGGAGCTGGAGGACCTGCCGGTCGGGTTGGTCGGCTACGGGGCCGTGGGCAGCCGGGTCGCGCGGGTGCTGTGCGCGTTCGGGGCGCGGGTCATGGTCTTCGACCCGTATGTGCACGGCGAGATCCACGGACTGCGGGTCGCCTCGCTCGACGAACTGCTGCGGAAGTCCCGGGTGATCAGCCTGCACGCCCGGCTCACCACGGAGACCCGAGGCCTGATCGGCGCCCGCGAACTCGCGCTGCTGCCGGAGGGCGCGGTGGTGGTGAACGTGGCCCGGGGGCCGCTGCTGGACGAGGACGCGCTGTGCGACGCGCTGGAGAGCGGGCGGCTGTCGGCGGCGGCCCTCGACACCTACGCACACGAGCCGCTCCCGCCCGACTCGCGCCTGCACGCCCTCGCCGAACGCGTCGTCCTGACCCCGCACTTGGGCGGGGCGTCGCGGGCGGTGGCGGAGAAGGCGGCACGGATCGCCGCCGAAGAGGTGGGCCGCTGGGTGCGTGGGGAGCCGCTCGCACACTGTCTGACCTGACGTCCGGGAGGAGTGGGGCATGTACGTCGGTATAGATGTCGGCACGTCCACGGTGAAGGCCGCCGCCTTCGACGCCACCGGCGGTGAACTGGCCGTCGCGTCCCGGCCGGTGCGCCTCAGCCTGCACGGCGGGCTCGTCGAGCAGGACATGGAGGAGGTGTACGGGGCGGTCGTCGCCGTGCTCGAAGAGGTCACCGGGCGGGTCCCGGAGCCCGTGGAACTGGCCGGGCTCACCGGGCAGGGCGACGGGGTGTGGCTGGTCGACGCCGAGGGGCGGCCGGTGCGGGCGGCGGCCTCCTGGATGGACGGGCGGGCACACGAACTGGTCGACCGCTGGCTGGCGGACGGCACGTTCGAAACGGTGTTCCGGCGGACGGGCAGCGCGATGTTCCCGGGGTGTCCGGGCCCGCTGCTGGCCTGGCTGGACAGTCACGAACCGAAGGCACTCGACGCCGCGACCACCGCCCTGTACTGCAAGGACATGGTGTTCCAGCGGCTCACGGGCGCCGGCCCGACGACGGATGTGTCGGATGCGTCGATGCCCTTCCTGGACCCGCGGACCCGGACGTACGACAACGGGGTCGTCGAGTTGCTCGGACTGACCCACCGGCGCGGACTCCTCGCCCCGG
Organism: Streptomyces sp. NPDC051243; assembly: GCF_044455405.1. Taxonomy (NCBI): domain Bacteria; kingdom Bacillati; phylum Actinomycetota; class Actinomycetes; order Kitasatosporales; family Streptomycetaceae; genus Streptomyces; species Streptomyces sp. NPDC051243. The sequence continues at coordinate 165,611 of NZ_JBITES010000003.1, read as the reverse complement.
TCAGCGACCCGGTCTCGACGGCCCGGACGCGCGGCGAGGGACTCCCGCCCGGGACGCGGATCGCGAACGGGCCGTACGACCTGCCGGCGTGCGCGCTGGGCGCGGGGGTGACGTCCCCCGGGGACGGTCTCCTCATCGTCGGCACCTGTCTGGCCAGCCTGGTCGCCACGACCGACCTCGACCTGACCGGCGAACCGGCCGGCCTGTACATCAGCACCGACCGGCCCGGGCACTGGCTGCGCGCGATGCCCGCGATGGTCGGTACGGCCGCGCTGGACTGGGTGCTGTCGACGACCGGCGTACGGCACGAGGAGGTCGACGGGCTGCTGGCCGAGACCCCGCCGGGAGCGCATGGCGTCCGCGTACTGCCGTACTTCGCGCCCTCCGGCGAACGCGCACCCTTCGTCGAACCACGGCTGCGCGCCGAACTGACCGGCTTCTCCCTGGAGTCGACCCGCGCCGACCTGGTCCGGGCGACCTGCGAGGGCATCGGCTATGCCGCCCGGCACTGTCTGCAGGCCGCCGGGCTCACCGGGACGCTGGCCGTGTGCGGCGGCGGTACCCGCAGCCCGGCCTGGATGCGGCTGCTCGCCGATGTGCTCGGGCGGCCGCTCAGGGTCGTCGAGGGCGAGGTGGGCGCGCGGGGCGCGGTGCTGGCGGCGGCCGAGCGGTACGGGGTGGCGCTGGACGCCCAGGTGTGGACACGGCCGACCGCGGTCGTCGAGCCGGAAGCCGGGCGGGCCGCGTACTACGCGACGGGGTACGAGGAACACCTGGCCCGGCTGAGGGAGGCACGCGAGCGGGCACGCGCCTGACGAGCCCGTACGTCATACGCCGTATGCCCTGATACGCCCTGCGACGAAAGGGAGTTGTATGCACCCGAGACGTAGATCCCTGCTGCTCGCGGCCGCCGGCACCACGGCGGCCGCAGCCGTGCCCACGACGGCGACCGCTTCGGAAGCCGCCGGCTCCCGGCCGCCGGGCCCGATCGTCATCGGTCATCGCGGCGCGGCCGGCTGGCGCCCCGAGCACACGGCGTCCTCGTACACGTACGCCGTGCAGACCGGCGCCGACTGGATCGAGCCGGACCTGGTGCCGACGAAGGACCACGTGCTGGTCGTGCGGCACGAGAACGAGATCTCGCAGACGACGGACGTGGCCGCGCACCCGGAGTTCGCGGCCCGGCGTACGACGAAGACGGTGGACGGGCGGGCGGTGACCGGTTGGTTCACGGAGGACTTCACGCTGGCGGAACTGAAGACGCTGCGGGCGGTGGAACGCCTCCCCCTGGTCCGCAACCGCAACACGGTCTTCGACGGCCGGGAGCAGATCCTCACCTTCCAGGAGGTGGTGGACCTGGCGCGCAGGCTGTCCAGGACCTGCGGCCGTACGATCGCCGTCTTCCCGGAGACCAAGCATCCGACGTACTTCCGCTCGATCGGTCTGCCGCTGGAGCCGAGGCTGGCGTCCGCGGTCCGCCGTAACCGGCTCGGTCCGCGCGAGTGCGTCCTGCAGTCCTTCGAGCCGACCAGCCTGCAGCGCATGACCGGTCTGGGCGTGCCGCTGTGGCAGGCGCTGGGGACGACGGGCGGGCCGTACGACCTGGTCTCCGCCGGTGATCCGACGACGTACCGGGACATGATGACCCCGGCGGGGCTGGCGCGGATCGCCGGGTACGCGGACTGGATCGGGCCGGACAAGTCGTCGCTCGTCGGCACGTCGGTCCTCGCGCACGCCCACGCGGCGGGCCTGCGGGTGGGGCCGTACACCTTCCGGGCGGAGAACCAGTTCCTGCCGGCGGAGTTGCGCCGGGGTACCGGAGCGACCGATTTCGGGGACGCGTTCGCGGAATACGCGCTGTACTTCGGGATGGGGGTCGACGCCGTGGTGACCGACTTCCCGGATCTGGCGGTGATGGCGAGGAGGGATTGATGGGGACGCGCGTACTGGACTGCCCGAAGTGCGGCACCATGCAGGTCTTCCGGGAACTCAACAAGGAGGAGCGGGCGGCGGTCCGTGCGGAGATGAAGAATCCCCGCTACTACGTGGACAACCTCTGGCGCTGCACCGCCAAGGGCTGTCGGACGTACTTCCCCCAGTTCCACAAGGCCGGCTACGGCCTCCTCCCCGAAGAGTTCGGTGACGAGGCCGCCGCCGGGAAGTGACCCCTACAGGTTGCTGAAGTCCGGGCCCTTGGTCCGCGTCCGCTTGATCTCGTAGAAGCCCGGCACGGAGGCCACGGCGAGGGTGCCGTCCCACAGCCTCGCGGCGTCCTCGCCCTTGGGGGCCGGGGTGACGACCGGGCCGAAGAAGGCGATCTGCTCGCCGTCGTCGCCGGGGACGGCGATGACCGGGGTGCCGACCTCCTGGCCGACCTTGTCGATGCCCTCCTTGTGGGAGGCGCGCAGCTGCGGCTCGTACTCGGTGCCGTCCCAGTGCTCCATGAGGGACTCGGGCAGGCCGACGTCCTTCAGGGCGGCGGCGACCGTCTCCTTCTCGGGGCCCTCGCCCTTGTTGTGGATGCGGGTGCCGAGCGCGGTGTAGAGGTCGCCGAGCACCTCGGCGCCGTGCTCCTCCTGCGCGGCGATGACGACCCGGACCGGGCCCCACGCCTTGGTCTCGAGCAGCTCGCGGTACTGCTCGGGCAGGTCGTCGAGCTTGTCCTCGTTGAGGACGGCGAGGCTCATCAGATGCCAACGGACCTCTATGTCGCGGACCTTCTCCACCTCCAGCACCCAGCGGGAGGTCATCCAGGCCCACGGGCACAGCGGGTCGAACCAGAAGTCGACGGGGGTCTTCGTGGAGGTGGTCGCGCTCTCGGACATGGCTCTCCTCTGGATACGGTCGTTTGAAAGCGCAACAAGCACCGTCCGCACGTCATTCCCTGCTGCCCGGCGTCAGGAGCACATGGCAGGATCAGTGCTGTCCGCATACTGAACACCACCCCCGAGGGAGTGCCACCCGTGCCCGGTGAGAATCTGTCCCGCGACGAGGCCCGGGAGCGGGCCGCCCTGCTGTCCGTCGACGGGTACGACGTGTCCCTCGACGTGCGGTCCGCCGTCGGTGAGGCCGGGGAGGGCGAGCCGCGCACCTTCCGCTCGGTCACCACGATCCGCTTCCGCTGCAACGAGCCCGGCGCCACCAGCTTCGCGGACCTGATCGCGCCGAGCGTGACCGCCGTCTCCCTCAACGGCAAGGACCTGGACCCGAGCGAGGTCTTCGACGGCTCGCGGATCACCCTGGAGGACCTGGCCGCCGACAACGAGCTCGTCGTCGACGCCCAGTGCGCCTACTCCCGCACCGGCGAGGGCCTGCACCGCTTCGTCGACCCGGAGGACGGCGAGGTCTACCTCTACACGCAGTACGAGCCGGCCGACTCCCGCCGCGTCTTCGCGAACTTCGAGCAGCCGGACCTCAAGGCCCCGTTCCGCTTCGAGGTGCGGGCGCCTGAGGGGTGGACGGTGTGGAGCAACGGAGCCGGTGAACTCGTCGACGGGACCTGGAGGTTCGCCGAGACGAAGGTGATCTCGACGTACATCACGTGTGTGGTGGCGGGCCCGTACCACTACGTCACGGACTCCTACGAGCGCACCTTCGCCGACGGCACGACGCTGCGGATCCCCCTGGGCGCGATGTGCCGCAAGGGCCTCGCCCCGTACTTCGACGCCGACGACGTCTTCCTGGTCACCAAGCAGGGCCTGGACTTCTTCCACGACCACTTCGACTACCCGTACCCCTTCGGGAAGTACGACCAGGCGTTCGTGCCCGAGTACAACCTCGGCGCGATGGAGAACCCGGGGATGGTGACCTTCCGGGAGGAGTACATCTTCCGCGGCAAGGTGACGCGGGCGTCGTACGAGGGCCGGGCGAACGTCGTCCTGCACGAGATGGCGCACATGTGGTTCGGCGACCTGGTCACCATGGTGTGGTGGGACGACCTGTGGCTGAAGGAGTCCTTCGCGGACTTCATGGGGACGTTCGCGAACGTCGGCGCGACCCGCTTCAAGGACGCCTGGATCACCTTCGCCAACCGCCGCAAGGCGTGGGCGTACCGCGCCGACCAGCTGCCCTCCACGCATCCCATCACGGCGGACATCCGTGACCTGCAGGACGCGAAGCTGAACTTCGACGGCATCACCTACGCCAAGGGCGCGTCCGTCCTGAAGCAGCTCGTGGCGTACGTCGGCCAGGACGCGTTCCTGGAGGGCGCGCGGCGCTACTTCAAGCGGCACGCGTACGGCAACACGCGCCTCGGTGACCTGCTGTCGGTGCTGGAGGAGACCAGCGGGCGGGACATGGGCGCGTGGGCGCGGTCCTGGCTGCAGACGGCCGGGGTGAACTCGCTGACCCCGCAGGTGCTGCTGGACGGCGAGGGGCGGGTGAGTGAGCTGGCGGTGCTGCAGGAGGCCGCCGAGTCGTACCCGGAGCTGCGCCCGCACCGGATCGCGGTGGGCCTGTACCGGCGGGGCTCGGACGGGGCGCTGGAGCGGTACGCCCAGGCCGAGGTGGACGTCGACGGGCCCCGGACGGTCGTGGCGGAGCTGGCGGGCGCGCACGCGCCGGAGCTGGTGCTGGTCAACGACGACGACCTGACGTACTGCAAGACCCGCTTCGACGAGACGTCGCTGGCGGCGCTGCGTTCCGCGCTGGGCGACATGACCGACCCGCTGGCCCGTGCCCTGTGCTGGTCGGCGCTGTGGAACATGACGCGGGACGCGCTGCTGCCGGCGCGGGAGTTCGTGGACCTGGTGCTGCGGTTCGCGGGACGCGAGTCCGACATCGGCGTGCTGCAGATGCTGCACGCGTGGGCGAACTCGTCGCTGGTCCACTATGTGGCGCCCGAGTGGCGCCCGACCGGCGAACGGCTGCTCGCCGAGGGCGCGCTGCGGGAGCTGCGGGCCGCCGAGCCGGGCAGCGAGCAGCAGCTGGCGTGGGCGCGGTTCTTCGCGTCGGTGGCGTCGGAGCCGGCGGACCTCGGGTTGCTGCGGGGGCTGCTGGAGGGCACGGAGAAGGTCGAGGGGCTGGACGTGGACCAGGAGCTGCGCTGGGCGTTCCTGGAGCCGCTGGCCGCGCACGGGGTGATCGACGGATCGGCGCTGATGGCCGAACTGGCCCGGGACGACACGGCGTCCGGCAAGCGCCACCAGGTCCGCTGCCTCGCCGCGCGGCCGTCGGAGGCGGTGAAGGCGCAGGCATGGGCGCAGGTCGTCGAGTCGGACGTGCTGTCCAACGCGCTGGTCGAGGCGACCATCGCGGGCTTCGGCCAGCCGTCGCAGCGGGAGCTGCTCGCGCCGTACGCCGACAAGTACTTCGCGGCGATCGAGCGGCTGTGGAACGAGCGGTCGATCCAGATCGGCATGGACGTGGTCCGGGGCCTGTTCCCGGCGCTGCAGCAGTCGCGGGCCACGCTGGAGGCGACGGACGCGTGGCTGGCGGCCCACGAGGACGCGGCGCCGGCGCTGCGGCGGCTGGTGCTGGAGGCGCGGGACGATCTGGCGCGGGGGCTGCGGGGGCAGGAGTGTGACGCGGCGGCGTCAACCAACTAACACCTTTGGCCAAAGGTCTCGGCCCTCCGTGACCGTTACGGAATTCAGGCAATAGCAGCCGTAACCCCTGGTCCAACCCGAACGGACCAGGGGTTTTCCATGCCTACTCGGCATCCGAACATCCGTCCTTTAGTGCTAGGTTGTCCGCTTTTGTCGACGGACGTGTAACAGCGGTTAGCGAGCCGATCGGACGCGGGAACCTCCGGGTCATGAACCACAACACCCCGGTCCCCCCGCTCTCCCCCCGCCCCCTGCGCCATCTCTCCGAGGTGCACCGCCGTGTCATGACGGCCGCCCAGCTGAAGTCGCACGGCATCTCGACCGCCGAGATGAACGACCAGTGCCGCCCCGGCGGGCCCTGGCAGCAGTTCCTCCCCGGCGTCTTCCTGCTCCACCCCGGCCCGCCCACCAGCGAGGAGCGCCTGCACGCGGTGCTGATGTACGCGGCGCGGGAGCGGACGGCCGGGGTGCCGTCCCAGCCGAACGCGGGCGAGGGACACACCGCCCCGGTCTACGGCGAGGCGATGATCACGGGCCTCGCGGCGCTGACCCTGTACGGCTTCTCGGCCACGCCGCCGCTGACCGCGCTGGACACGATCGACGTCCTGGTCCCGCGCCTGCGCCGGCTGCGCTCCACGGGCTGCGTCCGCGTCCTGCGCACCCCCGCGCTGCCCACCCCCCAGCAGGTGACGGGCCTCCCGGTGGCCCCGGTGCCGCGCGCCCTGGCCGACGCGGTCGCCGAACTGACGGACGCGGGCGCCGTACGGCGCCTGCTGACGGAGGCCGTCCGCGCCGGGCACTGCGAACCGGCTCCGGTGGTACGGGAGTTGAACCAGGCGAAGCTGCTGAGCCGCCCGCACGTCGTGGACGCGGTGGACTCCCTGCTCGCCGAGGGCCGCGCGATCGCCGAGGACCGCCTGTACGAGATGGTCCACGACTTCGCCCTCCCCGACCCGGTCTGGAACGTCGACCTGCGGCTGCCCGGCGGCCCCCACCTCGGCGGCCTGGACGCCTACTGGCCGGAGCAGGCGGTGGCGGTGGAACTGGACACCCGGGCACCGCGCCAGGGCGACCGGCAGGACGACGACGCGCTCTGGTCCGAATACGCCCGCAAGCGCGAGCACTTGGAGCGCCTGGGCATCACGGTCGTCTACATCACCCCGAAGAAGCTGCGGGACTCGATGGAGCAGCAGGCGGCGGTGGTCCGTACGGCGCTGATGGCGGCGGCGGACCGCGATCCGGCCGCGTATGTCGTGGTGCTGCCCCGGTAGTGACGGACCGGGATGCGCGGCACCAGGAGGGGAGAGGAGGGGCCGCCGGGCCTGGCACCGGCGGCCCCTCTTCATGCGTCTGCGCCCACCGCGTCATCCTGTCGACCAGTCGACGGCGACGGCCCGGCGAGCCGCCTCGGTGCGTGCGAAGCGGGCCCGCAGCCGACGCCACGCGATCCGCCCCCGCCGGGGCCGGTGCGGTACGACCGGTGCGTTCGGCAGCGCCGACACGGCACCGGAACTGGTCTGCCAGTCGTCGAACACACCGCGGAAGATCTGGTGTTGGTCCTGGAGCGGCACCGAGCGCCTCACTGTGGCCACGACGGCCTCCTTCACATCCCACGTGCACACCCGCACGCTCTCGCTCTCGTCGGTGATCCGAAGGTAGCGAGCAATGGCTCGCTGCTACCGTCCAATGGCATGCGGGAATCACAGACCAATCTGGCGGGCGATCTTCTGCTGCACCTGGCCCGGCCCGGCGACGGGCCGCTGCACGAGCGGGTGAAGCGGGCGCTGCGCGCGGCGATCCGGGACGGCCGGATCGAGGTCGGCACCGCCCTGCCGCCGAGCCGTCAGCTCGCCACCGACCTGGGCTGTTCGCGCTGGGCGGTGACGGAGGCCTACAGCCAGCTCGTCGCCGAGGGATACCTGGAGGCGCGGACCGGCTCGGCCACGCGGGTGCGCTGGACCAACGCCCCCGACGCCGCCTCCGGGCGCCACGCACCGCGCCCGGCGCACGAGGCCCGCTTCGACCTCGGGCCGGGTCTGCCGGACCTGCGCGCGTTTCCGCGCCGCCGGTGGGCGGAGGCCGTACGGGCCCAGGTGACGACCACGGCGTTCACGGAGTTCGGGTATCCGCCGGCCGGCGGTCACCCGCGGCTGCGCCGGCTGCTCGTCGAGTACCTGGCCCGTTCCCGCGGCGTCTCCGCGGCCCCGGAGGACGTGACGGTGTGCACCAGCGTGACCGACGGGGTACGGCGCGTCTGCCACGGCCTGCGTGCGGAGGGCATCACCGCGGTGGGCTGCGAGGAGCCGGGCTGGACCCGGCTGCGGGACGTGATCCGGGCCGCGGGCCTGGAGCCGGTGCCCGTGCGCACGGACGGCGCGGGCCTGCGCGTCGACGACCTCGCCGGACACCCCGGTCTGCGGGCCGTGCTGACCTCCCCGGCGCACCAGTTCCCGCTGGGCACCGTGCTCGCCCCCGAGCGGCGCGCCGCCCTGCTGGGGTGGGCGCGCCAGGTGGACGGCGTCGTCCTGGAGGACGACTACGACGCGGAGTTCCGCTACGACCGCCGCCCGGTCGCGGCGCTGCAGGGCATGGACCCGTCCCGTGTCGTCCTGTTCAAGTCGCTGAGCAAGATACTGTCGCCGGCGCTCGGCATCGGCTGGATCGTGGCGCCGCCGCGCTGGACCCGGCACCTGCACCGGTCCGACCAGACGGCGACGCAGCCCCCGACCCTCGACCAGCTGGCCTTCGCCACGCTCCTGGAGTCGGGCGCGTACGACCGCCACCTGCGCGCCTGCCGGAAGCGGTACCGCGACCGCCGCGACGCGCTGGTGCGAGCCCTCGCCGAGCAGCTGCCGGGCGCCCCGGTCTCCGGCATCGCGGCCGGCCTCCACCTCATCCTCCGGCTGCCCGCCGACACGGACTCCGCCGCCGTGGTCGGCGCGGCGACCGCCCGCTCGCTGCGCATCGCCGACCTCACGGCCTATCACGCCACCGAGGACCGCGCCGATCACGGCCTGGTCCTCGGGTACGGGAATCTGGCGGATGGGGCGGTGGGGGAGGCCGTGCGGCTTCTGCGCGAGGCGATCGAAGACGTGGGGTAGCGAGCGCCGTATCGAGACATCCTCGCCCCTGAGGGCTCTCAGCTCGCCGGCAGCAGCGAACCGGCCGGGCCGACGGCGAGTCGGGCGCCCCCGGTGCCCCTCAGAGCGGCTTCGGCAGCGTCCGGCGGGCCGCCCCCGCGTGCAGCCGGTCGATGAGGGCCGCGTAGGAGGCGATCATGCGGGTGCGGCTGAAGAGTTCGCGGCTCGCCGCGAGGGCCGGGGCGTACGCGGCGCGCTCGGCGACCGCGGTCGTCCAGGCGCCGGCGATCTCCTCGGGGTTCGGTGCCGTGACGATGCCGCGGCCGGCGACGATGGCCGCGCTGTCGCCGACGTCGGTGGTCACGGGCACGGCCCCGCACATCATGCCCTCGATCAGGCACAGGGGCGCCGCCTCGCCCCAGGTCGAGGTGAGGGCGACCACGTCGGCGGCGGCGTAGACGGTCTCCATGTCGTGCCGGACGCCCAGGAGGTGCAGACGGCGCCGGTCGGGCCCGACGGCGGCCTCGATGTCGGCGTCGAGCGCGGGGTTGGCGGCCGTCATGCCGGCGCCGCACATCAGGACGTGCCCGCCCGGGGTGCGGCGCAGCCAGGCGGCCGCGGCCCGGAGGAAGAGGGGGACGTTCTTCATCGCGTCGTAGCGGGCGGCGTAGACCACGACCGGCGCCGGGTGGTCGACGCCGAGTTCCGTCCGCAGGGCGAGCCGGCGTGCCGGGTCGGGGCGGAAGCGGAGCAGGTCGACTCCGTTCGGGATGACGTGGAGCAGGTCGGACGGGATGCCCGCCGCCTCGTACGCGGCCCGCGTCGACTCGGCGCAGCAGACGCAGGCCGCCACCGTGCCGTCGGCGATGGCGGCCTTGAGCTCGTCCAGGGCCCGGCCCTGGTTCTGCGGGTCGGAGCGGTGCAGGGAGACGAGGATCGGGCGGCGGGGCAGGCCCGCCTGGTTGAGCAGGGCGAGCGGCTGCTCCTTGAGGGAGAGGATCACGTCGGCCCCGGCCATGGCCCGGGCGGTTTCGGCCAGCTCCGGCCCAGTGAAAGTGGCCGGATCATGACCCGCTCCCTGGACCCGGCCCAGCGAGGTGACGCCCGCCCCGGCCGCGGTCAGCGACCGGTAGCAGGCGTCGTCCTCCATGCGCTGCCGGGTCGCCTCCCGGTGCACCTCGCCGTGAATGCTCAGCACCCGGTGGTGCTGGCCGCCCTCCATGAGCCCCAGCACCACATCGCTGTGCACGATCCTGGCCCCGCCGGAGAAGAAACCGTCGTAGACCGACAGCACACGCAGTCCGTTTTCCGCGCGCACACGATCACCCGCCTTGCACACAAATCAAGCCATCCCCCGTGAAGTGCGGGTTAGCCGATATGAGGCGGTACGGACATTACGGGCGCATGAACAGGGTGCTTCGTATCCGAGTCGGCTCGATTTCCTGGCCCTTTCCGCAGAACTCGGCCTCGATCACCGCCGCCATGTTCCCCGACCAGTCGCCGTTGAGGTTGAAGGCGAGGGCATGGCGCCCGTCCCTCGTCGTGACCCCTTCGGACAGGGAGCCGTGGATGCCACCGCCATGGCCCCAGACGGTGACGCCGCAGGTCAGCTCGGTCTTCATCAGGCCGAGGCCGTAGCCGTTGGCTTCGTCGACGGGGACCGTCGTGGTCATCTCGGTCAACTGCTCACGCGGAAGGAGCCTGCCGCGCAGCAGGGCGCTGTAGAAGCGGTTGAGGTCGGTGGAGTTGGAGATCATCTCGCCGGCCGAGTAGGCGATCGACGGGTTGATCTTCGTGACGTCGTACGTCGGTCCCGTCGCCGTCTCCGCCAGCTTGGAGTAGGCACGGCTGCTGGGCTGCGGAACGGTCACCCGGGTGCCCGGGACGGAGGTGGCCGTCAGCCGCAGCGGCTTGATGATCCGCTCACGGATCGCCTCACCGTACGGGCGTCCGGTGGCCTTCTCGATCACCATCCCGGCGATCACGTAGTTGGTGTTCGAGTAGTTCCAGGACGTCCCCGGCTGGAAGTCCGGCTTGTGGGTCATGGCGAGCGCGACGAGTTCCTCGGGCTTTTTCGTGTCGTAGCGGTGCTCGAAGAACCCGTCCTTCAGAAAGTACGTGCGCCCGAAGTCCTCGTCCGCCGTGTAGTTGAAGATGCCGCTGGTGTGGTTGAGGAGCTGGCGGAGGGTGACCCGGCCGCCGTCGTGGCCGTTGCCCCGGACCAGCCCCGGCAGCCACTCCTCCACGGTGTCGTCCAGCGACAGCCGGCCCTCCGCCTCCAGTTGGAGCAGCACCGTGGCGACGAACGTCTTGGTGATGCTGCCGACCCGGTAGCGGTCGTCCGCCGAACGCGGCTCGCCCGTCTTGAGGTTGCCGACACCCGCCGTCGCCGACCAGGTGCCGCGGCCGTCCTTCGCCGTCACCGTGACACCGGGAACCCCGTCCTTGACCGCGGCCTCGACGGCCTGACGGGTCGCCTCATGGCCGGTCCCGGCGGGCGCCGCCGCCATCGCGGGAGCCGCGAGAGCGACGGAGAGCGCCACCGCCGTGGCCGCCACCAGGGCCGTGCGGGTCCTGCGTACGTTCATGTCTTTCTCCCCCTTCCGCCCGCTCACGTCGAGCGGGGTCGGGGGAAGAGACCCGGGGTGCGGGCGTGAAGGTTGAGGCCTGGTGCGGTGGTTGACTCCGTTTCAGACTTCTTCCGGGTCGCCGCCCGGCTCCGCGTCGTCGTGGTGGATGTGGATGTCGCCGTTGGCGGCGGCGTAGACGGTGCCGTCGTCCTTCGCCGTGCTGGTCTGGTTCGTCTCGGCGGGCTGGCTCACCTTCACGGTGATGCGCTCGCCGGCCACGACGGGGCCGGAGGCGTTGCCGCCGATGTGGATCTTGTTCTGACTGGAGGGCTTGTTCGCCATGGGGAACTCCTCAGGTGAGGTGGGGTGGGGTGAGGTGGTCGGGCGTCGGCTATGCCACGCGGGTCAGGGTGAAGGGGGTGCAGCTGTAGCAGGTCACCGTGTCGTCGATGGCGTACGTCATCTCGCGGGTGACCTCGGCGGTGTCGCCGTCCGGGCCGATGGTGATCGTCGTGGTGACCTCACCGAGCACGGCTCCGCATGAGCCGGTGGACATGTCGTACGCCGGCGCGGTGGTGCTGTAGGTGTCGCCGCTCCCGGTGAATTCGGCGTTGATCGTGTTTCCGCAGATGTCCTGTGTCATCGCTGTGTAGGACCCGGGTCCCGCCTCGACGAACTCGATCCCGCCGCCTTCGCTGCTCTCCCACACGCCCGCCAGGCCGGTCGGCTCCGGCTCGGGTTCCGGCTCGACGTACTCCGTTTCCACGGGATCCGGCGTGTAGTCGTACTCGAGATCCGGCGTGGTGACGGCGACGGCCGGAGTGTCCGGGACCGGGTCCGACGAGTTCTGGTTCTGCCCGATGGCCACGGCACCGATGGCGATGGCGGCGATCACCGCGGCCACCTTGAGGGCCGCCGCGGCTCCGGTTCCGGCCGCCGCTCCCCCTCCGGAGGAGGCCATGGCGCTGCCGCCTTCCGCGAGGCCGGGCGGCGGGACCGCCGCATGGGACGCCACCGGTCCGGGATCGACGGGCATGCCGGTTCCCGGCGAGGTCGCACTCTGCACCGACGTCAGATCCGGCACCGCGGAGCTCACGTCCTGCACAGGCGTCGGATCAGGCGCCACCGAACCACTCACGTCCTGCACAGGCGTCGGATCAGGCGCCACCGAACCACTCACGTCCTGCACAGGCGTCACGTCGACCTGTGAAGGACCGACATCCTGAACCGGCGTCGGATCAACCCCCGAAGAACCCCCGTCCGACCCAGGCGCCGATTCTCCCCCCGGCGGCGAGCCGCTCACGTCCGGCGACGCGCCCCCGTCGCCCTGAACCGACACACCCCCGTCACCCTGCACGTCCGCCCCCGACCCCGCGTCAGCGGGCGGCACCTGCTCCGGAACGTACTGCTGCGCCGCCGACGCCGCCTCCGCCCCCTGCGTATCCCCCAACTGCCGCCACAGCACCCCCGCCTGCACCAGCAGTACCGCTGCCAGGGCGCGGTCGCCGGTCAGGATGTTCCGGATGCCCCGCTCGTGCGTGAAGTACGCCTCGGCCTGCCGGTCCCCCGCCCGCTGGGCGGCCGGCAGTCCCTGGTCGAGGAGGCGCCCCCAGACGCCGAGGCGCAGGGAACGGGCGAGGGCGGGCGAGGCGGCCCGTACCACCTGGACCGCAAGGTCGGCCCGTCCGGACCGCTCGGCCAGCTCCGCAACTACCTCCAACGCCCTTGCGTGGTCGGCGACTTCGGCTGCCGGAGTATCAGGACGCGCCGCCCACCGAGCGAAGTAGTCGCACAGCCGCTCCAGCGAGTACGGCACCAGTCCCGCACGTTGCCGCAACGCCTCGACGACGTCCTCGGCCACGCGATAGCCCCGTTCCGTCTCCTGGGCCAGGCCCAGCTCCGCCAGGCCCTCGCACAGCGACGCCGGATCCGAGGTCTCGCTCAGGGCTCCGACGTGCACCGGGGCGAGCTCGGCGTCGCCGAAGGTGGCCAGGAGGTGCAGGGCGCGCAGCGAGGCGTCCTCGAGCCGGTCGAACAGCGGGGGCAGCAGTTCCCGCACCGCGCCGGGCTTGGGCAGTACGGCCTCGCCCGACGGGTCCAGCCGGGCGACGGCCGCCGCGCGCAGGAGCAGCAGCGGCATGCCGGACGAGGTCTCCCACAGTGCGGTGGCGGCGTCCTGTTCGCCCGCCTCCGCGACCGGACGGCCCAGTTCCCGTGCCAGCAACTCCATCGCGGCTGCCCGGTCGATGCCCTGAAGGCACAGCGCCCTGCCGTCGGAGCCCACCAGCGAACTCCTGCGCGCGGCGAAGACGAAGGTCGCGTCCGGGGCCGCGTCCATGACCGTGCGCAGTTGTTCCGCGGTGTAGTCGGCGTTGTCGACGTACACCGTCACCTCCATGCCCGCCATGAGGCGGCGCAGTTCGGTGCGGGACGGGGCGTAGCCGTGGGTCTCGTGACAGGCTTCGAAGATGTCCTGGGCCAGGTCCTCGGGCTCGCGCCGGGCGGCGTCCAGGAACAGCTTCCCGTGGCTTCCCGCGTCGAGGGTGCGGGCCGCGTGTCGCAGGAGTGCGCTCTTGCCTATGCCGGGCGGCCCCCACAGCTGGACCGTGTCGCCGCTCCGGAGCGCGGCGGCGATCGACTCGAGGTCGGCGGCGCGGCCCAGCGGGGCGCTCTGCCGCCGAGGGGGCAGCTCGACCCGTTCACGGCGTTTCGGCTGCGGTCGTTCGCCCTCCACCAGCACGTTCACCGTGGAGCCGTGCTGTGCGCCGATGTACGCGATGTGGTTCCCGGCGATCACGGGCCCGGTGGCATCCCCGCCGATCCTGATCTGGTTACCCGTCGGCTGATCGTCCGTCCGTCCGCCGCCGGTTCGCTCGTTGCCGTCTTGGTCGTTACTCGCCATGGCTACCCCGTTGTAGTGACCGCACCCGTCTGTGCAGGCGTCACGCTAGCCACAGGCTCACACCGCTCCACCATCAAAATACGGTTTTGTGACGGGCCCATTCATGTTCGTCACCCGACTCACACAACTGACCCCAACTCCCCTGTGCGGCAAGGGACTTGCTGCAAGGGACTTCACCGATCCGCATACCCGATCGACCTCAGCCGCGCGAGCCCGTCGACCCGGATGGAGCGGTAGCCCGTGGTGACGACTCCCTCGCCCCGGAGCCTGCGCAGGGCCTTCTGCACGCTGGGCTCGGACGCGCCCGCCAGGGTCGCGAGTTCGGGCTGCGTGATCGGCCAGCGGATCACCGCGCTGTCGCCGTCCCGCTCCCCGTAGGTCATCGCGAGATGGTGCAGCACGCGGGCCAGCCGGGTCGCGGCGTCGCAGCCGACGAAGTTGACGCGGTGGGTGTTGGCGGCGCGCAGCTTGGCCACGACGGACTGGTTGACGGCGTGCGCGATCTGGGGCCGGTCGCGCAGACACGCGAGGAAGTCCGCCCGGGTCACGCTCCGCGTGACGACAGGGCCGCAGGTGGTCACCGTTGCCGAGCGCGGCTGTCCGTCCAGCGCGGCGAGTTCGCCGAGCAGGTCTCCGCGCATGCGTACGGCCAGCAGGGCCTCGCGGTCGTCGTCGGCGTGGCCGGTGACCTTGACCAGACCGTGGAGCAGGACCAGCACGTGGTCCGTGCGCTCCGCCTCCCACATGAGCACCTGATCGGCCGGGTACGGCACCCGCGCCCCCAGCGCGAGCAGATGGTCGCGGTCGGCCGGGCCGAGACGGCCCAGCAGGCTCGACGCGGGCCAGCCCCGCTCCTCATGCGTCCGCGCGTCCTCCGTACGACCGCCATGTGCGCCGTCCATGGCCCCACCTCTCCCCCGCGTCCCGTCACTTCGCCCGGACTCAGTGTCGCCCCGGGGCCCCGTCAGGTCGGCTCACTCACACCGATCGCACGCGCCCTCCCACCGAACCCTGTATTCCTACGAGTTGTCCGCCGTACACCGGGGGCACAGTGGAGGAGGGGGAGCGGCGGCGCGGAGCCCGCACACCCGCGCTCCGCGCCGCACCGCGTCCGCCGCCGAGTCGAAGAAGGGCCGTATGGAAGCACAGTGGGAGTACCGGGCCGTCCTGGCCGTGGACATCGAGAAGTCGTCCGGGCGGGGAAACGTGGCGCTGGTGCGCAACCGGCAGACGCTGAGGACCGTGCTCGGTACGGCGTTCGCGCGCAGCGGCGTCGACTGGGACGCCTGCGTGCGGGAGGACCTGGGCGACGGTCTGCGCGTGACCGCGCCCACCGGGACCCGCAAGGCGAGTCTCGTCCACCCGCTCGTCCACGAGCTGGCCGAGCTGTTGCGCGACCACAACACCCGCACCCCGGACCCGTCGACCCGGATCCGGGTCCGCGCCGCGCTGCACGCCGGCGAGGTCTGCCTGATGCCGACCGGCGAGGTCGCCGGAGCCCCGCTGGAGACGCTGGCCCGGCTGCTCGACGCCCCTCCCGCGCGCAAGGCCCTGGCCGGAGCGCCCGACACGGTGCCCCTCTCGCTGCTGATGTCGCAGCACTTCTACGACGACACGGTGCGGCACGGCTACGAGGGCATCGACGCGGCCGCCTTCCACAAGGTGGGCTTCACGGTGAAGGAACTCACCGCCGACGCCTGGCTCCACACACCCGGGTGGACGCCGCCGCCGGAACCGAAGGCGCCCACCGGCAAAGCGGCCACCAGGAAGCGTGACCGGTCGCGCGGCGACTCCAAGCAGGTCAGCAAGGCTTCGGGGAACGGTGTCATCTACGCCACGCAGAACGGCGACATGCACATCCGCGTCGTCAAAGGATCGTGAAGGAGCCCGGATGAACGACGAGTTGACCCTCCTCGCGCAGGCGGGCGCCGCAGCGCTGGTCACGGCGATGGCCACGGACGCGTGGCAGGAGACGAGGGGCGCGATCACCGGCCTGTTCCGCCGCGGCCGCCGGGCGGCGCTGGAGGCCCAGCTCGACGGCAACGCCGAGCTGGTACGGGACTCCCCCCATCCCGACGACGTACGGCGGGCGCTGCTCGGCTACTGGACCCAGGAGCTGGCGGCACTGCTGCGCGAGGACCCCGCGGGCCGGGATCCGCTCGCCCGCCTCGTGGACTCGTTCGGCGGCACCCTGGCGGACGGCGCCCGAGCGGGCACGCTGACGCAGACGAACACGGCCCGGGATTCCGCGACCGTGTTCGCCGTGCAGCACGGCTCCCAGCACGTCCACGGCCGGCAGGCCCCGGCAGCGGAGAACTGACCGCCACCGCACTCGGGCCGGGTCAGCCCTTCTTCAGCACCAGCTCCGTGTTCCGGTCCTTGCGCTCGCCCGCCAGCGTCGTACGCGCGCCGGGCGCGTTGAGGGACAGCTCCCGGTAGAGGGCCGCCAGGCCCGTCTGGGAGAGGTCCGTGAAGCTGGTGCGGTGCGGGGCCGAGGACTCGATCAGTGTGGTGAACAGGGAGATCGTGCCGTCCTTGTTGTCCACCACCTCGATGATCCGGGCGAGTTGGGGGAAGTCGACGTGGGAGGCGGTGGAGATCTCCCAGAAGGAGTGGCCGCCGGAGCCGGAGTGCGGGGTGATGACGTTCTTGTGGATGTGGCCGTTCACCCAGGCGAGGACGTTGCGGTGGCCGCCGAGGAGCCGGAGCAGCTCCGCGCCGCCCACGCGCCGCTCGTTCGGGCGGGCCGGGTCGCGGCGGAGGTTGTCCATCGTCTCGCTGGTGTGATGGCTGAAGACGATCGCGTACGAGTCCTTGTTCTCGCGCAGCGTCCGGTCCAGCCATGTGAACTGGGCCGCCCCGATGGACCCTTCGTAGTGGCCGCCCGGGTCGGTCGTGTCGAGGCTGATGCCGATGACGTCGTCGGCGATCCGGAAGCTGTAGTACTGGGCGCCCGCGTCCAGGTTGGCCGTCGAGTAGCCGTGGCCGACCGGGCCGTGGCCGCGGTGAGCCGGGTTCAGATGGGCCTGCACGTACTCCTTCGGTGTGAAGGGCGCCCGGCTCTCGTCCGGTGTGACCGAGCGCATCGAGCGGGCGTGGGCCTTGAGGAACTCCTTGAAGACGGCGCCCCTCGGGTCCTTGTCCTGCTTGAGGGAGTCCTGGAGCTTCTTGGCGTCCGCGGCCGACACGTTCATCAGCTTCTTGCCGCCGACGGCGAGGTCGGTGAGGTAGGAGTCGCTGTGCGAGGCATAGGTGCCGAGCGGCATCGCGTCGTGGTTGCCGACCGTGGAGTACCACGGGATGTTCAGGCCGGGGCTGCGCAGCTCGCGGATCGCGGCGGCCAGATAGCCCTCGATGTGCGGGAAGCCGAGCTGCTTGTCGGCGTCGCGGACGCTGTCGTCGGCCTGCCAGTACAGCTTCAGGCCGCTGTTCTGGACGCCCTCGTACTGCCGCGGGTCACCGGTGTTCGGGGTGACGCGGCCACCGCTCATCACCGTCAGGAACCACTCCAGCTCGGACTTGCAGTTGTTGTCCGTGTTGTCGCCGGTGGTCATGGCGAAGTGGAGCGGGGCGCCGGTGACGGGGGCGCCGCGCAGCGCGTTGATCCGCTCGACGAGCGCCACCGCGCCCGGCACGGTCAGCGCCTCCTGCGGCCGCCACGCGTGCACGTCCGTGGAGCGCAGGTACTCCAGCCGGAGCGGGTGCTGGGCGTCGATCACGTGCAGGTCGGTGAGCTGGACGAACGCGGCGAGGGCCGTACGCCGGCTCTCGCGCCCCGGCTTGGCCGACGCCAGGTTCTCCCGGACGACCCGCTTCCAGCCGGGGCCGTCGCCGAGCCGGCGGTAGCCGGAGGTGCCGCGCGGGGTGGCGACGCTGGTGAGCGTGGTGCCCCGGGTGTACGGCGCGAGCGCGGCCGGCACCCTGCGGGAGGCGCCGACGGGGGCCTCGGCTGCGGCGTTGCCCGCGGCGGCGTTCGGTGCGCTCGCGGCGTTCGTGGTCGTGGCGGCCTGGCTGTCGGTGGGCCGCAGGGCATAGCCGACGCCCGCGGAGAGGGACACCGCTCCGGCGGCGGCGAGCAGGGTGCGGCGGTGGACCCCCAGCGCGGAGCTGGCGACAGAGCGTATGCGCGACATGCGCGATCTCCCCGAGTGCGAACGCGTCGGCAACAGGACACGAGCGTCCGCCTGACGCGAACGGCCCGCTCACTGTGGATCGTTGGCACCGGGGATGACCTGCGCATGAACAGGGCGGCAACGCGCAGCGCCGATCACCGTACGTGGATCTTCGCCCACCTTCCGCGTTCACGGCCGCTCCTCGAACGGCCGGAACGCGGTCACTCCCCGTTCATCTTCCGGGGTACTAGAGCTGTTTCCCGGCGGTCCGGACCCGGCCCGCGGCCGGCCGCTCCCGCCACAGCGCCAGCCCCTTGTCGACCATCGAGACCCGGGTCAGCCCGGCGACGTCGTCGAGCGGATGCCAGGCCGCCATGTCGGTGGAGCCGTTGGCCTCGAAGCGCAGCTCGCCGCCGGTGATCCGGGCCTCGTAGACGAGCCGTACGCCGTGATGGTCGACGTTCCGGCCGAAGCGGCCCGGGAAGAGGCGGCGGGAGGAGTCGATGCCCAGCAGACTCGTGGGCTCGACGAGGTAGCCGGTCTCCTCCACCAGCTCCCGCACGACCGTGTCGTAGGGATCCTCACCGTGCTCCATGCCACCGCCCGGCAGCACCCACTCGAAGCCCCCGCCGGGCGCCGGGGACCGGGCGAGCAGGAGCTGTCCGTCACGCACGCAAATGGCGTAGGCCGCCACCCTCAACTTCTTCCGCACATACGGACATTAGAGCGCCGGCACCGGATCGGCAGGTGAGTATTCGACTTGTGGGCGATGCGCCCCCTTTTCGCACCCTCTCGCCCCAAATGCACAGCGGGTTTCCCCCATCGCTCCATTTCGATTGGGTCAACTCTTCCCAAACATCCTTCCCTTGCGTAAGGCTGTGCGGTCGTCCGGGATCACATACCGGACGCCCGATGCTCCTTTACCAACAAGGGATGCCGATGACCCTCACCCCCCAGCGCGAACCGAAGCCGGGCCCGAG
Organism: Streptomyces sp. NPDC051243; assembly: GCF_044455405.1. Classification (NCBI taxonomy): domain Bacteria; kingdom Bacillati; phylum Actinomycetota; class Actinomycetes; order Kitasatosporales; family Streptomycetaceae; genus Streptomyces; species Streptomyces sp. NPDC051243. The sequence goes on along the minus strand of NZ_JBITES010000003.1, from coordinate 146,421 downwards.
ACGCGCGGCCCGCATAGCCGTGGCCGCCGGTCTCGTCGCCGCGCTCTCCGCGGCCGGGCCGATACCCATGGCCATGGCCGTGGGCCCCGCGCCCGCCGCGGCGGACCCCAGCATCAAGTCCGCGCACGACAAGCTCGGTTCGGACGACGCCGACCTGCTCGCCGAGGCCAAGGCCGACGGCGCCAAGAACGTCACGATGATGGTCGCGACCGCGCCCGGCCAGACCGAGAAGGTCGCCGGGCAGCTGGACGCGGTCGGCTCTGTGGGCCGTACCTACGACAAGCTCGGCTACGTCCGGGCCACCGTCCCCACCGGCAAGGCCGACTCGGCCATCGCCGCCGCCACGAAGCTCTCCTCGGTGCACAGCATCGACCTGCGCGAGGAGATACCCCTGGACGACCCCGCCGTCGACACTAAGGAGTCGTCGGCCGCCGCCACCGCGGCCTCCGCCCCGGGGAAGGACACCCCGGCGGAGAACCCGTACAACCCGTCCTTCGAGACGGGCGCCGTCGACTTCGTCGAGGACCACCCGAAGTCGGACGGCCGCGGCATCACCATCGGCATCCTCGACAGCGGCGTGGACCTCGGCCACCCGGCGCTGCAGAAGACCACCACCGGTGAGCGGAAGATCGTCGACTGGGTCACCGCCACCGACCCGATAGTCGACAGCGACCGCACCTGGCGGCCCATGGTCACGAACGTCTCCGGGCCGACCTTCACCTACGGCGGCAAGACCTGGACCGCGCCCGCCGGGTCGTACCAGGTGAGCACCTTCCTGGAGTCGTACACGACCGGCGGTGACGCGGCGGGCGACGCCAACCGCGACGGCGACAAGACCGACTCGTGGGGCGTCCTCTACGACGCCGCGGCCGGCACGGTCCGCGTCGACCTGAACAACAACAACGACTTCGGTGACGACACCCCGATGAAGCCGTACAAGGACGGCTTCCAGATCGGGTACTTCGGCACCGACAACCCGGCCACCGACGTCGCCGAGCGGCAGCCGTTCGTCGTGGAGATCCGCAAGGACGTCCCGATGGACCCCTTCGGCGGTGACTGGGTCGGGCAGAAGCGCGACTTCGTCAACATCGGCGTCATCGAGTCCGAGCACGGCACGCACGTCGCCGGCATCACCGCCGCGAACGGCCTGTTCGGCGGCGAGATGAACGGCGCGGCGCCGGGCGCGAAGCTCGTCTCCTCGCGCGCCTGCACCTGGACCGGCGGCTGCACCAACGTCGCGCTCACCGAGGGCATGATCGACCTCGTCGTCAACCGCGGCGTCGACATCGTCAACATGTCCATCGGCGGTCTCCCGGCGCTGAACGACGGCAACAACGCGCGCGCCGAGCTGTACACGCGCCTCATCGACACCTACGGCGTCCAGCTGGTGATCTCCGCGGGCAACTCCGGCCCCGGCGCCAACACCATCGGCGACCCGGCCCTGTCCAACAAGGTCATCTCGGTCGGCGCGACCATCTCCAGGGAGACCTGGGCCGCCAACTACGGCTCGGTCGTGTCGAAGCCGTACGCGATGATGCCGTTCTCCTCGCGCGGCCCGCGTGAGGACGGCGGCTTCACGCCGACCCTGGTCGCCCCGGGCGCGGCGATCAACACCATCCAGACCTGGCTGCCGGGCGCCCCGGTCGCCGAGGCGGGCTACACGCTCCCGGCCGGCTACGGCATGCTCCAGGGCACGTCGATGGCGTCCCCGCAGGCGGCGGGCGCGAGCGCGCTGCTCCTGTCGGCGGCCAAGCAGAAGGGCATCGCCCTCACCCCGGCGAAGCTGCGCACCGCGCTGACCTCGACCGCCGACCACATCAAGGGTGTCCAGGCGTACGAGGAAGGTGCCGGCCTCATCAACATCGAGGACGCCTGGGACTCCATCCGCGACGGCGCCAACGCCCACGAGTACTCGGTCAAGGCGCCGGTCGACACCGCGATCGACCAGTTCCTGAAGACCCCGGGCTACGGCACGGGCGTCTACGACCGCGAGGGCGGCCTGAAGGTCGGCCAGAAGAAGACGTACGACGTCACCATCACCCGTACGTCCGGCGCGGACAAGGCGATCCGGCACGAGCTGCACTTCGAGAACAACGCCGGTGACACCTTCCGCATCGTCGGCTCCGACGAGATCAGCCTCGGCCTGAACAAGCCGGTCACCGTCCAGGTCGCCGCGAAGCCGTCCTCGGCGGGCATCAAGAGCGCGATCCTGGAGGTCGACGACCCGCGCACCGAGGGCATCGACAAGCAGGTCCTCAACACGGTCGTGGTCTCGGCGCCGCTCAAGTACACCTACTCCGCGTCCGGTTCGGTGCAGCGCAACAGCACCAAGCACTACTTCGTGACCGTCCCCGAGGGCGCGAAGTCGCTGGAGGTCGCGATCGGCGGGCTGAAGGACAAGAGCCAGACCCGGTTCATCGCCATCCACCCGTACGGCGTCCCGTCCGACCCGACCGGCACGCCGAACTGCTACAACAACTACCTCGGCGGCAACGGCTGCAAGCCGGACGTGCGTTCCTACGCCGACCCGCAGCCCGGCGTCTGGGAGATCGAGGTCGAGTCGCGCCGCACGTCGCCGCTGCTCGACAACCCCTACAAGCTGGACGTCACCGTCCTCGGCGCGGCCTTCGACCCGGAGACCGTGACGGTCCCCGAGGCCAAGGTCGGCACCCCGGCCGCCGCCTCCTGGAAGGTGACCAACAACTACGCCGCGATCGACGGCAAGCTGGCCGGCGGCCCGCTCGGCTCGTCGAAGAACGCGCGTCCGACCATCGCCGAGGGCGCCACCCAGACCACCACGGTCGAGGTGCCCGCGGGCGCGACCTCGCTCGACGTCTCCATCGGCAACGTCTCCGACGCCGCCGCCGACCTCGACCTGGTCGTCCACGACGCGGCCGGCAACGAGGTGGGCAGCTCCGCCGACGGTGACTCGGAGGAGGCGGTCTCGGTCGCGAACCCGGCCGCCGGGACGTACACGATCGACGTCATCGGCTACGCGGTGCCGGCCGGCTCGACCGCGTACGACTACCTGGACGTGTTCTTCTCCGCCGCGCTCGGCACCGTCACGGTCGACGAGTCCCCGGTGAAGCTGGGCACGGGTGGCTCGGCCACGGTCGCCGGCAGCGTCACCGCGCAGGCGGCCGCTCCGGAGGGCCGTGAGTTCTTCGGCCAGGTCCGGCTGGTGAACGCGCGCGGCACGGTCGCGGGCGTGGGCAACGTGAAGATCGAGAAGGTCACGCCGTAGCCGATACGGCTCCTGGGGCGGGCGTCCGGTGACGGGCGCCCGCCCCTTGTCGTTCATTCACAGGTGATCGCCTGCGACTCGGGCAGCGAACGGGTGATCCACTCCCGTTCGCGGGCGATGTCCGCCTCGCCGACCTGCCAGAAGTCGGGCTGCCGGGCACCCTTCGGGATGCCGATCAGCACCTGGTCGCCCTCCCGGACGGGAGCGACGTTCTCGTCGACGACGAAGGCGAGCTCGGCCTCGCCCTTCTCCGGCGGGCCGGGCTTGTAGTAGCGGGTCATGTGGAGGGTGACGCGCAGAGACGTGGTGCCCGGGAGCCGTTCCACGGCGGTGGCCCTGCCCTCGGCGACGAGGCGGGCACACGCGAGGTAGCGGGGGCTGCCGAAGAGCTTGCCGGCCGCCGCCTCGGGTGCCGCCTGGTCGGCGCTGCTCGCCCCCGCGTCCGCGTCGCCGCCCCCGCTCTGGCTCACCAGCCAGCCCAGGCCCACCAGCACGGACGCGGCGGCGGCCACGGCGAGGGAGCCGAGGGCGACGCTGAACACGCGGCGCCGGACGCGGGAGGGCTGCCGTACGGGAGCGGGGACGGGAGCGGGCTCGGGCACAGGGGCCGGTGCCTCGGCGAGCGCGTGCCCGATGATCCCGAGCTGTTCCCTCAGCAGCGCCACATCGGCGGCGGCCGACCGGTGCTCGGCCATGAAGGCGGCGTCCGCCCGTGCCTCCTCCGTGAGCGGCTCGTCGGTGATCGCGGCCATCAGCGCGTCAGCGCGGGTACGGCCTTCGTTCTCGGCGGTCACGTCACACCACCTCGTCCTTGTGCAGGCGGGCGCGCAGGGCCCGTACCGCCGTGTGCAGCCTGCTCTTGACCGTGCCCTCCGGGATGCCGAGCTGTTCGGCGATGCCGCGCACGGACAGGTCGGCGTAGAAGCGCAGGACGAGGACCTGACGCTGGGCGTCGGGCAGTTCGTCCAGGCCCTGGGCGACGGCGAGGGAGAGCAGGCTGGTGTCCTCGCCGGAGGGGTGGGCCGGTTCGCGCAGGGCGGCGAGCCGTTCGCCGAGCCGCTCCTGGCGTTTCTTGGCCCGGTGCCAGTCCATGGCGAGGTTGGAGGCGACCACCGCCGCCCACGCCGACACGTCCCGCGGCGCCTCCTGGCCGCTCGCGGCCCGCTCCAGCAGCCGCAGGCGGACCTGCTGTACCCCGTCCAGCAGGTCCGCCTGCGGCACCCCGCCCAGCGCGAGCACCGCCCGCACCCGGCGCTCCTGGGCCGCGTCCAGCGGATCGTCCAGTACGTCCTGGACGGCGCCGCCCCCCTGGCCGCGGCGGGCCTTTCTGCGCAGCACAGCCACCCCTCCCCTCGCCGTGTTGTGCCTATGACGCCGGGACGGGCCAAAACGTTCGGCCGGATTTTCCGGCGGGCCACAGAGGCGTACGTCACACCGCCGCGTAGCCCGGTGGCGGGTGGGCAGGCGAGCTTGCGGCGCGGGGCCGCCGTGGGATGAATTTCTCCAGCTCAGACGGGGTGGGAGCCGTAGAACCGGAACCGGGGCCGGCATCCGTCGCGTCCCATGGTTCGGGCATCCCGGTCAAAGAATTGGACAGGCGGGCCGAGGCTGGCCGCATGATGGAAACGCCTCGGCCATGCAGCAGACACACACAAGCCACGCAGAACACGCAGAAGGAGTCGCCGTGAGGGTCGGAATCGTCGGAGCCACCGGTCAGGTCGGCACGGTCATGCGCAGGATCCTCAAGGAGCGCGACTTCCCGGTCACCGAGCTGCGCCTGTTCGCCTCGGCCCGCTCGGCGGGGACGGTCCTGGACGGCGTGACGGTGGAGGACGCCACCACGGCCGACTACACCGGCCTGGACATCGTGCTGTTCTCGGCGGGCGGCTCGACCTCGAAGGCGCTGGCGCCGAAGGTCGCCTCGCAGGGCGCCGTGGTGATCGACAACTCCTCCGCCTGGCGCCGCGACCCCGAGGTCCCGCTGGTCGTCTCCGAGGTGAACCCGCACGCCATCGCCGACCGCCCCAAGGGCATCATCGCCAACCCGAACTGCACCACGATGGCCGCGATGCCGGTGCTGAAGCCGCTGCACGCCGAGGCCGGTCTGGAGGCGCTGGTCGTCGCCACCTACCAGGCGGTGTCGGGCTCGGGTCTCGCGGGCGTGGACGAGCTGTTCGAGCAGATCAAGAAGGTCGGCGACGACGCGCCCAAGCTGACCCACGACGGCTCGGCGGCGGAGTTCCCCGCGCCGAACAAGTACGTCGCGCCGATCGCGTACAACGTCCTGCCCATGGCCGGCTCCATCGTCGACGACGGCCTGCACGAGACCGACGAGGAGCAGAAGCTCCGCCACGAGTCCCGCAAGATCCTGGAGATCCCCGGTCTGAAGGTCTCCGGCACCTGCGTGCGCGTCCCGGTCTTCTCCGGCCACTCCCTCCAGGTCAACGCCCGCTTCGCCCGCCCGCTCAGCGTGGAGCGCGCCAGGGAGCTGCTGGCCGGCGCCCCCGGCGTGGCCCTCACCGACGTCCCGACCCCGCTCCAGGCGGCCGGCCAGGACCCGTCGTACGTCGGCCGCATTCGCAGCGACGAGACGGTCGAGCACGGTCTCGCCCTGTTCGTCTCCAGCGACAACCTCCGCAAGGGCGCCGCGCTGAACGCGGTGCAGATCGCGGAGCTGGTGGCGGCGGAACTGAAGGGCTGACGCGGCCGCACGCATGCGGAAGGGGCGCCCACCGGTGGACGGTGGGCGCCCCTTCGTGTCCTCAGAGCGCCAGATGCCGCCGCAGCGCCACGTCGATCTCGGCCATGCGCTGGCGGGGCACGGAGCCGATCGGCCGCAGCAGCCGCTCCAGGGCGAGAGCACGCACCTGCTCACACTGCACCTTGGAGTCCTTCAGAAGACCGCACTCCCCTCCGGGAAGCAGCACTTGGAACGGATAGACGCGGGCCGTGTTCGTCGTCAGGGGAACGAGTGTGACGACGCCTCGCCCCGTTCGCTCCACCGCGGCGTTGGCACCGTCGTTCGAGACGATCACCGCCGGACGGGCTTTGTTGGCCTCACTGCCACGCGTCGGCTCATAGTCGACCAGGTAGATGTCACCGCGCTTCATCAGTCAGCCCGTCCCCGGAGAACTGGTCCCAGAACTCCGCGTCCTCGCTGCCATCCCACTCGGCGAAAGCCTCCGTGTACTCCTGCACCAACTGAGCCTGGCGCAGCAGCTCGATGGCGTCATGTATCACGGCCGATCTGGAGTCGGCATCGGTACGCGCGGCGTACTCGTCGACGAAGGTGACGTCCTCCTGCGGCAGGCTCACACTGATCTTCATACCCCCAGGGTAGCAAGGTATGACCACCTTGGCTACTTATCGAACTACCAGTGGGTAGCCAACCCTTGCGTACCTCGTGAACGAACATCGCGGTAGAGGGCTTTCCCTAGGGCGGAGCCGCAAGGGCCCCTGGACGTCGCCTCCCCCGCAGGCGCCATGGAAGGATGACCGAACCCACACATATCGAGGAGATGACCGCGTGCCTGGCACAAACCTGACTCGCGAAGAGGCGCAGCACCGGGCGAAGCTGCTCACCGTTGACTCGTACGAGGTAGATCTCGACCTCTCCGGCGCGCAGGAGGGCGGCACCTACCGGTCCGTGACCACGGTGCGCTTCGACGTCGCCGAGAACGGTGCCGAATCCTTCATCGACCTGGTGGCCCCGACCGTCCACGAGGTCACCCTCAACGGCGACCCGCTCGACGTGAGCGAGGTCTTCAAGGACTCCCGGATCGCGCTGCCGGGCCTCCTGGAGGGCCGCAACGTGCTGCGGGTCGTCGCCGACTGCGCGTACACCAACACGGGCGAGGGCCTGCACCGCTTCGTCGACCCGGTCGACCAGCAGGCGTACCTGTACACCCAGTTCGAGGTCCCGGACGCCCGCCGCGTGTTCGCGTCCTTCGAGCAGCCCGACCTGAAGGCGACCTTCCAGTTCACCGTGAAGGCCCCGGAGGGCTGGACGGTCATCTCCAACTCGCCCACCCCGGAGCCCAAGGACAGCGTCTGGTCCTTCGAGCCGACGCCGCGCATCTCGACGTACATCACGGCGCTCATCGTCGGCCCGTACCACTCCGTGCACAGCGTCTACGAGAAGGACGGCCAGAGCGTGCCGCTGGGCATCTACTGCCGTCCCTCGCTCGCCGAGTTCCTCGACTCGGACGCGATCTTCGAGGTGACCCGGCAGGGCTTCGACTGGTTCCAGGAGAAGTTCGACTACGCGTACCCGTTCAAGAAGTACGACCAGCTGTTCGTGCCGGAGTTCAACGCGGGCGCGATGGAGAACGCGGGCGCGGTGACCATCCGCGACCAGTACGTCTTCCGGTCGAAGGTGACGAACGCGGCGTACGAGGCGCGCGCGGAGACCATCCTGCACGAGCTGGCCCACATGTGGTTCGGCGACCTGGTCACCATGGAGTGGTGGAACGACCTGTGGCTGAACGAGTCGTTCGCCACCTACACCTCCGTCGCCTGCCAGGCGCACGCCCCCGAGTCCCGCTGGCCGCAGGCGTGGACCACTTTCGCCAACCAGATGAAGACGTGGGCGTACCGCCAGGACCAGCTGCCCTCGACGCACCCGATCATGGCGGAGATCCGCGACCTCGACGACGTGCTCGTCAACTTCGACGGCATCACCTACGCCAAGGGCGCCTCGGTCCTCAAGCAGCTCGTGGCGTACGTCGGCCAGGACGCGTTCTTCACGGGCGTCCAGGCGTACTTCAAGCGGCACGCGTTCGGCAACACGCGCCTGTCCGACCTGCTGGGCGCCCTGGAGGAGACCTCCGGACGTGACCTGAAGACCTGGTCGAAGCAGTGGCTGGAGACGGCGGGCATCAACATCCTGCGCCCCGAGATCGAGACGGACGCGGACGGCGTCATCACGTCCTTCGCGATCCGCCAGGAGGCCCCGGCGCTGCCCACGGGCGCGAAGGGCGAGCCCACGCTGCGCCCGCACCGTATCGCGGTGGGCCTCTACAACCTGGACGACGAGTCGGGCAAGCTGCGGCGCGACGAGCGCATCGAGCTGGACGTCGACGGCGAACTGACGGCCGTACCGCAGCTGTCGGGGCAGCGCCGCCCGGACGTCGTCCTCCTCAACGACGACGACCTGTCGTACGCGAAGGTCCGCCTGGACGAGGAGTCGCTGGCCTTCGTGAAGGACCACCTGGGCGACTTCGAGGCCTCGCTCCCCCGGGCCCTGTGCTGGGCGTCCTCCTGGGACATGGCGCGCGACGCCGAACTCGCCACCCGCGACTACCTCTCCCTGGTCCTGTCGGGCATCGGCAAGGAGTCCGACATCGGCGTCGTGCAGTCGCTGCAGCGCCAGGTGAAGCTGGCGATCGAGCTGTACGCCGCCCCGGCCGCCCGCGAGTCCCTGCTGAACCGCTGGACGGACGCCACCCTGGCCCACCTGCGCTCGGCCGAGCCGGGCGGCGACCACCAGCTGGCGTGGGCTCGGGCGTTCACTGCGACGGCCCGCACCCCGGAGCAGCTGGACCTCCTCGAGGGCCTGCTGGACGGCTCCCAGACGATCGAGGGACTGGTCGTCGACACGGAGCTGCGCTGGGCGTTCGTGCAGCGCCTGGCGGCGGTGGGCCGCTTCGACGAGGCGGAGATCGCGGGCGAGTACGAGCGGGACAAGACGGCCGCCGGCGAGCGCCACGCCGCCACGGCCCGCGCCGCCCGCCCGACCCCCGAGGCCAAGGCCGAGGCCTGGTCGTCGGTCATCGACTCCGACAAGCTCCCGAACGCCGTCCAGGAGGCGGTGATCGCGGGCTTCGTCCAGACCGACCAGCGCGAGCTCCTCGCCCCCTACACGGACAAGTTCTTCGAGGTCGTCAAGGACATCTGGGACACCCGCTCCCACGAGATCGCCCAGCAGATCGCGGTCGGCCTCTACCCGGCGATCCAGGTCTCCGAGGACACGCTCACCAAGACGGACGCCTGGCTGTCCGCGGCGGAACCGAACGCGGCCCTGCGCCGGCTGGTCTCGGAGTCCCGGGCGGGCGTCGACCGGGCGCTGAAGGCCCAGGCGGCGGACGCGGCGGCGGAGCGGTAGCCGTTCCGTAGGACGTACGTGGCGGGGGGGGGGGGGGGGCCCCCGGCCCCCCCCCCCCCCGCGGCGGGGGGGGGGGCCCCCCCCCCGGGCCCCCCCCCCCGCGCGGCCGCC
>NZ_JBITES010000003.1:0-136953 GCF_044455405.1 Streptomyces sp. NPDC051243 | reverse complement strand
GGTGCCCGGGGGGGGGTGGCCGGGGGGGCTCACGCCCCGGGGGGGGGCGGGGGGGGGGGGGGGGGGGTGGTGCGGGGGGGGGTGGGGGGGGGGGCCCCCCCCCCCCCCGGGCCCCCCCCCTGCGTGGCGTGCGTGGCCTGCACGACCTGCGTGGCCCGCGTAGCCTGCGGGCACCCCGTCACGCCCGGCTGCGCACCCACCCCGCCCAGCCCTCACGCCGGGCCGCCCTCAAGCAAGCCCTTCAGCAACGCCCCGCAGAGCCGAAAGCACCCTCCCCACCGCAACCCCCGCCTCACTCCCCCTCCGCACAGCCGCCACCACATGCCGAACCGGCCGATCCGCCTCAAGCCGGCGCATCACGACCCCGCCTCTCCCCACCGCAACCATCCGCGGCACCAACGCCACCCCCATCCCCGCCTCCACCATCGCCAGAATCGCCGTCCACCCCGCCGCCGAATGCCCTTGCCGAGGACTGAACCCGGCCGCCTCGCACGCCCCCCGCGTGATGTCCGACCACGGCCCGCTCCCCCCGAAGATCCAGTCCTCCCCGGCGAGATCGGTCAGCCGCAGCCCTTCCACGCCCGCCAGTGCGTGCCCCCGCGGAAGCGCGACGTCCAACGGGTCCGCGAGCAGCTCCACCCGCGTGAACCGCACGTCCCCGACCGCCGGCGCCTGCGCGGCCAGCGACAACGCGAGGTCCACCTCCCCCGCCGCCAGCAACTCGTACGCCTCCCCGGCCTCGGCCTCCCGCACCCGCACGACCACCCCGGGCGCCGACTCCCGCAACGCCCGCACAGCCGGTACGACCAGCGCGGGCACCGCCGTCGAGAAAGCCCCCACCCGCACCTGGCCGACCTCACCGCGCACGTAGGCCGCCAACTCGGCGTCCGCCCGCTCCAGTTGCTCGAACACCGCCTCGGCATGCCGCAGCACCAGCCGCGCCGCGTCCGTCAGCCGCACCCGCCGCCCCTGCGCCTCCAGCAGCGGCACCCCGACCTGCTTGGCGAGATTCGTCAGCTGCTGCGACACGGCCGACGGCGTCATCCGCAGCGCCTCCGCCGTCGCGGTCACGGTCCCCCGTTCCCGCAACGTCCGCAGGATCCGCAGCTTCCGGATGTCCCAGTCGACCATGGCGGCAACCTACGTCACCGACGCGCCGCCGCACCCAGCACGACTCCGCCGAGGATCAGCGCCATGCACACCGCCTGTGTCCAGCCGACCGCCTCGCCGAGGACCGCCCAGGACAGCAGGGCCACGCACACCGGCTGGAGGTAGTAGACGACCCCGGCACGGCTCGGACCGACCAGCGCGATCGCCCGGTTCCAGGCGAAGAAGGCGACCGCGGAGGAGGCGACCCCCACATACAGGATCGGCAGGACCGTGCCGGGCGTCGGGTCGAATCCGCCCTGCACGGCGAGGCTCACCCCCTGCGCGGGCAGCAGCAGTGCCGTGCCCAGCAAGAACGTGGCGAACAGGAAGGCCGTACCGCCGAGTTCGGCCGGCTTGCGCCGCAACAGGGCGCTGTACGACGCGAAGCAGCACGCCGCCGCCACCATCCACAGGTCCCCCGCCACGAAACCGGCCCCGCCCGTGCCTCCCGCCATCAGGAGCACGACTCCCGCGCACGCCGTCAGCAGCCCCAGCACCCGGCGCGCACCCAGCCGTGTCCCCGCGACCCGCTCGAAGACGGCCATCAGTACTGGTGAAGCGGCCATGATCAGACCCATGTCGGCGGCCGGTGTGGTCAACCCGGCCTGGTTGACCAGGGTGTTGTAGACGCTCACGCCGAGGAGCGAGGCGATGACCACGAAGCCGAGGTGGCGGCGGATCACCGTCCGCTGCCGCCAGGCCTGCCGAGCCCCGAAGGGGGCCACCGCGGCCAGCGCCACCAGCCATCTCCAGAACGCCTGCTGCACCGGCGGCACGCTGTCGCCCAGCGCCCGGGAGGTGACGAAACTCCCCGACCAGACGACGGTGGCGAGGGCGGCGAGCGCGATGCCGAGGGCGGTCGCCTTGAGGAGCGGGGTCGGGGTGGTGGTGGCTGTGGTGGTGTTGGCCGTGGTGGTGTTGGCCGTGGTGGTGGCTGTCCTGGGGAGGAGGACGGTCACGGAGATCCTTTCGCTGGTCGGTGATCGGTCCGATCTACCGTCGCAGCGCCGATCCCGTCAGGTCCATCGAATCTTTTCGACCAGTCTGTTCAGGAGAACTGAAAGAACCGGCAGATCGAAAGGATGCCCGGCCCGCAGTCGTCCGGCCCGGCCCCAGTTGACCCGCGACCGTCGCCCCGAACGCGAGCGCCATCCCCGCCAACTGCAGCGGGGCCAGCGCCTGCCCGAGCGCCGCCCAGCCGATAACCGCCGCCGTCAGGGGGGACAGCGGACCCAGGAAGGTGACCTGCGTGGCGCTGAGGCGGCCGATGCCGCGGAACCAGAGCCAGTACGCGACCGCCGTGTTCGCCAGCGCCAGGTAGAGATAGCCGGCCGCCGCCCGGCCGTCGAGCGCGGGCGGCGCGCCCTCGACCAGGACGGCGAGCGGGGCGATGAGCAGGCCGCCCGCCGTCAGCTGCCAGCCGGTGAGGGCGAGCGGGCCGACGCCGTCCGGGCGCCCCCAGCGCTTGGTCAGTACGGTGCCGGCGGACATGGACGCCGTGGAGGCCAGGGCCGCCAGCAGGCCGAGCGGATCGAGCGCGCCGGCCGCCTTCAGCACGACCAGACTGACGCCGAACGCGGCCACGACGCCGGTGAGCACGTTCCGCACCGTCGGCCGCTGCCCCAGCAGCAGCGCCGAGAGACCCACGACGAACAGCGGGCCGACCGAGCCGACGACGGCCGCCATACCGCCGGGCAGGCGGTACGCGGAGAGGAAGAGCAGCGGGAAGAAGGCACCGATGTTCAGCGCCCCCAGCACCACCGACTTCCACCACCAGGCGCCGCGGGGCAGCACCCGGGCGACGGCGAGCAGCAGCAGACCGGCGGGGAGGGCGCGCATCAGGCCTGTGAAGAGTGGCCGGTCGGGCGGGAGGAACTCCGTGGTGACGGCGTAAGTGGTGCCCCAGGAGATGGGTGCGAGGGCAGTGAGGAGGGTCAGGGCGGCACGGTCGGCGGCCATGGGGACACACCCTTCGGAAAGGAGGCGAGGGGAAAGTAGGCCAGTGGAAAGTAGCTTACTGCTAAGCTACTTTCCGTCAAGCCACTTTCTTGCGGCCGAGCGTCCGACGGCCGATACTCGGCGCATGAGCGAAAGCCCGCAGCGCAAGGACCCCGTCGACGCGATCATCGACCAGTGGGCGGCCGTGCGGCCGGACCTCGAGACGAAGCCCATGGAGGTCTTCGGGCGGATCTACCGCCTCTCGCGCACGATGGGCGACCGCATGGAGAAGGCGTACGCGCCCTACGGCATCTCACGCGGCGAGTTCGACGTCCTGGCGACCCTGCGCCGCTCCGGTGAGCCCTACACACTCTCGCCCCGGCAGCTCTCGGCGACACTGATGCTCACCACCGGAGGCATGACCGGCCGCCTCGACAAGCTGGAACGGGCCGGTCTGCTGCGCCGCTCCCCCGATCCGCACGACCGCCGCGGACTTCAAGTCACGCTCACCGAGAAGGGGTTGAGCCTCATCGACGAGGCCGTCGGCGCCGGGCTCGCCGTCCAGACGGAGGCACTGTCCACCCTCGACGACGAACAGGCCGACCGACTGGCCGACCTGTTGCGGGCGCTGCTCGCGGGGACGCCCGAACCCCGATAGGAGGGGTTCCGCTCACCCCAGGTGGGCGGCGAGCGCCGCCTCGACGGCCGCCGCATCCGCGGTGTCCGCCGCCCAGGCCACGTAGCCGTCGGGCCGCACCAGCACGGTCGTACGGCGATCGCTCGCCCAGCGCTCGACGGTCAGGCGGTCCTTGCGCCCGCCCTGCCCCTCGGACACCTCCACGCCGTCCGGCGCGATCAGCACGAACCGCCCGCCGCGCAGGGCCTCGTAGAGCCGGCCGCTCTCCAGTGCCACGTCGGGGAGGCGGGTGCCGACCAGGCGGTGGGAGCCATGGGGGGCGGGGTACTTGTAGCCGATGCCCGAGATCTGGGCCAGGGCCTTGGCCCGGGCGGGCCGGGCCGCGTTGACGAAGGCGGAGAAGAGGGCGCGTACGGCCCGCAGCGCCGGGTTCTGCGCCCGCGCCAGCCGGACCAGCCCGCCGCTGCTGCGCAGCACGGCCTTGCCGACGGGGTGCCGCTCGGCCTGGTAGGTGTCCAGCAGCCCCTTGGGAGCCCAGCCCCGGACGGCAGCGGCGAGCTTCCAGCCGAGGTTGGCGGCGTCCTGGAGGCCGGTGTTCATGCCCTGGCCGCCGGCCGGTGAGTGGACGTGCGCGGCGTCACCGGCGAGGAAGACCCGGCCGACCCGGTACTCGGGCGCCTGCCGCTCGTCGCTGTGGAAACGGGAGAGCCAGCGGGCGTCGTGCATGCCGTAGTCGGTGCCGAGGGCACGCCGGGTGACCTCCTTGACCTCGTCGAGGTCGAGCGGGGCGTCGTCGGGGACCTCGTGGCGCCGGTTCCAGCCCATGACGCGGTACCAGCCGTCGCCGAAGGACGCGATCATCGCGAAGGAGTCACCCGCGCCGTTGACCGTCAGCACACTCTCGGGCCGCTCGGCGAGCCGGACGTCCGCCAGGAACAGGGACTTGATGACCGAGACACCGGGGAAGGACAGACCGATGGCCTCACGCACGGCGCTGCGGTGACCGTCCGCGCCGACGACGTACGCCGCGCGACGCGTCACGACCACCCCGTCCGGGCCCCGCACATCGAGGTCGACCCCGCTGCCGTCCTGCCGCAGCCCGACGACCTCGTGCTCGAACAGGAACTCCACGCCGAGCTCCCGCGCCCGCCGCTCCAGCAGCCGCTCGACCTCGTACTGCGGGGTGATCAGCAGGAACGGGAAGCGGGACGGCAGCGTGCCGAGATCGAGCGAGAGGCGACGGAACAGGCGCAGCTCGGTGATGGTGCTGCCGGTGGCGAGCAGTGGGTCGGCGAGGCCGCGGGCGTCGAGCTGCTCCAGGGTGCGGGCGTGCACGCCGAAGGCGCGGGAGAGGTTGCTGATCTTGTGAGGCCGGCGCTCGACCAGGGCGACGGGGACACCGGCGGCGGCCAGGTCACCGGCGAGGAGGAGACCGGTGGGGCCGGCGCCGACGACGATCACGGGGTGGGCGCTGTCCGGGGTGCCGGGGGTGTGAGTGCCGTTCACGGTGGTGCCGTTCATGGTGGCCTCCTGTTTGCCAACGCTTGTTGGTCAACGCTTGTTGGCAACAATAGGAGCGCATTACGAGGGTGTCAACACCCGTTGGCCAACGTGCGTTGACCCGCGCACGTTGGCCTGCGCACGTTGGCCTGCGCCCGTTGACCTACCTCCGTTGGCCTACGCCCGTTGACCTACCCCCGTCGGCCTGCACCCGTTGCCCCACGAACGTTGGCCTACACCTGTTGGCCTACACCTATTGGCCCCCACCCGTTACTCAACCCGCCGCCCCACACCCGTTTGCCTACATTTGTTGACCCACACTCGTTGGCCTACGCTTGTTGGCATGAGCCAGAGCACTCCCCCCGCCCCCTCCCGCCGCTCCGACGCCACGCGCAAGGCGATCCTCGACGCCGCCCGCGAGCGCTTCGCGACCGACGGATACGAGCGCGCCACCATCCGCGCCATCGCCAAGGACGCGAGCATCGATCCGTCGATGGTGATGCGCTACTACGGCAACAAGGAGGGCCTGTTCGCGGCGGCCGTCGCCATCGACCTGCGCCTGCCGGACCCGGCGTCGCTGTCCCGGGACGACGTCGGCCGGGCGCTCGTGACGCACTTCCTGAGCATGTGGGAGAAGAACGAGGTGCTCACGGCCCTGCTCAGGGTCGGCGCGACCAACCAGGCCGGGGCCGAGCGCATGCGGGGCATCTTCGGGGACCAGTTGCTGCCGGTGGCCCGCCGGGTGTGCCCCGACCCGGAGCAGGCCCCGGCGCGGGCGGCACTGGCGTCGGCGCAGTTGCTGGGGCTGGCGCTCACGCGCTACGTCCTGCGGTTCCCGCCCGCCGTGGAACTGGCCCCCGAGGAGGTCGTGGCCTGGCTGGGGCCCACGGTGCAGCGGTATCTGACGGCGCCGCACCCGGCGTGAGAACACAGCGAGGGCGCCGACCTCGTCCTACCGTACGGCAGCTGCGCGTACGCACGACGGGGTCGGCGCCCTCGGGAAGAGAGATGACCGGACGGAACCGTCCCGGTCAGGCCTTCGCCTTGGCCTTCGCCTTCGGCTGGCGGTCGGTGGAGCGGTCCAGGACCATCACCAGGCCCGCGATGACCGCGAACAGCACGATGGGGGCCAAGACGAACTGGCCCAGCGTCTCCATGACACTCAGGCCCTGGCCGGGGTCGTCGCCGTCGTCACGCGTGAGCGCGAGCGCGGGGGACGACATGAGCAGCATCATCAGCGTCGTACCGGCGGCCAGGGCGCCGGCGCGCAGGGCGTTCTTCTTGTCCACGGTCCCAAAAGTACAGAACCCCACGAGGGGCCGCGCGCCCGGGGTGCCGTATGCGACGCGACCGCCCCGCCCACCTTGCTCAGCCCTCTCCCACGCTCAGCCCCCACCCACGCTCACCCCGCGCCGGGCCCCATCGTCATCCCCGCCGGACGATCTCCCCGCGCAGCACCTCCACCAGCGCCCGCACCCTCGGCGAAGCCGCCAGCTCCTCCAAGGTCACCGGCCGCCCCTGCGCGTCGGCGATGGGCAGCCGCCAGTTCGGATACTGGTCCCACGTCCCCGGCAGGTTCTGCGGTCGCCGGTCGCCCACCCCGTCCGGAAGCCAGACCCCGACCATCCGCGCGGGCGTACGCAGCAGGAACCGGTGGACCGCCTGGATCTCGGCCTCCTCCTCCGAGGGGCCGCGCCCGCCGCCCGTGCCCCGCAACAGCCCCAGCCGGGACAGCAACTCCAGCCACTCCCCCGTGTCCGCCGCGGCCTCCGCCCGCTCCTGTTCCAGGGGACGGGTCAACAACCCCAACTCGTCCCGGAGTTCGACGTGCTCACCGGTGAGACGGGCCGCGGTCGGCGGCAGGTCATGGGTCGTGGCGGTGGCGAGGCAGTCGGCGCGCCAGGACTCCGGCGGCAGGGGACGGCCGTCCCCGTCCCAGTCCCGCTCGAACCACAGCACCGAAGTGCCGAGCACTCCCCGCGAGCGCAGCGTCTCGCGCACCCCCGGTTCCACCGTGCCGAGATCCTCCCCGATCACCACCGCCCCGGCCCGGGAGGCCTCCAGCACCAGGATCGCGAGCATGGCCTCGGCGTCGTAACGGACGTACGTCCCCTCGGTCGGCGCATGCCCCTGCGGCACCCACCACAGCCGGAACAGCCCCATGACGTGATCGATGCGCAGGGCGCCCGCGGAACGGAACAGGGCCCGCAGCAGCAGGCGATACGGCTCGTATCCCGACTCGGCCAGCCGGTCCGGCCGCCAGGGCGGCAGCCCCCAGTCCTGGCCGCGCGCGTTGAAGGCGTCCGGCGGCGCGCCCACCGACATCCGGGCCGCGAAGTACTCCTGCTGCGCCCAGGCGTCCGCGCCCCCGGGGTGCACACCGACCGCGAGGTCGTGCACGATCCCGACCGGCATCCCCGCCTCCCGCGCGACCCGCTGGGCGGCGGTCAGCTGGGTGTCGGTGAGCCAGGCGAGACGGCAGTGGAAGTCGACCCGGTCCATCAACTCGCCGCGCGCGCGGGCGGTGTCGGGTGACCGCGGGTCCCGCAGTCCCTCCGGCCACCGCTGCCAGTCCGAGCCGTGCACCTCGGCCAGCGCGCACCACGTGGCGTGGTCCTCCAGTGCCTGCCCCTCCCGCGCGAGGAAGTCGACGTAGGCGGCCCGCCGACCCGGCCCGAGCGGCACCTCACGGACCAGTTCGAGCGCCTCCCGCTTCGCCTCCCACACCGCGTCCCGGTCGATCAACTCCCCCTTCTCCAGCACCGCTTCCCGCAGCCGCCCGGCCCGTTCGAGGAGCCCCCGTACGCGCTCGCGGTCCTCGACGTACGCGAACTCGGGGATGTCCTCGAGCCGCAGGTGCACGGGGTCGGGGAAGCGGCGGGAGGAGGGGCGGTAGGGGGACGGGTCGGTGGGGGCGCCGGGTACGGCCGCGTGCAGCGGGTTGACCTGCACGAATCCGGCGCCGAGCGCCCGGCCGGCCCAGCCGGCGAGTTCGGCCAGGTCACCGAGGTCGCCCATGCCCCAGGAGCGGCGGGACAGCAGGGAGTAGAGCTGGACGAGGAGGCCGTACGAGCGTCCGCCGGGCGTGGGCAGCCGGGGCGGGGCGACGACCAGGTGGCTGGTCGCCGTACGGCCGTCCGGTGTGGTCGCCGTCAGGCGGTGGACGCCGGGCGGGAGCAGGCCGGTCTCGGTGCGGATCTCGCCCTGCTCTGTCGTGATGTGCAGCCGGGTGCCGGACGGGAGCCCGGCCGGCGTCCCGGGCTCGGCCCCGCTCCAGCACACCACTGTCGGGGGCAGCAGCCGCTCGCGCAGTTCCCGCTCTCGCGCGGCGAGCGCGGCACGCACGGCGCCGGGCGTGCTCGTGTCGATGCCGAGGGCGGCCAGGGCGAGGGTGAGTGCGGTGGCGGAGGCGGTGACGGTGCGGTCGGCGGACGGCTGGTAGGAGGTGGCTACGCCGTACAGCTCGGCGAGCCGGGACAGGTCGTCGGAGGGGCGGCCCTCAGCGTCCTCAGGACCTTCGGGACCCTCGGCAGGGGGTTCGGCCGACCGCTGAGCTGTCATCTACGACCTCGGGAAGTCCATGTCCATGTCCATACCGGTGTCCATACCCGCATCCCACACCGCCGCCTCACTGGTCAGCGGCGCGGCGTCGGCGAGCGGCGGCTCGCTGGTGAGGGGCTCGGCGTCGGGCAGGGGTGGTTCGCTGGTGAGCGGGGTCTCGGCGCAGGCGCCCTCGGCGCTGAAGACGCAGTCGTGCATCTCGGGCTCGATGGGCGCCTCAGGTTTGGACAGGGCCGATGCTGCGGGCACGGGTTCCTCCTTGTCGAGTACGTCGGGTACATCGGGTACGTCGGGTACGTCGGGTAGTAGGTCGTCTTCGTCAGGTACGTCGGGTACGTCGTGTACGTCGTGGCGGTTACCGCAGCCCTACCCAGTGGGCGCGGAGGCAGACGTACACAACGCAACAACGTGCCTCTCGTCACATTCGTTATCCCGCCACGGGAGCTCACCGGTGTTCCGGGGCGTGAACCGGTCGCACCCCACTCGTCGATAGACGGGGTGTGAGACTGTTCCGCCCCATGGGGGGCCACCGGGAGAAGGACGAGGAGCACTCGGACGCGGCACTGCTGCGTGCCGTGGCGGGCGGCGACTCGGCGGCGCTGGCCACGCTCTACGACCGGCACGCGGGTTGGCTGCACGCCCGGCTGCGTCGGCGCTGTGCCGATCCGGAGGTGGTGCGCGAGGTGCTGCAGGACACGTTCGTGACGGTGTGGCGGTCGGCGGACGCGCACCGTGGCGACGAGGCCGGCGGCTGGCTGTGGACCATCGCCGCGCGGCGCCTGGTCGACGCACGGCGGGCGCAGGAGCGAACCACGCGCCTCGAAGCGGCCCCGGTGGACGAGGCTCACACCGGGCACGCGCCGGAGACGGCCGTGCCGTCCGCCGAGGACCGGGTCCTCGCGGGGCTGGAGTACGGCGATGTCGGCACCGCCCTCGACCGGATCTCGCCCGAACTGCGCGACGTGCTGCGCGCCACGGTCGTCGACGGACTGTCCACCCGCGAGACCGCCCGCCTGCTCGGCATCCCCGAGGGCACCGTCAAGTCCCGCGCGATGCGCGCCCGTGCCGAACTGCGCGCCGCGCTCGCCCAGTTGCACCCCTCGCCGTTGGGAGGCCCGGCATGACCGGCTGGCACGCGTCCGACGCCCTTGTCACCCGCTACGCGAACGGCTCCCTGCCGGAACCGGACGCCTGGTCGCTGGAGAAACACCTGGAATCCTGCGGGAGTTGCGCGGCCCGCGCGTCGCGAGCGGTGCGGGAGACACCGGCCGGCGTGGTGCTGGCCGAGGTGCGGGAGACGGTGCTGAGGGCGAGCGAGCGGGAAGCGGCGGCGGACACCTCGGCCGCCGCCCCCTCACGGCCTCTGCGCCGAGCCCGGTTCCGGGTGTCCCGGCCCCTCACCTCCACGCCGATCGGCTCCCGCACGGCCCGTGCGCTGTGGGCCGCCGGGCCCGCCGTGCGCGGTGCCTGGTCGGCGAGCGTGCTGGGGGTGGCGCTCGCCGCGGTGCTGCTGGCCCGGTTCGCCGACTTCGCGGGAGCGCGGCCGCTGCTGCTTGCCGTCGCTCCGGCGGTGCCGGTCGCCGGTGTCGCCCTGTCCTACGGGGCGCACTCCGATCCGCTGCACGAGATCGCGGCGGCGACGCCTTCGGCCGGGATCCGGTTGGTGCTGACGCGGACGGCCGCCGTGCTGGCGGTCAGCCTGCCGCTGCTGACTGTCGCCGGGGCGCTGCTGCCCTCGTCGGGCGCCCCCGCCGCGGCGGCCTGGCTGCTGCCCGGGCTCGCGCTGACGCTGGTTTCGCTGGCCCTGGCCGGTTACCTCGGCTTCCGTGCCGCGACGGCCGTGACCGGCGGCGGCTGGCTGTGTGCCGTACTGGCCCCGGTACTCACCGCGGACGGCCGGCTGACCGCACGGCTGGCCGGGCAGGTCTCCGCCTACCTCGACGGCGCCCCGGCCCAGGGCGGCTGGGCGGCGACGGCGGTGCTGTGCGCCGCGCTGCTGATCGCCCGCCGTTCCGCCTACGACCGCCTGGACCGGCGTTGACCCCGGCCGACGGGCCCGGCCGGGGCCACGCCCGGCAGCGCACGGAAACCACCTCGCCTGTGCCGCCGTGCCGTGCTCCCCTCACCCCCGCCGCCGCCCGTGACGAGCCCGCCTGCGCCACCACCCGTGACCACCCACCCGCGCCACCACCCGTGACCACCCGCCCGCGCCACCGCCCATGACCACCCCACCCACGCCACCACCCGTGCCCAAGTTCGCCGCCGGCCCACGCCTCCCCTCCCCATCCCCCTCCCCCTCCCCCCGTCCGCCTGCCCGCCCGCCCGAGGCGGCCACACCTCACGCCCCCTCACCCCACCCGATCCACCTGGAGCCCCCTTGCCCACCATCCGCGTGACCGACCTGCGCGTCCGTCACCGCAAGACCGTCGCCCTCGACTCCCTCGACGTCGACTTCGGCCCCGGCGTCCACGGGCTGCTCGGTCCGAACGGGGCCGGCAAGACCTCGCTGATCCGCGTTCTCGCCACGGTCGCCGAACCGACCGGCGGCCGGGTGGAGATCCTCGGCGAGGACACCGGGGAGTTGCGGCGGCGCGGCGCGGTGCGGCGCAGACTCGGCTATCTGCCCCAGGAGTTCGGCTACTACCCGGGCTTCACCGTGCGGGAGTTCGTCGCGTATGTGGCGTGGCTGAAGGACATGCCCGCCGCCGATACACCGGCCGCCGTCGAACGGGCCGTCGCCCGGGTCGGCCTCGGCGACCGGATCGACGCGAAGGTCAAGACGCTGTCCGGTGGGATGGTCCGCCGTGTCGGCATCGCCCAGGCCATCGTCAACGACCCCCTGGTGCTGCTCCTCGACGAGCCGACCGCCGGTCTCGACCCGGAACAGCGCGTGGAGTTCCGCGAACTGCTGCGCGAACTGGGCGCCTCGGCCACGGTCATCGTCTCCACCCACCTCGTGGAGGACGTGGCGGCGGCCTGTACGGAGGTCACCCTCGTCGACGCGGGCCGGGTCGCCTACCGTGGCACGCCCGAGTCCCTCGCGGCTCTCGGTGAAACGGCGCCGGGCGTCGTCGGCGACAACCCGATCGAGCGCGGTTACACGGCCGCCCTGCGCGCCCACCGCGGTCCCGGGTCCGCCGCCCGCACGGCCAATCCCCTCGAGGGGGCGGCCCGATGACCCTCGTAACAGCCAAGGAGCAGGCGTCGGGCCGGGAACCGGAACAGCAGGCGCACGCGAATGACCCGAGCGCCCCGACCCTGCGCACATCCCGCCGTCCTCGCCGCGCGTCCCGCCATCCTCTCCGCGCCGAGTTCCTGCGCGGCTTCGCCCCCTGGGCCGGCGCGGCGCTCTTCCTCGCCTGCGCCGTGGCCATGGCCGCTACGTCCGCGCAGTGGCAGGGCGGATGGGCCGAGACCCGTGAGCGGCTGCACGTGACGGCCGTGTTGCTCGGCGTGCCGCTGGCCCTGGCCGCCGGCTGCCGGCAGGGCGGCCGGGAGCGCAGACGCCGTACCGAGGAGCTGATGGCGACGGCCGTGCGGGGCACGCTCGCCCGGTCCCTGGCCGCCGCACTGCCGGTCGCGTGCTGGGCGGTCGCCGGGTACGCGGTCGCCGCCGCCCTGGCCCTGCTCGCCACGGCGCTGACTGCCACAGGTGATCGTCCGGACCTCGTCGCGCCGCTCATGGACGCGGTCGCCCTGGCGTCCGGCGCTCTGGTGGGACATGTGGTGGGCCGCCGGCTGCCGTGGCGGCTGACGCCGCCGCTGTTCGCGGTGGCCGGGTACGTCGTCCTCGGCGTCGTGGCGTACGACAGCACCAGCTCGCTGCGGCAGCTGTCCCCCATCGGCAGCACGTCGGACACCGACGTACCGGTGTGGTGGCAACCGCCTGTGATGGCCGTGTGGTTGGGCGGTCTGGCGGTGGCCGCGGTCCTCGCGCACGCGGCCCGCCGCCGGCTCACGGCCCTGTTGCCGCTGGCCGCCGCGACGGCCGCGGGCACGCTGCTGGTGCAGACCGGCGACGGACTGTGGCACACCAACCCCCTCGCCCGGCGGCAGGTGTGCGACACCTCGACGGCCCCGCAGATCTGCGTCAACGCCCGCTACGAAGACCTCCTGCCGCAGGTCACGGACGCCCTGGCCGACCTGACGACCCGGCTGGACGGCGTACAGAACCTGCCGGTCCGCTTCACCGACCTGCCGGGGGAGCCCGGCCCGGACGAGGTCCACCTGCCGATCACCACGCCGATCGGTTGGACGGTCGTACGGGGACGGCTCACCGATCCGCGGCAGTTCGCGTGGGAGGCCGGGATGGCGCTGTACGACCGCGACGAGTGCGACACGGCCGTGGACCCGGTCGTGGCAAGGACCGACGAGGCCGTGCAGCACTACCTGGCGCCGCATCCGCTGGCTGGGCACTTCGAGAAGCTGCAGGCCCAAAGGGGCGAGGCCGAGCGCGCGGAACTGCGGGAGCGGCTCGCCGCCCGGGCCCGTCTGCAGGCGATGGGCGGGGAGGAGCGCCGCGCCTGGTTGTCGGCGTACTTCGCGACCGCGCGGGAGTGCGACCCGAGGGAGGTGCCGGCCCTGTGACGACGTCCGGCCTGCTCCTCTACGCCCGCTCGCGCACCGTCCCCCGCTCGGTCGCCGCGCTCGCCGCGACCGCGGCCCTCGCGGTCTGGGCCGCGCACGGTCTGGACGCCTATCTGGACCCGGAGCGCAGGGTGCCGGTGATCGCGCTGGCCCCGCTGTTCGCGGCCTCGGTGATCGGCACGAGCCTGTACGCGGCCTCCTGGGAACTGGACCGCACGGCCGTCCACCCCTGGTGGCGGCGCCGTCTGATCCATCTGCTGGCCCTCACGGCGCTGGCCGCGGCCCTGCTGCCGTGGGCCGTCCTCGGACACCCGTCCTTCTTCGGCCCGTCGGCCATGATCCGCAACACCCTCGGCTGCACCGGCCTCACCGCGGCCGCGGCCGCCCTGCTCGGCGCCCGGCTGAGCTGGCTGCCGGTGTTCGGGTACGTCAGCGCGGTGTACCTGGGCGCCTCCGCCCTGCGCGGGAACTCGGTACCGCTGTGGGCGTGGCTGGTGCAGCCGGCCGCGGAGGGAGGCGCATGGCTGGTGGCGCTCGTCGCCTTCGGGGTGGGCGGCGCGCTGTATGTGCTGCGGGGCGCGCGGGCGGAAGGGGCGCGCGACTGAGGGACCCCGTGTCGGGGGACCCCGCGGCATGGCCACGGGGCCCCGGAGGCACCGGGTATGCGAAGGCCCGGATCGTCAGGCTGAAATGCCGTCGATCCGGGCCATGGCGTCCTCCGCGCCGTACGGCTGCAAGTACGGCAGCCAGCGCGGGTCCCTATGCCCGGTGCCGATGATGCGCCAGGCGAGACCGGTGGGTGGAGCGGGTTTGTGGCGCAGCCGCCAGCCGATCTCGAACAGGTGTCGGTCGGCCTTCACGTGGTTGCAGCGGCGGCAGGACGCCACCACGTTGTCCCAGACGTGCTTGCCCCCGCGGCTGCGCGGGATGACGTGGTCGACGCTGGTTGCGACGCCACCGCAGTACATGCACCGGCCCCCGTCGCGCGCGAAGAGCGCTCTGCGGGTGAGCGGAACGGGCCCCCGATAGGGAACCCGGACGAATCGCTTGAGCCGGACCACGCTGGGTGCGGGGACTGTGACGGTTGCGCTGTGCATGAAGGCGCCGGACTCCTCGAGGCATACGGCCTTGTTCTCGAGGACGAGGACGAGCGCGCGGCGGAGCGGTACGACGCCGAGTGGCTCGTACGACGCGTTGAGGACCAGGACATGCGGCACGGATGCCTCCTTGGGCGTCGGCGGCGCGTGGCTCGCGCCGGGACGATCTGTAGTCAGTCTCCCCTCTTGCCTGGTGAAAGCGCCACCATGTCCCGGTAACGGGCTGGGAGTGTTTTCAACCACATCTCAATCCATCCCCCGGATGATGAACGCTTCATCCCACCAGTTCATCCCCGGGTGGGCACGTTTCCTCCCTCGAACATGGCGGCGATCCACACACGATGCCCCGATAGTGTGGTGGACCTGCCCCACCGGTGACCTTTTCGTGACCTTGATCAGCTGACCATCTGCCGGTGGGGCGGGCGCTGCACTGGAGGTACCCGCCGTGTCCCTGCCCGCCGTCCTACTGGCCGCCGGTTCGTCGCCGTCACCGACTCCCTCGGAGTCGACGACCCCGGCGGTTCCCTCGATCCAGGACGCCCAGGAGAGCGCGACCCAGGCCGCGAGCTGGGTCGAGCAGAACTGGTCGACCTGGCTCGCGATAGGCCTCAAGGTCCTGCTGATCCTCGTGATCGCGGGCGTGCTGAGAGTGCTGATCCGACGGGCGATCACCAAGCTCATAGACCGGATGAACCGCACCGCGCAGGCGGTGGACGGCACGGCCATCGGCGGCCTGCTGGTCAATGTCGAGCGCCGCCGTCAGCGCTCCCAGGCGATCGGCTCGGTGCTGCGCTCGGTGGCCAGCTTCCTGATCATGGGCACCGCCGCGCTGATGGTCCTGTCCGCCTTCGACATCAACCTGGCCCCGCTGCTCGCCTCCGCCGGTGTCGCGGGCGTGGCGATCGGCTTCGGCGCCCGCAACCTGGTCACCGACTTTCTCTCCGGCGTCTTCATGATCCTGGAGGACCAGTACGGCGTCGGCGACTCGATCGACGCGGGCGTGGCCTCCGGCGAGGTGATCGAGGTCGGCCTGCGCGTGACCAAACTGCGCGGCGACAACGGCGAGATCTGGTACGTCCGCAACGGCGAGGTCAAGCGCATCGGCAACCTCTCGCAGGGCTGGTCGACGGCGGGCGTGGACGTCACGGTCCGCCCCTCCGAGAACCTCGACCGCGTGAAGGCCGTCCTGAACGGCGTCGGCGAGGCGATGAGCAAGGAGGAGCCCTGGAACGAGCTCCTCTGGGGCCCGATCGAGGTGCTCGGTCTGGACAGCGTGCTGCTGGACTCCATGGTCGTGCGCGTCTCGGCGAAGACCATGCCCGGCAAGTCCCTCACGGTCGAACGCGAGCTGCGCTGGCGCATCAAGCGCGCCTTCGACGCCGCCGACATCCCAATCGTCGGCCGCACCCCCCTCACGGTGGAGGAACAGCCCGCGACCGACCCGACGGCGGGCATGGCAGCCCCGTCGGCATACTCGAACACGTCCTCGCCGCAGGCCCAGGCGGCTACGCCGCTGGCGCCGCCGAGTGTGACGAAGTAGGCGTACGAGGCCGAGCAGATGTACGACGAAGGGGGCGCCCGGAGATCCGGGCGCCCCCTTCGCGCTCAGCGTGCGGCCACGGACCTCAGCCGACCCACCCCCGCCACCGCGGCCAAGGCGGCTCACAGCGCCCGTCCGCGACGGCCTCCTCATAGGCCTGCTGGGCGTACTCGTCCAGCTCACGTCCGGTCGGCTTGCCGAAGACCGAGTAGGCGACCACGCACTCGTCGTGCGGCACCGGCCGGGTCGCCCAATAGACGAAGGACATACCCGCGAGGATCACGGCGAGCCAGGCGAGCAGCGAACGGCGACGATCATGTGGCATCCGTGCAACCTAACCTCGAGCGGTCACCGCGCCCAGCCCGGCGTCCACATCTCTGTCTCCCGGCGCTCGGTCCGGCTCGCGACGAGGTGGGCGCGCAGGGCCGCGAGCGTGGGATGGGGGTTGTCGGCGCGCCACAGCAGGGAGTGCGGATAGACCGGGGTCGGGTCGCGCAGCGGGACGCGGCGCAGGTCCTGGCCGGCGGGCGGGACGACGCCGGTGTCCGCGCCGACGAGGGTCGCCAGTACGGCGGAGCCGGCGATCGTGTCGAGGAGCGGCTCGGTGCCGAAGTCGGGCCCCGTCGCCTCGATGGTGAGTCCGAACTCGGCGGCGAGGGACTCGTAGTAGGCGGCCCATTCGGTGCCCTCGACGATGCCGGGCATCCAGATCCGGTGCCCGGCGAGTTGGGCGGGCGTCACGGCGCGGGCGGCGGCGAACGGGTGCCCCGGTCCGGTCAGGAGCTGCACCGGTTCGTCGTAGACGCGGACGGCCTCGATGCCGTCGGGCAGCCTGCGCGCGGGCATGGTGACGGCGCGGAAGGACACGTCGATCGTGCCGGCGCGCAGGGCCGCGACCGCCGCGTCGGCGTCGAAGAGGGTCACGACATCGAGGTCGGTGCCGGGGTGGGCGCGGTGGAAGTCCCGCAGCAGGACGGCCGGGGCGAGCCGCCGGCCGATCACGTCGACGTGCAGGGCACGGCGGCCGGGTCGTACGGAGTCGATCGCCCGTTCCTCGGCCTGGAGAAGGGCACGCGCGTGGGGCAGGAACGCCTGCCCGTCGATGGTGAGCCGGGCCCCGCGCGCGGTGCGGGTGAACAGACGCACCCCGAGGCTCTTCTCCAGCGCGGAGATGCGCTTGGAGACCGCCTGCTGGGTGATCGACAGGCTCGCCGCGGCGTCCTGGAACCGGCCCGCGTCCACTGCGGCGACGAAGGTGCGCACGGCGTCGAGGTCCACGGCCGCCAGCCTAGGCGTACAACCGATGGTTGTGCCGGTGGACACCGGTCGGTTGTTTGATCCGCGGAACCGCCCCTCGCTTGGATGGCTCCGGTCGACGTGATGGCGGGGATGGGATGCGCATGGCGGGCGGGCGGTCGTTGGGGCGCGGGTTCGGGTGGCTGTGGGCGTCGTACGCGGTGAGTACGTTCGGGACGCGGCTGGCCTTCGACGCGTTGCCGCTGATCGCGGTCCTCGTGCTGCAGGCGGGAGCGACGGAGGTGGCGCTGCTGGCGGCGTCGGGGCTCGCCGTGGGGGCAGTGGTGGCGGTGCCGCTCGGGGCGTGGGTGGAGTTCCGCCGGAAGCGGCCGGTGATGATCGCGGCCGACCTGCTCCGGTGCGCGGCGCTGCTGAGCATTCCCGTCGCGTTCGCGCTGGACGGGCTCGGTCTCGGGCAGCTGCTGGTGGTGTCGGTGGTGGTCGCCGCGGCGGACATCACGTTCACCGCGGCGAGCGGCGCCTGTCTGAAGTCCCTCGTGCCGCCGGAGGACCTGCTCGTGGCCAACGGCCGTTTCGAGGCCACCATGTGGACGGCTACCGCGCTCGGGCCACCGCTCGGCGGGGTGGCGATGGGGGTGTTCGGCCCGATGACGACCGTGCTGACGGACGCGGCGAGCTATCTGCTGTCGGCACTGGGGATCGGGGCGATCGGTGGTAAGGAAAGGCAACAGACCCGCCCTGACACGCCGTCGGGCCTGCGGACGAGCGACCTCATGGCGGGCTGGCGACACATCCTCACCCACCCCGCCCTGCGCCCGCTGTTCCTCAACCAGGTCCTGGTCAACGCCCTGATCATGGCCCCGACCCCGCTGCTCGCCGTCCTCATGCTCGGCCGGCTCGGCTTCACTCCCTGGCAGTACGGGCTCGCCCTGGCCACCCCATGCCTGGGCGGCCTGCTCGGCTCGCGCCTGTCGCGCCGGCTGGTGGCCCGTTACGGCCGGCACCCGGTCCTGCTCACCGCCGGCACACTGCGCGCCTGCTGGCCCATCGGGCTGGCCTTCGTCGGCCCGGGCACCTCCGGGCTCCTCCTCGTCATGGCCGTCGAGTTCGGGTTGATCACCTGCATCGGCGTCTTCAACCCGGTGTTGGCCACCGATCGCCTCGACCACACCCCCCGGGACCGGATCACCCGCACCTTGGCGGCCTGGTCGGTCACGGGGAAGACGACGACCGCGGCCATGACGGCGCTGTGGGGCCTGCTGGCGGCGGCGACCGGCCCGCGCACCGCCATCGCCCTGGCCGGCGCCCTGCTCCTGGCGACCCCGCTCCTGCTCCCGCGCCACGAGCGGGAACCGCACCACAGCGCCCCGAAGTAACGACCGCGTTGCTGGTGTAGACCTCTCTTGACGCCACCTTCCCGCGGGCATACATTCTCGCCACCAGATAGGAAACTTTCCTAACAGTGATCCCTCGCAGCGACCTCGATGGCCTTCCGTCCTTCCGTGATGGACTTCCCTCGTAGATCGCTGAGAAGCTGGTCAGCCGAAAGGCAGGTGTCGATCCCATGGCAGGAAACGCCGGTACGCCGGGCACCCCGCGCGTCCTGCGCGCCATGAACGACCGTGCCGCCCTGGACCTCCTCCTGGAGCACGGGCCTCTGTCCCGCACGCGGATCGGCAAGCTCACCGGCCTGTCCAAGCCGACCGCCTCCCAGCTGCTGGCCCGCCTGGAGGCCGCCGGCCTGGTCCTGGCCACCGGCACGACCGAGGGGCGGCCCGGTCCGGGCGCCCAGCTGTACGAGGTCAATCCGGCCGCCGCGTACGCCGCGGGGCTCGACGTCACCCCCGAACGCATCCTCGCCGCCGTCGCCGACGTCACGGGCCGCACGGTCGGGTCGTACGAACTGCCCACCCCCGGCAGACGCCCGGCCCATCCGGTCGTACGGCAGGTAAGCGACGCCCTCGACGGCGCGGTGAAGGCGGCGGGCCTCGCCCGCGACGACGTCCACCGGCTCGTCATCGGCACCCCCGGCGCCTTCGACCCCAACACGGGCCGGCTGCGCTACGCCTCCCACCTCCCCGGCTGGCACACCCCCGCGCTGCTCGACGAACTCGCGGCCGCCCTGCCGATGCCGGTCGAGTACGAGAACGACGTCAACCTCGTGGCGGTGGCCGAGCAGCGGCTCGGCGCGGCCCGCGGCCACGAGGACTTCGTACTGCTGTGGAACGAGGGCGGCCTCGGTGCCGCCCTGGTCCTCGGCGGGCGCCTGCACCGCGGCTGGACCGGCGGCGCGGGCGAGGTGGGTTTCCTGCCGGTTCCGGGCGTACCCCTGGTCCGTCAGGTCACCAAAGCCAACAGTGGCGGCTACCAGGAACTCGCCGGCTCGCAGGCGATTCCCCGGCTCGCGCTCGAGATCGGCATGACGGACATCCCGTCCGGGTCGTACGCCGAGGCCGCCGCCGCACTCGTCCACCGGGCCGCCGCGGAGGACACCGTCCTGAACCGGCTGCTCCTGCAGACCTACGCGACCCGGCTGGCCACCGGTCTCGCCTCCCTGGTCTCCGTCCTCGACCCCGAACTGGTCGTCCTCAGCGGCGCCTCCCTGACCGCCGGCGGCGAGGTGCTGCGCTCCCTCGTCCAGGACGAGCTGGAGGAGCTGGCCGCGTCCAGGCCCCGGCTGGTCGTCGGCGACGTCCGTGAACACCCCGTGCTGCGGGGCGCGTTGGAGAGCGCGCTCGCCGCCACACGCGACGAGGTCTTCGACACCTCACGCTGACCGACCGCCCCGCCGACCGCCCACCACGGCGGGCCGCACTCACACACCCTCCGACTCACCCCCCGCCTTCCCTCACCCACCCCTGTCCCGCCCTTGGGAGACCTCGCCATGTCCGGAAAGTCCAAGAACGTCATATCCTCAGCGTCCCGCAGGACCGCCGCCGCCCTCGCCGCCACCGCCTCCCTGGCCCTGCTCGCCACGGCCTGTACCGGCCAGGCAGACAGTTCTTCGTCTGGCGCCACCGACGACCCCAACGCCAGGACGACGATCACCTTCTGGCACGGCTGGAGCGCGCCCGCCGAGGCCAAGGCGATCCAGGCGAACATCGACAGCTTCGAGAAGGCCCACCCCAACATCACCGTGAAGGTCGTCGGCAACATCAACGACGACAAGCTCAACCAGGCGCTGCGCGCGGGCGGTTCGAACGGGCCGGACGTCGTGTCGTCGTTCACGACCTCCAACATCGGCAAGTTCTGCTCCTCGGGCGCCTTCCTCGACCTCAAGCCCTTCATCGAGAAGTCCAAGCTCGACCTCGACAAGACCATCCCGAAGCCGATGCTGGACTACACCCAGTTCGAGGGCACCCGCTGCGCCCTGCCCCTGCTGGGCGACGCCTACGGCCTCTACTACAACAAGGACGCCTTCGACAAGGCCGGCATCAAGTCCCCGCCGAAGACCTGGTCGGAGTTCGCGAAGGTCGCCAAGAAGCTGACCGTAAGCAAGGGTGACAGTTACCAGCAGCTCGGTTTCATGCCGACGTACCACGGCTACGAGACGGTCGTGGACCACTACATGTCCCAGTGGGACCACGCCTACTTCGACGCCGACGGCAAGTCCAGCATCGCCAAGGATCCTGCCTTCGCCGAGATGTTCACGTACCAGAAGAAGCTCATCGACGACCTCGGCGGCTTCGCGAAGCTGGAGAAGTACCGCAACACGTTCGGTGACGAGTGGGGCGCCAAGCACCCGTTCCACACCGGTCAGGTGGCCATGCAGCTCGACGGCGAGTGGCGCCTCGGCATGGCGAGGGACGCGGGCGTCGACTTCGAGATCGGCACCGCCCCGATGCCCGTCGCCGACGACGAGGTGGACGAGTACGGCAAGGGCTTCCTCTCCGGCACGATCATCGGCATCGCCCCGCGGAGCGAGAAGCAGAACGCGGCCTGGGAGCTGGTGAAGTACCTGACGACCGACACCGAGGCCGTCGTCTCCTTCGCCAACGCCATCCACAACGTGCCGTCCACCTTCGCGGCCCTGAAGTCGCCCGACCTGAAGGTCGACCCGGGCTTCAAGACGTTCCTGGACATCGCGCAGCACCCGGAGTCCAACACCCCGCCGGCCTCCGTCAACGGCTCCACGTACCAGACGACGCTGCAGGACTTCGGCTACCAGTACGAGTCCGGCAAGGTGAAGGACCTCGAGGCCGGTCTGGAGAAGACCGCGCAGCAGATCGACACCGACATCGAGCAGGCGAAGTAGCGCCGTCGATGTCCACGCACACTCTCCGCGCGAAGCGCCGCAGGTCGGCGCTTCGAACGGTGGCCTTCCTGTCACCGTGGCTCATCGGGTTCGGCGTCTTCTTCGCCTATCCGCTGGTGTCCACCGTGTACTTCTCCCTGATGAAGTACGACGGCTTCGGCCCACCGGTGTTCCGCGGCCTGGGCAACTGGGCCTACGTCTTCGACGACTACCCGCTGTTCTGGCCGGCGCTGCGCAACACGCTCTGGCTGGTGCTGGTGATGGTGACCTGCCGGGTGGTGTTCGGCCTCGGCATCGGTCTGCTCATCACGAAGATCAAGACGGGCACGGGCGTCTTCCGCACCCTCTTCTACCTGCCGTACCTCGCCCCGCCGGTCGCCGCGACCCTGGCCTTCGTCTTCCTCCTCAACCCCGGCACCGGCCCGGTCAATTCGGTCCTGGAGAGCCTGGGCCTGCCGACGCCCGGCTGGTTCACCGACCCCACCTGGTCCAAGCCGGCCCTCACCGCGCTCGCGCTGTGGGGCGTGGGCGACCTCATGGTCATCTTCATGGCCGCGCTGCTCGACGTACCGAAGGAGCAGTACGAGGCCGCCGAGCTGGACGGGGCGTCGGCCTGGCAGCGGTTCCGGTTCGTCACCCTTCCCAACATCTCGCCGATCGTGATGTTCGCCGTGGTCACGGGCGTGATCCAGACCATGCAGTACTACACACAGCCGCTGGTGGCCGGAAAGGTCGCCTCCGGCGTCATCGGCGGCTCCGGCCAGCAGTTCGAGCCGGGCTACCCCGACAAGTCGACCCTGACCCTCCCCCAGCTCGTCTACAACCTCGGCTTCCAGCGCTTCGACTACGGCTCGGCCTGCGTGGTCGCGCTCGTCCTGTTCGCCCTCGCCATGGCGTTCACCTCGCTGCTGATGCGGCGCCGGGGCGGACTGATCCAGGCAGGTGACTGACCATGACCCAAGTGCTGGAAAAGCCGGTGGAGTTGAGTGCCCCGACCACCGCCGAGCGCACGTCCCGCCGCAGGGCGCTCCTGGAATGGATAGCGATCCATTCCCTCGGCATCGCGGCCGCCCTCTTCTTCACTCTCCCCTTCGTGTTCGTCGTCCTGACCTCCCTGATGAGCGACCAGCAGGCGCTCACCCGCGACCTGGTCCCGGACACCTGGGAGTGGGGCAACTACACCAAGGTCTTCGACACGCCCGGCTTCCTGACCTGGTGGAAGAACACGCTGATCTACGCCGGCCTGGGCACGGTCCTCACCGTGGTGTCGTCCGTGCCGGTGGCGTACGCGCTCGCCAAGTTCCGCTTCCGCGGCCGGAATCTGACCCTGATGCTGGTCATTTCGATGATGATGCTGCCGCCGCAGGTGGTCATCATCCCGATGTACCTGTTCTGGGCGAAGCAGCTGGACCTCTCGGGGACCCTCTGGCCCCTGATCATCCCGATGGCGTTCGGGGACGCGTTCTCGATCTTCCTCCTGCGCCAGTTCCTGACGACGATCCCGAACGAGTATCTGGACGCGGCGAAGGTGGACGGCTGCGGCGAGTTCCGCACGCTCCTGCGAGTCGTCCTCCCCATGGCGAAACCGGGCATAGCCGCGGTGGCCCTCTTCCAGTTCTTCTACGCGTGGAACGACTACTTCGGCCCCCAGATCTACGCGTCCGAGAACCCGGGCGCCTGGACGCTCTCCTACGGCCTGGAGTCGTTCAAGGGCGCACACCACACCGACTGGAACCTGACCATGGCCGCGACCGTACTGGTCATGGCCCCCGTGATCGTCGTGTTCTTCTTCGCCCAGAAGGCGTTCGTAGAAGGCGTCACACTCACCGGAGTAAAGGGTTGACCCATACATGAAACTCACCGTGGTCGGCGGAGGCTCGACCTACACCCCCGAACTCATCGACGGCTTCGCCCGCCTGCGTGACACCCTCCCCATCGAGGAACTGGTCCTGATGGACCCGGCGACGGAGCGCCTGGAACTGATCGGCGCCCTGGCCCGCCGTATCTTCACCCGCCAGGGCCACCCCGGCACGATCACCACCACCACGAACCTGGACGAGGCGGTGGCCGGCGCCGACGCGGTCCTCCTGCAGCTCCGGGTGGGCGGCCAGGCGGCCCGTGAGCAGGACGAGACCTGGCCTCTGGACTGCGGCTGCGTGGGCCAGGAGACGACAGGCGCCGGCGGCCTGGCAAAGGCACTGCGCACGGTTCCCGTGGTCCTGGACATCGCGGACCACGTCCGCCGCGCGAACCCCACCGCCTGGATCATCGACTTCACCAATCCGGTCGGCATCGTGACCCGCGCCCTGCTCCAGGAGGGCCACAAGGCGGTCGGCCTGTGCAACGTGGCGATCGGCTTCCAGCGCAAGTTCGCGACCCTGCTCGGCGTCACCCCCTCCGACGTCCACCTCGACCATGTGGGCCTCAACCACCTCACCTGGGAGACCGGGGTACGCCTGGGCGGCCCCGAGGGCGAGAACGTCCTGCCGAAGCTCCTCACGGACCACGGCGACACCATCGCCGCCGACCTGCACCTCCCCCGCACCCTCCTGGACCGCCTGGCCGTGGTCCCGTCGTACTACCTGCGCTACTACTACGCCCACGACGAAGTGGTGGAGGAACTGCGCGCCACGCCGTCACGCGCCGCCCAAGTAGCCGAAATGGAACGGCAGTTGCTCGAGCTGTACGCCGACCCGGCCCTGGACGAGAAGCCGGCACTGCTCTCCAGGCGGGGCGGCGCCTACTACTCGGAGGCGGCGGTGGACCTGGCGGCGGCGCTGCTGAACGGCGCGGGCAGCCCCTGCCAGGTGGTGAACACGTACAACAACGGAACGCTGCCCTTCCTCCCCGACGACGCGGTGATCGAGGTCCAGGCGGCGGTGGGGCCGTCGGGTCCGGCCCCGCTGCCGGTGCCCGCCGTGGACCCCCTGTACGCGGGCCTGATGGCGAACGTCACGGCCTACGAGGACCTGGCTCTGGACGCGGCGCTGCGCGGCGGCCGCGACCGGGTGTTCAGGGCACTGCTCGCGCATCCCCTCATCGGCCAGTACGCGTACGCCCACACCCTCACCGACCAGCTGATCGCACACAACCAGGAGCATCTCGCGTGGGCATGACCGCACGTGTCCTCGCTGTCGACGCGGGCAACAGCAAGACCGACGTGGCGGTGGTGGCGGCCGACGGAACCGTCCTGGCCACCGCCCGCGGAGGCGGCTTCCGCCCGCCGGCGGTGGGCGCGCAGCAGGCGGTGGACACCCTCGCCGAGGCGGTGGAGCAGGCCTTCACCGCGGCGGGGGTGACCTCCGTCGACCATGTCTCGGCCTGTCTGGCCAACGCCGACTTCCCGGTGGAGGAGGAGACCCTGGCGGCCGCGCTGCACGCCCGCGCGTGGGGCACGACCGTCGAGGTCCGCAACGACACCTTCGCGATCCTGCGCGCGGGGGTGCCGGAACCCCGCGGGGTCGCCGTGGTCTGCGGCGCCGGCATCAACTGCGTGGGCATGCGCCCCGACGGCCGTACCGCCCGCTTCCCCGCGCTGGGCCGTATCTCCGGTGACTGGGGCGGCGGTTGGGGCCTGGCGGAGGAGGCGCTGTGGCACGCGGCGCGGGCGGAGGACGGCCGCGGGGAGCCCACGGCGCTGGCGCACACGCTCCCCGGCCACTTCGGCCTGCCCACCATGTACGCCCTGATCGAGGCCCTGCACCTGCAGGACATCCCCGACGCCCGCCGCCACGAACTGACGCCGGTCCTGTTCGCCACGGCGGCGTCCGGCGACCCCGTGGCCCGCCGAATCGTGGACCGCCTGGCCGACGAGGTGGTGACCATGGCCACGGTGGCCCTGACCCGCCTGGACCTGCTGGAGGAGGAGACACCGGTGCTGCTGGGCGGTGGCGTACTGGCGGCCCGGCACCCGCAGCTGACGGACGGAATCCGGGACCTGCTGACGTCCCGCGCCCCGAAGGCGGTACCGCAGGTCGTGACGGCGAGCCCGGTGCTGGGGGCGGCACTGCTGGGCCTGGACGCGGTGAGGGCGGAGGCGGAGGCGCACGAGCGGGTACGCACCCACTTCGAACGCCGGTCCGCATAACTCAGCCCGTCCGGCGTTTGAGGACGAGGCTCGTTCAGGGCCGAAGCGGGGGTCTGGGGGCCGCAGGCCCCCAGGGGGGGGAACCGAACTGATTCCCACCGCGTGTACATGGGCAGGGGTGGTGCGGGGGGGGATCCGCCAAGCCGCCGGCAGGCACTCCGCTGCGATCGGATCAAGATCCAGTGAAGGCCGGTGCGGATGTCAGTCCCGCCAGCGATACTTGCGGCGACGGGATGACCACGGGGGAGGTCAACAGTGACACAGACGCCGACGAGCAGCGCACCACCACCGGGACACAGCCCGGCCCCCGGCGCGCCCACCATGCCGTCCGTACCCCCGCAGCCCACCCGCGCCGCCGCCCCCGCCCAGCCCCGCCGTACGGCCTTCGCCGAGGGCTTCGACCAACTCCGCGCCGCCGCCACCACCGAACCCGGCCGCCTGAGGATCATCGGCGCCCTGCTGGCCCTCTTCGTCGTCGCCTTCGGCGCCGTGGCCGCCTGGCAGATGACGGAACGGGCCGCCGCGGCCGACGACGTCCTCAACCGCAGCCAGCCCCTCAGCTCCGACGCGGCCGACATCTACCGCTCCCTGGCGGACGCCAACACCGCGGCCGCCAGCGGCTACCTGGCGGGCCTGCAGGAGAAGCCCGCCATGCGCGAGGGCTACGAGAAGGACATCCGCACGGCCGCCGAGAAACTCGTCAAGGCCGCCGCCAACTCCGAACCGGGCTCCCCGTCGGCGAACACGATCGCCGAACTGAGCAGGCTCCTGCCGGAGTACAAGGGCCTGGTCGAGACCGCCAGGGCCAACAACCGCCAGGGCTACCCGGTGGGCGGGGCGTACCTGCGCGCGGCGAACGAGATGATGCAGCAGAAGATGCTGCCGTCGGCCGAGAAGCTCTACCAGACGGAGAACCAGCGCCTGCGCTCCGACTACGCCGACGCGAAGTCCTTCCCCTGGGCGTCGGCCGGTCTGGGCCTGCTCGCCCTGGCCGCCCTCGCCTGGGCCCAGCGCCGCAACTACGAGCGCACGAACAGGGTCCTCAACCACGGCCTCGTCACCGCCACAGCCGCCTCCACCGTGGTGCTGCTGTGGCTCGCCGTGAGCCACACGGTGGCACGCGCGGACCTGAACGACTCCTACGACCACGGCGTCCGCTCCCTGGACGTCCTGCACGAGGCCCGCATCGCCTCCCTGACCGCGCGCAGCGACGAGAACATGACGCTGGTCCGCAGGGGCGCGGACTCGAAGACGCTCGACGACGGCACGGTCGTGGACTCCTACGACTGGGGCTACGACCAGCAGATCGCCCAGCTCGGCAAGGCTCTCGCCCGAGCGGAGGGCCTCGCCGACGACTCGGCGGGGCAGAAGCCCGTTCAGGAGGCGAACGGCTTCATGAAGGTCTGGAAGGACCGCCACAACCTCGCCCGCGACGACAACAACTCGGGCAACTACCAGGCCGCCCGCGACCGGGTCATCGGCGCCGCGAAGGAGCCGACGAGCGTGTGCTTCGACAACGTCGACAAGGCCCTGGCGACGGCGCTCACCCACGAGCAGAACGAGTTCAAGCTGGCCGCGAGCGACGGCCGTGACTCGCTGACCGGCCTCCCGACCGGCGCCGCGGTCCTCGCGGTCCTGGGCGCGACCGGCGCGGTCCTCGGCATCGGCCGCCGACTGTCGGAGTACCGGTGAGAGGGGGCACGATGAACGAACGCGACACGACGACGAACGCGGACGCCCCGGTCCACCCGCGGACCGCGGCCGACGCCTGGCGGCGTCTGCGCACCAGCTTGCGCGGCTGGGGCGGCGTGGGCGCGATGGCCCTCCTGTGCGCCCTTGCGGTGACCTTCGCCCTGCTGCTGCCCCTGAGCCAGCCGCAGGCCGACGACGCCGGCACGGCGACCGGCGGCCAGGGCGTCACCCGCACCACCCAGGTGAAGGCCGACGACTGCGAGAACCCGCAGGACCAGAGCCTGTCGCCGTCCGGCGGCGACGGCAAGGCGCCCACGCTGGACGCGATCAAGGCCCGCAAGGACCGGCGCCTGATCGTCGGGGTCGACACCAACAGCTACCGCTGGGGCTACCTCGACCCCAACAACCCGGCCGGGGAGCTGGAGGGCTTCGACATCGACCTGGTCCACCGGATCGCCGAGGACATCCTCGGCGACCGCGACGCGGTGCGGTTCAAGGCGATCCCGACCAGCCGCCGGATCGAGGCGATCAAGAAGGGCGAGGTCGACATGGTGGTCCGCACCATGACGATCAACTGCGACCGCATCGGGCAAGTCGCCTTCTCGGCACCGTACTTCGTGACCGGCCAGCAGGTCCTGGCGCCCAAGACCTCGACGATCACCGGGTTCGACAAGACCCTGGCCCGGAAGAAGGTGTGCTCGGCGCAGGGGTCCACCGCGTACGACAACCTCGAAGAGGGCAGGAAGAACGGCGACCTGCCGGACTCCACCGACATCAGGACCACCGTCCCCAACCAGCTCGACTGCCTGGTGAAGTTGCAGCTCGGCGAGGTCGACGCGGTCGTCACCGACGGCGCGCTCGCCGCGAGTCAGGCCGCGCAGGACCCCACGGTCGAACTGAAGGGCGGCCTGTTCACGGACGAGTACTACGGCGTGGCGATGAAACTGGGCTCCGACGATCTGGTACGCCAGGTCAACCGGACCCTGGAGAACTACGTCAAGGACGGCGGCTGGGAGGCGTCGTACGAGAAGTGGCTGCACCCCACCATGGACCAGGGCGACAAGAAGTCGGCGTCGGCGACTCCTCCCGAAGCCCGGTACAAGTGACCGACCATCGACTGAGGGACGTCACAACGGAACGCGGCAGCAGACGGCAGCACCCGACAGCAGACGACGGAACACAACGCAGCGAGAGGTGATCGATGGGCGTCACGGACCCCGCCGGGCCGGTGATGGACCGGGACGAGGTGGACCGTGCGCTGGCGCGGCTCGGCGCGGAGCACGAGGCGATCGAGACCTCGCTCCTCGCCCTGCAGGACCACGCGGGCCGCAGGCTTCTCGAGGGCGCCGAGCTCACGGGCGTCACCAAGGAGCGCTGGACGACCGCGGAGGCGTCGATCACGCTGCTGTGGGCGTACTTCGACGCGTACACGGACGCGTTGCGCTCCGCCCGCGAGATCAGGGCCCGGCGCCGCTGGTCCAGCCGCGAGGACCTGGTCGAGCTGACGGAGCTGCTGCGCGGCGAGTCCGTGACGGTGGCGGGATCGACGGCGGCGACCGCCAACGCCCCCACCCTGCACGGCGGTTCGGGCAAGCTCAGCGAACAGTTCACCCTGACCACGCTCGTGGACCGGATGAACGAGCTGTACGCGACCTCGCTGGACATGGTCGTCGCCGCCGACGCGGTCTGGTCGGCGCTGCCCGCCCGTATCGATTTACTGGCCGCCGAACTCCAGCGCACGCGAAGGCTCGCGCACTCCGTCGGCGTACGCCCCGGCGAGCACCCGGCGGGCGACGACCTGGAGCGCATCACGCGCACGCTCACCAACCTGCGCGCGCAGGTGGTCTCCGACCCGCTCGCGTACTGGCTCCCCGCGCAAGGGAGTTCGGCGCCCGGCGGCGGCCGGCCGGACACCACGGTCTACGACCGCGAGGCGCGCGCCCTGGAGGACGTACGCCGGGAGATCGACGCGGTTCTGACGGTACGTCAGGATGCCGAGCAGCGGCTGGTCAAGCTGCGTGACGTGCTGTCCCGCGCGGACCGCACGCTCGCCGAGGCCCGCACCGCGCGCGGCGAGGTGCTGGCGAAGATCGCCGCCACCGAGGTGCCGGTCGTCAGCGGCCCGCCGACCGCGCTGCAGGAGCAGCTGGCGACGGCCGCCGAGTACCGCAGACAGGCCCAGTGGCACCGTCTGTCCCCGCTCCTGGAGTCCCTGGAGCAGAAGGCGGAGGACGAACTGCTGCGCGCCCGCGAGTCGTTGACCGCGGTCACCGCGCCCCTGGCGGTCCGCGCCGAGCTGCGCGGCCGCCTCGACGCGTACAAGGCGAAGGTGGCCCGGCACGGCCTCGCGGAGGACCCGTTCCTCATCGAGCGCTACGACGCGGCCCGCCGCATGCTGTGGAGCGCGCCCTGCGACCTGCGCGTCGCCGAGCAGGCCGTCCTGCGCTACCAGCAGGCGGCCGCGGAACTGCTCGGCGGCCCGCGCGTGCCGGGGCCGCGCGGGCCCGAGGACCACCGGGGGCCGGGATCATGAGGGGCAGGGGGAACAGGGGGGAGTCGTCGTCATGACGCAGGCACAGCAGTCCTGCCAGCGGCCGGACTGCGGCGGTACGTACGAGGACATGGGCGGTGGCGAGCTGTACTGCGACACCTGTGGCCTCGCCCCGGTCGTCTCGGCGACCGGCATGGTGGGCTCGCCGCCCACCGGGGTGACGGGCGGCGGCAAGGGCTCGCGCGGCTCGGCGGGCAGCGGCAGCGCCCGCTCCACCAGCCGCGGCAGCTCCCGTACGTCGTCCCAGTCGTCGAAGTCCCGGCGCTCGGTGTCGGGGCGGCTGTCCCGCTCGCTGTCGGGCCGTACCACCGGCCGGTCGGTGTCGGTGCGCAGCTCCGGCTCGGGCGCCGGCTCCAGCGGGCGCGGCAGGCTCGGCGCGGGCCTGGTCCAGGTGCCGGACGTCCCGCGCCCCGACCCGCGCGCGATGGTGCTGGAGAACCCGGAGGTGCCCGAGCGCAAGCGGTTCTGCTCCCGCTCGGACTGCGGCGCCCCGGTCGGCCGGGCCCGCGGCGACCGCCCCGGCCGTACGGAGGGCTTCTGCACGAAGTGCGGTCACCCGTACTCCTTCATCCCGAAGCTGAAGGCCGGGGACATCGTGCACGGCCAGTACGAGGTGGTGGGCTGCCTCGCGCACGGCGGCCTGGGCTGGATCTACCTCGCCGTGGACCGCGCGGTCTCCGACCGCTGGGTGGTGCTCAAGGGCCTGCTGGACACCGGCGACCAGGACGCGATGGCGGCGGCGATCTCCGAGCGGCGCTTCCTCGCGGAGATCGAGCACGCCAACATCGTGCGGATCTACAACTTCGTCGAGCATCTCGACAAGCGCACCGGCTCCCTCGACGGCTACATCGTCATGGAGTACGTCGGCGGCAAGTCGCTCAAGGAGATCGCCAACGGCCGCCGCACTCCGGAGGGCAGGCGTGACCCGCTCCCCGTCGAGCAGGCGTGCGCGTACGGCATCGAGGCGCTGGAGGCCCTCGGCCATCTGCACAGCCGGAACCTGCTCTACTGCGACTTCAAGGTCGACAACGCCATCCAGACCGAGGACCAGCTCAAGCTGATCGACATGGGCGCGGTGCGCAGGATGGACGACGACGAGTCGGCCATCTACGGCACGGTGGGCTACCAGGCGCCGGAGGTCGCGGACGTGGGCCCGTCGGTGGCGTCCGACCTCTACACGGTCGCCCGTACGCTCGCCGTCCTGACCTTCGACTTCCAGGGCTACACGAACGTCTACGTCGACTCCCTGCCCGACCCCGACAACATCGAGGTCTTCCGCCAGTACGAGTCCTTCTACCGGCTCCTGGTCCGCGCCACCGACCCCGACCCGGCCCGCCGCTTCGCCTCCGCCCAGGAGATGGCGGAGCAGCTGACGGGTGTGCTGCGCGAGGTCGTTTCCTTGCAGACGGGGCGGGCGCGGCCGTCGCTGTCGACGCTGTTCGGGCCGGAGGTACGGGTCACGGACACGGAGTTGTTCCCCAAGCTGGACGGGGACGTCTCGCGGCTGGGGGCGCGAGTGGTACGGAACAGGAAGACGTCGGCGGCGTCCGGTTCGGCGGCCGCTCCGCCGACTCCCGCCGCGCCCAGCGCCTTCGCCGCGCCCGCCTCTTCCGCCGGTCGGCCCGCCGTCGGCACCGGGCGTGCCGAGCGGCCGGACGGGGGAGTCGCGAACGCCCTGACAGCCGCCACGAGGCTCGTCAAGGCCGTCAACACCCCGGCCGCCGCCCTCGCGCTCCCCGTCCCGCATGTGGACCCCGCCGACCCCAACGCCGGTTTCCTCGCGGGCCTGATGACCACAGCCCCGGCCGAGCTGCTCGGCGCGCTCGCCGCCGCGTCGGCGCCGTCGACCGAGACGCGGCTGCGGCAGGTGCGCGCCTGGCTGGAGAACGGCGACACGGGCACCGCGCACGAGACGCTGCTGAAGCTGGAGGACGAGCGGCCCGACGACTGGCGGGTCGTCTGGTACCGGGGTGTTGCCGCGCTCGTCACCGGCGACCACGAGGGCGCCGCGCTCGCCTTCGACGCGATCTACGACGCCTTCCCCGGCGAGCCGGCCCCGAAGCTGGCCCTCGGCATGTGTGCGGAGGTGCTTGGCCAGCTGGACAACGCCGCCGAGTACTACCGGCTGGTGTGGGCGACCGACCCGAGCTATGTGAGCGCCGCGTTCGGTCTGGCCCGCGTCCAGCTCGCGAGCGGGGACCGGCGCGACGCCGTACGGACTCTGGAGTCGGTTCCGGAAAGCTCCATTCACTACACGGCCGCACGCGTGGCGGCCGTCCGCGCGCGGCTGCGCGGCCGCACGGCGGTCGCCGCCGACGTACCGTTCCTGGAGGACCTGACCGCCGCCGCGGGCCAGGTCGAGGCGCTGGACGCGTACGGTCTGGATCCGGCGCGCCGGGAGCAGTTGTCGGCGGAAGTCCTCGGTTGCGCGCTGGACTGGATACTCTCCGGTGGCCAGGGTTCCGCCCCACCCGCCGCCGGAGGACGGACGCTGCTCGGCAGCGGCCTGGACGAGCGGGGACTGCGTTTCGGCCTGGAGCGTTCGTACCGCACGCTGGCCCGGCTCGCACGGGGCGGCGAGGAGAGGATCGACCTGGTGGAACGTGCCAACCGTTACCGCCCCCGGACGTGGGTGTAGTTGATGTCGCAGATGCCCCAGTTGTCCGCCTGCCCGAGCTGCGAATGGCCGCTCGAGTCGGGTGACCGTTTCTGCGGTGCGTGCGGATACGACCTGTCCGCCGTGCCCGTACGGCCGGACGACAACCCGACCATCGCCATGAACGGCTCGACGGCGCCCCCTGCCGGCGCGCCGGGCACGGGCTGGCCCGTCGCCGCAGCGCCGGACGGCACCGCCGCCCCGGCGGCCACGCATCGGCCGGCGGACCTTCACGGCAGGGACTCCGGCGGCCACGAACTGCCCCCGGGCACACCCCCGCCCCCGCTGTCACCGCCGCCTGCCCCGTCGACCCACCCGGCGCCGAGCGGCCCCCACGCGACGCCCGTCGCCCCGGCCTCCCCGGCTCCCGGCCACCACACCCCGCCCGGCTTCGCCTACCAGGCCCCGGGCGCCGCCGGCGTGCCGGACGACGCGCACCCGCAGCCCGCGCCCACCGCTCCGCCCACGCCACCCGTCCCGACCGGCTCCCCCGTCTCCCCGGCGTCCGGCGTCCGCTTCGACCGTCCGTCGGAGCCCGAGGAGTACCCGTTGCAGGCACCCGACCCCCGCGTCACCCCCGACCTGCCGACCCCGCGCGAGGGCACCAAGGTGTGCGTGGCCTGCCGCGCGGGCCGGGTCGACCACGATGGGTACTGCGAGAACTGCGGGCACGCCCAGCCGCGCGAACGCGACCACATGGAGCAGGACGCCGGCCCGGTCGCCGCCGTCAGCGACCGCGGCCTGCGCCACCACCGCAACGAGGACGCGTTCGCCGTCGGCTGCACCGCGCTGCCCGATGGCCGGCCCGCGGTCCTGGCGATCGTGTGCGACGGCGTGTCCTCGGCGACCCGCCCCGACGCCGCCTCGATGGCCGCCTCCCGGGCCGCGAGCGAGTCGCTGCTGACCGCTCTGCCGCGCGGCACCCACCCGCAGCAGGCGATGCACGAGGCGATCGTCGCCGCCGCGAACGCGGTCAACGCGCTCGCGGGCGAACCGGCCACGGCCCGCGAGCACGCCCCGCACCAGAACGCCCCCGCCTGCACGATCGTCGGCTCGGTGGTGACGCCCGAGCTGCTGATCGTCGGCTGGGTCGGCGACAGCCGCGCCTACTGGGTCCCGGCGGACCGCGGCACTCCCCCGGCCCGGCTCACCGAGGACGACTCCTGGGCCGCGCAGATGGTCGCCGCGGGCCTGATGAACGAGGCCGAGGCGTACGCCGACGAGCGCGCCCACGCCATCACGGGCTGGCTCGGCGCGGACGCCTACGAACTGGAGCCGCACACGGCTTCCTTCAAGCCGGACCGCCCGGGTGTGGTGGTGGTGTGCACGGACGGGCTGTGGAACTACGCGGAGGCGGCCGAGGACATGGCCGACGTCGTGCCCCTCGACGCCGCCGCGCGCCCCCTGCACAGCGCCCAGGTCCTGGTCGGTCACGCGCTCGACGGCGGGGGCCACGACAACGTAACAGTGGCCGTCCTGCCGTTCCCCGCGCCGCCGATGGGGGCAGGATCGGCCTGAGGCCGCACCGCGGGGCGGGTCTCCATACGGACCGGAGGGGACCGGTCCGTCGACAGCCATGGCACCGCCATGGGGTTCTTTAGGGGGATTTGAGAACGCATGGCCAATTTCTCGAAGTCGAACGTGCCGCAGTTCTCGGTGGACGTGTACCAGAACGAGTACCTGCCGGAGGGCGGTCGCGAGGTCAACGCGATCGTCACGGTGACCGCGACGGGCGGGGGCACCATCGGAAGCGCGGTCGCGGCGCCCCACCTCTACGCGCCGGGGCAGGGCCCGTCCGCGGCCGTGGCGATCATGGTCGACTGCTCGGGCTCGATGGACTACCCGCCGACCAAGATGCGCAACGCCCGCGACGCCACCGCCGCCGCGATCGACACCCTGCGCGAC
This sequence comes from Streptomyces sp. NPDC051243, assembly GCF_044455405.1. Taxonomy (NCBI): domain Bacteria; kingdom Bacillati; phylum Actinomycetota; class Actinomycetes; order Kitasatosporales; family Streptomycetaceae; genus Streptomyces; species Streptomyces sp. NPDC051243. The sequence continues at coordinate 102,541 of NZ_JBITES010000003.1, read as the reverse complement.
GGCGTGCACTTCGCGGTGATCGGCGGCACGCACGTGGCCAAGGAGGTGTATCCGGGGGGCGGCCGCCTCGCGGTCGCCGACGCGACCACCCGCGACCAGGCCAGGCAGGCGCTGCGCAGGCTCAGCGCGGGCGGCGGCACGGCCATCGGCACCTGGCTGCGCCTCGCCGACCGCCTGCTGTCCTCGGACGACGTCGCCATCCGGCACGGCATCCTGCTCACCGACGGCCGCAACGAGCACGAGTCGCCCGAGGACCTGAAGGCCGCGCTCGACGCCTGCGCCGGACGCTTCACCTGTGACGCCCGTGGCGTGGGCACCGACTGGGAAGTGAAAGAAGTCACAGGTATCGCCTCCGCTCTGCTCGGCAGCGCGGACATCGTCGCGGACCCGGCCGGTCTCGCCGCCGACTTCACGCGGATGATGGAGACGGCGATGGGCAAGGAGGTCGCGGACGTCGCCCTGCGGGTGTGGACGCCGGTGGACACGACCATCAAGTTCGTCAAGCAAGTCGCGCCGACGGTCGAGGAGTTGACCGACCGGCGCACGGAGGCCGGCCCGCGCGCCGGGGACTACCCCACCGGTTCCTGGGGCGACGAGTCCCGTGACTACCACGTTTGCGTCGAGGTCCCCGTCGCGGAGCTCGGCCGGGAGATGCTCGCGGCCCGGGTCTCCCTGGTCGTCCCGCAACCCGACGGCACCGCACGGAACTTAGGCGCCCAGGGTCTCGTACGGGCCGTATGGACCGACGACATGGCCGCCTCGACGTCGATCAACCCACAGGTCGCCCACTACACCGGCCAGGCGGAACTGGCGGAAGCCATCCAACAAGGGCTCGATCTTCGCAAAGCGGGCGATATCGATGGAGCAACGGCGAAACTGGGCCGCGCCGTTCAGCTCGCCAGCGCCTCCGGAAACGCGGACACCGCGAAACTCCTTGCGAAGGTGGTGGACGTGGTCGATGCCACGACGGGTACTGTGCGACTGAAGGCGAAGGTCGCGGAGGCCGACGAGATGACTCTCGAGACACGGTCGACAAACACTGTTCGTGTAAAGAAGTGACCCAGTACTGCCCTAGCAGGACCGTGAAAGCATCGAGCCTGACCCCTTGGGGTTGGAGAAATCCGGTCGAGGACGGCCGGAAAGGAGAGGGGGAAGCGCCGACATGCCGACCTGCCCGAACGGACACCAGTCGGGTTCCGACGACTGGTGCGAGGTCTGCGGTCACCGCATGGCCGGTGCCGTACCTCCACCCCCTCCGCCGCCCCCGCCCGGCGGCGGCTACGGCTTCCCACCGCCCGGCGGTCTCGGAGGTCCGTCCGGTGGCCCGAACGCCGGTCAGCCGGGCGGTCGTCCCCACATGTCCGCCGTACCGGAGCCCGAGCTGTGCCCGCAGTGCCGTACGCCGCGTGAGGGCGGTGCGCCGTTCTGCGAGGAGTGCCGGTGGAACTTCCTGACCAACACGGCGACGTCGTACACCCCCGCCGCCCCGCGCCCGCCGGCGCCCGGCGGCGGCGTGCCCTCCCACTTCCAGCAGCAGTCCGGTCCCCCGCCGTCGTTCGGCGGCGGTGACTCGTACGAGTACCAGGGCTCGCGCCCGTCCCAGGTGAACCGCCCGGCGGAACCGATCCCGCCGTTCGGCGCGGAACCGCCTGGTCCGGGTGGGCCCGGTGGCCCCGGAGGCCCGGGTGGGCCTGGCGGTCCCGGTCCTGGTGGCCCTGGTCCCGGCGGCCCGGGTGGTCCTGGTGCGGGCTTCGGCGGGCCTGGCGGTCCCGGTGGGCCTGGCGGCCCTGGCGGCTTCGGTCCCGGTCCCGGCGGTCCGGGTCCGGGTGGTCCGGGGCCGGGCCCCGGTGGTCCGGGCAACACCAACCCCGGTGGACCGACCGGCCCGGGCGGTCCTGGTGGTTTCGGCGGCCCCGGCGGCCCGGGTGTTCCTGGCGGCCCGGGAGGTCCCGGTGGCCCCGGCGGTCCCGGTGTCAACGCCCCCTCCGGCTTCGGCGGCGACCCGTCGCGGCCGGTTCCGCCGCCGCCCGGTCCGACCCCGCCCGGCGGTCCCGGCGCGACCAGCGGTGCCCCGCAGGCGTTCCAGCCGGCCGGACCGGCAGGTCCCGCCGCCCCGCCGGCCCAGCCCGGGTTCGGTCAGGACCCGCACCGTCCGCAGCAGGGCGGTCCGTCCTTCGGTGGCGGCAACGACGACTGGGTAATCTCCCCGCCGGGCCCCGGTGGCCACGGCGGTCCCGGCGGCCCGGGTGCCCCCGGCGCTCCGGCCCAGGGCGGCTACGGCTACCCGCAGCCCGGCCCGGCCCAGGCCCCGCCGCCACCCGGCCCCGCCTACCCGCAGCAGCCGGCGACCTGGTCGGCGACCATCGGCCCGGACCGCGACTACTTCATGGCGATGATGCAGCGCTCCGGCCCCGAGGCCGCGGGCCTCAACCTGCCCGCGTACTCGCCCGAGCAGCAGCGCACGCTCACCGGCAACCAGGTCACCATCGGCCGCCGCCGCCATTCCACCGGCGACACCCCCGACATCGACCTGTCGGTGCCGCCGGAGGACCCGGGCGTCTCGCACCAGCACGCGGTCCTGGTCCAGCAGCCGGACGGCACCTGGGCGGTCGTCGACCAGAACTCGACGAACGGCACCACGGTGAACGGCGCGGAGGAACCGATCACGCCGTTCGTGCCGGTGCCGCTGCAGGACGGTGACCGGGTGCACGTCGGGGCGTGGACGACGATCACGATCCGGCGCGGCTAGGTCCGGGCGCGGCTCGATTCGAGAAGACCGGGAGGGGGCGGTCGTACGGCGAAAAGTGCCGTACGACCGCCCCCCTCCGGCGTTCGACCGGCCTTCCGACGCTCGATCGGCCCCTCCGGCGTTCGGCTCACCGCCCGGCACGTCAGCCGGGCAGCGCCCAGGCGTACGGCCCCTCGGGGTCGTCCAGCCATGCCCACTCCTGCTCGCCGCTCACCGTGATCCCGTACCGCTCCCGCTGCGGCTGCCCCTCCCGCTCCCACAACGCGTACGCCTCCTGTGGGTCGAGGCTGCCGCGGGTCAGCGCCAGCAGGAAGCGGAACAGCTCGTGATCGCGGGCCCCGCGCGGCAGCCCGCCCAGGTTCGCGGCCCCCGCCTCGGAACGGATGCCGCCGCGCAGCGGCACGAAATAGGCGGGCGTGTGCAGGAACCGCCCTTCGGCGTGCTCGGCGTCATGTACGGCCAGGGCGACCAGGCCGGTGGCCAGCGGGGTGAGGATCCGGGCGCCGGGGCGGCACTGGGCCAGCCAGGCGCGGGGGATCGACGGCAGGGTGCAGGTCGCGATGATCCGGTCGAAGGGGGCGCGTTCGGGGACCCCGCGGGCGCCGTCGCCGGTGACGACGACGGGCTGGTAGCCGGCGGCCGCCAGATGCCGCCGGGCCGACTCGGTGATCTCCGGCTCCAGATCGACGGTGGTGACGAGGTCGTCGTCGCCGAGCCGGTGAGCGAGCAGGGCGGCGTTGTAGCCGGTGCCCGCGCCGATCTCCAGGACCCGGTTGCCGTCCTCGACCTCCAGCGCGACCAGCATCATCGCCATCAGGGACGGCTGGCTGCTGGAGGAGACCAGCTCGCCCTCGCGCAGCCGGGTGGCCAGCGGGGTGTCGGCGTACGCCCCGCGCACCCAGCGCTCGCGCTCGCCCGGGACGGGACTCTGACCCCAGCGCCGTTCGTAGCCGCCGACGACGCCGACGTAGTAGTACGGCACGAACAGATGCCGTGGCACGGCCGCGAAGGCGTCCCGCCACACGGGGTCCTCGGCCCACACCCCGCTCGCGTCGATCTCCCGCACCAGCGCGGCCCGCGCCGAGGCGGCGAGGTCGGCGACCCCCTCGGCGTCCCTGTCGAGATCCTGCGCGCTCATACGTCCACTGTCCTGCGGCACGCGGTACGAGGCGAGCGCCCCGCCGGACGAACCGGAACGCGTCGCTCGGGGGAGCGGTTGCCCCGGCTGCAGCCGTCGGCTGGTCCTAGGCCTGGAGTCCTCGGTCGCCGCGTCTGAGAGCATGGGAGCGTGAATGAGATTCGGCGCGGCACGCTTCAGGAGCAGACCTTCTACGAGCAGGTCGGCGGGGAGGAGACCTTCCGCCGCCTCGTCCACCGTTTCTACGAGGGGGTTGCCGAGGACCCGCTGCTGCGGCCCATGTACCCCGAGGAGGACCTGGGTCCGGCCGAGGAGCGCCTGACCCTCTTCCTGATCCAGTACTGGGGCGGCCCGACGACGTACAGCGACAACCGCGGCCACCCCCGCCTGCGCATGCGCCATGCCCCCTTCACCGTCGACCGCGCGGCGCACGACGCCTGGCTGAAGCACATGCGAGTCGCCGTCGACGAGCTCGGCCTCTCCGAGGAGCACGAGCGGACGCTGTGGAACTACCTGACGTACGCGGCGGCGTCGATGGTGAACACGGCGGGCTGAGCCTGCTGCCCAGCTCTCCCGGTCGCGCCGGCGAGGGACGCGGGCGGCCTGGCCGTCTCGCACATCAACGACGTGGGCTACTGGATGTTCGCCAAGCCGGCCGGCCTCGACGTGGCGAGCGGCCTGCGTACCTGGACGGTCCTGACGAGACCACGGTCCTGACGAGACCACGGTGGGAGTGATCGGCTTCGGCCTGACGGCCGCGCTGTGGCCGTTGGTGTGACCAGGGCTCTCAGCGGACGCTGATGTCCAGGGCGCCGAGTCCCGCACGCCGTACGGCGATCGACCCGTACGGCGTGCGCAGCCGTAGCCAGGCACCGGACGAGAGCAACGCCGGCTCCCCGCCGGGGCGCAGGAACCCGAGCGACTGGGCGGCGTGCACGGCCCGTACCGGAAGATGGGTGTCCCCGACGGTCCGGGACCAGATCTCCCGCCCGATGCGGTCCAGCTCGGCCCGGGTGCGCCGCTCGGGCACCAACTCCTGGGTGCGGGAGCGGAATTCGGCGACGCCCGCACCGACCATCGCCCGCAGGGCATCGGGCGCGGGCAGCCCGGGGACCGGCCGCCATCCGCCACGCGGCGGGAGCACCCCGGCCCATGGCGGCCCGGTCACCGCCCCCGGCACGACGGCGGTGGCCGCCGACTCGTCGACGGACTCGAGCAGCTCACCCGCGGAGACGGTCACGTCCAGTGTGACGTCGAGCCCGTTCTCGTACGGCTTCGCCAGCCGTACCGCGCGGATCGCCAGCACCTCGAAGGACGGCGGCCGCCCGAAGACGGCGAGCGCGGTGCCGGCCGCCTGCAGGCGCACCGCGGCTCCACGGTCGTAGTGGAGCAGCCGGGAGAGGAAGGCCGCGAGGTCCGCCGCCTCCCCCTCGTCGGCGAGGTGGAGCACCGTCATGCGGCGACGGCCTCCTCCTCGTCGTCATCCATGTACTCGCGCAGGAACTCCCGTTCCTCTTCGGTGAGCCGGCGCGGCCGCTGCGCCTCGAAGTCGAACGGCACGATCACCGTCGACGCACGGACGTAGACGACGTCGTCGTCCTTCACCTCATAGGTGAGGGTGAAGGACGCGGCCCTGATCTGCGTGACCCACAGCTCGATGTCCACGGGCGTGTGCCGGTGGACGAGCTGCCGCTTGTAGTCGATCTCGTGGCGCGCCACCACGGACCCCTGCTTGAAGTCCTTCTCCGGGCGGAACAGGAAGTCGATACGGGCTTCCTCCAGGTAGCGGAGGAACACCACGTTGTTGACGTGGCCGTACGCGTCCATGTCCGCCCAGCGCAGCGGGCAGCGGTAGATGTGCCGCAAGATCGATCAGCCCCGGGTCAGCTTCTTGTAGGTGGCGCGGTGCGGACGGGCGGCGTCCGGGCCGAGACGCTCGATCTTGTTCTTCTCGTACGACTCGAAGTTGCCCTCGAACCAGAACCACTTGGACTCGCCCTCGTAGGCGAGGATGTGCGTGGCGACTCGGTCCAGGAACCACCGGTCGTGGGAGACGACGACGGCACAGCCCGGGAAGTCGAGCAGCGCGTTCTCCAGGGAGCTCAGGGTCTCGACGTCGAGGTCGTTGGTCGGCTCGTCGAGGAGCAGCAGGTTGCCGCCCTGCTTGAGCGTGAGCGCCAGGTTGAGGCGGTTGCGCTCACCGCCGGAGAGCACGCCGGCCGGCTTCTGCTGGTCGGGGCCCTTGAAGCCGAAGGCGGAGACGTACGCGCGGCTCGGCATCTCGACCTGGCCGACGTTGATGTAGTCGAGCTCGTCGGAGACGACCGCCCACAGCGTCTTCTTCGGGTCGATGTTCTCGCGGCTCTGGTCGACGTACGAGATCTTGACGGTCTCGCCGACCTTGATGTCACCGGAGTCGGGCTGCTCGAGGCCCTGGATCATCTTGAAGAGGGTGGTCTTGCCGGCGCCGTTGGGCCCGATGACACCGACGATGCCGTTGCGCGGCAGCGTGAAGGAGAGGTCGTCGATCAGGACCTTCTCGCCGAAGGCCTTGCTGAGGTTGTTGACCTCGACGACGATGTTGCCGAGCCGCGGGCCCGGCGGAATCTGGATCTCCTCGAAGTCCAGCTTCCGCATCTTCTCGGCCTCGGCGGCCATCTCCTCGTAGCGAGCGAGACGGGCCTTGGACTTGGCCTGCCGCCCCTTGGCGTTGGAGCGGACCCACTCGAGCTCTTCCTTGAGCCGCTTGGCGCGCTTGGCGTCCTTCTGGCCCTCGACCTTGAGACGGGTCTGCTTGGTCTCGAGGTAGGTGGAGTAGTTGCCCTCGTACGGGTACGCACGCCCGCGGTCGAGCTCGAGAATCCACTCGGCGACGTTGTCGAGGAAGTACCGGTCGTGGGTGATGGCCACAACGGTCCCCGCGTACTTGGCGAGGTGCTGCTCCAGCCAGTTCACGGACTCGGCGTCGAGGTGGTTGGTGGGCTCGTCGAGCAGCAGCAGGTCAGGGGCTTCCAGCAGCAGCTTGCACAGCGCGACGCGGCGCTTCTCACCACCGGAGAGGTTCACGACGGGCCAGTCGCCGGGCGGGCACCCGAGCGCGTCCATGGCCTGCTCGAGCTGCGCGTCGAGGTCCCACGCGTTGGCGTGGTCGAGGTCCTCCTGCAGCTTGCCCATCTCGTCGAGGAGCGCGTCGGAGTAGTCGGTGGCCATCAGCTCGGCGATCTCGTTGAACCGGTCGAGCTTGCCCTTGACCTCGGCGACCCCCTCCTGGACGTTCTCCAGGACGGTCTTCTCCTCGTTCAGCTTGGGCTCCTGCATCAGGATCCCGACGCTGTAACCGGGCGACAGGAACGCGTCACCGTTGGACGGCTGCTCGAGCCCCGCCATGATCTTCAGAACGGTCGACTTACCGGCACCGTTCGGGCCGACGACGCCGATCTTCGCTCCGGGGAGGAAGTTCAGGGTGACGTCGTCGAGGATCACCTTGTCGCCGTGCGCCTTGCGCGCCTTGCGCATGGTGTAAATGAACTCAGCCAAGAGAAACCGTCCGGCAGCTTGAAATCTGGCAGTGGGCAGATACACCCCATCTTGCCCGACCGCTACCCCTGGGGGGAAACCCGTATCGCGGAGGGGCCCCGACCTGGGCTTTCAGTCGGGTCGGGCACCGGCTCGATGACGTCGGCCCAGACGCGGCCCAACCACGGGTTGTCCCCGACACCGAGGCGCGCGGCGACGACATCGTCGAGGAATTTCGCCTGCGGGATGTCCACCGTCTCGCCGGGCCACCACAGCGAGTCGCACTCGGTGCACAGCGAGAAGCGCGTCCCGTCGCCCTTGAAGCGGTACTGGTGGACCCAGTCCTGCCCACAGCGGGGACAGACGCGTTTTTCCGGCATGGGCAGCACACTACCCCGGACATTCGGGGGAAGATCGCAAATTTCGGCGCGCCATTCGGACATTCCAGAACTTTTTAATATTAACTACGCGTGACTGCACGAAATCGATCCGTTACGGATCGAACACACCTCACTTTCACCGGAGATGGCATGCACACGCTTCGCAAGGTTTCCGTCGTGGTCGTCGCGCTCGGCAGCGTCGGCCTCCTGGGCGCCGGCACCGCGACCGCCCAGGGCATGGACGGTCACGGCAACTCGATCCTGCAGAGCTCCAGCTGCAAGTCGCACGACCTGAACCTCGACGTCCTCGGCCAGGTCGGCCTGCTCAACGGCGTGCTGGGCAACGCGCTCAACGGCGAGGGCAACTCGGGCGGCCAGGCCACCCACCTGGGCTCGGAGATGGGCTGCAACAGCAGCGCCTTCTGACCCTCGGCGGGGTCCGCCGGCAGTGCGGACCGGTGCCCCATGGCATGACCTACCGGTGGAGTACGGACCGTGGGCAGACGGTCCCCTGGGTTCCGCCGATGGCGTGCACCGGTATCCCGTGAGCCGAGCCGACCTGGAACAGGTCAGGGGGCGGTCCGTCAGTGGCGGACCGCCCCCTCACTTGCGTGGGAACACCCCGACTCAGTCCTGGGACGCCGTTTCCTTCTTCCGTACGACCACCAGGGCCGCGCCGCCGATCAGAACCAGGCCGATGGCGATGCCCGCGATCAGGGGGGTCATGTCGGATCCGCCGGTCGCGGCGAGGTTGGTGTCGTCGGTCGTGGTGCCGACGGTGGCGGGGCTGGGCTCGCCGAGGGTCTGGACGTCGGGGCCCGCCGCCTCGGCCTCGGTCACCTGCGTCATGCAGTCCAGCACGCCCGTGAACCGCTTGTCGAAGCCGGCCGGGCCCTGGATCGTGAAGTCGTACGCCTGGTCCTCCTGCAGCGGAACCGTCACCGTCCGCGACTCACCCGCCGCGATGGTGTGCTCGATCCCGAGCAGTTCGAAGGTGAACGGCGCGTCGCCCTCGTTGGCCGCGGTGATGTCGACACCGCCCTTGTCGCAGTTCTCCACCGCCGACAGCGCAGGTATCGCACCGGTCTGCGCCCAGGTGGCGCTCGCCGTCGCCGAGACGGTCGACTCGCTGGAGCCGGCCAGGATCTGCGTCTGGCTGCGGCTCTCGGCGGCGAAGGCCCGCCCCACCGGCACGGTCGTCGAGGCCTGCACCGTCAGCTCGGCCTGGCCGTCCGCCGCCTTCTCCGGCACCTCGAAGAACACCTGACCGCCGTCCGCGGCGGACGTGACGGGCTTGCCGTCCTTGCCCACGATGCGCACCCCGCTGGTGGCCGCGTCCGCCGGCGGTGTCACCGTCACGCTCTCGGCGTCGGTGCGCACCGTCACCGGCCCGAGCCGCTCACCGGGGTGGCCGGAGACCGCGGGCGGTTCGAGCGTCAGCGACGCCCTCGGCTCCGCCATGTTCCGCGCGCTCTTGTGGAGGTAGTCCGCGAGCTGCTCGGCCTGCGGGTCGAGGGCGTCGACGTCCACCCCGTCCGAGTAGCGCCAGATGGCCACCTGGGTACCGGCCGCCGCGTCCTGCTCGGTGAGGCCGCCCTTGACGCCCGCCTTGCCCGCGAGCGCCGCGAGGTCGTTCACCTGCGGGTAGGAGTTCTGCAGGATCCAGCGGATCTTCCCGGCGTCCTTGTTGGCACCCAGCGAGGTGCCGCTCCAGGGGGTCTCGTGGTATCTGGCGTCGCGCTGCGTGGGGTTGTGGATGTCGACGCAGTACGTCTGCAAGGCGCCGCCGCCGTCGACGGACATCTCGAACAGGCCCGCCGAGATCTCCTGGTCCCCGGAGTCGGCGTGCACGACCGCCGCGCCGTATGTCTTGAGGCCACCTATCGTGGCGGTCGCCCCGCCCTGGCCCGGCGTCGCCTCGTCGGCCGCGGCCGGGCCGGCACCGGCCACCACCGTGGCGGCGACGAGCCCGGACACCAAGGCCGAGGCGGCGAGGCGGGCCACCCCTCGCCCCCGCACCGGCAGTGCAGAGAACGCAGCAAACACAGAATTCCCCTTCGAGCAGGACCCGTTGACGTGGGGGGAAGGTCCCACCAGCAGAATCACAAGCCCCGAGAGCTATGCCCGGCATCCTAGGGACGCGGCGCACCACGCTTCCCTGGGATCCCGGCAGAGGGCCGATCCGACTCGGAATCGTTATCGCCAAGATCCCTTGCGATCAGGGCTTATCGACAAATCCCCCGGGGTGGTTCGGCACGCATTCGTCGATAAGCCGCAGTTCGGTCAGCGCGTGAAGGTGACTGACGTCACGTCACTGCCGCTGGCTCAGGCGCCAGTTGGGAGTCGACGGCTGCGGGTGCCGTCTCCCAGTCGGGCTCGGGCCGGTCCGGTGCCGCGGCGGCGCCCGCCTCCGTCCGGGAAGTGCGCCGGAAGGCCGAGGTGCCGCGGGCGAGGTCGTGCCCGATCGCCACCGCGTCGATGTCGGCCGAGGTCCAGCTCTGTCCCTCGCGGACGTCCGACCGCACCTTCAGCCTGCCCTGGACCACGACGGGATCGCCCACGTTGAGCGACCCGGCGGCGTTCGTGGCGAGCTGCCGATTGGCCCACACCGTGAAGAAGTTGGTGTGCCCGTCGGTCCACTCGTTCTTCGCACGGTCCAGGTAGCGCGCGGTCACCGCGAGCCGAAAGCGGGCGGACGGTCCCGTCGCGAGCTCCCGGTACACCGGCTGTGTCGCCACGTTGCCCACCGCGCAGATGGTCGTCTCGTTCATCTCGAACCCCTCCCTCGCCCGGCCACTGCCGCCGGGCGGAAACACGTACGGGCCCGTCCCGTACGGCTGCGTCCGACGTGACGGCGGCGTACTCACCGCCGTCACCGCGATCGACCGCACCGTCGCGATCGCCGCGAAGCCAGACTGCCTCCGTCGGGCCGGGCCCGCTGAGCCCTGTGGATCACCGCCCGTCTGTGGAAAACTCCGCCACTCGAACGGGGGACACCATGGCCGCCGCACCCGGCCGCCGCCCCGGGGAGGGGCGCTGCCGCCCCCGGTCGCCGCAACCCCGGGACGCCCCCACAAGGGCACGGCCCGGGGCCCCCGGCTCACCTCACCGGTCCACCAACCCCCATCACCCGCCCGTACTGCTCCCGGACCTCGCGATAGCGCAGCAACTCGGCCGCCACCGGATCCAGCACCCGGGCCCGCCCGCACCCGGCCGCCGCCTCCCTGAGCCGCCGCTCCGCCTCCAGGCCGTACCGCCGGGCCGGCCCCCGTGCCGCGATCCGGCAGCCCCACTCGACGAGCGGCCCGCCGACGATGCCGGCCACCATCAGCAACACCGGCACGCCCAGGTTCGGCGCCATGACCCCGACGATCTGCCCCACCAGCCACAGCCCGCCGACGACCTGAAGGATCGTCATGGCCGCCTGCACCAGGACGGCCGCCGGCCACCAGCCCGGCCGCGGCGGGCGCCCCGGCGGCAGTCCGGCCCGCGCGGCCAGCTCGTCCAGCGCCTCGGGCAGCCCTTGGGCGCCCCGTACGGCCGCCTCGCGCACCGCCTGCGCCCAGGGCCCGGGCAGCCCGGCCGACGCCTGGTCGGCGACCGTCCGCACCGCCTGCTCGACGCGCTGCCGCGCGGTGGACTCCTCGTCCGTCTGGGTGCGCAGGGAGAGTCGTCCCGTCGGCGCCTCGCCCCGGTCCTGGTACCAGCGCCACAGCCGCAGCCAGGGCGTCCCGCACGCGCGGTTGGCGTTGCGCAGCCATGCCCGCTCGGCGGCCTCGCCCGCGGCGGTCGCGCCGATCGCGTCCGCTAGCCGGGCGGAGAACTCGTCCCGCGCCTCCTCGCTCAGCCCGGTCCGCCGGCGTGCGGCGTACACGGGCCGCAGCCGCCACCCCGCTGCCTCCACATCGGCCGAGATCCGGCGCGCCGCGGCCCCGCGCGCCGCCACGAACTGGCCGAGCGCCTCCCGCAGATCACCCACGCCGTCCCCGGTGAGCGCGGACAGCGCGAGCACCGTCGCGCCCGGTTCACCGTGCTCGCCCAGCGCGATGCCGTCCTCGTCGAGCAGCCGGCGCAGGTCGTCGAGAACCTGGTCGGTGGCCTCCCCGGGCAGCCGGTCGATCTGGTTGAGGACGACGAACATGATCTCGGCGTGTCCGGCCATGGGCCGCAGATAGCGCTCGTGCAGGACCGCGTCGGCGTACTTCTCCGGGTCGACGACCCAGATGACCGCGTCGACCAGCCCCAGGACCCGGTCGACCTGTTCGCGGTGCGCCACGGCCGCCGAGTCGTGGTCGGGCAGGTCGACCAGGACGAGCCCGCGCAGCTGCCCGTCCGCGGCAGCGCTCTGCGCCGGACGCCGCCGCAGCCGCGGCGGGATGCCGAGCCGGTCGATGAGGCCGACCGCGCCGTCGCTCCAGCTGCACACCAGGGGCGAGGCGGTCGTCGGCCGCCGTACGCCCGTCTCCGAGATGGTCACCCCGGCGAGCGCGTTGAACAGCTGCGATTTGCCGCTGCCCGTGGCGCCGGCGATGGCGACGACGGTGTGCTGCCCGGAGAGCCTGCGGCGCGCCGCCGCCTCGTCGAGCACCCGTCCCGCCTCGGCGAGCGTCTTGCTGTCGAGCCGGGTGCGCGAGAGCCCGACGAGCTCGCGCAGCGCGTCGAGGCGGGACCGCAGCGGCCCGTCGTAGGCGAGCGGCATCACGACCTGCCGCCCGGACGCCCGCGTCTCCACGACGGCGGGCTGCTTGGCGGAGGCGGTCTCATCCACCCTCCGCGCGATGAGTCCGTCGTCCCAGGGGGTCGAAGACTCCGTGCCGGAGGCGGCGTCCGCGCGGGAGGAGGGCTCAGGGCGGGACGGGGTTTCCACGCGGGACGACTCCTTACGGGATGAAGAATCGCTACGCGACGTGGAGTCCTTGCGAGACGGGGACTCCAAACGGGATGAGGGCTCCTTACGGGATGAGGGGTCCGTACGGGATGAGGGGTCCGTACGGGATGAGGACTCCGTACGGGATGAGGACTCCGTACGACGTGAAGCGCCCCCGGCCTCAGTGCCGCCTGAGCCGCCTGAGCCACCTGAGCCACCTGAGGCGCCGGATCTCGCGCGCCCACGCGCGTGAATCTCACCGTCCCCCACGCGCGCGTGGCCGCCGCTCGGCTGCTCCTCCCTCTTGCCCCGCTTCCTCCAGAGCTTGCGCCTCTCCGGCTCCGGGGCCGCCGCGGAGCTCTCGCCCTCACTTGGATCCCCCACCTCTCCCGCGGCGGAGCTCTCGGCCGCCGCTGGGCCCTCGGCCGCGGCGGAACCCTCACCCTCGCCGGACTTCTCCTCGGCGCGGTCACCCATCACGCGATCACCTTCAGCGCGGTCGCCCTCAGCGCCAGCACTCTCTGTGCCGTCGTCCTTCACGAGAAGGCCGTTCTCGGAAGCGGCCTCCTCGGGGGCGTCGTGCCCGCGCTCGTCGTCGCGGTCCGTGGCGGCGCTGTCCTCCGGGAGATCGACGTGTTCCGTCTGGTCCTGTTCCGTTTGGTTCTGGTCAGTGACGGCAGTCACCGGTCACCTCTCCTTCTGCAGTACGGACAGCGCGGCGATGAGTTCGGCCTGGGGGTCCGGATGGACCTCCAGCGCGTCCAGCGGGGCGAGGCGGCGCTCGCGTTCGTTGTGCATGACCCGGTCCAGGTGCTCGCTGAGCAGCCGCCCGGACCGGTCGCGCAGCCGCAGCGCCCCGTGCGCCCCGATCCGTTCGGCCAGCAACTCCCCCGCGGACCGCGCCCGGCGGGCGCCGAGCAGGGCGGTGGCGACGAGGGCAGCGACGACCTCGGGATCCTGGACGACACCGCGGTCGATGTCGTTCACCTCGTCCTCGGCGTACTCCTCGAGCTCGCGCCGCCAGCGCCGTACGGCCATGCCGATGCGGTGTTCGACGCTCGTCTGCGACGGGTCACGGCTCGTCAGCTCGGGCGCCGCGGCGGCCGGTTCGCGCCGCCAGGCGTCGTCGACCCGCTCGTCGGCGGCGGTGACCGCGCACAGCAGGAGGGTGCTCAGGCTCTCCACCAGCGAGTCGAGGAGCTCCCCGGCGGAGCAGTCGAGCGGAAAGGCGCGCCAGCGCTTCAGGGCGTCGCCGGCCAGCACGGCGCCGGCCTGCAACCGGCTCCGCACGCGCGCGTACTCGCTGTCGTACGCCGAGTCGACGGCGGCGGTGAGCCGCAGCGCGGCGGCGTACTGGGCGGCGGCGGCACTGGCGAGTTCGGGCATGCGGGCTTTGAGGGAGTTGAGGAACCCCTGGGCCGTACGGGCCATCACGTGCTGGCGTGCCGCCGGGTCGTTGGCGTGATGGACGAGCCAGTTGCGCAGCTGCGCCACCGCTGTTGCCGGGAGCAGGCCGCCGCCCCAGGCCGACTCGGGCAGCTCGGGCACCGTGAAGCGGGGTACGTCGCCGAGGCCGGCCTTGGTGAGCAGCGCCCCGTACTGCCGCGAGACCTCGGAGACCACCTGGTGGGGAACCCGGTCCAGGACGGTCACAAGGGTGGCGTCGTACTCCTTGGCGGTGCGCAGGAGATGCCACGGGACGGCATCGGCGTACCGGGCGGCCGTCGTGACCATGACCCAGATGTCGGCCGCGCAGATCAGTTCGGCGGCGAGGGCGCGGTTGTCGGCGAGGAGGGAGTCGATGTCGGGCGCGTCGAGGAGGGCGAGCCCGGGGGGCAGTGTGTCGGCGGTCTCCAGCCGCAGCACGCGCGCGGGGTCCTCGCCGGGCAGCATCAGTTCCTCGGCCGGATCGTGCTCGGGGACCCACACGCGCGTGAGGTCGGGCAGTACGCGCATCCCGCTGAACCAGTGATGATCCTCCGGATGGCAGACCAGCACCGGCGTCCGGGTCGTCGGCCGCAGTACGCCCGCCTCGGTCACGCGTCTGCCCACGAGGGAGTTGACGAGCGTCGACTTGCCGGCGCCGGTGGATCCGCCCACCACGGCCAGCAAGGGCGCTTCGGGCTGTCGCAGGCGGGGCACCACATAGTCGTCGAGCTGTGCGAGCAGTTCGTCGCGGTTGGCACGCGCGCGTGGGGCCCCCGCCAGGGGCAGCGGGAAGCGTGCGGCGGCGACACAGTCGCGCAGGGCGGAGATTGCGTCGAGCAGCTGAGGCCGTACGTCCAAGGTCACCACATGCGAAGAATGCCCAATTTTAGGGGAATTCTGAAGCATATGAGCATGTCTGCGTGCCGACGGGACAGAAGGGGCGGAAGGGACTACTGAGACACAGGCACAGTCCAGGCATAACGAGTGCACAACACCCGGGGCGCAAGAGGCCAAAAGCGGTGCACGATTCGTACCTGCCTGCGATTATCAGGACCGCTTCACCGAACCTCCACATCGAGCCACGGAGGCGAAGCAACAGGGACACGGATGCGGGACCTCTATCCTTGTCCCCGGCAACGTCACGGACCAGCCCACACCGGGCACCAGGACCGAGCCCACCACGACCGGCCCCCGTAGCTCAGTGGATAGAGCAGGCGCCTTCTAAGCGCTTGGCCGCAGGTTCGAGTCCTGCCGGGGGCGCACATGCTCCGCCCTCCCATCGGGAGGGCGTTTTTGCTGGTCAGAGGCCGTTCAGCGGGCTCGACGGAGCGGCTTCGCGGGTACGGGTGGGCCCTCGGGCGGAGTCGGCGGGTGTCCGGCTGGGGACGATTTCGTCCGGCTCTCGGCGGGTGTTCTTCCCGAAAACTTCCCGAAGTTTCGGTGCGGCCTCTCTGTAGTCGCCGCGGGACGACCACGTCGCCACAACCGAATAGATGGGGGCAAATCGGCATACAGGTTGAGGGAGCGCTGGATATCAGATCATCCTTGCCGTCATGAGTCTCGTCTCCACCTCGTTCGATGTGCCCGACATGGGTGACTACGCACACGACTGGGCCTTGGTTGATGTGGAGACGTCGGGTCTCATGGCCCGGCGAGATCGCGTGCTGTCCGTCGCGGTGATCACGATCGGTCCGGACGGCGAGCAGACCGGGGAGTTCTCGACGCTGCTCAATCCGGGGTGCGATCCGGGGCCGGTGGAGGTGCACGGGCTGACCGTCGAGCGGCTGCGGGGTGCGCCGACGTTCGACCAGGTCGCGGGGCGGATCGGGGCGATGCTTCAGGACCGGGTGCTGGTCGCCCACAACGCCCAGTTCGACTACGACTTCCTGGCCTACGAGTTCGCCCGTGCGCGGATGTGGCTGCCGGTGTCGCAGCGGCTGTGCACCCTGGCTCTGAATCGCCAGGTGGATCCGCCGACGGACGACATGAAGCTCGGCACCCTCGCCGCCCATTACGGCGTCCCCCAGCAGCGTGCGCACGATGCGCTGGACGACACCCGTGTGCTGGCCGGGATCCTGCGGGCGTCACTGCGCGAGGCGGCGCGGCTCGATCTGCCCTTACCGCTGGTGACCTGCCCGCCCCGGGCGGAATCGCAGTTCACGCCGAAGCCGCCGAAGACTCCCTGCGCCTACCGCAATCCGGGACGGCTGACTCCCGGCGGGCCTCTCCAGCAGGGGATGAAGGTCGCGATCACCGGTGAGACCGCCCATGCCCGGGCGGAGTTGGTGGGGCGGGCGGTTGCCGCCGGGCTGAACATGATGACGTCCGTCAGCCGGCACACCAGCGTGCTGGTCACCAATGAACCGGCGTCCGGTTCGGCGAAGGCCCGACGCGCACTCGCCGAGGGCGTGCCGGTCATCGACGAGCACGATTTCCTGCGGCTGCTGGCCTACGTACGGCCGGGCACCGCGCATGATGCGACGGCCGTCGCTGTCGCCCCGGTGGCCGAGCCGGAAGCAGAACCCGTCGTCGGGCCCATGGAGTCGGCGCCCACCACAACTTCTGCCGCCCCCGTCCCGGAAGCTGCGGCTTTCCCCACGGCCGCACCCGGTGCGCCCGTACCCGCTCCGCGTCGACCGGTGCCCTCCGTCGGCACGTTGGACAAGCCTCTGGCCGGGCGTCGCGTGCTGGTGCTCGGTGGTGTCCATGCCGATGCCGCGGCTGCCCGTACCCGCGTCGTCGAGCTGGGCGGGTCCGCGGCGATCAACCTGTCCGCCAGTGTCACCGACGTCGTACTCCTGGAGGGAGGGCGGGGTGACCGGCGCATGAGCCGCATCACCGCCCTCGAACTCCCCGTGCACGACCTCCACTGGCTCACCGCACCGACCGCCATCGCACCGGCCGCGGCGGCACTCCGGACTCAGGAGCCGTATGCGATGCCGAGAGGCGGTGTCATCGACCTGCCCATGCCGCACGGCAGACCCGCGCCGGAGTGGTATGTCACCGCCGGCTGGGCCCCGCAGTCAGACTGCGAGATCGACGTCGTAGCCTTCCTCCTCGACGAGGACGAACAGGTCACCTTCGACGAGGACTTCATCTTCTACGGGGCCCCGGAGAGCCCGGCTGGAACTGCGCGGCTGCTGACCGGCGGTCCTGCCGAACAGACCATCACCCTCAACCTGGCCTCCCTGCCGCCCGCGACGCGCAAGGTCGTCATCGCCGCCGCCATTGACGGCGCCGCGACCTTCGGGACGGTCGGTGCGGTCCAGATCGGTGCGGCACCCGGCAGCAGCGGGGCGCCTCTCGTCCGGGCCACCCTGGATGCCGCCACCACCGAACGCACCATGCTGCTCGCGGAGATCTACCGCAGAGGTCCGGTGTGGCGCCTACGCGCCGTCGGCCAGGGCTACCACCACGGCCTCGACGCCCTCGCACGCGGATACGGGGTCGACATCGCCGACTGAACGACGGTGCCGAAGACGGACGTACGTGCGTCCCCGGGGTCTCGGTCAGGCTCGGCGACGCGGTGCGGGCGTGGATCCGGGCTTGGGCACCGGCATGCTCGGGGCCGGCCTGGCGGGCAGTCGCTGGGGGCCTTCGATGCGCTGCTGGAGCTCGGCGAGCTGGCCCGTGATGCAGCGGGCGTAGGTGGCGAGCAGGACGGGGACACTGTTGCCGGCCCACTCGGCGACCTGGGCGGGTGGGATGCCGTGGTTGAGCCAGGTGGTCAGGCAGGTGTGGCGCAGGTCGTAGACGCGCTTGCCCACAGGTGACTCGTACTCGTGCTCCGGCAGGACCGCCTTGCGGGCCTTGTTCCAGGCGCGGCGGAAGACCGATCCGGCCAGCAGCCCGCCCTTCTCACCGGGGAAGAAGAGGTCGCCCGGCTGGAGGCCGTCCCTCTTGATCAGGTCGCGGAGGACAGCGACGAGTGCCGGGTGGGCGGGAACGGGGCGGGTGTCGCCCTCGGCGCGACCCTTGAGGTCGCGGGTCTCGTGGACGCGGCCGTCGTCGGTCCACTGGCTGCCGACCTCGGGCTCGGCGGTGTGGACGAGCAGCTCGCCCCAGCCTTCGGCGGGCAGTGTGGTGGCGCTGACGCGAAGGGCTACGGCCTCCTCCGGCCGTAGACCGGCGTAGTAGAGGGTGGCGAAGAAGGCATGGAGGCGGTGGCCGGTGCGAGGGCGGTCGGCGATCCAGGCAAGGAGGCGGGCGACCTGACCCGGATTGAGCAGCGACCGCTTGTCGACGGCCTCGGCCACCTTGGGGGCGGCGCCCTCCTCCTTGCCCTTGGGGAGCGGGTTGGCGGTGAGGATCTTCTGCCGGACGGCGTACTTCATCGCCACGTTGAGGATCCGATGCTCGCGCTTGACGGAGCTGGCGGCGGCCGGGCTGCCGTCCAGAAGTGTGTCGAGGGCCTGTATGACGGCGTCGATGCGTTTGGTGTCCTCCCAGGCCGTCATGGGGAGGGAGTTGCGGGCTATCCACGACAGGATGGTGCGGACTTCGGGCGTCGCCTCGTCGCGTCGGATCTTGTTGAAGGCGTACTCGCGCAGGGCCCGGCGTACGTCGATCGGGTCGAAGCGGTCCGGGAGTTCGGTGCGGAGCAGTGCGAGGGTGACCTTGGTGAGGGCCTTGGCGGTGTTCTTGCGGTTGTTGGCCGAGATGCGCGGCCACTTCATGTCGACGTACTGGAGGGCGAATTCGTAGTTGGTGACCTCGGCAGCCGAGGTGGCGTGTGAGACCGGCAGGCCGGTGTCCATCTCGAACGGTTCGCCGTTGTTCGCGGCTACGCGCAGCGTTGCGCGGAAGGATTCGGCGAGCGCGCTCGTGGCATAGCTCTGGCCGTGGCGCTTTCCGTTGACGGACCACCGGACGGTGTAGCTGGTCTTGCGCTTTCCCCTGTAGATCTCCGTGTCGTAGAAGCGGACCTTGTAGGACCGGTTGCTCAAGCGTGGTCCTCGCAGTCGGTCAGCCAGTTCTCGTAGTCACTGCGGCGGATACGCAAAGCGCCGTTGGGGATGCGTATGCAGCGCGGGGCTGTGCCCTTTTTGCGCCAGTCGTAGAAGGTGGAGCGGGAGATGCGGAGGTCGGCACAGAACTCGTCGACCGTGAGTTTGTCGGCGGGGCGGCGGGGCGGAGACGTCAAGCGGTGTTCCTTGGCTAGGGGGCGGGGCTGTCCTGCGTTTGCGCCGGGTTGGTGCGAAAGGCAGGCGGACTGTGGAGTTGCCAGTCGATAGCGGCGTGGATCCGTGGGCAGGGTCAGCACCTCGATTGGCACCACAACTATCCATAGAATCGCCGGTTTCGCTAACCGGCGATCGTCGTCTATATTGCGCTCGCGCGGTTCGCCGCAAAGCGGTTTCCCAGGGGCGGGAAGTACCGAAAACCGGCACATCAATCGACTATTTCGTCAACCGGCGATCGTGCCCTAAAATTTTGGGACCGCCTTCTACCGCCTTCTTTTTCGGCACCCCTTCTGCCGTGAGAGATGTCGCGGGATAGGGCTGGACTTGCGCGGCCCGGGTGTGGCTATGTGTTGACGGCACCCCCGGAAAGCGCGAGCGGCCACCAGTGCGCCACGCGCCGCCGGCCGGTCAACTCCCCCACCCCTGATGCCCGTACCGCCACGACGACGGTGAGCCGTGGGCTCCGCCCGCCTGCAACCGAGTGAGGAACCGCCCCTCTTGGCCCGAATCCGCACCATCAAGCCCGAAGCCTTCGTCTCCGAGTCCCTGGCCGCCGTCTCCCTGACCGCCGAGCGCACCTTCCTCGGCCTGCTCACCCAGGCCGACGACCAGGGCCGCCACCGCGACCATGCCGCGATCATCGCGGGACAACTGTGGGTGCTGCGCCCGGAACACGGGCCCTCGGACGTCGAGACGGACCTCGCCCAGCTCGCTGACGCCGGGCTGATCTGCCGCTACACGGGGCTGGACGACAAGCGGTACCTGCACGTCGTCACCTGGAGCCGGCACCAGAAGATCAACCGGCCCAGCAAGAGCCGCCTCCCGGCCTGTCCGCACCACGACGCCCCAGCCGCCGAAGCCACGCCAAGCGCCACGGGGGTCGGCTTCACGGAGCCCGCACTGCCGCCTCACGGAGCCCTCCGTGAAGCCGCACGCGAGATGCGCGAGCCCGCACCGAATCCGGGAACCGAAAGAGAATCCGCAGGTCAGGACGGATTCACGGAGTCCTCCATGAGGGCCCGCGGAGGACGCCCGGAACCGTCGGTGAAGCCTCACGGTACGGATCTAGGACCTAGGATCATGGACCTAGGAAGTACCCCTTCGGGGGGCGCAAGCGCCCCCGCACCCGATACCGTCTCGGCCCGGAAGCTGATCGCCGAGTACGTCGCTGCGTGCGCCCACCGTCCACCAGCTGGCGTCCTGGACCATCTCGGCCGGGAAGTGCGCAAGATGCTCGACGAGGGCATCGCCCCCGCCCACATCCGGGCCGGACTCGACCGCCACCGGGCCAAGGGCCTGCATCCCAGCACCTTGCCGAGTCTCGTCCACGAGGCCATGAATGCCGCGCCCGTGCCGGTCGGCCACACGCCGTGGACGAACCCCAGCGACATCGACGCCGCCTACGGAGGTGACCTCTGACCGCCACCCTCACCCGAGAGCCCCGCCAGGTCGGTCCGCTCGCCAACCGGCTCAACACGATCCTTGCCACCCGCGGTATCGACCCCCGCGTCACAGCCGAGGAACCGCCGCCCGAGCCCGTCACGGCACTGGAACTCGCGGACGCCCGGATCCCCGCCCGCTACCGCCGTGCCCTGGCCGACCACCCGCAGATCACCGCCTGGGCCGACCACGTCGCCGGAGCAGGACGCCCTGGCCCCGGAGGTCCGGGCATCGCGGAGGGCCCGTCGCTGCTGATCGCCGGCCCCACCGGCACCGGCAAGACCCACCAGGCGTACGGCGCCGTACGCGCCCTCCTCACACGGGGCGTCCGCCTGCGCTGGGAGGCCACCACCTCCGCAGACCTGCACGCGCGGCTCCGCCCCCGCGCCGGCCACGACGGCGAACGGGAACTGCAGACGCTGGCCCGCTGCCCCCTGCTGCTCCTGGACGACCTCGGCGCGGCCAAGACCAGCGAATGGACCGAGGAGCTCACCTACCGGCTCATCAACCACCGGTACGAGCACATGCTCCCCACCCTCATCACCACCAACCTCCCCACCGCCGAGCTACGCACCGCGCTCGGCGACCGCGTCGCCTCCCGCCTCGCCGAGATGACCGAACGCGTCATCCTCACCGGCCCGGACCGACGCCGCACCGCGCCCGCCGTCTGACGACAGCCGCGCCTCCCCTTCCCACTCTCACTTCACCCGCCCGCGTACAGGCATGCCTCGACCACGCGGGCCCATGGAGGCCCCCCATGACACCTCGCACCACCACGCCCCTGAGCGCCGAAGCGACCTCCACGTCGTTCGTGGCGCACTGGCTAAATTCCTCCATGGCAGCCCTCTTGCTGCTCGTCCCCGTCGCCCTTGCCTCTGTATGTCTGCTGTGGCAGAGCGCCCGAAAGCGTGCCAACGGGCGGCGACGCGGAACCGCCGCAGGTTGGCTCGCCGCCATCGCTGCTGTCGGCTGCACCGCCTACAGCGCCAGTACGAGTTGGCGATTCGCCGCCGACTACCTCGACATGCACAACACCGTCGAGCGCTGTGCCTTCTTCGCCACGGGGGAACTCGCCATGGTCGCCTACGCGGTGATGGCCCGCCAGAACCTGCACGGGCCACGGCAGGCCGCCGGTCTCCCCGCCGTCCTCGTCTGGGTGCTCGCCGCCGTGCTGACCATCCCCGCCTACGCGGAGCACGGCCTCGTCGGCGGCACCTGGAACGCCTTCTTCGGCCCCGTGATGGCGGCAGCGATGTGGCACCTGGCCATCGGGACCGAACCGCGCCATCGCACCCCCGCCGCCAAGCCCGCGTAGGCGTCCACCCCTGCGCCCCTCGCTCCCTCACCGCAAGTCCCACCGCACCAAACTCGGAGAAATCTGGCTTGCCCTCCCCCACCCCGAAAGCCCCAGCCGCCACGCACAGCGCCCGCACCGTCCGCGCCGGCATCGCCCTACTCGCCGCCGTAGCCTTCGCCCTCTCCTACGACGCCCTGCGCCAGATGGCCGTCGCAGGCCACGTACGCGGCCTGCTCACCTACCTCTTCCCGCTCGTGATCGACGGCTTCATCGCCATCGGCATCGTCGCCCTGCTCATCCTCCGCACCGCCCCGCGACGCTCCCGCTGCTACGTGTGGATGCTCGTCGGCGTGGCCACCGGCACCAGCATCGCCGCCAACGTCGTACACGCCGTCGGCCTCAACGAGGGAACCCGCCTCCGCCTCAACAACGCCACCGCGGGCGCTCTGTCCGCCATAGCCCCGCTCGCCCTCGCCGGCGCCGTCCACCTCTACCTCGTGATGAACCGCCACCTCGCCTCTGGCGGCGCCATGGCGGAAACGTCCCCGGCTACGCCGCCCGCCACATCCGCCACGCCAGGGGACGACCGTCCGATCCGCCAGGAGCAAGCGGACGACGTCGCCACCGCTCCTTCCACCAAGGCCGACCCCAAGCCCGAAGCAGACGCCACGATCACCAAGTCGCCACCGGCGAAGGCGAATCGGAAGAAGGGCGAGCGCAAGACCACCGCTCCCGACACGGTGCTTTGGTCAACGGCCCGCGCCATCGGAGCCGAACACGGCACAGTGCCCCGCACCACTCTGGAGGCCGCGATCAGGGCCCAGGGCTACACGATCCAAAAGGACCGCGCCAAGGAGATCGCCAACGCTGCCACGGCGGAACTCTCCTCCATCGCCAACACCGGCGCTGCCGCATAACCGCCACGGCGGAATACCCGGCCTTGGCGGAAGACCACCGCCAACGCCGGGCGCCGCCACTCGCACTTCGCCACCTCTACTCACACCACTCGGCGGCTCTTCAACTCGATTGCACCAACAGCTCGGCCAACTACGCCGCGGCTCTTCCTCACGGCCCTCGACCAGGGCGACGAACAGCACTTCTACCCGGCTCCACAACCACACACGCCCACTATCCGCACACTCCCTGGAGACACACTTCATGCCTGACCAGCACCGCGAAGACCCCACGACCCCCGAGAATGCACTGACGAGTAACCCTGCCTCAGGCGGAGCAAGTTGTACCGGGAGCAATGCTCCCGACGGTCCCGCCCCAGGGGTGGCGGGAACTGCCCGGTGCCAGGGGGCACCGGACAGTCAGGCTGCGACCGAGGGCGGATCGCAGCCGGGAGGGAAAGGGCAGGCCGAGTCCCTCTCGAAGAGACGTCAGCGCGCGCGTCTGCCGCGAGAGCGCAAGCGCCTGAAGCAGCCCAGCTGCCGTATGAACGACACCGAGTTCAAGCGATTCACTGATGCCGCCGCCTACTGCGACATGTCCAACGCCGCGTTCCTCGCCTACGCCGTCGACAAGACAGCCCGCGACCTGACCCGTACCGCCGCCGAGATCGCCACCGAACGGACTGTCATCGACGAGCTGTTCGCCGCCCGCCGCCACCTGGGCCGCATCCACGGCCTGTTCAACCAGGTCGCCAAGGCCCTCAACTCCGGCGCCGACGCACCCCAGCTCGGCGCTGCGACCGAGGCCGTCCGCCGCGCGGCCAGCCGCATGGAGGATGCCGCCGATGCCCTGCTCGCCCACCGCGACGGCGGCGCCCCGGAGTGATCCCCCGCATCCACAAACGCGGCAGCAAGACGATCGGGCTGATCCGCTACCTCTACGGCCCCGGCACCAAAGAGGAACACATCGACCCGCACCTGGTCGCGGCCTTCGACCCGCTCACCCCCGACCCCGGCCGCGACCCGAAGGCCACGTACGAGCAGCTGCAGCGCCTGCTCGACCAGCCCGTCACCGCCCTGCCCGCCAGCAAGCGCCCCGAGAAGCACGTGTGGCATTTGTCCGTGCGCGCCGCCCCGGAGGATCCGCCCTTGTCCGACGAGGACTGGGCGGCCATCGCCCGCCGCATGGTCGCCATCACCGGCATCGCCCCCGACGGCGACGAGCAAGCCTGCCGGTGGGCCGCCGTCCGCCACGCCGACGACCACATCCACATCATCGCCACACTGGTCCGTGACGACGGCCGCCGACCGCGCCTGCACAACGAAGCCCGTCGCGCGCAAGCCGAGTGCCGCCGTATCGAGGCCGACTATGGGTTGCGCCGCGTCGCGTCCGGGGACGGCACCGCCGCCAAGCCACCCACCAGCGCCGAGCGCCACAAGGCCGAACGCGAAGGCAGGGAGCAACCGGCACGCGAGGAGCTCCGGGAGACCGTTCGCCGCGCGGTCGCCGGCGCCACGAGCGAGGAGGAGTTCTTCGACCGGCTGGCCTCCGCCGGCCTGCTGATCCGCAAACGCGTCGCACCCTCCGGCGACCTGCTCGGCTACAAGGTCGCCCTCCCGGACAACCGCAACGGGAACAAGGAGCCGGTCTTCTACGCGGGCTCCACCCTCGCCCCCGACCTGTCCCTGCCTCGCATCCGCAAGCGCTGGGCCGATGACACCGACACGGCCTCCGTCCAGGCGGCGGGCCATGCGCCGAGCGGTCCGGCAACAGCGCGGCGGCGGGCGGCCGGAGCCGTATGGCAGGCCATGCTGATCATCGAACACGGTGAGGACGCTCAGGTGGCTGCGCACATCGCCGCCGCCGGAGAGGTCCTGGACGCGCTCGCCAAGACCTCAGCCGCCCGCACCCGCGCCCAACTCCGTGAGGCCGCCTTCGTGTTCGAGCGGGCCACACGATCCCACATCAAGGCCGTACGCGGGCACGACCGTGCCCTGCGCCAGGCCGCCCGCGACCTGGTCTACAGCGGACCCGCGCTAGGCCGCGGAGAGGACGGCGCGACGACCGCGATGGTGATCGACATGCTGTTCTTCCTCGTCACCGCCGCCGCCCACTGGCACGCCAAGAAGAACCACGCCCAGCAGGCGGCCGCAGCCCGCCAGGCCGCCGACCACCTGCGCGCCGCCTACCAGGCCGCCGCCGACGTCCCGCTGACCATGCTGTACCAGCGTGGCCGGCGCCTGTCCCAGCCCCTGCGCCAGAAGCAGGCCGCCCATCTGCGTCAGGCGATGCCGGAACTAGCAGAACAGGTCCTGGCCGAGCCGGGCTGGTATGCCTTGGCCGCCACGCTCGCCGACGCCGAGGCCGCCGGACACGACCCGACCGCGCTCCTGGCAGAGGCAGGTGGACGGCGAGAGCTGCACACCGCGGACTCCGTCAGCGACGTGCTGGTGTGGCGGCTGCGGCGCATGGCCGGCCTGCCCGCCGACGCGACCGCGATGCCCGAACCCACCACAACCACCGCCAGGGGCAGAGGTAGTACCGCCCAGCCCTCGCCCAGCCGGGACGACCGACTCGGCAAGTCACGGTGAATCAGCACATACAACGGTGCCCCTCTGCCAAGACCAAGGCAGAGGGGCACTGCAGTAGGAGCGGGTGGTCAGTCGGCGGCCTGAACCTTGGCCAGCGCCTTCTCCAAGTTGGCATCCACGAGCCCCGGCGAACCGGAGACGACCACCAGGACGTTGCCGGTGCGGACCGCCGTCTGCTTGACGACGCTGCGCTGCCCGCCAACCGAGTAGGTGAGCAGCTGACTCCACTGCTCGTCCCCCAGATCAGGAGCCGTCGCCTTGTCAGTGCCCATGTCGATGACCGTGCTGCCCGACACCACCTGGTACGCGGGACAAGAGACCATCGCATCGAAGATCTCCCCGATGCTCTTGGAGAGCTTCGCAGTGGTGTCGCTGTACAACTCCTCCGACACCTCTGAGTCGGCGCCGGCGGAATAGGTGAAAGACACCTTCGCCTTGCGCGAGAAGCCGAGGCTGGCACCGGTCGCCGCCTCCGCGCCAAGCTTCTCCAGCGCCGGGCAGCCGATCACAGTCACGGCGTCGTGCGCTGCCGGTCGCTGCGGCAGGCGGGTGTAGCCCTCGTCCAGGTCACTCCCGTCCAGGAGCAGCTTGGCCAGTGCGGCCGAGGACAACGGCGCCGACGCCGAGGCGTTCTCGGACGGCGCGGTCGCGGAGGGCGCCGGGAAGAAGGAGGTGCTGCCGGTCGAGCAGGCCGCCAGGGCCAGGACCGCGAGGGCGCTCAGGCTGAGGACGGTCATGGTGTGAAGACGCAAGTGAACCCCTAAGTGGCGTGCGAAACCGACGGGTTGACCAGGCCGGCCTTTCGGGCGCCGGCAGGACAAGGGGGTGTAGGGGGTTCGGGAATTCAGTGGCCGAGGTGGCGCAGGCCCTCTTCGAGGGTGGGGTGGAACCGGTCGGCCGGACCGGAGTGGCGGTTGTACCAGGCCGCGTCCAAGCCGGGCTCCTTCGTCGTGTGGCCGGCCCGGCAGCGCAGCCAGACCGAGTCGTCGCGCAGGCACAGGACGATCCAGTCCCGGTAGGCGCCGCACTCGGGGCACGTGCGGACCTCGCCATCGACGACGAGCGGCTGCAGCCAGCGCATCATCAGCCCGGCCACGTCCTGACGCGAGGGAACCCGTAGGCCCGGCGGCAGGAAGTCGGACGGCGGAGTCTGTGGCGCTGCCAGTGTCTCCGCGCCGGAGGCGGGATCCGGCAAGGGCCACTCAGCATGCATCTGCAGCAGTTCGTAGCCCGCACGCTGGGCCTCACGGAACGCACGGTCCGCGCGAGCGCGTCGAAAGAACAAGGACTCTTCCTCTCTGTCGTACAGCAGGCACGGGACCGGCCTCACACCTGTGACATGCAACTCATGGAAATCGGCGACGAGCACCGCCACAGGCCCCTTCGGACAGCGAGATGCTCAGCCCCGCCGGACCACGGTGAGGCGGCCCTGCGCACTCTCGGGCAAGGTGAGGCGGGGCACCGGGACCGGTGAGGCGAGCGAGGCGGCGAAAGCAGCGACCAGGTCATGCGGGACGCCGGCGCTGAAGCTCGCACACCACAGATTCGGGGCACCGACAACGGGTTCAGCCCACGCCTGCCAGCCCATCAGGTCAGGGCGTGGATCGGCGTCCTCGATGAGCGGCGGCAGCATCCCCAGAGAGATGCAGGCAGAGAGCCCGGGGTCCATGGCGGCGGTGTGGGGGCGGTCCACGTCCCGGATCCAGCCCCGGGCGATAGGCGCGTCGAGGACCGTCTCGGGCCGTTCAAAACCCGTGTCCGGGGCCTCGCGTGCATCGAGCGCGATGAGGAGGTCGGAGAGCGCCTCGTGCGGAACGCCGGCGGTGAAGTACGCGTTCCACTCCGCCATCGCGGAGGCCGCGTGCGAGCGTGCGCTCAGCTGCCAGGCAACAGGCAGGCCACCCAGTTGGAACGGGTGGCTGGCGAGGATCCACTCGGCTCCCCGCAGTCCGTCCGGGCTCACATGGAGCAGAGTGTTGCGGGCGGTGGGCCACATGCGCCAGCCGAGGTCGGCCAAGGTGTCGCCGATCCGCTCGGCGAGTACGCCATCGTCACCGGCCAGGTGCCGCGGGGTGACCCAGTACATCGGGTCCGGAGAGTCGGGGCGGAGGTGGTCGCTGGAATGGTGCGGGTGCAGGGGCGCCTCCGGGGGCTCGGGAGTGGGTTTTCCAGCAGAGCGTTGTACGTTGACATGCTCTGCCCCAGCGCACCAGTCCTTTCGCGACCTTTCCTGTCTGCCCCCGGCGAACTTTGTCCTTTGACATCGAAGTTAGTCGTGTGCAGCCCGCTGACCTGGGCCGACTAAGTTGGATGTCAACGATTCTGCTCGTGCTGACGCTGTCCGGGGTCGTGTGTATCGGATGTAGTGGCGGATGCTGTCGTATGTGACCAAGTAGTCGTGGTGGTCAACGTCCTCTGGGCACTCCTACGCGACGGGCGGTGCTACGAGCTCACCCCGCCCAGTGCTCTCGCGGCTTGACAGGCAGCATTAGGAATCACTGTCAACGGACAACTGTCCGCCGTCATCTCATCGAGGCTCGTTCCGATTCGGAACAACAACGCTGTCCCGTGACGGAACATATAGTAGGACTCCGTTAGGTCTGTCTCGATCTTGGTGTCGTGTGTGTCCTGACGGGCAGGGTTTGGTGGCAGGTGGTGCAGATGCCGGTCCAGCACCTCAAGGCGTCCTGGAGGGCGTCGAGGACTTGGTAGAGGGTGAGACAGGTCCGGGCACTTTTGGGGCCAGGCGCTGTTCGGTGAGGAAGGCGTGGGCTGCGGTCACGAGGGTGACGTGGTGGTGCCAGCCGGGCCAGGACCGGCCTTCGAAGTGGTCCAGGCCCAGGCCGTGTTTGAGTTCGCGGTAGTCGCGCTCGATGCGCCAGCGGACCTTGGCCAGACGGACCAGGTCGGCAACGGGTGTGTCGGCAGGCAGGTTGGACAGCCAGTAGTCGGTCGGTGCGTCGGCGTCGGCGGGCCATTCGATCAGCAGCCAGCAGTCCGGCAGGACCCCGTCCCACCAGCCCTGTTCGGCCGAGGCGGCGGCTTTGATCGGACGCTCGACGGCCTTGCCGGCCGGGCGGACACGCACCGCGGCGAAGCGGGAGCGTAACTCTCCTCGCGAGCCGTTGCGCCAGGTAAGAGGGGTGAATGCTTCCTGTCCGAGGTCGGCGGCCAGGGCTGCCATTGACGGCGCGGCCTGCCGGTAGCGCGGCTGGGGCCAGCAGCCGATGGGCCCGTTGCGGGCCGGGGCCACGGGTTTCGCGTCGAAGGGGTGGGCGCTCACATCCGAGCGGACGGCCAGGACGTAGGCCAGTCCTCGCTCGGACAGCGCGGTCCGCAGGTGGGCGTTGGTGCCGTAGGCCGCATCGGCCACCACGGCCGGCGGCCTCATGCCCCAGGTGGCGAGCGTGTCGAGCATGTCCAGGGCCAGGCGCCACTTCTCGCGGTGTGTGACCTCGGGTGGGATGCGGGTGACGGTCCGGCGGCCGGCGTCCGAGGCCCATTCCCGGGGCAGGAACAGGCGCCACTGCAGCGGGCAGGAGGCGGTGTCGGTCGCGGCGTGGACACTGACCGCGACCTGGCAGTTGGCCCGCTTGCCCAAGGCGCCGCAGTACTGCGGCGCCACCGCGACCGACATCCTCCCGTCCTTGGGCACGGACACATCGTCGATCACCCAGGCCACCGGGCGGATGAGCGGCAGCATCCGCTCGGCGATCCGCCGCTGCACCGGCATGGGATCCCAGGTCGACTGGTTCACGAACTGCTGCAGGTTCTGCTCGTTGCCGTCCGGCAGCCGCGAGGCCATCGCCTGGATGGACTTGCGGCGGCCGTCCACCATCAGTCCCCGCAGATAGCAGTCACCCTTGGCCCGCTGGTCCCTCCGCGGCACCGACGCGAACACATCAGCGACGAAGAACGCCAACGCCGCCCGGACACGGTTCACTTCATGTGCGTCCACACACCCAACATGCTCCCAAACAGGCCCGGCAGGAAGACCTAACGGAGTCCTAATAGAGGCCGTACTAAAAAGGGACAGACAACGCCCCAAAGTTGGATGGGGCTCCGTCCTGAGAAGCTGTGAACGGCCCCCACCCGATCCGGCGCTACGCCTTCGTGGCGTACTCAACGAATGCCGCCCAGCTGCTTCGCTGGACGGCCAGCACTCCCCGACCGCGCGCCTTCGTGTCCCGAACCAGTACGTGCTCAGGGTCGTTGTCGGCCACTTCGACGCAGTTCTGTGTCTCTGTGTAGGAGCTGGTTCGCCAGTTCGGGGTCATGGGCTGCATGGTGCGCTCTCCTAGTCGCTCGGCATCTGATCGAAGTGCTGGATCGCTGTGGAGATGAGGTCTCGGACGGCGGTGCCGTAGACTGCTGACTGTTTCAAGAGGGCGAACGCCTTGGTGTACAGCTCGATTTCTCGGGGCTGCGTGACGGAGAGCTCCGCTGAGTAGGTCTCGACGAGGACGAGCCGGTCATCGAACATCGAGAACGCGTTGCCCGGCCATATGGAGGTTGGCGCCGACCTGGGAACAATGCCCAGGCTGAGGCGAGGGAGCCTCATCACGGCCAGGAGGCGGTCAAGCTGCCCTCTCATCACTTCCGGGCCGCCGAAGTTGGTGTACAGGGCCTGTTCGCCGAGCAAGACGTTGAATATGCGATCCCCTTGGTACAGGTACTGCTGCCGCTCCAGGCGCTTCGCCACGGCCGCTTCGGCGTCGTTGGGAATCTCGTAGTAGCTGACGCCCTGCTGGAAGACCTCGGCGGCGTACTCGGAGGTCTGGAGAGTTCCCCAGACGACCGTGGGGTGCCAGATGCGGAAGACCTTGGTTCTGGCATACACCGGAATGGCTTGGCGCTGCCGCTTCTCGACGCCGGTCTGGAGTTGTCGGCGCCACTCAAGCCACAGCTCGTCGACATGACGGACGATCGCGACCAGGTCCCCCAGCTGGTCACCCTGGCCGGTCATCTCGCACCAGACGCGGATGTCGTCCTCGCTGGGGCGCTGCTTGCCGTTCTCGATGCGGGAGACCTTCGACTCCTGCCACGAAGTGGCACGCGCGAATGCCCGGCCGCTGGTGAAGCCGGCGTCCTTGCGGAAGCCGCGCAGCCGGGCACCGAGCGCTTGCAGTGCCTCTTCTACTTGCGTCGTCACGGGTCGGTCAGGGCTTGTACTCGGGGTGGGGGACGGCGGCGGACCACAGCAAGTCCCGCAGGCGCACGCACTCGGCCACGGTGTCCGGGGCCTCGACGATCTCCGACCCGAGCACTCTGCCGTCGGAGTCGAAGTGGCCTACGGCGAGAAGGCGGTCGTCATACAGCCACCAGTCGTTGCCTCCCACAGGGAAGGCGATGCCCTCCGGCAAGCGGTGTCGGGGTAGCCAGCGAATCTCCTCGCCGGCCTCCTCGTTGAGGGCGGTGGTGGCGTACTCCCACTGGATGTAGGGAGTGTGCGGCTCGGTGACGACGCGGACGCGCCGGACGGTCTTCCCTTCCCCGGTGACGCGTCGAATGAGCTGCGCCCACGGTTCCATGTAGGAGTAGTCGACGGTCCCACCGCGCAGCCAGCTCGTGAACGGGCTGTCCTCGTCGGGGACGGAGTAGTCGTCCCGCAGCTCCAGATGGAATGCGTCCTGCGCGAAGCTCTCAAAGAGCTGGTTGCGCTCGGCGCTGGAGATCAGCTCCACGCGGTTCCTCCAGTAGGGCGGTGATCGCGGCCTTGGGGACCTCGACCACGGTCTCGTAGTCCGGAATCTCCATCTGGGCCAGAGCCTCGGGGTTGGTCACCTCGCGGCCCTGAACGACGAACGTACCCCCCGGCGTCAGGATCATGATCGGGTCTTCGAGACGCCTGATCTCCCCCGCCGGCAGGCCGTCTTTCGTGAGGTGCTCGAACAGCTCCGTGGGCACCTCCACCGCCGTCTCCCCCTCGGAGATGTCGAGTTGCATCAACAGGTCGTTCGCGAAGATCTTCCAGCCCTGGACGAGGTAGGTGTCCCGGTCTGTGGCGTACAGGGTCGGGCAGTCGCCGACCGTGGAGTTCTTACCAAGGAACCGTAGCTTCATGGTCGTTCTCCTGTCTGCTGCCTTGCTCGGGTTTGCGCGACACGATGATGGTCGAGGAGGCGTTCGAGCCCGTCAATCGGCTTGCTGCAAACTCGCGCAATCTCCTTGGGACTTGGGTGACGGCCGCTCTACGTTCGTCTGCGAACCGAGCAACCGAGGCAGCCGCCCTGGTTGCGGTACGGAGGGGAGATGCGTGATGGCCACCGTGCCCGACGAACGCAAGGCTCCAGCCGTCGACTGCCTGTCCATCGACACGGAGCTGATCGGGGACAGCACCGACGCCGCACTGAAGATGGAGCTGAGCACCTCCACCCGCGAGGACATCAACGCCAGGACGGCGGCCATCATTGAGCAGCTGGGCCTGCTTCTCGGCCAGGAGCTGGGCGCCGACGAGGACCCCGCCGTCAGGGACCTGTGCAGACAGGCATACAGGCTGCTGAAGCTGTCCGAGCGGCCCACGAAGGAGACCCCGGCCTTCAGCGCCTTCTTCTTCATGCGGGACCTGGCCAGCCTGACCCGCCGTCTGCTGTGGGTGTACGCGGAGGAAGACGGCCATGCGCCCTAACCACCCCATGCTGCTTCACCGCTCGCCCGCGCATGCGCGTGCCGCCTTCGGTCCCGAACCAGGCTTCTGGTGCGAGTGGCGTCACGCCGACGGCCGGCGCATCAGCTCGACCGCGCGGCCGACCCCTGCCTCGGCTGTCCGATGGGCCCGAATCCAGATCCGCATCATCGCCTCGGCCGTCGAACCGGCGTTCATCGACCCGCTCGTGGACCTACGTGACCAGGGATGGCGTGACGCCGCCTCCGCCCTGAAGCAGGGAGCAGACTTCACGCTGCCACTCGCAGCAGAACCGCACTCCTTCGTGTGGCACGCACGTCCCGTCACCTTTCTGCCCCTCGTCGGCGGCCACCCGAGGCCGCATCTCCCGGGAGGCGGTCGGACATGGGTTTGAGGCCGGGTGAGTTGTGGGGCCGTTTCGACTGGCAGAACGGAAGCTGCTTCAGGTGCGAACAAACCGGCGTTCCGGTAGCAGAGATCGGCGACATCACTGTGGCAGACAGGGCCTTTCCCCTCTTCGCGTGCCAGCGGTGCGTCTTCAGGCTCGAACAGCTCCACTGGACGATGAGCGAGCGAGCCATCCGCAGGCAGCGCGCCCCCAGCTCCTCGCTCGCGCAGACTTACCCCGACGGCCAGTGGCCCACCAGCGCGCCACTCCACAGACCGCCCGCCCACATCGCGTAGGAAGTCGGCCGCGCTCTGGGCGAGCCTTCAAACCCCGCTCCCGCTGTTCGAACTGAAGGCTCTCCCTGGCCTCAAAACGACAGGTCACAGCGGGAGCGGGCCAGCCGCAACGAACTACTCCGGCGCGGGTCGCCTGACTCGCCTCCGCCCCTCTGTACGGCCCGTCCCCCAACCCATCGGCGCACGCCGCCGAGAAGGAGAACGCTCGTGGATGACGTCCCCGACATGACGACCCGGAACCACGACAGTGCCCCTGTGCCCGACCAGCAACTGCGCGACGCGATGGTGCAGCGGCTGATCGAACTGGGCGCCGCACGCAGCCCCCGCTTGGTGGCCGCGTTCCGCTCGGTCCCCCGGCACCTGGCCACTCCCGAGGTGGACATGGCCAGGACCTACGACGCCGAGTACGCCGCTGTGACGAAGACGGACGCCACAGGCGTGGACATCAGCTCGGTGTCCGCTCCGCGCATCCAGGCGATGCAGATCGAGCAGGCCGATATCCAGCCGGGGATGAGCGTCCTGGAGATCGGCTCCGGCGGCGTGAACGCGGCCTATCTCGCCGAGCTGGTGGGGGAGCACGGCCGCGTCATCACGATGGACATCGACCGCGATGTCACGCAGCGTGCGAAGGACTTTGTCAAGGCGACCGGTCACCGGAACGTCACCGTGATCACCGCCGACGGAGAGCACGGCGCGCCCGGCCATGCGCCGTACGACCGCATCCTCGTCACCGTGCAAGCAGCCGACATCCCGCCGACCTGGATCCACCAACTCAAGGAAGGCGGTCGGCTCGTCGTCCCGCTGCGGATGCGCGGCATGACGCGCACCATCGCCTTCGTCCGCGACGGCGAGCGTCTGGTCAGCGACGGGTTCGAGCTGTGCGGTTTCGTGCCGATGCAGGGCGCCGGCGAGAACCGGGTGCGCCTGGCTGTCATCCACGACACGGACGGCGAGGAGATCGCCCTGCGCCTGGACGGCCACCCCGAACCCGACACCCAGGCCCTGCGTGCCGCGCTGCGCACCACGGGCGCCGAGGCGTGGTCCGGCGTGACGCTCGCAGGCGATGAGTCCAACGAGCATCTGGACCTGTGGCTGACGACCGCCCTGGACAACCTCCCCTTGATGGCGGCGAAGCCCGCCGCCCGGCAACGCGGCCTGGTCGCTTCCGCCTCGCCGCTCGGCGTGCCGACCCTCGTGGATGGCGACAGCTTCGCCTACCGCACCGTCCGCGCCACCGACGACCCCGACCGGTTCGAGCTGGGCGCGGTCGGCCACGGGCCGCAGGGCAAGGCCGTCGCCGAGCGCCTGGTCGAGGAGGTCCAGACCTGGGACCGCGCCCATCGCGGTCACCGTGCGCACATCGAGGTCCACCCGGCCGGAACCCCGGACGACCAACTCCCCGCAGGCCGCGTCATCGACCGGCTGCACACGCGGATCACCATCTCCTGGCCGTGACGCCGCCCGCGTTGCGATCAGGGCGTAAGACACATCCACACACCTCTGCAGACGAGGAGAACGCGATGGCACCGCAGAACACAGGCACCACCCTGAAGGCCGCCACGGACTTCGGGGCCGCCGCAGACTCGGACTTCGACCTCCGTATCGAGACCGTCGCCTCCGCCCCGGTCCTCAGCTCGCTGCTGAACGACACCAGCGACAACTGCGGCTCCACCTGCCAGTCCGCCTGCTCCAACAGCACCTGCATCGGCGGCTGACCCGCCGCGCGGGGGCCGGGCCGAGGCTCCCTGCCGGTCCGGCCCCCACACCGTCGTGACGATGAAGGAGGCATGTCCCATGTATCGCGCTATTGACGCGGGAGTGATCAGAGCTTCGGTGTTCCCGTTGACGGCGACGCTGCCTCCCTGGCCAGATCTGTACGGCGACGCGTCCGCCGACGTGCACCGGTTGCAGGAGTGGATCGCCCAGGTCTGGACGGATGACACCGTGGCCGCTGCGATCGAGGTCGCCACCCCCCTCCTTGCCGACACTGTCCGCAAGGTGCTCGGCGGAGAACCCCGGCGACCACGGATCATCAGGCGCACAGCTGTCTCCCTGGCCCGCTACCTCCTGCGGATGCAGCACCGCGCCACGCCGTTCGGGCTGTTCGCCGGGCCCGCCCCTATACGTGTCGGGCGTACAGCCCGAGTCCAGTGGGGCGCCGAACACCGCGCCTTCGCGTGCGCCGACGCGGTGTGGCTGAAGGACGTCATCACCGTCCTGGAACGCGACCTGGAGGTGGTGCGGCACCTGCATGTCATCGCCGACCCCACCTGCACCGTGCACGGGGGCAGCATCACTGTGCAACACCAGCCGGGCGACGCTGACGGCCCCACCGATACACGGCTACGGCGCACCCCGGCCGTCGAAGCGGTACTGGCTCTGGCCCGTACGCCCATCACGGTCGGCGACCTCACGGCCAAGCTGTCCAGCGATTATCCCGAGACCCCGCCTGTGATCGAGGACATGCTGCGCAGCCTTGTCGAGCACCGGGTGCTTCTGAGCAGCCTGCACGCCCCTATGACGTGCGACGACGCACTCGGTCACCTGGTCGACCAGCTCGAAACAGCCGAAGCCGCCTCTGACACGGCCAGGAAGCTGCGGCAGATTCGCACACTCCTCACCGCCCACAACAGCGGCCCACTGGACAACCAAAAGTCTCTCCGTGCACAGGCCGGCGCAAGGATGACCGCCCTCACTGGCATCACGGACCGCACCCTGGTCGTCAATCTACGGCCCGACTGCAACATCGTCCTGCCGGAGATCGTGACCCGTGAGGCGGAGCGCGCCCTGGAGGTCATGGCCCGGATCACGCCATACCCGAACGGCTCCCCGGCCTGGAACGACTACCAGGCGCGGTTCCTTGAGCGCTACAGCATGGGCGCCATCGTCCGCTTGCGTGACCTCAGCGACCCAGACACCGGCCTCGGCTTTCCAGTCGGCTACCGCGGGACGGTCCTGAAGCGCCCGGTGCTGACAACGAGCCGTCGCGACGAATACCTCCTCGCCCTCGCCCAGAACGCAGCCCTCAACGACCAGCGCGAGATCGTCCTCAGCGAGGAGGACATCCAGGCGCTGTCCCTCGGCGAGCCCGACCAGGTTCCCGCGCACGTCGAACTGTGCTTCACCGTGCTGTCGCCTTCCCTGAAGGACCTGGAGCGCGGCCGGTTCGCCCTGAGCACGGCCGGGCTCTCCCTCGCGGCCGGCACCACCACCGGCCGCTTCCTGACCATGCTGGAGCGACCCGACCGGGAGCGGATGACCGCCGCGTACGCCGACCTGCCGACGCTCACCGCCGACGCCGCCCGAGGCCAGATCTCCAGCCCGCCGCTGCGGCTGCCCACGTACAACGTCGCCCGCGCCCCTGCCGTCGTGCCGAACGTGCTGTCCGTCAGCGAGCACAACCCGCACGCCACACTCGACCTGGACGACCTCGGCGTCGTCGCCGACTCCCAACGCCTGTACCTGGTGCAGTTGGCCACCGGTCGACCGATCGAACCGTCGGTCATGAACGCCGTGGAACTCGCCAACGCCACCCACCCACTGGTCCGCTTCGTGTGCGAACTGCACCGCTCGCACGCCGCGGTCCTCCTCCCCTTTGTCTGGGGCGCGGCGGCCCAACTGCCGTTCCTGCCCGAAGTGCGCGTCGGCCGCACCATCCTGTCCGCCGCGTGCTGGCGACTACGCGCCCGAGACCTCGGCGGAGACAACTGGGCCTTCCGCTTCACCGACTGGCGCATCCGCTACGGCGTGCCGCGCACCGTCTACGTCGGCAGCGACGACCAACGGCTGCGCCTGGACCTCGACATCCCCGCCCACGTCCAGCTCCTTCAGGCCGAACTGGACCGAAACGGAACGGTGGTGCTGCACGAGGCGCCCCCGGAGAGAGCGTTCGGCTGGGTGGGACGCTCGCACGAGATCACCGTGCCCTTCGCCACCGACCAGCCACCCACCCCCACGCCCCTCTCCCGGACGACGACCGTGGTGAGCCGCACCTCCGGCCGGATACCAGGCGCGAGCGAGTGGGCGTACCTCAAGCTGTACGGCAACTCCGACCGCGTGCCGGAGGTGCTGACCACCCACCTGCCGCGGCTGCTGAGCGACTGGGGAGCCGAGGGGCCGAACTGGTGGTTCACCCGCTACGCCGACCCCGACGCCCACCTGCGACTGCGGCTCCGCCTGTCAGACCCGCACGCCTTCGGTGACGTCGCACAGCGCGTCGCCGCGTGGGCCGCAGAGTTACGCGCCGAGGGCCTGATCCAGCGCGTGCAATGGGACACCGACGAGCCGGAGACGGGTCGCTACGGCACCGGCACCGTCCTGGAGGCCGCCGAACGGTTCTTCGCCGCGGACTCCGCCGCCGCCCTCGCGCAGATGGCCCTTCCCATCCCCGATCGCCTGCGGCCTGCAGTCACCGCCGCCAGCTTCGTGGACATCGCCGACACTTTCCTCGGCTCACCCGCAGACAGCCGAACATGGCTCACGGCCAACCTCCTGAAGAACGACGGCGACCCCGCACCCCGTGACGTACTCACCACGGCGATCCGTCTCATCACCCCGGACCCCGACCGCGCCTCCCTGCAGTCCCTGCCGGACAGCGCCTACGTCGCCACAACGTGGGCCCTGCGCCGAGACACCCTCACCGCCTACCACCAGGCCCTCAAAGCCAACGGTGCCGACCCAGCCGCCGTACTGCCATCCCTACTGCACATGCACCACAACCGCGTTGCCGGCATCGCCCCGGACGGCGAAGCCACCTGCCGCCGCCTCGCCCGCGCCGCCGCCCTGTCCTGGACCGCCCGCAACCAAGGAGCCCCGCGGTGACCACTGCCCCCGACGCCGGCCTGGCCACCCGGCAGTCCCTCGCGCACGGCACCCTCGGCATCACCCTGCTCCACATAGAACGAGCCCGGCGCGGGCTCGCCCTATGGCAGTCCGTACACCGGCGACTCGCCGCCATTCGCCCTCTGATCGACGGAGACGATGCAAGCCTGTTCCTTGGCGCGCCCGCGATGGCGTACGTCCTGCACCTCGCCGCCTCCGACAGCGACCGCTATGCCGAAGCCCTGCACACACTGGACGACGTCGTCGCCGCACACACCCGCCGCCGTCTGGCTTCCGCCCACGCCCGCATCGACCAGGGCTGCCATGCCGGCTTCGCCGAGTACGACCTGTTCCGCGGCCTGACAGGGCTCGGCGCCCTCCTGCTGCGCCGCCGACCGGACAGTGACGAGCTGAAGGCTGTCCTGGAGTACTTGGTCCGGCTCACCGAACCAGTTGCCGGGCCCAAGGGCGAGCCGCTCCCCGGCTGGTGGGTCGGACACGCCCCGGCCAGCGATAAGTCGGCAACGCCGGGCGGTCATGCCAACGCCGGTCTCGCCCACGGCATCACCGGCCCGCTCGCCCTCCTCGCCCTCGCCAAGCGCCACGGAGTCACCGTGACCGACCACGACACCGCCATGACCCGCATCTGCGGCTGGCTCGACCGCATCCGCCACAGCGACCACCGCGGGACCCGCTGGCCGCGCTGGATCACTGAGACAGGCCACGCACCCGTACAGCCAACCGCACCGTCCTGGTGCTACGGGACTCCCGGCCTGGCTCGCGCACAGCAGCTTGCAGCAATGGCTCTTGCCGACGCCGACCGCAAGCGGATGGCTGAACGCGCCCTCCTCTACTGCCTGGCCGACCCGCCTCAACTCAACCAACTCACCACCCGCGGCCTGTGCCACGGAGTCGGCGGCCTGCTACGCACCGTCCAACGCGTCGCCGAGGACGCCGAGACACCCACCGCGTTCACCGACCGACTCCCCGTACTCCGCGAACGCTTCCTCGCCCTCAGCCCTCCCAAGGAACCTGGCTTTCTCGAAGGAGCGGCAGGGGCAGCCCTGGCATGCCAAGGCGCCGTACCGGGTTCCGAGCCCGCCACTGAATGGGACAGCTGCCTGCTCTTGTGCTGAGGAGTGAAGTGGAGCACAAAGACCCCGGCGTGCTGGAGGACGCGGTGCTGTCCGTCCTCACCGGCACGCCTGTCAAAGAAGCAGCTGCCAGAGCCGGCACGACCCCTGCCCGACTAGCCGAGGCGGTCGAGCGCTACCGCGCCGCCGGCCGGGCCGCACTCGGCACCCCACCCACGGACTGGCATCAGGTGAACATCGAGTTTGCCGACTATCCCAACGCAGATCGCGCCTTCCGCACCCATCTCCTGTCAGCCCTGAACACCTGGCCGGTTGCAGCATGGTGGTTCGTGCGCAAGTACCCCTGCTGGCGCCTACGCGTCCAGCTGGCCCTGGGGGCGAGGACCGAGGACACCGTCGAGCACGTCTCCAAAGCCCTCGACAACGCCCTGTCCTGCGGTGCGGCCACTTGGTGGTGGCCCTCCCTGTACGAACCGGAATCCGTCGCGTTCGGTGGCCCGCGCGGCATGAGGCTCGCCCATGCCCTGTTCCACGCCGACAGCGTCGGCGTGCTCCGCTACTACCAGCACGTCACCGACGCCCCTGGGGAGTTCCTCGGGCCCAAGGAGACTTCCTTCCTCGTCACCACGCTGTTCCTGCGCGCCGCTGGGCTGGAGTGGGGCGAACAGGGAGACGTGTGGGGGCAGGCCGAAGCCAGACGGCCCCTGCCCACAGACATGTCCCCCGACAAGGTCAGCGGCATGGTGGGAGCGCTACGCCGGCTCCTGATGCTCGACGCCGGCCCAGCACTCTGTGACGGGCCCCTGATGCTTCTGCGTGCCTGGGTCACCAGCATGGAGCACGGCGCACAAGCCCTGGGCGCAGCAGCACGTGCGGGCGACCTTCAGCTCGGGCTGCGCGGCATCCTGGCCAGACACATCCTCTTCCACTGGAACCGCATGGGCTTCACCACCCGCCAGCAGGCCGTCTGGGCACGCGCTGCCCGGGAGGCAACCCTGGGGCGCTGACCAAGCCTTGGCGCCGGCTTCACCAGCACCAGCATGTGGATCTCACCTAGGCCAGGACGGCAGGCCGTACTGCTGGCCCGGAGCCCCGCAGCCGCAGCCCTCACACGGACGGTCTCGCGGCTGCACGTTGCGAAGCTGCGCGCTCGGGTTACCGCCCCGCCTACCCCGCCACTTCCCGGCCCTCTTCCTGGTCCTTCCCTTCTTCCCGGCCCTCTCCCTCGTCCCGGCCCTTACGCCTGCTCGGCCACGACAAGGAGAGCAGCAACACGGCCGCGATCAGCGCGGCCACGATGCCGAGGATCGTCTGCGCCGAGGTGAAGAAGTCGAGGATGTCGTTGTCATCGGCGGGTTGCGGAGGGGCGTACGGCTGGTCGGCACGCAGGACTGAATGGGCGAGGTCGACTGCGTGGCTGTTCCAGGCAGCCAGCGCCGGTGCTTCGAGATGTGCGGACACGACGAACACTCCAGTGTCGATCAAGGCACGCCGTAGTCAGGCATGCGGTAGAGGTGTTGGTGCGGTGGAGTGCCGTGCGGGCTATGGCGCGCAGGGCTGTGCGCGGTACAGCAGGACCGTGAGCGCGTGTGGCCGTGGGAGTGCCGCGGCGGGCAGCGGAGACCAGGGCGGCTGCGACAGGGCAGTGGTGCGCGTCAGACGCAGGACCAGGCCGATGACGTACAGCAGACGGTCCCACCAGCGGCGCGTGGTGGCTGCGACGGCGTACGACAGGCGGGCAGGCAGCCCGGAGGCGCTGCGGAAGAGGTGGATCAGGGCCAAGGCCGCGAGGAAGTTCAGCGCTGCCATGGCCAGCGGGTTGTGATGCCAGGCGGACGGCATCCGCAGGTGGTCGTCTAGTGCCGGCGCCGGAATCTCGGTGTCGGTGAATTCCAGCCAGGCGGGCAGGAATGCCTGTACGGCGGCCAGGGCGAGGGCACTTGCGCGGTCGGCGCCGGTGCGCAAGGCGGGGTACGCGCACGCCGCGAGCACGATCGCCGCGATTCCGAGCGCGGGCCAGGACAGGGAGGAGTCCGTCGCGGCGTGGTGCAGTCCGGCGGCCAGGAGTACGGCCGCCAGGGCAAAGCCGACCGCGCGGGCGGCGGTGCCGTTCGCGGTGCGGGCGTGTGCGATGGGGCCGGTCATGTCCGACCATCATGGCGCATCGCGTGCGAACCCTGGTGCGAATACGGCATTGCTGCCCTGCCCGTATGAAGGGCCCGAGCCGTATGAGGGGGGCGGCGCCGCACGAGGGGCCGGCACCATACAAGGCCCGCCCTGCGAACGACCGGCGTACACAAAGCGAATGCCGGAATTCTGGACGAGACGCCTCTTTGCGGATCCGGCCTCCGGTCGAGGTGAGCGATGTTCGATGATGGGCGGGCCATGACCATGCTCAGCTCACTCCGTACGCCGTCGCGCCGCGCGCCGCTTCCCGTTTTGCGGGCGGCCGTGTTCGCCGTCGTCGGGACGGTGCTCGGGGTGAGCGCGCACCATCTGGTTGCCCAGGGGCCCGCGCCGTGGCGGCAGAGTGCGCTGGCGGCCCTGGTGCTGTTCGGGGTCGGTCTCGTCGGTACGCGGCGGCCCCGTTCGCTGGCCACGGTGGTGGTGACGTGCGGGGCGGCGCAGGCGGGGCTGCATCTGTGGCTGATGGCTGAGCACGCAGACGCCGTAGCGGCACCCATGGCCATGCCGGGGCACCTGCATCACGCGGCCGGCGCCCACCAGGCATGGCACGAGCGCCCGCACGACTCGCTGGCCATGACGGCCGTACATGCCGCAGCGGCCGTACTCGTCGCCGTGCTGTTGCACCGCGCGGACACCGTCTGCTGGTCACTGGCGCGCGGTCTGACGACGACCGTCGACGCGGCCCGCGCCCGGATCGCCACGACCCGTGCACTGCTCGGCGACGGCCCCGCCTCGGCGGCGGAGCAAGGGCTGCCGGCGCGCGCCCTCATATGGCTGGAGCGGCCACCGCCCGACGAGGCGGTGCTCGCGTACACGGTGGTACGGAGGGGGCCTCCCCAGGCGGGTCTCACTCTCGCCAACTGACCATGCCGGGCGGTCGTTCCGAATGACACCGCCGCCCCGCGCTCCCCCACGCCTGGAGACATCC
This sequence comes from Streptomyces sp. NPDC051243, assembly GCF_044455405.1. Classification (NCBI taxonomy): domain Bacteria; kingdom Bacillati; phylum Actinomycetota; class Actinomycetes; order Kitasatosporales; family Streptomycetaceae; genus Streptomyces; species Streptomyces sp. NPDC051243. The sequence goes on along the minus strand of NZ_JBITES010000003.1, from coordinate 60,719 downwards.
ATGTTCCGTGCCGCCAAGACCACACACCGCACCGCGCGCCGCCTGACCCTCGCGCTGGGCGCGACAACTGCCCTGCTCCTCCTCACGGCTGTCCCGGCCGCCGCCCATGTGGAGGTCGAGGCCGACAAGGCGCAGGCCCTCGCCGAGAACGTCGAGCTCACCTTCGTGGCCGAGTCGGAGTCCGCGACAGCCGGCATCACCGAGCTGCGGGTGGTCCTGCCCGAGGGCATCGCGCCCGCCGACGTGACGTACGGCGAAGGCCCCAAGGGCTGGAAGTTCACCGCGAACGACGACGGCTACACCGTCAAGGGCCCGGCCGTGAAGACCGGCGAGGACGCCGAGTACTCGGTCGTCGTCCGGCAGCTCCCGGACGCGAAGGAGCTGGCCTTCAAGACGCTGCAGACCTACAGCGACGGCAAGGTCGACCGCTGGATCGAGCTGGGCGAGGCCAGTGGCGGCGGCCATGGCAACGAGGCTCCCGTCCTGGAGCTGAAGGCCGCCGCACCCGGCGCGAAGCCGGTCAGCCCCTCGCCCACCGAGTCCGAGAGCCCCTCCGCCGCGCCGACGCCGACAGCGACTGCCGAAGAAACGGACGCCTCGCCCTCCCCGCAGGCGGCCGACACCGAGAAGGATGACGACGGTGGGCTGTCGGCCGGTGCCTGGACCGGCATCGTCGCGGCGATCGTCGTAGTGGCCGCGGCAGTGGGCTTTGCCGTCGTGCGCCGCCGGGGCAGCGCCCAGCAGTAAGCCGGCAGCAATCGGAGCTCGCTTCGAGGGCCCTTGCATTCCCGGGCACATCGGGATGCGAGGGCCCTGGCATGTCCGCCGGGTCAGTCGTGTGGCGCCTTCCCGCTCACCCGGTGGTCCGCATGGCTGAGTGCCTCCACGACCAAGCGGCGCAGATGCCCGTCGCTGAGGCGGTAGTAGATGTGCCGCCCCTCGCGACGGGTATCCACGAGCCCGGCGAGCCGCAGCTTCGCCAGGTGCTGGCTGACCGCGGTGCGCGAGGCGTCGCAGTGCTCGGTGAGCGAACCGACGTCCGACTCGCCCTGCGCCAGCAGCCACAGCAGATGCAAGCGGGTGGCATCCGACAGCATGGCGAACACCCCGGTCGCTTCAGCGAGCCGCGCGCTGTCCGGAGCGCGCAGATGCGCATCGGCCGCAAGTGAGACGGGGTGGCTTTCAGGCATGAGGTCAGCCTAGAGCCACACGGCAAGGGCGGGGGGGTCCAGCCGCGTCCCGTCGACTTCCAGCCATCATGTGCGCAGGTGCGCACATGATGGCTACACTCGTCGAGGCCCATCGGACCAGACCGCCCGGACCGCCCCTCCCAGGAGCCGCCCGCATGCTCGCCGTCCTGCGCAACCGCATCTACCGCCACCTCTTCGCCGCCCAGGTGATCGCCCTGGTCGGCACCGGCCTCGCCACCGTGGCCCTTGGGCTACTGGCATACGACATCGCGGGCGCCGAGGCCGGTTCGGTGCTCGGCACCGCGCTCGCGATCAAGATGGTGGCGTACGTGGCGATCGCACCGGCCGTCGGCGCGGTCGCCGACCGAATACCGCGCCGGGCACTGATGGTGTCGGCCGACCTCATACGCGCCGGGGTCGCACTGATGCTGCCCTTCGTGGACCAGGTCTGGCAGGTGTACGTCCTGGTCTTCCTGCTCCAGTCCGCCTCGGCCGCGTTCACGCCGACGTTCCAGGCCGTCATCCCCGACGTGCTGCCCGAGGAGCGCGACTACACGCGGGCGCTGTCCATGTCGAGCCTCGCCTACGACCTGGAGAACCTGTTCTCCCCCGCCCTCGCGGCAGCGCTGCTGTCGGTGATGACATACAACTGGCTGTTCATGGGCACCGTGCTGGGCTTCCTCGCCTCGGCCGCGCTCGTGGTCAGCGTGGTTCTCCCCAAGCCCGTCACCGCTCCGGCCCCGCGCACGGGCGGTGCCTACGCCAAGGCCACCGCGGGCACCCGCCTCTTCTTCACCGTCCCGCAACTGCGCGCCCTGCTCGCGCTCGACCTCGTGGTCGCCACCGCGAGCGCGATGGTGATCGTCAACACCGTCGTCTACGTACGCGACTTCCTTGGGCGGCCCGAGGGCGCGGTGGCGCTCGCGCTGGGCGCGTTCGGCGCCGGGTCCATGATCGTGGCCCTCGTCCTGCCCCGCGTCCTGGACAGGGTCTCCGACCGGGTCGTGATGCTGCCCGCCGCACTGCTGCTCACCGTCGTGTTCACCGGACTCGGGGCCATCACCGCCGCGCCGGGCGGGAGTTGGCGCTGGCCCGCGCTGCTGATCGTATGGGCCGCGTTCGGTGCCGCGTGCTCCGCGGTGCTCACTCCGACCGGGCGACTCGTCCGCCGCTCGGCACCGGCCGAGCAGCGTACGGCGGCGTTCGCGGCCCAGTTCTCGCTCTCGCACAGCTGCTGGTTGCTGACGTATCCGCTGGCGGGGTGGCTCAGTGCGAAGGCCGGGCTGCAGGCAGCCGTGGTCGCGCTCGGTGGGATCGCCCTCGCGGCGTCCGTGCTGGCGGTGCGGCTGTGGCCGGCGCGGGAACCGGTGCACGTCGAGCACGAGCACACCGACCTCCACGACGGCCACCCCCATCTCGCCGATGCCACGCGGGTTGCGGGCGGTTGGAGGCACAGGCACGACTACGCGGCGGACGAGTTGCATCCCGTGGTGGCCGGGCGCGTGTGACGCCGTTGAGGGCTGCTGCCGCTCAGAAGGCTTAAGAGGCCCCTGTCCTCATGCGCGGACACAGCGGAGATCAGCCGGCCAGCAACCCTGTTCGACCCCCACAGCCTCGCCGATTGGCAACCGGAAGCCCTCTGAGGGTCAAGCCCCCTTTCCGAAGACAAGCACCTCCGTGGAGGCGACACCCATGGGCGCTAGGAAGCTGGCTTCCAGGCTGCAGCCGACGGTCGCGAAGAGGTCCACGCATGTCTGGCGAGGCATGGCGGCCGGGTAGGAGCCGTGCCCCGCGCCGCCCTTCGACGCCCAGGCGCGTACCGCGGCCGGATCCAGGCAGGTCTCCGTCATCACGTCGAAGACGATCCGACCACCGGGTCGTGTGACGCGCGCCATCTCGAAGAAGTAACGGGAGGCACAGAGGAAAGTCACGGTGTTGAAGACCTTATGGGCCTGAACGAGGTCGATGCTGGCGTCGGGTGTCGGGGCGAGACTGCTTCCTGCGGTCGGTTGGGCGACCACGCCGAATGTGTCCACCAGGTAGTCGGCCCAGGGCGCTGCCGTCTCGTAGATCTCGTAGCGGCCTGGTGAACACTCCTTCAGCGTCTTCTCCAGGTACCGCCCGGACCCGGGGCCGATCTCCAGCACCGTGTTCGGGCTGGCGGCGAAGACGCCGAGCGCGCCTAGTTCGTCGATGGTGGACTGGGTGGCGCCAGGCGTCCCGTTCATCACCTCGTCCAGGTAGTCACCGACCGGCATACCGGCCGCACGTGCAGCCCGCATCGTTGCCTCGAACGGCAGGAAGTCGTCGACGCCCCCCAGGTTGTTGGTGCTGCGCACGATGTCGAATCCAGCGCGCCCCAAGAGCCGCTTGACCCCCGACTTCAATAAGGACGTTCCCCCACCTGCTGCCCCCATCAGACATACCCCCCAGATCGTCTCAAGTTTCGGTGCCAGCATAGGATCACGGACGCAGACGCGCAGCGGGACGGCGAATTCGCTACGCGGCTGTCGAGGGCCGGTCCAGGGCTACCGTTGTTGCCCGTGCGTCGGCCGGCCACTCAAGCGCGCTTTCGGCTGGGGCCGACGCGACCCGCACCCGCTCGGCCTCCTCCCGCGGCCGGCAACCGTTCGCGCCTACCCAGACCCAATCAAACGATCACGTTCGGAAAGCAGAAGCCTTCTCAAGTGATTGTGACGGTCGTCGTCACTGTGGCCTGGTCGATGTCGGAAATGCGGACGGTCACCGCCATCTCCCACTTTCCGGCCGTGGGGAGTTGGAGGTTTCCGGCTCGCCAGTAGCCGCCCACGTTCTTCATTCCGGCGTCGAGCGGGCCGATGCCGCGCTCGGCGTGGGTGAAGGTGACGCGCAGTTCGGGGACGGAGGCGACGCCGTTGTCGGCGGCGTAGACCACGGCCTGGAGTTCGTTGCGGCCGGTGCTCGCGGGGGTGAGCGTGATGAGGATCTTTCCGGAGCCGTTGTCGGTGCCGGTGTCGAAGGGGACCGTGCGGCTGACCGCGGTGGGCTGAGCGACTGCGGCCGTGGGCGGAGGCGCGATCGCCGAGGTTGCTTCGGTGCGTGCGGGGGTGGTGACGGTGAGCTGGGTGGTGATCGCGAGGACCACGAGGGAGAGTACGGCTTCGACCGCGACCGAGCGTCGCAGTCGCCGGGTCAGTCCGTCGGGGTCCGTGCCGTCCCCCGATCCCGACCCTGGCCCAGCGGCGGCATTCCTGGTCTCGGTCTCGGTAGCGTCCGCCTCCTCCGCCTCCGAGGCGGGGACGGACCGCCCAGCGCGCGACGCCGCCATAGCAAGTGCCGGGCGTGCCGCTCGCCCCGGCGCCCGCTCCGCGACCGGCTCCCGCAGCCGGGCCGCCCAGCGGCGCGAGTACGCCGCCGCTCCCAGCATGGCCACGACCACGGCCGACTTCAGCAGCAACAGAACGCCGAAGCGAGTGGACACCAGAGCGTCCAGGGAGCCGACCAGCCGCCAGGACTGGTAGAGGCCCGTCACGACCAGGGCCACCACAGCGGCAAACGCGAGCCGGGAGAAGCGGGCCACTGCCTCCGCCGGCACCCGCTCGCTCTCGGGGGTACGGAAGAGGACGCCGACCAGTGCGGCCAGCCCACCCAGCCAGAGCGCCACGGCCACCAGGTGCAACGCATCCGCCGCGAGCGCGAGAGTCGTCTGCGAACCGGCCGCCGCATGTCCCGTGACGGCCCAAGTCCCGGCCAGCGCCACGGCGATCAGCGCACCTACCCCGATCAGCCCTGGCTTGCGCCCGCCCAGTAGCGGCCGGTCCGCTGTGTCGGACCCGTCGGGCTGATCGCCGTCAGGACGAAACATGGAGCCGGCGAGTACGGCCAGGAAGAGACCGGCGCCACCTAGCAGCAGGAGTCGTACGAACAGGGCCGAGCCTGGCCCTGTGTCGAGGGTCGCGCGCAGGGCAGTCAGGTCGACGGCCTGACCGAGCCCCTCACCGGAGGTGTAGGGAGCACGCAGGAACAGCAGGGCGAGGCCAGACAGGAGCAGGGTCGACCAGCCGGCCTGGAGCAGTCGTCGCAGGCGGGGCCGTCCTGCACCGCCCGGCCAGCACACCAGCAGGAAGGCACCGACGCCGACCGCTAGGACGTAACCGAGGTAGGCGACGTACCGGGCGACGGAGTACAGGGTGCCCACCAGACCCCCGCCCGGCGGCGCGTCGACGGCGACGGCCTTCGTCGGCGAGGGTTTGCCCACGGAGAACACGAACGCCTCGCCGATGGGGTGGCTGTCGGCTGACACCGCCTTCCACGACACCGTGTACGTGCCGTCGACGAGACCACTCTGCAGCGCCACCCGGGCGGTCGCGGCGTCGGAGCCGACGTGGTCCGTGGTCCCCGTGTCCACACGGCTGCCGTTGGGTGCGAAGACCTTGATCGAGTCCTCGGCGAGCGTCATGGCTTCGGTGAAGGTCATGGTGACCTGGGTGGGCGCGGACTTCAGCACCGCCTCCGCGGCCGGATCCGTCGAGCGCACCTTGGCGTGTGCGGCGGCGGGGCCGGCGCCGACGAGCAGGAGAGCGAAGACCGTACCCAGGAGCAGGGCGAGGGCTGCCACCCGGCGCCCTGGGCGATGAGCTGGCCTGAGGCTCACGGGCCCGCCTCCTCGGATGTCGGTGCGGTAGGGCTGTCGGGTTGCGACGCTCGTGATGTCGTACGGGGGACTCGGCGGCCTCGTTCACCGCGTGGCCGGGTCGGTGAACGGCGCCGAAGGGTATCCGGTGTCGAAGTGCATGTAGTCGGGCACCTTGATGTTCTGCCAGACCCAGCCCTCGTCGGTGAACGCCTGCCAGACGACTCCGCCCTTGACTATCACGCCCTTGCCCGGGACGCGTTCGGCGTACTTCGCGCCGGCGGCCGGGGACCAGCACTTGCAGCGCAGGTCCTGCCACGGGTTCTGCACGGGGTTGATGTCGACGGCCCGGCCGTTGGCGTGCGGCGACTCCTTGACCGGGGCGTTGATCTGGTTCGGGCGGCGGCAGTTGTAGGCGGCCGTGTTGTTGGCGCTCAGGCTGGCGTTGTTGTCGCCGTCGTACGCCTCGACGCCCTGCATCTGGTAGATCGGGAACTTCGCGTCGAACAGCTTGGTGAAGATCCGGGAGATGCTGGCGGTGATGTCCTCGCTGACGACGAGCACGCCACGCTGGATCTCACCCTCGAAGTCCCAGTAGTTGGTCTCCACGCGGCGCAGCGTCTCGCGGGTGGCTGGGCAGCCCTCACGCCACATGCCGGCCTCCACCATGCGCTGCCACTGCGCGACGGTGATCTCCTTGGTCACGGGGTCCGCGGACGGCGGGGGCGGTGTGCTGCGGCTGGGGCTGGGCGAGGATTTCTGGTCGGGCAGCTGGGCCGGGGGCGCGTCGGGGCTGCCGCAGCCGGTGACCGTCAGCGCCAGGGTGAGCAGGACGGCGGCGGAGGCTCGGCGGGTGCGACGTGGGGCTCTCACGGGCGGGACGGTTCCTTTTTGGGACGGGCTCGGGGACGTGCGGCGGCGTCAGATCGGGTCGGGGCGGTGGGCGCCGAGGGGGCGGGCGTAGACGAGGAGGTGTTTGCCGTCGGGCGTGTGGGTCTCAGCGCGCCGCTCCCAGCCACGCCGTTCGTAGTACGGCCCGGCTCCCGCAGGCCCTGCGGCGGTGACGAGCGAGACGCGCGTGCAGCCCGCCACGACGGCGAAGTCCGCGAACCTCTCCATCAGCTGGCCACCTATGCCGTACGAGCGGGCCTCCTCGCAGACCGCGACATGCGCCAGGACCGCCTCCCGGTCGTGCACGGCGGGCGGCGCGGGTGCAGCGGAGGCGGAGGCGCCAGCTCGTCGGCCGGGCAGGAGTTTGCGGGCGTAGCGCGGCAGCCTCGTCCGCAGGAAGTTCACGGCCAGGGCGGGACGGACGGCGAGGGCCGCGGCGGCCCGGACCGCCAGCCCGGGTCCATGCGCACGCAGCAGATGGCGGCGGTGCAGCGCCGGATCGACGACTCCCACCAGGTATCCGACCGGCGCCCCGTCCACCTCGGCCACGAAGCCCACGGCATGCGGGCTGGTGAGGTAGGTCCGGGTGTGCGCGGTCAGGAACCCGGGCCCCAGGCGGGAGAAGAAGCCGTCGGGGAAGAGCCGGCGCTGCTCGCCCACGACGAACCGCAGATGCTCCGTGTCCATGAACCGCACGGACACGGGAGGCGAGACGGGCTCCTCGCTCACTCGCGGGGCGGGAAGGCGCAGCAGGATGGTGGAGCGGTCGGGGTCGGAGGGGGCAAGGGCAGCGTTCGGCAGCGCAGAGGCGCGAGGTTCGGCGTCCACATCCGCAAACTACTACGCAGCGTAGAAATAAATCTACTACGACGTGTAGAAATTCATGGGTGTACGGCAAACTGGTTGCCGCACGGCCGGACCGACCTGGGAGGGAGTGGGCGTGAGAGCGTTCGGAGAGCTGGAGGCCGAGATCATGCGGGTGGTGTGGCGCAGCCCGGAGCCCGTCGCCATCCAGACGATCGTGGACGCCCTCGGGGAACAGCGGCAGCTCGCCTACACCACGGTCATGACCGTCACGGAGCGCCTGCGGGAGAAGGGCTGGCTGACCCGGGTCCGGCAGGGCCGCTCCTACCGCTACTCCGCCGTCCGCACCGCCGACGACTACACCGCAGAGCTGATGGGTCAGGCCCTGCACGCCTCCACCGACCGGGCGGGCGCCCTGGTGCGGTTCGCCGGGCAGCTCAGCGCCGAGGAGGCGGCGGCCCTGCGCTCCGCGCTGAACGAGCCGCAGGCCGGTCCTGACCCGGCGGACGGGGGCTGAGCCGTGCCGGTGATCGCCGCCCTGCTGGCCTACGCCGCGCTGCTCGGCTTCGCCGGGGACCGGGTGCTGACCCGGGCGTCCTGGGCCTCGCGGCATCCCCGGGCCGCGCTGCGGGCCTGGCACGCCTGTGCGTTCACGTTCCTGGTCACCATCACCGCGACCCTGGTCCTGACGGCGCACGACCTGTGGGAGCACGCCGTCGTCTGGCTGTTCCACGCGGGCAAACCCCAGGTGCACGCCGCTTACGCGGGCTCGTGGCACATCGAGGGCGTGGCCGATGGGGCGGTGCTCCTGCTCCTGCTGGCCGCCACCGCGGTCACCGCCCTGGCGGCGCACCGCTTCCTCGCCGTGCGGCGGGAACGGGACCGGGCGAGGCTGATCACCGACGCCCTGGGCAGCCGGGGCGCGGGCGGGCTCGCCGACGTGCACATCCTCGACGACGCCGAGCCCACCGCGTTCTGCGTACCGGGAGGTCGCGGGCGGGACCGGATTGTCGTCAGCCGAGGCACCGTGGATCTGCTCACCGAGGAGCAGTTGGCGGCCGCCGTCACGCACGAGCGAGGACACCTGCGGCTCGCGCACCACCGCATGATCCTGGCCGCCGAGGTCGTGACCGCGGCGGTCGGCTGGAGCGGTGCGCTACGCGGTTACGCCCACCAGGTGCGGCGGCTGTCCGAGATGGCCGCCGACGATCACGCCGCCGCCGTCCACGGGTCCCGCACGGTTGCCTCCGCGCTGCTGGAGATGTGCACCGTCGGCCCACCGGCGGAGGGCTCCGCAACACTGGCGTTGAGCGGCCCGGACCCCGCCGAGCGCATCCGCCGTCTCCTGGCCGCCCGCCCCGGACAGGGCCGCCGCCTGCTACCCGTCCTGATCGGCTGCGCCACGGCCACCGTACTCGTGCTGCCGGCCGTCATGGTCCTCGGCCCCGCGTTCGCCGTCGCGGACACCGCCCATTGCCTGGAGCAGTGCCCGCGGTGACCTCCGGGAGGAGCCGGCACGAGCAGTCGCTGAGTGCAGCGGCCCCGACTACCCCGGCGCCGGAACCGGCGCCGGCCGCGCCGCGAGACACCCGGTGCGGTGCAGCCACTCCACCGATACCGCGCACACAAGCCCGGTGACCACCAGCACCGCCCACGGAAGCCAACGCACCCCCGTGTCGAACAGCGCCCCGACGGCCAGGTTCCCCAGCGAGATCGCGATGCCGGAGGCTGTGTTGTAGGCGCCGTAGTGCGTCGCGACCAGCCGGTCGCCGGAGAGCCTTACGACGGTGTCCATCTCGAACGGGTAGAGCAGCGCCCCGCCCCAGGCCAGCAGCGCCGCGCACACCGTCAGTCCGGCCACCCCGGCCACGGCGTCGTAGGCCCTGGGCAGCAGCGGCAGGAAGGCCGCCCCCATCACCACCAGCCCGTACACGATGGCCCGCGGCCCGGACAGGTTCTGCTTCGCCCAGGCCGTCAGCTTCAGCTGGCCCGACAGCGCGGCCAGAGCCGAGACGGCGAACACCGCTCCCGTCACCAACCCGGTCCGCTCACCGAAGAGTTCGCGGGCACGCAGCGGCAGGGCGAGGTAGACCTGGAAGGCTAGGACGTACGAGCCCGACATGGCGGCGGCGAAGAGCAGGAAGGGCCGGTTGGCGGCGATGGTGCGCCAGTCGGCGGCCACCGCACGCCACGCGGGCTCGGCGCCTCGGTCCTTCGGCGGGCGGGTCGGCAAGGCACGGGCCTGGAGGACGGCCAGCACCCCGAAGATGAGCGCCGCGACCGCGCACACCGCACTGAAGTCCCAGGCCAGCAGGGCGAGTCCGGCGAGCGGGCCGACGAGGATGCCCGCCTGGTAGAAGACATTGAAGGCGGCGAACGCCTCCACGCGCCGTTCCTCGCCGGCCTCCGCCACCAGATAGGCCCGCACGGCCGGATTGAACAACGCCCCGGCCAGGCCCGTCAGGGCCGAAGCGGCGATCAGCGCGGGCAGGCTGCCAGCCACCGCGAGCAGCCCGAAGGCGACCGTTCGCAGCGCGCACCCGGCAAGGATCATCGGCTTGCAGCCGTAGCGGTCGGCGAGGGTGCCGCCGACGAGGAACATGCCCTGCTGGGAGAGGTTGCGCACGCCTAGCACCAGGCCGACCGCCCAGGCCGCGAGCCCGAGGCCGTGGGCCAGGTGGTCGGCGAGGTACGGCATCAGCATGTAGAAGCCGAGGTTGATGGCGAACTGGTTCACCATCAGCAGCCGGGCCGGACGGTCGAAGGAGGCCACCTGGGCCCGCAGCCGCCTCATCGCACGCCCGCCTGCCGCGTGGCTGCCTCGCGCCCCAGCGGATCCCGTACTTGGCTGCATCGCGTCCATGCCGTCACGACGCACTCGTCCTGCTCGGCGATCTCGTCGGGCTCCGGCGGAGGCTCATGGCCCAGGAGGTCGTGTTCGCGGCACCAGGCGTCGTTGTAGACGGTCTCCAGGTAGCGGTGCGGACCGTCGGGGAAGACAGCCACGATCCGGGTGCCGACGGGACAGGTCCGTGCCACCCACCCGGCCACCAGCGCCACCGCCCCCACGCTCCAGCCGCCGGACGCGTAGTGACGACGGGCCAGCTGACGGCACGCCCACACCGCCTCGGCCGGGGCCACCCAGTGGACCTCGGCGAAGGCTTCGTAGTCCACGTTCGACGGGTGGATGCTCGACCCCAGACCGCGCATCAGCCGAGGCGCCGCAGGCTGCCCGAAGATCGTCGAGCCGACCGTGTCCACGCCGATCAGCCTCAGCTCGGGCCACGACTTACGCAGCCCCGCCGAGATGCCGGCGGAGTGTCCCCCAGTGCCCACCGACGCCACCAGGACGTCGATGCGCCCGAGCTGGGCGATGAGCTCGGCGGCCATCGGACGGTAGGCGGCCGTGTTGTCGGGGTTGTGGTACTGGTCCGGGCAGTACGCGTCCGGGGCATCGGCCAGGAGTTCGGCGACACGTTCGCGGCGGGCCTGCTGCCAGCCGCCGTCGGGATGCGGGGCGGCGACCTGGTCGACATGCGCGCCGAGTGCGCCGAGCAGTCGGACCATCGACGACTCCATGCCCGGGTCGGTGACGACGATGACCGGATGGCCGTACGTCAGCCCGGCCAGAGCGAGCCCGAGGCCGAGGGTGCCGCTGGAGGACTCGACGATCGGCGCTCCCGGCACGAGGTCGCCGCGGCGCCGTGCCTCGCGGATCATGTGCAGGCCGGGGCGGTCCTTGATACCGCCGGGGTTGGTGCCTTCCAGCTTGGCGTGGAAGCCGCGGCCCTGCGGGGCGAACGGCTCGTCGATCCACAGGATGGGGGTGTTGCCCACCAGGTGGGCGGGGCGGCGGGCGATCGGGGGAACGGGGACGTCGGCCCCGACGGGGACGAGGGATTCGAGCAGGGTGGGGTCCATGAACGTACGGCTCCTTCGCGCCCGATGGTCGGGCGGGCGCGGTACTGGCGGTGCAGGGGCGCGCGGGCACGCCGGACCGCGGGCCGACGCCGTTCATTGGCGGCGTGACCCGGTCAGGGCGTGCGGGTCGTGCCTACTGACGCCAGACGCAGTGCAGTGCACATGCGGATCGGCCGCCTGCCGGGTCGGGAACACCGACCCCCGGACCGGCGGCGTGCCCGAGCGGTGCGCTCGCGGCGAGCAGGCCGGTGGCAGGCTCCTCGATCTGCGGGGCGTGGGCCGGCCCGTCAACGGAGGACCGGACGCGGTCCACGGCGTGCTCGACGGTGTCCTCGTGCACTTCGTGATCGCGGTCGTGACCGTGATCGTGACCGTGGCCGGATCCAATCGCCTCCGCCTCGACCGGGGCAGCCGACTGCACCACACCTACGGCGGAGAACGGCTGGTGAGAGCCGAGGAAGCCCGGCCCGTGCAGGGCCCCCACCAAGTGGGACGCCACCAGCAGGATCAGCCCGATGAGCAGCACGGATGGCACGGGACGCTGGACGCGGCTGCCGACCATCACAGAGATCACACACGCAGCGTAATCAATCGATTACGCACGATGAGCGCGCGACGCGCTGCCGACGCCCGCCGACACAACCGAATCAGAGCCTCTGAATGCCCCAGTAGGCGGCGACGAGCACGACGACCACAGCCGCCACCACTCCTGCGGCCAGGCCGACACGACGCATCCACGGACTCACAGGCCATTGATTCCCACTGCAGATGACCCCAAGCCCCGTACCGCACGGCGGATGACCCACCGCAAGGCGGGGAACGCGGTCCCGTGAACGCCTCCGAGGAGGAAGACCATGGGTCCACAACGGCGATCACTCCCCGCCACCGTCGCGGCGGCCGCACTCCTCGCAGTCGCCGTCTCGTGCACGGACGACGAACCCCAGCCCCCGCCTCTGACCTCGACGTCGCCCGGCACACCGACTCGGACTCTGCCTCCCACCACCACCCAGCCTCCGACCCCGACGGCGAGCGCCCCCGAGGATCCGGCCGAGGCCGAGGAGGACGTCCGCGACGCCTGGGCCCGCTTCTTCAGCCCCGAAACCTCGGTCGAGGACCGGGCGAAGGTTGCGGAGGACGGCGGCTTGTACCAGCTCATGATCGAGGCGCTCGCCAAGGACCCGACGGTGCGCGCCCTGCGGGTTCGGGTCGATTCGGTGACCTTCACCTCCGACCTGCGCGCGCGAGTCGACTACACCCTGTTCTCCGACGACAGGAAGGTCGGGCCGGACGGCCCCGGGGCGTCCGTACGCCAGGACGACACCTGGAAGGTCTCCGCGAAGACCGTGTGCTCCCTGACGAAGTACGGCAAGGACATCCCTCCGGCCCCGATCTGCTGAGGGCACCGCCGGCTCAGCACAGCAACTACCGCTTCTCGTAGGGATTCTCGGGCTGCCCGACATGCCTGACATCGGTGGCGGCGAGCACGGGCGGCCACGCCTCCTCCGAGCCGAGCTTGCCCTCCGGGACCCAGGTGCCGGTGACGGACACCCAGTTGTCCACGGCAGGCGCGTCGGCCTTACGGATCTCGATCTTGTCCGGCCGTGCGTCGGCGGCACAGCAGGAGATGAGCAGCCGGGTCAGATACCAGGTGCCGTCGTCGTCCTTGGTGACGAACCCGGTCATCCGGATCGTGCGGCCCTTCATCGTCCGCCCGCTGTCGTAAAGAGCGCGGGAGGTGAACTCGCCGAGAGTGAGATCGACCGGGTCGCCCTTGGGCAGCGCGGGGAATGTACCGATGCCCTGAGCGGCGTACTTGGCGGCCTCCCGCTCGGCGCTGTACGCGCCGAGAGCGGGCGGCGGGAAGAGCAGCAGGGCCAGAGCGGGGACGACGAGCAGCCAGGCGACGCGGGGACTGTGGCTGTGGTCGTGCCCGTGTGCGTGCTCGTCCGGCTTCTCGTGCCCGTCGTGCTCATCCACCTCATGCTCGTGCCGGCCCTCGTCGCGAGCGGCCCGGCCGGCGGCGACCGCGCTCACAATCCCCAGCACCAGCAGCAGCACACCCGACGCGATCAAATACGGCCGCAGCCCCGGCTGCACGTACCGCAGGTACAGCTCGCTGAACAACGAGATCCGCAGCACCGCCCCCGCACACAGGACCAGCACCACCGCTGGACCGTACCGCCTCACAGCAACCACCACCCCACCAGCACACTGCTCACCACCGCGACGACCCACGTCATCGCAGAGAACCTGACCGCGAACGCCCGCCCGAACGTCCCCGCCTGCAACGCGATCAGCTTCAGGTCCACCATCGGGCCCACCACCATGAACGCCAGCCGCGCCGTCGGCGAGAACCCGCTCAGCGAAGCGGCGACGAACGCGTCCGCCTCACTGCACACGCACAGCACCACCGCGAGAACGGCTAGCAGCAGCACCGACAGCCAGGCCGAGCCGGTGAACACGTCCAGCGCTGACCTCGGTACATGGATGTTGAAGGTCGCCGCGGCCGCCGCTCCCACCACCAGGAACCCGCCCGCGTGCAGGAAGTCATGCTGCAACCCTGCCCGGAAGTCGCCCCAGCGTCCGCCGCCCGACGACGCCTTGGACGCCGTACGCCTCCGCTGTGGCAGCCACTCCTCCCGCCCGAACCGCACCCACAGCCAGCCCATGACGACAGCGGTGGCGAGGGAGGCGACGAGGCGGGCGGCGACCATCGCCGACTGGCCGGGGAAGGCGATGGAGGTCGCGACCAGCACCACCGGGTTGATCGCGGGCGCGGAGAGCAGGAAGGCGAGAGCGGCGGCCGGGGCGACCCCGCGCCGCATCAGGCTGTCGGCCACGGGCACAGACGCGCACTCGCACCCCGGCAGTACGACGCCGGCGGCACCCGCGACGGGCACGGCGAGCGCCTGGTTGCGCGGCAGGAGACGGGTGAAGACCCGCTCGGGGACGAAGGCGCCGATCGCCGCCGACACCAGCGTGCCGAGCATCAGGAACGGCACGCCCTGGACGACCACGGCCGTGAAGACCGTCCACCAGGCCGCCACCGGCGGCGTGTAGAGATCGAGGGCGAACATCGGGCCGAGGACCGAGCCGACCGTAAGGATCGTGACCAGGGCGAGGCCGCCCAGCACGACGTACACGAGGGTGCGGGCCACCAGCCAGATCCCGTGGGCCAGCCCCCGCACCGGTTCTTCATGACTCTCCTGGCTCACCGCGCCCCTTGCATCCCACCCCGCCTGCACAGACTGCGCCACCGTAGCGCCCGCCCGCGGGAAGCTACCGTTCGAGGCTGTGCCTCAGCCTGGGAGAGCCTGTGGGACGCGGGGTCCACCTGCCAGGACTCTCCGGAAACTCGAAGGCCCCGACCGGAACTTCCAGTCGGGGTCTTCAAGCGGACGCAGCCGAGGCTTTCGGAGTGACGTGCTCAGTGCGGCACGGGAGCCGCCTGCCCAGCAGGCTCGCCGGGCGCCGCTGTCCGAGGAGCCAGCACTCGCTCCGCCAGCACCCCGAAGACGAGCCCGAAGGCGGTCCACAAGGTCACCTGGACGGCGAGAGCCGCCAGGCGGAACTCCCACAGCACGGCGGCCGGGAAATGCTCGGGGACGTTGTTGTAGGACGGCAGGAACGCGTACGCGAACCCGACGACCAGGACGAAGAACGCGCCCGCGGCGAGCGTGGCGTTCCAGTTGCCCAGGCGTGGCACGAGGCGCTTGCCGAGGATCACGGTGGCGACGGCGAGCAGCACGCTGAGCACCACCATCAGGAAGTACAGGGCGGTACGTTGGCCGACGGTGTCGGGATCGCCGACGGCGGGCGGCTGGGCCGGGTACTTCAGGAACGGCACGAGGAACACGGCGATCAGGCCGGCCGCCGCGAGGAGCAGCGCGCTCGCGCGCGGCCCGAAGCGGCCGATGCGGCCCAGCGCGAAGCAGTACGCGAGGGCAGCGATGCCGCCGAACGCGACGCCGTACACCAGGACACCGGTGGACAGGCCGGCGGTGGACTGCATCGTGCGGCTGACCAGCTCCTCGCCGTGTTCGCCGCCGTGGGCGTGGGCCTCCTCGAAGGCGATGGCCGCGTCGACGCTCGGCTCGCCCAGGAAGTAGGAGACGACAAGGGCGAGCAGGCCCGCGGCGAGACCCGCGAGCATGCCACGCACCAGCAGATTACGGACGATTGCGGAGTTCATGGGCTCGTACGTTCCCCGCCGCCGTCAGTGGCAGGGGAAGCCGAGCAGGTGACGGGCGTCGTGCACCCACTCGTGGACGTCCTCTCCGCTCATCACGGAGGTGGCGCTCTGTTCGACGCCGACGAAGTAGAGCAGAACCAGCATGAGGATGCCGAAGAAGACCGCCCAGGGGGCGATCGCGCCGATCGGCAGCTTGGCGGGAATGGAGGTGGGAGTGGTGGTCGGCTGAGCGACAGACTGCGCCATGGCAGGCCCTCCTGGGGAACTCGCGTCCCGTCTCGGTGGTGCACAAGGACAACGGGGCGGGTCTGACTTGCCCTGCCCGCACCTGGGGTGCGAACCGGGCTTACAGTGGCGCGACCGTGCCGGAGTCTCACCGGCTTCCGCGGGACCGTCGTCGATGTCCGTCGTGGACATCGCCCGAGAACGTACCGCGAAGCAAGGGGGCGGCCAAGGGCGCAGGGGCGCACGCCTACGAGCCGTGAAGGACCTCAAATCGTGGGGGAGGCCGGGACGTTGAGCAGGGAAACGGGCATATGACGAGCCGAGTGACGTTGATCTCATCCGCGATCAGTTTGGCGCTGCGGGAGGCCCGGTTCGACGACGGCTGCCCGCTCGACGCCACCGGACTCCGGCACGCGCGGGCTGCGGCCGGAGCGCTCACGGCTGTGGACCGGACCTGGGTCTCCCCGTCGCTCCGCTGCCGGCAGACGGCCGAAGCGCTCGGACTCGACGCCGCGGTCGTACCGGAGTTGGCGGGACTCGACATAGGTCGCTGGCGCGGCGCGACCCTGGCGGACGTGACCGCGAAGGAGCCCGAGCAGGTCGCCCGGTGGATGGCAGACCCATCATCCGCCCCGCACGACGGGGAATCCGTACGGGAGTTCTGCGACCGGATCGCCGCCTGGCTCGACTCCGCCGCACGCTTCGACGGCCGGACGGTCGCCGTGGTGGATCCCGAGGTCATACGGGCCGCGGCGGTACGGGCACTCGGGGCGCCCGAGCCGACCTTCTGGCGGATCGACGTTCCGCCACTGACCGCGACCGAGCTCAGCGGACGTTCCGGGCGCTGGAACCTACGCCTCGGGCAGCCGCTCGGCGACACGCAGCCCGGGACTGGGCGGCTGACCGGGCTGTCGTAACCCAGGGCGGAGTAGGTGGCGATGACGCTGGACACGCTGAGCGGTTCCTGGGGCGAAAGGCGGGTGGCCCGACCGGGGCTGTTCTCCCGGCCGGGCCACGCCTCACGTCACCGGCCCCTCTGTCACAGCTCCTTGATCCGGATGTTCCTGAACCCGACCAGCCCGGTGTGGGCCTGCAGCCCGACAAAACCCGAGGCCGGGTCGGCGGTCGCGGGCTTTCCGCGCCAGGAGTCGGTGTTGGTGAACACCGTGGTCTGGGAGCCGTTCAACTTCACCGTGTAGGCGTCGCCGCGGACCTCGATCTCGCAGTCCGTCCACTGGCCGGCCACCAGCGGCGCCGGGCGCTGGTAGGACTGACCGCCAGGGACGCCCCCGGTCTCGATGTCGTAGATCGCGCCGGTGCGGTGCTTGTCCAGGCCGTCGGGTGCCGCCGTGTCGTCGATCTGGATCTCGAAGCCGGTGTGGACGGCGACCCAAGCCTGGTTCACGTACGCGTGCAGCTTGGCCGGGTCGGTCCGGTCGGGGACGGGGCGGCGCGGGTCCCGGGAGCGTACGAAGATCCCGGAGTTGTCCTGGACGGATCCGACGCGCAGTTGCAGGCGCAGGATGAAGTCGCTGAAGGACTGGCGGGCGTAGTAGAGCAGCCCGAGTTCGCCACCGGGCTGGGGAACGATGGCGCCGTCGATCAGGGCGAAGGCGCCGCCACCGACGCCGCGCCAGAGGGCGAAGGTCTTCTCGGTGCCGTCGAAGAGGTACCGGAACCCGCTTTCGGGAGCCGGGGGTTGGGGCGTCGGCACGAGGTGGTCGCCGGTGCGGCGGGCGAGGGCGACGCCGGACAGCATGGGATTCGGCGAGCCGATGGTGGGGAGCACGGCGGGACCGACGGCGTGCAGGTTGTCGCTCTCGTGCAGTCGGCCCCAGACGTCCGTGACCGAGGAGGACGGGTCCTCGCCCATCCACAGGGTGCCGCTCTCGTGGTGCGTGGAGGAGAGCGTGTCCCGGCGGGCGTCGCGCGTGGGCGGGGTGGGCTGCCAGCCGCCGCTGCCCAGGTACTGGATCGGGCCGCCGTCCGCGAGCATCAGCGCGATCTCGTCGGTGGCCTGGTCCATGGCCTCCCACAGCGCGAGATTGCGGCCCACCGGGTCGGCCGGGTCCTGCGCCTCCAGCCGGACCAGGGCCCTGGGCTGTCCGTAATCGAACGGACCTCGCGGGCCCTGGTGGTCCAGGGCGATCCGGTTGCAGGGGTCGGCAGAGGTCTTGTCGCCGGTCATCTCGCCGATGCCGCGCAGGGTGACGACGACCCATTCGTCGGTCAGGTCGCGGAAGCGGTCGAGGGTGTCCAGATCGGGGATCTTCTTGAACAGCTCCGCCTCGGAGTCCACGCCCATCGCGCCCACGCCGGACGCCGTGATCTGCAGGTGGAAGTGGCCGGTGCTGTGGTCGGTGTGGGTGTGGACGCCCTTGACGAACAGCGCGGAGACGGCGAGTTCCTGTAGGCCCGCGAGGGCCTTGCCCAGGGAGGCGCGGGGCAGCCGGACGGTGACGTTGGAGCGCATGTGCGCCATGAGGTTACGGCCGATCAGCCCGTGCGCGTTGGGCAGCGTGGCCAGGGCGAGCCGGGTGCTCTCCACCGTCCCGCAGGCGAGGAAGACGTGCCCGCCGGCGGGAACGTCCACCGTGCCCTTGTTGGTGACCACCCTGGTGATGTGTCCGCCCTGACGCTCCAGCCGGATGACCTTGGTGTTGTCGACGAGCATCAGACGCTTCTTCACGTCCCGCTCGGCGGGGCCGCCCACGACGCTCTGCTCCGCCTCCGTCTGGGCCAGCCGGGCCGCGCGGATCAGCAGCTGCATGCCGTTGAACTTGTTGAACGGGAAGAACCCCGGACGCGGGGACGCCGACTGCACGGCCAGCGGGGCGTCCAACTCCCGCAACAGCTGCTCCTTCTTCTGGGTCGCGGTCATCGGCGTACCGCGGTGTCCGACGAGAGCGGTCTGGCCGCCGGGGCGGGAGCGCAGGCCGTCGTACAGCCTGCTGCGCAGGGCCTCATGGAGCGGGCCGTAGACAAAGTCGTTGGTCTCGCTCGTGCCGATCTGCTCGGCGGCCGCGTCCAGGTAGGAGCGCGTGGGGTTGTGGACCGGTACGGCAGGGGTGGTGAGGTCGTCGGTCACGGCCTTGGGCCAGCCGTCCAGTTCGGTGTCGATGAAGTACGGCGACCAGCCGCCCCAGAACAACGACCGTCCGCCCGGACAGAACGCAAGACCGGGGAAGCGTTGATTCCACGCCTGCGGACTGTCGGAATTCCAGGGAACGCCCCAGACTTCTCCCGGATTCAATTGGGGCGGAAGATTCTGCGTGTGTTCCGGGAGCACCATGGGACCGGCTTCCAGAACAAGGATTCGATGGGCCCTCGAAGTGTCGTTGAAGAAGAGATGACTTGCGAGCACGGCGCCGAAACTGCCACCGCCCAGCACGATGAGGTCGAAGGGTCGCGCGTCCGCGTGACGGGCCGTATCAGTACTGGCCAGAGCTTCATCGAGGCCGTTGCAGACGTACCGGCCCATCACATCCAGAGAGAAGTCGGTGGACTGCGGAGCAACGCTGGTCGCCATGATCGATCCCTTCTTCCGTTCGGGCAGCATTTTTTACGGCGCAAGAGTCACTGGAGCCATGGTCACTGCAGGACTTTCGCCAGCCTTCGGCAGGAATGGCGCTCTCACCGACGCGCCTGACCCATCGGTTTAATCGTCAAAGGGAGAGCCGTCAACGATTCGGAGGAACTGCAAGGGAGCATTCCTCAACGGCACATGAAAAAGCTACCTGGAAGCCGTCAGATCGGCGACTGATCGGGGAGCGGGCGCAGGCGGTGAGCCTCGTCGAAGAGGACCCGTTCGGTCAGGCGAGCCGCGGTCAGCACGGCGAGGGCCGAGGCGGCCAGCAGCATGTACATCACGACGATCTGGTAGCGGATCGCCGTGAACGGGTCGACTCCGGCAAGGATGAGACCGGTCATCGCGCCGGGCAGGCTGATCAGGCCGACGGTCTTGGTGGAGTCGATGACGGGGACGAGCGCGGTGCGCAGCGCCGACCGCAGGTGCGGGGCGACGGCATCGGCGGCGGACAGACCGAGCGCGAGACGTGCCTCGACCTGGAGCCGCGCGGTACGCGCCTCGTCCCGCAGCCGGATCAGGACCACGGCGGTGAACTGCATCGCGCCGGAAACCACCATCCCGCCCACAGGGATGACGACCCTGGGCCGGGCCTCGATCACCTCCAGGACGAGGAGCACCCCCAGCGTGGCCGCGGTGCCGACGGCGACAGCCGTGGTGGCGGTGACCGTCGCGCGGGGCAGACCGCGGGCGCGGCGGCCGGCGACCTGCCCGGCGATGAGCGTCATCGCGGCGAGCCATCCGAACGCACCGGCCAGACCGGTGTGCTCGAAGACCAGCAGCAGAATCGCCCCGACCGCGGCCAGTTGGAGCCCGGCGCGTACGGCCGCGAGGGTGATCTCGCGCCCCAGTCGCAGGCGACGGCGCCAGGCGACGACCACGGTGAGCGCGACGAGGGACACCGAGGCGAGCACCCCGGCCCAGCCGGGCACCGCCGCGTTCACACGCCCTCCTGGAGAGAGGCGATCCGGTCGGCAGAGCCGGAGGTGATCAGCCGTCCGTTCTCCAGGACGAGGACGTGGTCGGCGATCCGCCGCACCTGCGCAGTGTCGTGGCTGACGACGACCACGGTCATCCCGTCGGCCACGAGTTCACCGATAACGGTCTCCACCGCCTTCGTGGCATGCGCGTCCAGTGCGGAGGTGGGCTCGTCCAGCAGCAGGACACGGGGTTCGACGGCCAAGGCCCGCGCCAGACATATCCGTTGCGCCTCACCACCCGATAGACCGGACGTCGCCCGATCGACCGCGCCTGAGGGCAGACCCATACGTCCGAGCAATGCGGCCGCCGCGTCCCCGTCCAAGTCGGGTCGTCCGACCCGCAGTTCGTCCAGCACTCGGTCGGTGAGCACGACCGGCCGCTGCGCGACGAGCGCGACCTCGCGCCGAAGCGCGAGCACGTCCCAGGCCGGCAGCGGGCGCCCTTGGTAGCTCAGCGCCCCGGCCGTGGGCTCCTCAAAGCGGTTCAGGAGCCGCAGCAACGTGGACTTGCCCGCCCCTGACGGTCCGACCAGCACCGTGCACGCACCGGCGGGTATCCGGCAGGTCACGTCGTCGAGCAACAGCGCGGAGGAGCGCCGTACGGTCACCCCGTCCAGGACGAGGACAGAACTCGGCTCCCCGGACGCCGACACGGATCAGCTTCCGGTCAGTCCGGCCAGTGCGGCCGCCAGTCCGAGGCCGGCGCACACGCCCAACGTGCGCAGGACACTCCAGCGCACCCGGAAGATCAGGACGACGGCGACGAACGCGATCCCGAGGGCAACGGGACGGAAGGTTCCGAGATCCGGCACTGCGAGGTGCAAGGGGCCGAAGGCGCGGTCGTCGACGGTGGTGAAGAGGGTGTGTTCGGCGAAGTAGAGCGCGAGGTTGGCGATGACGCCGACGACAGCCGCCGTGATGCCGCTGAGGGCGGCGGAGACGTGATGGTTGCCGCGCAGCCGCTCGATGTAGGGGGCGCCGAGGAAGATGAACATGAAGCAGGGCACGAAGGTGACCCAGGTGGTCAGCAGTGCGCCGAGCAGTGCAGCCGCCCACGGGTCGAGGGAACCCGGGTCCCGGTAGGCGCCGAGGAACGCGACGAACTGCACCACCATGATCAGCGGCCCCGGCGTGGTTTCGGCCAAAGCCAGGCCGCGCACCATCTCCCCCGCGCTCAGCCAGCCGTACGTCTGCACGGCCTGCTGGGCGACATAGGCGAGGACCGCGTAAGCGCCGCCGAAGGTGACCAGGGCAGTGCCGGAGAAGAACAGCCCCTGTGTGGTGAAGACACTGCCTATGCCCGTCAGTACGGTCACAGCGGCCACCGGGACGGCCCACAGCAGCAGGCCGACCAACAGGATGCGCACGGTGCGGCGGCGGGTCGGGCGCTCGTGATGCAGCGCGTCGTCGGGAATCAGCGGGGCTGGGCCGTCGTCGCCGGAACCGTGCGTGGCGGGCTTGAAGACGCCGGGCGACCAACGGGCAATCAGCCATCCGGCCACCCCGGCGACGACGATCACCACGGGGAACGGCACCTGGAACAGGGCCAAAGCCGCGAAGGACGCCACCGCGAGACCCACCAGCAGCGGGTGCGTCAGCGAACGGCGGCCGACCCGCCACACGGCCTGCGCGACGATGGCGACCACGGCCGGAGCAAGCCCGGCGAACAGACCGGTGAC
The DNA here is from genome assembly GCF_044455405.1 of Streptomyces sp. NPDC051243. Lineage (NCBI taxonomy): Bacteria > Bacillati > Actinomycetota > Actinomycetes > Kitasatosporales > Streptomycetaceae > Streptomyces > Streptomyces sp. NPDC051243. The sequence continues at coordinate 38,639 of NZ_JBITES010000003.1, read as the reverse complement.
CGCGGCGGTCGAACCGAGGCCGACGTAGAGGGCGGACAGCGCGAGCAGCGCCACGACACCCGGCAGTACGAAGAGGGTGCCGGCGGCCAGGCCGCCCCGGGTGCCGTTGAGCAGCCAGCCGGTGTAAATCGCCAGCTGCTGGGCCTCGGGGCCGGGCAGCAGCATGCAGTAGCTGAGGGCGTGGTTGAAGCGCTGCTGGCCGATCCAGCGCTTCTCCTCGACGAGCGTCCGCTGCATCACGGCGATCTGTCCGGCGGGGCCACCGAAGGTCTGCAGCGAAATGGCGAACCAAGTTCGCAGGGCCTCACGGAACGGTATGAGATCGCCCCGGTCGGACTCGGTCTTCGGCGGTTCCGAGGCCGGGCGGTCGGTGGCGGTCATCCGCGGAGCTCCCCATCCAGGCGGCATCAGTAAAGTGCAACCATGGTTACACCATGATGCCGCGAGGTGGAAGGGAACGAGGTACCGGTGAACATGAACAGCTCGTTGCAGCCGTCGGCCACGGCTGAGCCGCGCCCGCGCCGTACGCTCTGGGCGATGGGAAATCACCGCCGCCCAGGACTCTCCGCGTGAGCGACCACGACAGCCCGGCCCCTCCGACGCCCAGCGCCCCGAGCCAGTGGGTGCTGCTCTCCTACCGGCTGCCCCGCGAGCCCTCGACACCGCGCATCACCGTCTGGCGCAAGCTCAAGCGCCTCGGCGTCGCCCAGATCAGCGACGGCCTGATCGCGCTGCCCGCCGACGCCCGCACCCGCGAGCAACTGGAATGGATCGCCGAGGAGATCACCGACTTCGACGGCGCCGCCACCCTGTGGATCGCCCACCCGGCCGCGCTCGCCGAAGAACGCAGGCTCGCCCGGACCATGGCCGACGCCCGCGCCGCCGAGTACGAAGGCGTACGCGCCCAAGCCGAGGAAGCCCGCCACCAGCCCGACGACGAACGCCAACGCGCCCTGCGCAAGCTGCGCGCCGAGCTGCGCCGCATCCAGCGCCGCGACTACTTCCCCCCGCCGCAACGCCGCACCGCGGAAGCCGCGGTGGAGGCGCTGCACCCAGCGCACACCGCGAACACCACCCCTGCTCCCGAGGAGAACTCCGCATGAAGTGGGCCACCCGCGCTGGCATCCACATCGACCGTGCCGCCTGCGCCTGGCTGCTCCGCCGCTTCGTCGACCCCGATGCCGCGTTCGTTTTCGTCACCGACCCGGCCGAAGTCCCCGCCGACGCAACGCCCTTCGACATGCGCGGCGCCGAACTCGGCCACCACCACGACGACTGCAGCTTCGAGACCATCCTGCGCCGCTACGACCTCACAACCGACGCCGCTCTCGCCCGCATCGCCGAGATCATCCACGAGGCCGACCTCGACGACGAACGCTTCGACGCCCCCGAGGCCCCCGGCCTGGACGTCGTCCTGCGCGGCCTGTCCATGATCGGCGACGACGAGCACACCATGGCCGTCACCAAGCCGCTCTTCGACGGCCTGTACGAGTACTACCGCCGAGCCACCCTCCTGGGCCGCGAACCGGCCTAGAGCACACGAAGGCGGGGATCCGCCGTGCGGCCACGCACCGGAAGTCAACGGCCGTTAGGATCACGGCCCATGGCCGGTCATCACTCAGCGCGTCCCGACGACCACACTCCCGCACGGCTCCTCGCCCTGCGGGTCCGGGAGCTGCGGGAGGCGCGGGGGTGGTCGCGCGAGCGGCTGGCCAAGGAGGCCGGTGTCGGCGTCAGCACGCTGGCACGGCTGGAGAACCAGGGAGCGATTCAGCCAGGTTTCTTCACCGTCGGCGAGCTCGCCCGAGCCCTCGACACCTCGCTCGACGAGCTGTTCCGGGAGACGACCAGCGCCGCGACGCCAGGGCTGTGGTCGGCCGGTTACGAGGGGCGTGACATCGACTCCTTCGTGGCCTCGCTCCTCGACTGCCGGATCGACGTTGTGGCGGACGTACGACTCACGCCGATCAGTCGTAAGCCGGGCTTCAGCAAGACCCGACTCGGACTGGCCCTGAGCGAGGCCGGCATCGAGTACACACACCTCCGTGGCCTGGGGAATCCCAAGGACAACCGGGCGCCGTTCTGGGACGGCCGCCTCGACGTGGGCAGGGCCCGCTTCCGCGGCGTCCTGCGATCCGACGAGGCCCGATCCGACCTCGACAGCCTCGCCGAACGCGCCCGCCAGTCTCGGGTCGCGGTGCTGTGCTTCGAGAAGGACGAGGAGCGCTGTCACCGTCAGGTGGTCCTGGAGACCGTCCGCAAGCGGGTCTCCGTGCCGGTGAATCCCCTGGCCTGACTTCGTCCCTCCCGCCCGCAGGCGCCCTTGCCCACGGCGCATGCCTCTCCTCCAATCGGTTCGGGGAGATCAGCGGAGGGGGCCACGATGGCGGCGAGGGCATCAGGAAAACGGCAACGCGCACGGATCATGATCACGGTCAAGACGTATCCGGAGCTGTCCAACAAGTACCGCGAGACCAGCTGTGTGGCCGGGATACGCCTGGATCAGGGGGCACCCCAGCATGTTCGGCTGTTCCCCGTCCCGTTCCGGCTGCTCACGGAGGACGCCCAGTTCTCCAAGTACTCGATCGTCGAGGTCGACGTAGAGCCGCACAATGAGCCGGGGGACTCTCGGCCGGAGAGCCTGCGGCCGGACCTGGACACTTTGAAGATCGTGGGCGCGGTGTCGCCCGACGAGGGCTGGAAGAACCGGTACCGGTACGTCGAGCCGCTGGTCGCCCCTTCGTTGTGTGCCATCAAGCGGGAGCAGGAGAAGCACGGGACCTCGCTCGGTGTCTTCCGGCCCGCCGAGGTCACGCGCTTCCGGCTCGATCCGGCCGAGCCCTGGTCCGCCTCCAAAGCGGCGTTGGCCGACCAACTCGATCTGTTCGAGCAGGACTTGAATCCTCTGGAGTGGGTGCCGCTCGACTTCCGGTACAGCTTCCGGTGCGCGGACGACGCCTGCCCGACCCACGACATGGGCCTGAAGGACTGGGAGGCCGGGCAGTCGTACCGCAAATTCCTTCGCAAGTACGGCGAGAAAGGCGTCCACAATGCGCTGCGCGAGGTCTGGTACGACCGGATCTGCGCCCCGAACCGGGCTGTTCACCTCTTCGTCGGCAACATGGCCAAGCATCCCAAGACGTTCATGCTGCTGGGCCTGTTCTACCCCGAGCTGAAGGTCGTCCAGAACGTCCAGGACAGCTTGTTCTAGCCGTGCTGCCATGCCTCTATGGGCGGGTCCAGCGGATTGTGCGGACGCGATCCGCACCACCAACCACGGCATCCTGGGGGAGCAGGCTCGCCAACGAGCTACCGCCCTCGCCCGGCCCCCCTGCCGGACGTTTGGATCGCGCATGGCGTCTGAGCCTGTCTTCGGCGGGGTCGGCAGAAAGGCGGGACCAACGGGCTCCTTCCCGAAAACTCCGGAAGATTCACTGGCGGCCGGTCAGACGATCACGTAAGCGCAGGTCAGAGGCACAGCAGACGTGCCCTCGCCAGGTGCCTTCTAAGCGCTTGGCCGCAGGTTCGAGTCCTGCCGGGGGCGCCCTCTTTCCGCCCTCCTTCGGGAGGGCGTTTTTGCTGCTCAGGGCCGATTTCGCGGCGGACGACGAAGCGCCGACCGGGCACTCCCCTGCCGATCATGGGAGGGCTCCGGGCCGTACGGCTGTCAGCAGGTTTTTGCGGGTGGCTGTGTCGAATACGTGTCGCCATGACGATCACACCCGCACTCGCCGTCTCCTGGCCGTGGACGGGGCGCCCAATGGCGCCGAGGGCGACAAGGCCCTGTACTTGGTTCGACGGCGGCGAGCTCACGCCGCAGGCAGTGGAGGGCAGCCTTCTCCAGGCCGACGAGCTGAAGGCCGTCAGGTTCGTTCTCCCGAACGAGATCACAGAACGGACCATCCCGCGACTGGCTCGCCGTAGCCTCACGGCGATCGATGCCCGCGCCGAAAGCGCGCCGGTCTGTCTCGAACACGGCCAAGTGCCGGGCGACGTAGCGGCGTAAGGGCGGCGGGGAGCGAGGGGCGCGGAAAAGCCGAAACACTCGGCCTCAGGCGCAGGGATCACCGTCCAGACAGACGACAGGATCCTCGCCATCCACAGGGCGGACAACGGCACCTGGGAGCAACCCGGCGGCGTCCTGGAACTGCATGAGGCACCACGGGAGGCGTCGCACTCGAGGTCCTCGGGGAGACCGGCATCACGTCGACGTCCGCCAGCTCAGCGGCGGCTAAAGGAAAATGAACACGCACGACCATTGAATCAGCCCAGAGTTCAGGGCGAAGAGGTCGTGCCAGAGGCGTGCCAGATCGTGCGGGGAACCACGGGGAACGCCGGGGAACAAGACCCGCAAGTAACCCAAGCTTCCAAGCTGATGCGCTTCGTTGTCAGTGGCCGTTGCGAAGATCCCGGTCAGCCAACTGCGAGAGGGAGTCATGGGCACATGGGACGTTCATCCGTTCGACAACGACACAGCGGCGGACTTCGCCAACGATCTGGACGACGCCACGATGGCAGAGCGTGAAAGCCTCATCCGTCGAGCTCTCCTTCGTGCTGCCGACAACCAGGACTACCTTGAGGCCCCGGAAGCCGAAGAGGCAGTGGCTGCTGCTGCCTTGGTTGCTGCCCGATGCTCAGTTGGCGAGCCAGTCAGCATTCCGTACGGTCCTGAGGAGCCGATTCCCACCCTGCCCGTCGAGCTCAGGCCGCTGGCTGTCGAAGCCCTTGAGCGAGTCCTCGCAGACGAATCGGAACTCTCGGACCTTTGGGGACAGTCGGAGGGCGGCGTAGATTGGCGAGTAGGCATTGGTCGACTTCGTCAGGTACTCGATCCGGCGCCCCAACCACCTGGGGATGCGCTGTTCGAGATTTGAGCCTGCGCACACCGCTGGCCCGGCCCAGGGCCGTCTGGGCCGGCGCCGAATCGCGCGTCACATAGGGCGTATGGAAGTCCGATGGGCTCGCTCCGCACGAACCGACGCCCTGGGGCCGAGTGATCTCCTTGCCTTGATATGCAGGCGCGTGCATCCACCTCGATAATGTCGATCGCCGGAGGCGTAAATGGATGCACCCCGAGGAGTGTTGTGCGCGAGCTCGTCTACCTCTCTCATGGCAAGCTCAGGCAATTTCTGCCTGAGCGACGCCTTCGTGCGCCTCGGGCGAAGTGGCAGCTCAGCACCCCTGTCGGCGGGGTGGGGTGGGAGCCGGAGGCACTGGATGTAGAGCGCGCGCGGAACGAACGTCTGCATCAGGTGGTTGAGCATGTGTCCGCCAGCGCCCGTTGGTTCACCGAGGGCGACTTACGGGCGGGCTCATGGGTCCAATTTGAAGCTCCGCTCAACTATCTGATGTTGCGTGGACCACTGGCTCCCGACATGGTGCTCTTCGTTGATCCCCCTCGTCCTGTCGAAGGATACGAGACAGGAGGGAGAGTCAGGCTGGTCCTGCATGGCTCCGCACGGCACTTGGTCGGCAGCCAGAACCCGGTCGTTGCCGAGCCACCGCCACTGGACATGGAGCAACTTGGCGCTCTGGGGGGCAGCATCGGAGGCAGCTTTGGCCGACTTGTGCTTCCTCCAGCCGCATCGCTGCTAACCAACTTGGCGGGTGAACCGGCGGTGACCAGTGACCTCCCAAGGCTGGGTGACCCGGAGGGTTGGCGTGAAGTCAGGACCTTGGCGGACGGAACTTGTCAACTCTTGACGACACTTGACGGCCAACTGCCCGCGGAAACGGCCGCGTGGATGTGCGGTTTCGCGCGTATTACAGCGGTCATTGACGCGCCGCCCAGCAGCGAGAGCGCCACGTACGTCGTCGGTACGCCACTGTATGTAGAGTTCGCCGCCGACTAGCGACTGGTCGGGGGAGCCGGTCGACAGCGGCTGATCACTGGTGCCCCGTGGCCTGCCCCCGCAATGACCGGTGCCAGAGGCCACTTGGGCAGGGAAAACGCAACTTCGACATGGCCCGCCGAGGCGGCTACCTTCACCTGGTCTTCGGCGATCGCCCACGGTCGCACAGGATTCCCTCCAGGCTGAGCCGCCCGCTGCGCGATGAGTTGGTCACGTCACGCCCCACGAATCCTCGCCCCCAGGCGTAAGCCACCGAACCGGGTCCACACCAGGCACCCCCAACCAGGGAGAGACGTATGCCCCAGCTTGCGCTGTACACATTCGGCGTCCTGAAGTCACCTCTCGCCGATCCCGGGCCTCTTACGCGCGAGTTCTACGACAGTGGTGAGGCCGTTTACCGGAAGATCAGTCAGCATCCCGGGTACCTCGCGCGTGCTGAACCGGCAGGCGGTGACCTGGGCGTGCTCTTCGAGGCGGACTGGGGTGCGTGGGGGGAGTTCGCCGTACCGGCTTGGTACGGCAAGGGTCGTACGGTGGAAACCACCGCCCTGGCCGCGACCCTCTCGCTCTGGACCGATCTGCGCTCCGCCTTCGACGCCGTCTATACCGGTCTGCACCGTGAGGCGTTGAACAGGCGTTACGACTGGTTCGAGAGGACAGGGCACCCGAATCACGTGACCTGGTGGGTCTCCGACGGCGTCATACCCACCTGGCAGGAGGGGGTTTCCAGGCTGGAACACCTCCACGACCACGGCTCCGCGCCGCACGCCTTCACCTTCCACGACGCGTTCGCCCCGGAGGGAACTCCGGCCAGGATCAAAGACACCGGGCAGCGCCGGCCGAGGAGCGGCCAGGTTCGCTGAGACGCCGCTACCAGCCGCATCCAAGCGCCTGGCCGCAGGTCCACGCCCCTACGCCGGCGTCGGTGTCGGTGTCCGCCGGCGGGTCAGGCCCAGGTTCTGGTGGATCTCGTAGGTCGCCGTCGAGCGGTTCAGGGTGATGTAGTGCAGGCCGGGGGCGCCCTCCGTCAGGAGGCGGGCGGCCATGTCCGTGGCGTGGGCGACGCCGATGCGGTGGCCCTCGGCGGGGTTGTCGCGGGCCGCGTCGAGGCGGTGGGCCAGGTCCTCGGGGAAGGCCGCGTTGCTGAGCCGGGCGAAGCGGCGGATCTGGCGGACGTCGGTGGCCGGCATGATCTCGGGGATGATCGGTGTGGCGCAACCGGCGGCCGCCAGGCGGTCGCGCAGCCTCAGATAGTCGTCGACGTGGAAGAACATCTGCGTGATCGCGTAGTCCGCCCCGGCCCGGCACTTGGCCACGAAGTGCCGGATGTCGTCGGTCCAGTCGGGGGAACGCGGATGGCGCTCGGGGAAGGCCGCGACGCCGATGCTGAAGTCGCTGATGTCCCGTACCAGGGAGACGAGTTCGTGCGCGTAGGTGAAGCCCTGAGGGTGGGGGATCCAGGGGCCGTCGGGATCGCCGGGCGGGTCGCCGCGCAGGACGAGGACGTCACGGACCCCGGCGTCCGCGTACTGGCCGATGATGTGGCGCAGTTCGGCCACGCTGTGGCCGACGGCGGTCAGATGGGCGACCGGCCGCAGGGTGGTCTGCGCCGCGATCTGCCGAGTCACCTCGACCGTGCGGTCCTTCGAGGAGCCTCCCGCCCCGTAGGTGACCGACACGAAAGTCGGTGACAGCGGCTCGATCCGGCGTACGGCGTCCCAGAGGTTGCGGGTCCCGGACTCGGTCTTCGGCGCGAAGAACTCGAAGGAGAACGTGGGCGTACCGGCTGCGAGGTCGCGGGCGAGCACCTCGCGCAGAGTCGTCGTCATGCCTCAAGAGCTTCTTCAATGCCGGAGATGGGGTCAATAAGCCTTATGTCAGAGAACCTTGTTGAGTGTCATGTTTTGTAAGGGCGATCAGGTAGACGGTGGGCAGGGGCCGTGACCTGACCTGACCTGCCCTGACGTGACCTGACGTGACGTGACGTGCCATCGGCCCGTACGCGTCGTCCGTACGGGCCGATCGACTGGTGCGCTCCTACGCGCGCCGTCACAGCGTGGCGAGGCCCAGTACCAGCGGGGCGGCCGACACCAGCACCAGGACGAACGGCACCGGAACGCCCTTGACGTCCTTGACGCGCAGGTGGGAGATGACCGCACCGATGAAGAAGAGCACCACGCCGACGGCGGCGGCGATGCCCAGCGGCCGGTAGAAGATGCCGATCAGCAGGCCCAGGGCGCCGGCGAACTTCAGCAGCGCCAGCATGGTGTACCAGCTGTTCGGCACGCCGAGCCGGGTCAGCGTCTCGACGATGTCCTTGTCCTTGACGAGCATGCTGCGGCCCGAGAAGACCAGCAGGACAGACACCAGGACGGCGAGCACGACGTACGCGATGAACATGACTCCTCCGGGGAGTGATGAGCGGGGTGGGGACGGTGAGGGAGGCAGGTGAGGGAAGGGGTGGAATGGGGGCGTGCCCACGAGGGGCGGGCACGCCCCCGTCCCGTGCCGCGTCAGGCCTGGGGGGCGTAAGGCGACTTGGCGCGGGCCTCGTGGAGGGCGTTGCCCCACCAGGCGAGCTCGTCGAGCATCACCTTGACGGCGCCGGTCGTGCCCTCGGTGTCACGCGGCGCGCCGTCCTCGCCGAACGCCTCCCAGTAGAACGGGAAGGCGACACCGTCGCGGATGGTGACGGCGTGCATCTCGGCGAAGACCTGGCGCAGCTGCTCGACGGCGCGCAGGCCGCCGCTCTGGGCGCCGTAGGAGACGAAGCCGACCGGCTTGGCCTGCCACTCGGTGAAGTGCCAGTCGATGAGGGCCTTCAGGGAGGCCGGGAAGCTGTGGTTGTACTCGGGGGTCACCACGACGAACGCGTCGGCCGCGGCCAGCTTCGCGGAGAGCGGCAGCATCGCGGCCGGACGCACCTCCTCGGTCGCCATGGCGGGCGGCGTCGCCGGGAGGGCGAGCGGCAGCTCCGTCTCGGAGAGGTCGACGACCTCGACGTCGAAGGCGCTGTGCTCCTTGGCCAGCCCGGCGAACCAGTTCGTCACGACCTCACCGAACCGGCCCTCGCGGACCGATCCGAGGATGACGGCGAGCTTCAGGGTCTGTGTGGACATGGTGAGTTGCTCCTCATCAGGATCAGGTTGAACGGAAGGGAAAGGGTGTGGAGTTGGGTGGCCGACGCTCATACGCCCGCCATGGACGCGGCGTCGAGCCGGGCCAGTTCGCCGTCGTCGAGGGCGATGCCCGCCGCGGCGACGTTCTCCTCCAGGTGGTCCAGCCGCCTGGTGCCGGGGATCGGGGTGACCGCGATGCCCCAGACCCGGGCCCGGTGGTGCACCCAGGCCAGCGCGATCTGGCCGGGCCGCACACCCCGTGCGCCGGCGATCTCGCGCAGTACGTCGGGCAGCTCCTCCCGGCCCGGGAAGGTCCGGGCGATCTGCGCCGAGCGGTCGTCCCGGGCGCTGAGCAGCCCGCGGCCGTTCGGCGAGAACGGGACGACGCCGACGCCGAGTTCGGCGCAGACCGGCACCATCGCCTCGATCCGGCGGGCGCCCAGCGACCACTCCGACTGCACCGCGGAGACGGGGTGGACGGCGTGGGCGCGGCGCAGTTCCTCGCCGCTGACCTCGCTGAGCCCGATGTGGCGCACCTTGCCCTCGGCGACCAGGTCGGCCATGGCGCCGATGGTCTCCTCCAGGGGGACGTTCACATGCGGACGGGCCAGGTAGTACAGGTCGATGACGTCGGTGCCGAGGCGCTTGAGGCTGGCCTCGCAGGACGCCCGGACGAAGGGGGCGTCGCCGCGCACCGACCAGCTGTCGCCGGGGCCGAAGACCACGCCGAACCTGGTGCACAGCACGGCCTCGGCACGGCGGTGGCGGATGGCCCGGCCGACCATCTCCTCGTTGCGGCCGCGGCCGTACATGTCGGAGGTGTCGATCATCGTCGCGCCGAGGTCCAGCGCGTGGTTGATGACGGCGGCGGCCTCGGACGGGCCGGTGAGTGTGGCCGGTTCGGTCATCCGCATGCAGCCGAGTCCCTGGGCAGGGGCCATGAGGCCGGTGGTACCCATGGGCATCACGGGGAGTGATGTGCGCATGTCCGCCTCAGCCCTCGTCCGGTACGGCGGCCTCGGCGGGCCGCGCCGTGCTGCGGGCGGTGGTGCCGACCAGGCGGTGGATCACCAGGCCGGACAGCACGCACAGGGCCGTCACCGTCCACAGGACGACATGCCAGGCCTCGGTGTACTGCTCGGCGAGGAAGGCCCGGGAGCCGCCGTCGAGGTTGCCCGCGGCCACCTTGCCGGCCTGCTCCCGGCCGCCGACCTCGGACTGCATCAGGCTGATCAGGGCAGCGCCGAAGACCGCGAGGACCAGCGCGTTGGCGCCGCCGCGTGCCGTGTTCAGCAGGCCGGAGGCCATGCCGATGCGGTCGGGGGGCACGTGCTCCATCGCCTGGGCGTCGACGAGCGCGGCGGACAGACCGTTGCCCACGCCGATCAGCAGCAGCGGGCCGACGAGCTGTACGGCACCGGAGTCCGGGGCCAGCACGGTCATCCAGGCGTTGCCGCCGGCGATGAGAGCGACGGCCAGGGCGATCAGGAGGCGGGCGGGCACGCCCTGGTTCACCAGCTTGCCGGCCAGCGGCGGCACCGCCAGGACCGGCAGGGTCATCGCCAGCATCAGGGTGCCGGCGTCCCCGGCGGAGAAGTCGCCCGCGCCCTGGAGGTAGGTCGGCAGGTAGACCAGGACGCCGACGGTGCCGACGGCCGTGGTCAGCGCGGCGAGCAGCCAGCCCGCGAAGGGGCCGCCGCGCAGCAGCGCCAGGTCCAGGACCGGGTGTTCGGTACGCCGTTCCAGGGCGACGAACACCACGAGCATGAGCAGGCCGGCGCCCAGGAAGCCGAGCACCCGGAGGCTGGTCCAGCCCGCCGACGCCACCTGGTTGGTGCCGTACATCAGGCCGACGATGGCGAGGACGAAGGCGACGGTCCCGGGCAGGTCGAACTTCGGCCGGTGCTCGGCGGAGGACTCCCGCAGGACCAGCGTGCCGGCCACCAGCAGCAGCCCCGCCCCGGCGAAGGCGCCGAACATCGCGCGCCAGCCGAGTGCGCTGACCAGCCAGCCGGCGAAGGTCGGGCCGAAGGCGAGGCCGACGCCGACCGAGGTACCGACCATGGCGAAGGCACGGGTGCGGGCGGGCCCCTCGAAGGTGCTGCCGAGGATGGCGCCGCCGCCGGCCATCACGCCGGCCGCGCCCACCCCGGACAGGGTCCGGGCCGCGTCCAGGACCAGCACATGCGGGGCGAACGCGGCGGCGGCCGTACTGACGACGTAGAGCACGGCTCCCACGGCGAAGATCCGCCGCCGCCCGAAGAGATCACCGAGCGAGCCCGCGATGAGCATCAGACAGGAGGCGGCCAGGAAGTAGCCGGTGACCACCCACTGCAGGGCGCCGCCGCTGCCGCCGAGGTCGGCGGCGATGCGCGGGAGCGCGATGCTCGTGCCGGACATGGCCATCGGGACGATCAGATAGCCGAGGAGCACGGAGGCCATGGTCAGTGCGGACCTGGCGCGTCCCCCGGCACCGGGAGGTAACTCGGCGCCGGACGGCACCGCTGCGTGGTCGAGCTTCCGCGAACCGCTCATGAAGGTAAAGTACAACGTGCATTGCAACGTGTAAAGTGGTCGTTGTAATCGACGAGGAGGTGCCGCAATGGCCAGTGCAGACAGCGGGCAGAACAGGCCGCGCAAGGGGTTCCCGGAGAAGCGGCGGGCCATCCTGGCGGCCTCCCGGAAGGTCTTCGGCCGGGTCGGCTACCAGGGCGCGAGCATCGACATGATCGCCACCGAGGCCTGTGTCTCGACGCGCACGATCTACAACCACTTCGAGAACAAGGAACAGCTCTTCGCCACCGTGCTGATCGACAGCTCGGAGCAGGTGGCCGCGGCCCACGAGGCGATGATCGAGCGCTGTCTCGGCGGCACGGCGAGCCCGGCCGACCTGGAGGCCGACCTGGTGGCTCTCGCCAAGGACTGGGTACGGCCGCGCCCGGAGTTCACCGAGCACTTCGCGATCGTCGCCCGGATCAACGCCGAGGGCGAGAACTTCCCCGGCGACCTGCACGACGCCTGGCAGAAGGCCGGCCCGCTGCGCGTCCAGCGCACGCTCGCCGCCCGGATGGCCCGGCTCGCCGAGCGCGGGCTGCTGCACGTACAGGACTCCGAACTCGCCGCACAGCACTTCGTGGTGCTGGTGACCAACACCTGGGGCCGCGACCGGGCGGGCGTGGACGCGCTGTCCGACGCCGAGACCCACGACATCGCCGCGGCCGGCGTCCACGCCTTCCTGCACGGTTATCTGCCCCGCGGCTGAACCGCCCCGCCGGGGGCCGGCCGCTCGCTCAATGGGCGGCGTCAGGCCCCTGGCCCGCGTTCCACACCAGGTCGAAGGTGAACCGCCGGATCCGCCATCCCACCGGGGTGCGCACCAGCTCGGCGTCGTAGTGCCCGCCGATGTCGAAGTGGGCGGCCGGCTCCTCCCGCTGCCGAACGTGCACCGCCATCAGATGGGCACGCACGCGTGCCCGGTCCTCGTCGCCGTCCGGGTAGAGGTCGATCGCGTAGTTCCCGGCGAGGTGATGGGTGCGCTCGAAGGTCGTACGGGCCATCTGCTGGAAGCCCGCGAGGCCGTCGAAGCCCTTGTACTCGCCGAACGGGAAGGTGAGCTGGACGTCGGCGGTGAACACCGAGTCGAACCAGGCGTCGTTGTGGCGGTTCGCGTCCAGGTGGTGCACATAGCGGTCGCACACCTCGGTGATCCCGGCGCGGTCCCCGAGGGTCCGCACCTGGGTGCGGAGGTACGCCAACTCGTCGTGGGCGGTGGTCATGGCTGCTCCTGATGTCGGATGGTCCGGGTCTTCAGCTGGTCCGGGTCGTTGTCCGGTCCGGGTCGTTGTCCGGTCCGGGTGTTCAGCGGGTGACGCCCCGCCAGCTGCGCGGGCCGTCGAAGCCCTGGGCCCGCTCCAGGCGGCGCCAGCGGGCGACGGCCCGGTGCCGGCGGGACAGGTCGTCGGGTTCGGCGCCGACCGCGGCCGTACGGGAGAGCAGGACCGCGGTGAGCGCGGCCAGTTCCTCGGGGTCGGGGCTGCCCTTCTCGATGCGGAACAGCTGAGCGGGAGTGGTGGTGTTCGCCTGGATCATCGGTACGTCCCCTGTCACTGCGGCGGGTTTCCGTGCTTGCGGCGGGGCAGCTCGGCGTCCTTGCCGGCCAGCATGGCGAGCGCGCGGCAGAGCACCGCGCGGGTCTCGCGGGGGTCGATCACGTCGTCGACCAGGCCGCGCTCGGCGGCGTAGTAGGGGTGGACCAGCTCGGTGCGGTACTCCTCGATCTTCCGGCGGCGCATCGCCTCGGGGTCCTCGGCCGCGGCGATCTCCCGGCGGAAGACCACGTTGGCCGCGCCCTCGGCGCCCATCACCGCGATCTCGTTGGTCGGCCAGGCGAGCGCGATGTCCGCGCCGATCGACCGGGAGTCCATCACGATGTACGCGCCGCCGTAGGCCTTGCGCAGCACCACGGAGATCCGCGGCACGGTGGCGTTGCAGTAGGCGTACAGCAGCTTGGCGCCGCGCCGGATGATGCCGTCGTGCTCCTGGTCGACGCCCGGCAGAAAGCCCGGCACATCGACCAGGGTGACCAGCGGGATATTGAAGGAGTCGCAGAACTGCACGAACCGCGCGCCCTTTTCGCTGGCCCTGATGTCGAGCGCCCCGGCCATCGAGGCGGGCTGGTTGGCGACGATGCCCACGACGTGGCCGTCCAGCCGGGCCAGCGCACAGACGATGTTGGTCGCCCAAGTGGCGTGGACCTCCATGTACTCGCCGTCGTCGACGAGTTCCTCGATCACCGCGCGGATGTCGTACGAGCGGTTGCCGTCCGCGGGGACCAGGTCGAGCAGCGTGTCGCCGGCTCGGTCCGCCGGGTCGGCGCCGCGCACCGTGGGCGGCAGCTCGCGGTTGTTGGAGGGCAGCAGGGACAGCAGGTAGCGCACCTCGGCGAGGCAGCTCTCCTCGTCGTCGTAGACGAAGTGGGCCACGCCGGAGACGCCGCCGTGCACGTCGGCTCCGCCGAGTTCGTTCTGCGTCACCTGCTCGCCGGTGACGGCCTGGACGACGTCCGGGCCGGTGATGAACATCTGGGAGATGTCCCGTACGGCGAAGACGAAGTCGGTGAGCGCGGGCGAGTAGGCCGCGCCGCCGGCACACGGCCCGAGCATGACCGAGATCTGCGGGATCACCCCGGATGCCTTGGTGTTGCGCCGGAAGATGCCGCCGTAGCCGGCGAGTGCGGACACGCCCTCCTGGATGCGGGCGCCGGCACCGTCGTTGAGCGAGACGAGCGGGGCGCCGGCGGCCAGTGCCATGTCCATCAGCTTGTGGATCTTCTGCGCGTGCGCCTCGCCGAGTGCGCCGCCGAAGATGCGGAAGTCATGGGCGTAGACGAAGACGGTACGGCCGTCGACGGTGCCCCAGCCGGTGACCACTCCGTCGGTGTACGGCCGTTTGGCCTCCAGTCCGAAGCCGACGGCTCGGTGCCGGCGCAGTGGCTCGACCTCGGTGAAGCTGCCCTTGTCCAGCAGGAGTTCGATCCGTTCGCGGGCGGTCAGCTTGCCCTTGGCGTGCTGGCGTTCGGTGGCCTTCGGGTCGGGGCCCTGACGGGCCAGCTCCCTGAGGTGGTCGAGCTCTTCCACTCGGCCGGCCGTGGTGGTCTCCCCCATGGTTCTCCTCTGCCTCTCTTCAGCTGCTTCTCTTCGGCTGCTTCTCTTCGGCTGTGAAGGCTCTCGAAACGTCGTCGACGCGGTCATCGGGCCGGCGCCGGCAGGACCATGCACAGAACCGGCTGCGCGGCGGCTATCTCCTCGGCGGCCCGCTGCGGCGGCAACCGCGTGACGTGGTACGGGAGTTCGTGGAGCGCGGCCCGGTGGCCGGTCGTCGCCGCGAGCGCCAGGGCGGCCACGTGCTCGGGGCAGCCGTGCAGATCGGCCACGAGCCAGCCGTCCGGTGCCCGGTGCCCTCCGGCGTGCGCGTGCACGCCGAGGTAGTCCTGGCCGACCCCGTGGCTCAGACCCGTGCCGAGGCCCTTCAGGTAGGCCTCCTTGCGTGCCCACAGCTCCGCGAATGCCCTGCGCCGCCGGTCCTCCGGTGCCCGCTCGATCTCCTCCCGCTCCGCCGGGTGCAGCCGGGGCAGGCACAGCTGCACCGTCCTGGCTGTGGGCACGCGCTGTACGTCCACACCGACCGGGGTTCCCGCCACGCCGTACAGGACGAGGCCGTGGCTGTGGGACATGGAGAAGTGCAGCTCACCCGACCGGCCGGGCAGGACGGGACGGCCGTGCGGGCCGCCGCAGTAGGGGCACGGGGCTCTGCGCAGCCGGAGCAGTCCCGGCGCGATGCCGGTGTACGCCGACAGCAGCCGGCGCAACGCGAGGTGCGCGTGCAGATACGCCAGCCGGGCCTCGGGCCGCAGGAAGCCGGCGGCCCGGCGTCGCTCCTCCGCGTCGAGCTCGCCGATCGCCCGGGGTTCCTCGCGGTCGGTGGGCGGACACAGCGCCCACAGGTGCACCTCGCCCGGGCCGACGGAGAGCCGAAGTGCCCCCGGCGCTGGGCGGCCGCGGTGGCGGACGCTCATGGACTGCCGCCCTCATGAACCTCGGGACCGCCGCCCTCATGAACCTCCGGACCGCAGCCGAGCTCATCCGCCAGCGTTGCCGCGACCTCGCCGAGTGTCCCCTCGCACAGCAGGTCGGCCGGCACCGCGACATCGAGCGCGTGCTCCAGGGCCCGCTTGAGTTGGAGCGCCAGCAGTGGGTGAACGCCCTGGCGGCGCAGGGGGCGGTCGCGGCTGACGCGGTGTGCGGGCGGGACTCGGAGGCGGAGCTGCAACTCGCGGCGCAGGCAGGCCTCCAGGGTGTGGACGCGGATGTCGGTGGGCATGGCGCGCAGTACGGCGGGGGCCGGCAGGCCGGCCGGCTGCCGGGGGCGCCGCGGTGCCGTGGCCGTCGCGGCCGGGACGAGTGTCATGTCGTACCGCCTTTCGTGGGGTGCCGGTGGGCGTGGGACGGCCGGCGTTCCGGAACATCGCGCTGACCGGTGTCGTCCTCGCCCCGGCCGATCCCCCTCCGGACCACCGCCCACGCCGCGAGCGCCGCCGCCGTCGACACCAGCCCTCCGGTCAGGAGCCCCGCACGTGCCCCCAGCCGCTGGGACAGCGCTCCGACGAGCAGGGCGCCCAGGGGTGTCGAACCCTGGAGGATCAGCGTGTACAGGGCCATCACCCGGCCCCGGTAGACGGGGTCGCTGCCCAGCTGGATGCGGTGGTTGGCGGCCTGGGCGAAGTACAGGGAGGCGAATCCGGTCAGGGCCAGCAGAGCCAGCGCGGACGTGAAGTCGGGGGCCCAGGCGGCCGTCGTCTCCAGCACCCCGAAGGCGAGCGCGGAGAGGACGACCGTACCGGCCGAGGGACGGGAGCGGCGTCCCGTGCCGGCCAGCGCGGCCAGCAGGGAACCGGCCGCGAAGGCCGTGGTCAGCAGGCCGAAGGAGGCGGCGTCGGCATGGAAGACGGTCTTGGCGAGCAGGGGCAGCAGCAGCTGGAAGTTGAGGCCGAACAACCCGACGACCGCGATCAGCGCGACGGGCAGCAGCAGGTCCGGACGGCTCGTCACATACCGCAGCCCGTCGGTCACCCCGCCCCGCCCGGCCGCCCGCTCCGGCCGGTGGAGCTCGGCCGTACGCATCATGCGCAGCCCCGCCACGGTCGCCGCGTAGCTCACCGCGTTCAGCAACATCACCCACCCGGTGCCGAACGCGCTGATCAGCAGCCCCGCCAGGGCGGGCCCGGCGACCCTGGCGACGTTGAAATACGCGGCGCTGAGCGCGGAGGCGTTGGGCAGCAGCCGCGCGCCGACCAGTTCGCCGACGAAGGACATCCGGGCCGGCACCTCGACGGCGTTGACCGTGCCGAGGGCGAGCGCGAAGCAGTAGACGTGCCACAGGCGGGCCGAGCCGGAGAGGTCGAGGAGCGCCAGGGCCAGGGCGAGGGCGGCGGAGACCGTGTTGGCCCAGGTCAGCAGGCGCCGCTTGTCGTGGCGGTCGGCGAGCCGGCCGCCGTACAGGGTGAACAGCATCAGCGGCGTGAACTGCAGGGCCGTCACGGTGGCGAGGGCCGCCGCGGAGTCGCGGGTCAGCGAGAGCACCAGCCAGTCCTGCGCCACGACCATCATCCAGGTGCCCGCCACGGAGACGAGCTGACCGGCCGCGAACAGGCGGAAGTTGCGCACCGACAGAGAGCGCAGGCCGCTCGCGAGAGTCTTTCCGAGCATGGCGGTCACCGGTCCGTCAGCGCCCGGCCGGGGCGCACTCGCGCTGGGCGAGACACTCCTCCAGGAAGCCGAGGGCGCGCAGATGGTACGAGCGGGCGGCCCAGCCGAGGCTGATGTTGTGCCCGGCGCCGGGCAGCCGGTCGACCGTCACCCGGGGCGCTCCGGCCAGTTGCTCACGGAGTTCGGCGAGGGTGTCGTCGTCGTGCCGCCACCATGCCTCGTACTCGGCGAACGTGAGCCGCACCGGGACGCTGATCCGTGCGGCCAGCGACGCGAACGTCTCCGGCCAGCGCGGCGCCTCCTCCCGCTCCCGCGCGGGCATGGGGGCGACCAGCGCGCCGCTGTCCCGGAAAGTGCCCGGCGGATACAGGCGCAGCTTTCCCCAGTTCCGGGTCCAGTGGCCGTGGCCGTGTTCGTCCGGCAGCTCCCGCGCCGTCACCGCGTACCGGTGCCCGAGACCGGAGACGTCCAGGCCGAGCAGGCGGCGACCGGCATCGCGCGGGCCGCGTCGCTCGGCGTCGGCGGCCGCGGTGAAGGCGACTTTGCCGCCGTAGGAGTGGGCGAGCAGCAGGAGTCCGGCGCCGGTGTCGTGGCGGCGGGCGAAGTCGTCGAGGGCGGCGTGCAGGCTGTCCGACTGCTCGGCCAGGCGCCGGCCCTCGGGCAGGGCGTGGGCGGAGGCGCCGTAGCCGGGCCGGTCCAGGGCGAGGACGGTGTAGCCGAGCCGGGCGCCGAGGGCGAGCAGGGACTGGCCCGGATGCGCCCGGCCGTCGAAGTAGCCGGCGCTCATGCCGCCGCCGTGCAGGGCGACGACGCAGGCGCGCGGCGCGCCGTGCGCGGGCTCGGCGAGCAGCGCGGACAGCGTGAGGCCGGCGGCGTCCAGGGTGATGCGGCGGACACCGGGTGACAGGGCGGACCCGGGCGGGGTCGTGGCGGGGATGGCGGTGGTCATACGGTCATGCCTCTCCTCGGGGACGGCCGCGCGCACAGGGCGGGCCCGGCCGTCCCCCGTGAGGCGGCGCTACAGCTGTACGGCGCCGGCGTCGATGCAGGACAGAAGGGTCCGGGCCTGGACGTTGACGTAGTGCCCGTGGGCGGTCAGCGCGCCCAGCTGGCCCGGGGTCGCCCACTGGTAGCCGGCGGGCGGCCGCAGCGGGGTCTGGGACTCGTCGGTCTCGATGAAGAGGTAGCGGCTCTCGGCGTTGAGGAACCTGCCGCCCTCCTCCGAGTGGATCGCCGCGTAGCGCACGCGGTCGGCGGGGGCGTCCAGCGCCAGGTCCAGGAACGGCGGCCGGTCCCCGGGCGGCAGGTGCTCCCAGTTGCCGGGGTTGGCCTGCACGGTGGGCGCGAGTTCCACCGTGTCCAGGAACCCGGCCTCCACCTTGGCGTTCACCAGCAGGTGCGGCACTCCGGCGATACGGCGGTACAGGAAGGCCGTGACCCCGGTGCCGGCGGGCTCGAACAGGGGCTGGTCCCAGCCGGTGACCTCCCGGTTGCCGGCCTCGACCCGGACGCCGACGACCCGGAAGTACCGGCCGTCGGGCCGCTCGACCACGTCGTCGCCGCGCTGCCAGCCCTCGACCTCGTCCAGCGGGATCCGCCGGATGTCCACATCGTGCCGGGAGCGCTCGACGGTGAACCAGGACTGCAGTTCGGCGTCGGTGAGCAGGGCACCCGGGGAGGACCGCGCCGGCGGGAAGCAGGCGATGACCGTACGGGCGTCCATGTTGACCAGGTTGTCGCGGCGCAGCAGTTCGCCGAGCTGCCCCAGGGTGAGCCAGCAGAAGTCGTCGTCGAGCGGGACCTCGGTGTCCGGGCCGACCTCGACCAGCATGTTGCGGTTGGCCTTGCGGTAGAACCACGAGCCGTGCTCGGACTGGAGCACGTCCGCGTGGACGCGGGCCCGCCCGGGTCCGGCGAAGTACTCGAGGTACTTCACCTTCGAACCCCGGTGCACGGTGGAGTAGTTGCTCCGGGTGGCCTGCACGGTCGGCGACAGCTGGAGGATGTTGCGGTTGCCGGGCTCCATCTTGGCCTGCATCAGGAAGTGCAGGACCCCGTCGAACTCCTTGGCGAGGATGCCGAGGATGCCGACCTCGGGCTGCCGGATGATCGGCTGCTGCCAGGTGCGCACCGAGCCCTCGCTGAGGGTGACGGACAGTCCTTCGACGCTGAAGAACTTCCCCGTGTGGTGCACGAGGTTGCCGGTGCCCTCGGCGAAGGACCAGCCGTCGAGCCGGCCGAGCGGGTGGCGCCGTACGCGGAAGCGGTGGGCGCCGGCCCGTCCGGCGAGCCAGTCGTCGACGTCGGTGGTGCGCATGCCGTGCCCGGCCTCGGTGGCGGCGGCCGAGCGGGCCAGGCGGGCCGCCAGGTCCTCGGCGGCGCGTGAGCGCAGCACCGGGGCGGCCGGGAGCGAGGGGGCCACGGGCGCGGTCACGTCAGGCTCCCCTCGCGGCCCTCGGCGCAGAACGCGACCGTGCGGCGCAGCGCCTCGCCCAGCGGTGTCTCGGGCTGCCAGCCGGTGGCGGCGCGGAACGCCGAGGCGTCGATGGTGACGCTGCGGAAGTCGCCCGCCTCGGCGTGCGCGGGCGGGGGCACGGAGACCACCGGGACCGCGGGCTTGCCGGTCTGTTCGGCGACCAGGGCCGCGACCGTGGTGAAGACCTCGCCGAGCGGCTCGCCCCGGCCGGTGCCGAGCAGCCAGTGCCGGCCGGCGAGCGCGTCCGCGTGGTCCACGGCGGCGCAGAAGGCGCGGGCCACGTCCTCGACGTAGAGCAGGTCGCGGCGGACCGTGCCGTCGTGCCACATGGTGATCGACTCGCCGGACAGGGCACGGCGCACCATGAGGGTGACGACGCCCTTGTCGCGGGCGGTGGACTCGGGGCCGTAGCCGAAGACGGTGGGCAGCCGGATCGCGGCGCCGCGCAGCACGCCCTCGGCGTCGGCGGCAAGGAGCAGCCGTTCGGCGGTGAGCTTCTGCCGGTCGTACTCGCCCTTGGGCCGGTCGGTCTCGGTGCCGTCGAGGACCTCCTTGTCGAGCGGGCCGGCCTGCGAGGCGGCGCCCGCCCAGAGGACCCGTACGGGTGTGCCGTCGGCGGTGCGGCGCTCGCGCAGGGCCTCGACGAGGTCGCGGACCAGGCCGACGTTGACGCGTTCGGCGGCGGTGTCGCCGTCCTCGACGCGCCAGGTCGTGGCGCCGGCGCTGTACAGCACGGTGTGGATCACCACGTCGGCGCCGTCGACGGCCTCGGCGATCGCGCCGGGCGCGGTGAGGTCGGCGGCCCGCACCTCGATCTGGGCGCGGGCGTCGGCCGGGACCTGCGCGGGGCGGCGGGAGACGGCCCTGATCCGCAGCGGGCGCCGGGCGAGTTCGCGCAGCACGGCCGAGCCGACGAATCCGGTGGCGCCGAGCAGCACCACGAGCGGGGGGTTCACGGCCACAGCTGTGCCTCCACCTCTCGGCAGGCCTCGTACGTGGGCAGCAGGCCCCGCTCCCGGGCCTCGGCGAGGGTGGGCGCGGTCAGGTCGCGCTGCGACTGGGCGGCCCTCAGTTCGGCCGGGAGCGGCAGCCCGAGTTCGGGGTCGAGGGGGCTGACGGCACGCTCGTTCTCGGGGACGTAGCCCTCGGACATGACGTAGACGACCATCGAGTCGTCCCGCAGGGACAGGAAGGCGTGGCCGACGCCGACGGGGATGTACAGGGCGCGGCAGTCGTCGCCGCCGATCTCGGTGGCCTCCCACTGCCCGAAGGTGGGCGAGCCCACCCTCAGGTCGATCAGGAAGTCCTGGACGCGGCCGTAGGGGCAGTAGACGTACTTGGCGCGGCCGGGCGGGGTGGCGGTGTAGTGGATGCCGCGCAGCACGCCGCGGGCGGAGAGGTTGTGGCTGATGTCCTTGACGGGGAACAGCGGCCGGCCGGTGGCCTCGGTGAACGCCGTCTGCTGGTAGGGGGAGGAGAACAGGCCGCGGTCGTCCTTGTAGACGGCCGGCGTGAACTCGAAGGCACCCTCGATGCCGAGCTTGTGCACCTGCACGGCGCTCACTCGCCTTCCTGGTTGCGGGACTTGACGCCCACGAAGAGGCCGTTGCCGGGGTACTCGCCGGTGACGTACTCGACCGTGAACCCGGCCGCGGTGAAGGCGGCCTCGTACTGGGCCCTGCTGTACAGGGCCATGACATGGGTGTCGGAGAAGTGCCGGACGTCCTGGCCGGGGCGGGCGACCAGATAGTGCACGTCCATGCGGCTGGCGTCGCCCGAGTCGTGCAGGACGGTGTGGGAGACGCGGGCGACGGTCATGCCGCCGTGGGTGACGACGCTTCCGCCGACGTGGTCCGGCGTGAAGTTTTCCGGGAACCACCAGGGTTCGAGGACGGCGACACCGCCCGGGACGAGGTGGGCGGCGAACGACCGCAGGGTGGCCGCCAGTTCGTCCTCGCCGGTCAGGTTGCCGATCGCGGCGAAGAGGCAGGCGACCGCGTCGAAGCGGCGCCCCAGCCGGAAGCCGCGCATGTCGGCGCGTTCGACGGGGATGCCGGGGTGGTTGCGGCGGGCGACGTCGAGCATGCCGTCGGCCAGGTCGATGCCGCGTACGTCGCCGAACTCCTCGGCGAAGTGGCCGAGATGGCCGCCGGTGCCGCAGCCGACGTCCAGCAGGGAGGCGGCGGCCGGGAAGCGGGAGCGGATGTGCTTGGCGACGACGGCGGACTCGGCGCGGTAGTCCTTGCCGCGCCCGTTGTAGATCGCGTCGTAGACGTCACCGACGTCGTAGATGCCCAGGGATCCGGATGCCTCAGACACGGGCCAGCACCTCCCGCAGCGCGCCGATGACCTTGTCCTGCAGCCCCTCGGGCAGCGACGGGTACATCGGCAGCGAGAAGATCTCGCCGGCCAGTTTCTCGGTGACCGGCAGGGAGCCCTCGGCCCACCCGAGGTGCTGGTAGCCGGACATGGTGTGCACCGGCCAGGGGTAGCTGATGTTGAGGTGGATGTCGTAGGCCTTGAGTGCCTCGATGATCGCGTCGCGCTTCGGGTGGCGGACGACGTACACGTAGTAGACGTGGGTGTTGCCCGGGTTGGTGGCGGGCAGCAGCAGTCCGCCCGGTCCGGTGACGTCGGCGAGCTGCTCCTCGTAGCGGCGGGCGACGGCGTTGCGCCCGGCGACGTAGGCGTCGAGGCGGGTCAGCTTGCGGCGCAGGATCTCCGCCTGCACCTCGTCCAGGCGGGAGTTGTGGCCCGGCGAGCGCACCACGTAGTAGACCTTGTCCATGCCGTAGTAGCGCAGCTGCTTCATGGCCCGCTCGGTCTCCTCGTCGGCGGTGACGACCGCGCCGCCGTCGCCGTAGGCACCGAGGACCTTGGTGGGGTAGAAGGAGAAGGCCGCCGCGTCGCCCATGGTGCCGGTGAGCCGACCGTGGTGGCGGGCGCCGTGCGACTGGGCGCAGTCCTCCAGGATCTTCAGCCCGTGCTTCTCGGCGATGCGCTTCAGCGGCGCCATGTCGACGCTCTGGCCGTAGAGGTGGACCGGCAGCAGCGCCTTGGTGCGCGGCGTGATGGCCGCTTCGACCTGGTCGGTGTCGATGAGGAAGTCCTCTTCGCGGACGTCCACGAAGACGGGTGTGGCGCCGGCGCCGATGATGGCGACGACGGTCGGCGCGGCCGTGTTGGACACCGTGATGACCTCGTCGCCGGGGCCGATGCCCAGCGCCTGGAGGGCGAGCTTGAGCGCGTTGGTGCCGTTGTCGACTCCGGTGGCGTACGGCAGCCCGTGGTAGGCGGCGAACTCGGCCTCGAAGCCCTTGACGCTCTCGCCCAGCACGAGCTGACCGGACCCGAACACCTTCTGTACGGCGTCCAGGATGTCGTCCTTCTCGGCTGCGTACTCCGGCAGATAGTCCCAGACTCGGGTGGTCACGCGATCGCCTCCTGCTTGAAGTTGCTCGGGGTTCGGTCGGGGCCCAGCCCGGGCCGGGTCTCGTGGGCGGCGGCCGGGCCGTAGGCGGCTTCGATACGGCGGAGCAGCTCGGCCGGGGTCAGCGCGTACTCCTGGGTGCCGACCGTCTCCAGGACGACGGTGGCCAGGGCGCAGCCCAGCCGGGCGGCCGGTTCGTGGGGCAGGCCGCGGGCGGTTCCCGCGAGGAAGCCCGCGCGGAACGCGTCGCCGACTCCGGTGGGGTCGACGGCCCGGGTGGTCGGTACAGCGTCGATGTGCAGCCGCTCGTGTCCGGCGCGGGCGACGTCGACTCCGTCGGCGCCGCGCGTGACGATCCAGGAGCCGGTGCGCCGCAGCACCTCGTCCTCGGTCCAGGCGGCGCGCTCGAGGAGAAGCGCGGCCTCGTACTCGTTGGTGAACAGCAGCTCCGCCCCGGCGACCAGCCGGCGTACCTCGTCGGGTGCGAGGCGGGCGAGCTGCTGGGAGGGGTCGGCGGCGAACGGGATGCGGTGCTGCCGGCACTCCTCGGTGTGCCGCAGCATCGCCTCGGGGTCGTTGGGGCCCACGACCACCAGGTCGGGCCGGCCGCTGTGCTCGGCGACGGAGGCGAGGCTGATGCGGGAGGCCTCCGCCATCGCGCCGGCGTAGAAGGTGGCGATCTGGTTGTGGTCGAGGTCGGTGGTGCACACGAAGCGGGCGGTGTGCAGGGTCTCGCTGACCAGCACCGCGTCCGTGGCCACGCCGTTCTCGCGCAGCCAGGCCGCGTAGTCCGCGAAGTCCGTGCCGGCCGCGCCCACCAGCACCGGTGCGAGGCCCAGCCGGGCCAGTCCCAGGGCGATGTTGGCGGCCACTCCCCCGCGGCGCACCTCCAGACTGTCGGCGAGGAAGGACAGGGAGACCCGGTCCAGCCGGTCGGCGACGAACTGCTCGGCGAACCGGCCGGGGAAGGACAGCAGATGGTCGGTGGCGATGGAGCCCGTGACGGCGATACGCATCAGGCCCCGGCCGCCTTCCGCAGGGCGTCCACGCGGTCGGTGCGTTCCCAGGTGAACTCCGGCAGCTCACGGCCGAAGTGGCCGTACGCCGCGGTCTGGGCGTAGATCGGGCGGAGCAGGTCCAGGTCGCGGATGATCGCGGCCGGGCGGAGGTCGAAGACCTCGGTGATGGCCTCCTGGATCCTCGCCACGCCGGTCGTCTCCGTGCCGAAGGTCTCGACGAACAGGCCGACCGGTTCGGCCTTGCCGATCGCGTACGCCACCTGCACCTCGCAGCGCGCGGCCAGACCCGCCGCGACCACGTTCTTGGCGACCCAGCGCATCGCGTACGCCGCCGAACGGTCCACCTTGGACGGGTCCTTGCCGGAGAACGCGCCACCACCGTGCCGCGCCATACCGCCGTAGGTGTCGATGATGATCTTCCGGCCGGTCAGACCCGCGTCACCCATCGGACCGCCGATCTCGAACCGCCCGGTCGGGTTCACCAGCAGGCGGTAGCCGTCGGTGTCCAGCTTGATGCCCTCGTCCAACAGGGCCTTCAGCTCCGGCTCGACCACGAACTCCCGGATGTCCGGGGCGAGAAGGGAGTCCAGGTCGATGTCGCTCGCGTGCTGCGAGGAGACGACCACCGTGTCGAGGCGTACGGCGCGGTCGCCGTCGTACTCGATGGTGACCTGCGTCTTGCCGTCCGGGCGCAGGTAGGGGATGGTGCCGTTCCTGCGGACGTCCGACAGGCGCTTGGACAGGCGGTGCGCCAGGAAGATGGGCAGCGGCATCAGCGTCGGCGTCTCGTCCGTGGCGTAGCCGAACATCAGGCCCTGGTCGCCCGCGCCGCCCGTGTCGACGCCCTGGGCGATGTCCGGGGACTGGGCGCCGATCGAGACGGACACGCCGCAGGAGGCGCCGTCGAAACCCTTCTTCGAGGAGTCGTAGCCGATCTCGAGGATCTTGTCGCGGACCAGCTGGGCGATGGGGGCGTACGCCGTGGTCGTCACCTCGCCCGCGATGTGCACGAGCCCGGTGGTGATGAGGGTCTCGACGGCGACCCGGGAGGCCGGGTCCTCGCGCAGAAGGGCGTCGAGGACGGTGTCGCTGATCTGGTCGGCGATCTTGTCGGGGTGGCCCTCGGTGACGGACTCCGAGGTGAACAGGCGTACAGCCATGGGCGTTTCCTTCGGTGGGTGGGAAGGGCCGGGTCTGGGCGTCAGCGCGCGGTGGCCGCCTGCTCCGCTGGGCCGAACCAGCGCTCCAGTGCGGCCGTCGCCGGCTCACCGTCGGCCGAGGTCCAGGCGACGTAGCCGTCCGGCCGTACGAGGACGGCGGTGGCGTCGGCGAACCGGTCGGTGCGCGACTCGGTGACGGACTCCGCGGTGAACAGGCGTACAGCCATGGGCGTTTCCTTCGGTGGGTGGGAAGGGCCGGGTTGAGGCGTCAGCGCGCGGCCGCCGCCTGCTCCGCCGGGCCGAACCAGCGCTCCAGTGCGGCCGTCGCCGGCTCACCGTCGGCCGAGGTCCAGGCGACGTAGCCGTCCGGCCGTACCAGGACGGCGGTGGCGTCGGCGAACGGGTCGGTGCGGGACTCGGTGGCGGCGAGGGACGCGGTCACCGTGACCACGCGGTCCTTCCAGGCCTCGGCCGCGTGGCGGAGCCCCGCGTCGTCGGCGAGGTCGAGCAGCACGCCCTGCGCCTGGTGCAGCAGTTCGGCCGTGGTGGTCGTCGTGCCGGTGGCGGTGCGCAGCGCGCGGGGCGGCAGCCGGCGGCCCAGCAGGGGGTGGCTGCCGGTGCCGAGGTCGTAGCGGATGTCGAGGTGGCTGACCGAGCCCGCCAGGTGGCGCTTGACGTCGTCGTACGCGATCAGTTCGGTGAGCAGCTCGCGCAGCGGGCCGGCCTCCTCGCCGCCGAGGAAGACCATGCCCTGGGCGCGGGTGTTGCTCAGCAGCCGCTCGCCGACCGGGTGACGCTCGGCGTGGTAGGAGTCGAGCAGGCCCTCCGGTGCCCGGCCGGCCACCTCGGCGGCCAGCTTCCACCCCAGGTTGACCGCGTCCTGCACGCCCGTGCTCAGGCCCTGCCCGCCGGCCGGCAGATGGATGTGCGCGGCGTCGCCGGCGAGCAGGACGCGGCCGCGCCGGTACTCGGTGACCTGCCGGGTGGCGTCGGTGAAGGAGCTGACCCACTCGGCGCTGCCGTGCGAGATGTCCTCGCCGGTGATGCGCTGCCAGGCGTCGGCGACCTCCTCGAAGGTGACCGTCTCGCTGCGGTCGCGGGCCGGCGTGCCGTGCGGGCAGACGATGATGCGGTCCACGCCCTCGGCGAGCGGGGCCGCCATCACCATGCCGTTCGGCAGCTTCTCGCCGAGGAAGCGGGGCTTGAGAGCGCAGCCGACGACGTCGGCGAGGTACATGCCCCGGGTGGCCGGGGTCCCGGGGAAGTCGAACCCGGCGGCCTTGCGGACCACGCTGTGTCCGCCGTCGCAGCCGACCAGCCAGCCCGCGGTGAGCCGCTGCTCGCCCTCCGGCGTGGCGAGGGTGACCTCGACCCGGTCGCCGTGGTCGGTCAGGGCCGTGAACGCCCAGCCGCGCCGGATGTCCGCGCCCAGCTCGCCGGCCCACTGCTCCAGCACGGCCTCGGTCTGGGACTGAGGTATGCCGCGGGCGCCGAAGTGGGCGTCCTCCAGCGTGGTGTAGTCGAACTGCACGCCGCCGAAGTGGCCGACCGGGCTGGTCTCCAGGCCGCCGAACCTCGGCAGCAGGCCGCGCTGGTCGAAGGCCTCCATGGCACGGGCGGTGAAGCCCAGACCGCGCGACTGCCCCGTGGGCTCGTCGAGCAGCTCCGCCACGACGACCCGCGCCCCGCCGAGGCGAAGCTCACCGGCCAGCATCAGTCCGGTGGGCCCGGCACCGACGATGATCACGTCCGTGTCCACGAACGTCCCCTCCTGTCTGTGGTGGTGTGGTGTCGCGCTGTGCGCCGTGGCACTCGCGCGAGTGGTGTCGCGCGGTGGGGGGCGCTCGCGCGCGATGTGACGGTGTGTCAGGGACGTCAGGCGGCGGCCGCCGACCGCGCCGCGTCCCGGACGGGCCGCCACCACTGCGGGTTGTCCCGGTACCAGGCGACCGTCGCGGCCAGCCCGTCCGCGAAGGCGGTCCGCGGCGACCAGCCGAGCTCCTCGCGGATCTTGGTGTCGTCGAGGGAGTACCGCAGGTCGTGTCCCTTGCGGTCGCTGACGTGCCGGATCATCGAGCGGTCGGCCCCGCACAGCTGGAGGATCCGCTCGGTCAGGTCCAGGTTGGTCAGCTCGTTGCCGCTGCCCACGTTGTAGATCTCGCCGGCCCCGCCGCGCATCAGCACCAGGTGGACGGCCCGGCAGTGGTCGTCGACGTGCAGCCACTCGCGCCGGTTTCGTCCGTCGCCGTAGACCGGGACCGGGATGCCCTGGAGCAGGTTGGTGACGAAGAGCGGGATCAGCTTCTCGGGGTGCTGGTAGGGCCCGTAGTTGTTGGAGCAGCGGGTCACCGAGACGTCGAGGCCGTGGGTGCGCCAGTAGGAGCGGGCGACGAGGTCGGAGCCCGCCTTGGAGGCCGCGTAGGGGGAGTTGGGCAGCAGCGGCCAGTCCTCCGTCCAGGAACCCTCGTCGATCGAGCCGTACACCTCGTCGGTGGAGACGTGCACGACCCGTTCCACTCCGGTGGCCAGTGCCGCGTCCAGCACGGTCTGGGTGCCGAGGGCGTTCGTACGGACGAACTCGGCGGCCCCGGTGACGGAGCGGTCGACATGGGACTCCGCGGCGAAGTGCACCACGGCGTCGTGCCCCGGCAGCAGGTCCAGCAGCAGCTCCCGGTCGCAGATGTCGCCCTGGAAGAAGGCCAGCCTCGGGTCGGCGGCGGGCAGGTTGGCACGGTTGCCGGCGTAGGTCAGCTTGTCGAGGACCGTGACGGCGGTGCCCTGTGCCTCGCCGTACTCCCCCGCGAGCAGGGAGCGCACATAGTGGGAGCCGATGAACCCGGCGCCCCCGGTCACCAGAACCCTCATGACGCCGTCCCCAGCAGCCCGGAGAGCCGGCCCATGACGTCGGCGGGCGTCGGCATGGTCCGCATCTCGGCGGCCACCTCCCGGCTCGCCAGCCGGTAGCGCGGCTCGCCGAGCAGTTCGCGCAGCGCCGCCGCGATGTCGGCGCCGGTGGCCTTCCGGCCCTCCAGCATCAGGCCGGCGCCCCGGGCCACCGGCACCTGGGCGTTGGCCCAGCCGTCGTCGTGCGCCATGGGCACCCCGAGCTGGGGCACACCGGCGTCGAACGCGGCGTACATGGTGCCCATGCCGCCGTGGTGCACGATCGCGTCGCAGGTGGCGAGCAGCGCCCGCAGCGGCATCCAGTCCACCGTGCGCACATGGCCGGGCAACGGCGAGGGCAGGGCGGTCAGTTCGGCGCCGCTGGTGGTGAGAACGACCTCGACGTCGAGTTCCTCGGTGCCCTTGAGGATGTCGCGCAGGTGGGCGCCGTCGCTGTAGAAGGCGCGCAGCGAGCCCAGCGTGACGGCGATCCTGGGCTTCTCGCCGCGGCGCAGCGCCCAGTCGGGCAGTTCGGCGCCGCCCGTGTAGGGGGCGTAGCGCATCGGCAGCGTGTGACCGGCGCCGCCCTGGTGCGGGGCGTCCTGGTGGATGGTCTCCAGGGAGGCCGGGCTCAGGTCGATCTCCGCCTCGGCCTCGTCCAGGGCGGCCACGCCGAAGCGCTCGGCGACCGGCGCGAGCCGGTTCAGCGCGGGACGGAAGGTGGGGCGGCGGGTGCCGATGCCGTGCAGGACGGCGGGGATGCCGGCGGCGCGGGCGGCGAGCAGGCCGGCCACGGCGGGCGGCGGGTAGACGACGGCGTCGGCGTTCCAGGTCTTCGCGACCTCGACCAGGCCGTCGGCCATGCCGCCGGCCACCTCGGCGAAGACCCCGGCGACGTGCTCGATCACCTCCCCCGGGGTGAGGTTCCAGCTCACGTCGGTCTCGGTGAACCGGCGGACGAGGTCTTCGTACGGCCGTACGGACCGGCCGTCGTCGGTGGCGACGGTGTGCAGCCCGGCCGAGGCCGCCGTGGTCCGCGCGGAGCCGTTCGCCGCGACGAGCACGTCGTGGCCGGCGGCGAGGGCGGCGTGGGCCAGCGGGACCAGGGGCAGCATGTGCGAGGCCCCCGGAATGGTGGTGAACAGATAGCGCATGGCTGTGCTACTCCGGTCCTGGTCCGTGGGAGAGGTGCCGTGGGAGAGGTCCCGTGGGAGAGGTCCCGTGGGGAGTCAGCTCTCGGCGGAGCGGGAGTGCCACACGCGGAAGGTGTTCGCCCAGCGGGACGTGGCCAGGGAGCGGGCCCGCACCCGGCCCTTCTGCACGTCGAGCGGCCGCTGTTCGTCGGGGAGCGTGTGGAACGCGTCGTAGGTCTCCTTGCTGTCCCACTGCGCGTAGTTGACGACGGCCGTGCCGTCGAGGGCGCGGAAGTAGGCGTGGGAGCGGTAGCCGGGGACCGTCAGCAGCCAGTCGTCGGGCTTGGCGAGCGCGTCGACGAGGGCCTTCTGGTTCTCCGGCTCGCAGCGCAGCACGAAGATCACGGTGTAGTCGTCGCGCTGGGTGGAGATCTCGGCGGCGTCCCCGAGCGAGGGGTGCCGCTGGGCGAAGACCGCCTCGGTCTGGATGAGCTGCACGGTGGTGGCGAGCCGGTGGAACTCCGGCACGGTCTTCGTCCGGAACTTCTCCCCCGCGTAGCGCGCCTTGAGGTCCTCGGCGCTGCGCCACTGGATGTAGTTGGCGGTGCCGGGGGAATCCTGGCCGGCGTGCACGGTGGAGGAGATCCAGCCGGGATAGTCGGCGTTGTCGACGATGTCCCGCATGGCCTCGAGCACCTGGTCCTGCTTTTCCCGGTCCTCGGTGTCGAAGAGGTTGAACAGGGTCATGTAGCCGTCGTCGGGCGAGATGAAAGGCATGATTCTCCGCAGTTCGAGAAATGAAGGTGAAGAACTCTCAGCCGGCCGCGGCGATTTCCATGACGTAACGGCCGTACGAGGATTTCGCGAGCTTGGTGCCGAGCCGGTGGCAGGCCTCGCGGTCGATGAATCCCATGCGCCAGGCGATTTCCTCGATGCAGGCGATGCGGACGCCCTGCCGGTGTTCCAGGATCTGCACGTACTGGCCGGCCTCGGTGAGGGCGTCGTGCGTGCCGGTGTCCAGCCAGGCGAAGCCCCGCCCGAGGGAGATCAGCTTCGCCTTGCCCCGCTCCAGGTAGACCCGGTTGACATCGGTGATCTCCAGCTCGCCCCGCGCGGAGGGGCGCAGGTTCTTGGCGATGTCGACCACGTCGTTGTCGTAGAGGTAGAGCCCGGTGATGGCCAGGTTGGACCGGGGCCGGGCCGGCTTCTCCTCCAGCGAGACCAGCCTGCCGTCGGCGTCCACCTCGCCCACCCCGTACCGCTCGGGGTCACGCACGGGGTAGCCGAACAGCACACAGCCGTCGACGTCCACGACCGCGTCCTGCAGCAGGCCGCTGAAGCCGGGGCCGTGGAAGATGTTGTCGCCGAGGACCAGCGCCACCGAGTCGTCGCCGACGTGGTCCGCGCCGATGACGAACGCGTCGGCCAGGCCGCGCGGCTCGTCCTGCTCGGCGTAGGTCAGGCGCAGCCCGTAGTCCGAGCCGTCCCCCAGCAGCCGCTGGAAACCGCCCAGATCACGCGGTGCGGAAATGATCTGGATATCGGTGATGCCGGCGAGCATCAGCACCGACAGTGGGTAGTAAATCATTGGCTTGTCGTACACCGGGAGCAATTGCTTCGACATTCCCAGGGTGATCGGCTGAAGCCTTGTCCCATGGCCTCCGGCCAGGATGATCCCTTTCACTGTCCCTGCCTCCAGGCAATTCTGCTGGGTCACGGTCGGGGGAACCGGTGACCAGCTTTCTCGCACGTACGGACGGATTCAAGGGCCGCCAGGTCAGAGCGATGTCAATTTCTGTCAGAAATGCCGAACCACAAGTTCAGCGCGCTTTCCGCATCGCCGTCCTCACCGGTCCACGCGATGTAGCCGTCCGGCCGCACGAGGACGGCACGGGCGCCACCGAGCGGGCCGCCCGGCGCCGGGCGGCCGGTCACCGTGACGATCCGGCCGGCCCAGGGCCGCGCGGCGGTGCGCAGCCGCGCGTCGCCGGCGAGGTCGAGCAGCAGGGCACGGCCGGAGGTGCGCAGCAGATCGGCGGTGCTCGACGGGCCGTCGGGGCCGCCGAGCCGGACATACGGCAGCCGGGCACCGAGCAGTGGATCCGCGCGATCGGCGCGACCGGCACCATCGGCGCCGGCGACGCCGTACCGGATGTCGAGCCCGGAGATCATCCCGGCCAAGTGCTCACGCACCTGGGGCCGTTCGGCGATCAGCTCACCGAGCAGCGCGCGCACCGGCTCGACCTCGGGCCCGCCGAGCAGCAGCAGCGCCTGCGCCCTGATGTTGGCCAGGACACGCCGGCCGACCGCGTGCCGCTCGGCGTGATAGGTGTCCAGGAGCCCTCGCGGGGCCCGGCCGCGCACCTCGGCGGCAAGTTTCCAGCCGAGGTTGACCGCGTCCTGCAGCCCCAGATTGAGCGCCTGACCGCCTGCGGGCATCTGCCGGTGGGCCGCGTCACCGGCGAACAGCACTGGGCCCCGACGGTAGGCGACGAGCTGCCGGTTGGCGTCGCCGAAGGAGTTCACCCACAGCGGGGTGCCGCCGCTGATGTCCTCCCCGGTGACCCGCTTCCAGACCTGGGCCACCTCGCTGAACTCCGGCTCGGCGGACCGTGGTTCGGCGGCGGCGCCGAACTCGTGCACCATGACCCGGGTGACCCCGTCACCGCGCCGGGCGGCGATCGCGAGCCCCCTCTCCAGTCGCTGGAAACGCCGGTTCGGTACGTCGATCCCCGCCACGTCCGCGCGCAGCAGCTCCCGGCCCGCGTCCCGGCCGGGGAACTCGGCCCCGGTCAGGCGGCGCAGGGTGCTGTCCTCGCCGTCGCAGCCGACCACGTACCGCGCCCGGATGCGCAGCGTCCGCCCGCCGGGGCCCGCCGCCACCGCCTCGACGTGGTCCCCGGCCACCCGCACCGCCCGCAGTTCGTGCCCGCGCCGCAGCTCCGCGCCGAGCCCGAGCGCCCACTCCTGCAGCAGCTCCTCGGTACGGGTCTGCGGCACCTTCCACTGGCCGGGCCAGGGGCTGGGCAGCCTCAGGTCGAGCGGTATCCCGCCGAAGTGACCGCGCGGCTCGTGGGGCGGGGTGCCCAGGGCGTCCAGCAGGCCGCGGCTGTCGAGGAGTTCCATGGTGCGGGCGTGCAGCGTCGAGGCCCTGGACTCGGTAGTCGGGGCGGCCCGCCGCTCCAGTACGACCGTCCCGGCGCCGCCGAGCCGCAGCTCCCCGGCGAGCATCAGTCCGACGGGTCCCGCGCCGACGACGAGGACCTCGGTCTCCAGCGTGCGCGTGGCGCTCCGGCCGGCCACGCTCAACGCCTGTTCTCGGCGTAGTCCTTGGCGTGGCCCAGGGTGGCGCGGCTGTTGGTGCTGAGCGCGCTCTGCACGTACGCGCGCGCGTCCGCGACGGTGGCGTCCGCGCCGAGGATCCTGGCGATGTTGGCCGTGTTGAGGACCACGGTGTGCTGCGAGGAGGCGGCGACGCCGGACGCGTTCTCGGCGAAGGTCCAGTAGCCGGTGTGCAGGGTCATCAGCGCGGGCAGGGTGACCTGCTTGTAGGCGATCCGGTGGTGCGGGAACGTCACCCGGTACGACTTGGTGGTGTGCGTGGACCCGTCCTTGGCACGGGTGTCCATCTCCAGGCTCTGCAGGCCCGGGGTGTCCTCGCTGAAGCGGACGGAGGCCACGTGCGGCAGGCGTTCCACCCACAGCCCGGCCTCGTTGATGAAGTCGTACGCGTCCTTGGCGGAGCCGTCGATCTGGACGGTGTCCTCGAAGGAGAAGGTGATCTCCTCGGAGGCGTGGGCGAGTTCGACGTTGGTCTTCAGCGCGGCGAGCTCGGAGCGCGAGTTGCGGTCGACGGCCTCGTCGATCCACTTCAGGCCCTCGGGGTCGTCGTCGATCGCCCGGTAGTCGTGCAGCAGCCTGATCCTGGACGAGGCCGCGGACAGCGGCTCGATGATCCAGGTGCCGCCCATCGCGGCGACCGGCGGGGTGGACACCTCCTGGCGGAAGGTGATGCGCAGGTTCTCCGGGTCCAGGGTGCGGCGGGAGGTCCAGCTCTTGGGCTCGCCGTTGGCGGTGGCCCAGATCCGTATCCGCTCCTCGCCCTCGCCGCGCTCCAGGTGGTCGACGTAGATGGTGGGCGGGAAGATCCGCGGCCAGTTCTCCACCTCGGCGATCAGCCGGTAGACGGCGGCGGCCGGGGCCTCGACGGTGATCTCGTGCTCGACCTGACGGGTCGTCATGGCGTGCTCTCCTCCGTGTGTCAGAAGTTGCCCAGCCCGCCGCAGACGTTCAGCGCCTGCGAGGTGATGGAGGCGGCGGTGTCGGAGGCGAGGTAGCCGACCAGGCCGGCGACCTCCTCGGGGCTCGAGTAGCGACCGAGCGGGATCTTCGCCTGGAACTTCTCCAGGATCGCGTCCTCGGTGGTGTCGTAGGCGGCGGCGTAACCGGCGCGCACCCGCTGGGCCATCGGGGTCTCGACATAGCCGGGGCAGACCGCGTTGACGGTGATGCCGGTCGGGGCGAGCTCGTTGCCGAGCGCCTTGGTGAAGCCGACGACGCCGTGCTTGGAGGCGGAGTAGGGGGCGCCGAGGACGACGCCCTGCTTGCCGGCCGTGGAGGCGATGTTGATGATGCGGCCACGGTCCTTGTGCCGCATTCCTCCGGTGTTCAGCACTTCACGCGTCATCCGGAAGACGCTGTTGAGGTTGGTGTCGACGACGTCTTCCCACAGCTCGTCGGCGATGTCGGCGGTGACGCCGCCGCCGCTGCGGCCCGCGTTGTTGACCAGGACGTCGACGGTGCCGAAGCGGTCGACGGCCGCCTGCACGAAGGCCTTGACGCCGTCGGTGGACCGTACGTCCACGGCGGCGCCGTCCACGTCCAGGCCCTCGGCCTGGAGCTCCTTGACGGTGGAGGCCACGTTCTCCGGGGTGCGGGCGCCGAGGAAGACCCGGTGGCCCTGCTCGGCGAGGAGCCGGGCGACGGCGAGGCCGATCCCGCTGGTGGCTCCGGTGACGAGGGCGACCCGCTGGTGCTGCTGCGCCATGTTCTCTTCTCCCATGGGTAGTGCGGTGCGATGACGGTCGGCGGCCCGGGCGGATGCGGGGCGGGAGACGGCGGGCCGAGGCCCGGACCCGCCCCGCGATCACCTGCGGGCACCGCGTCAGGCGGCGGCGCCCACTTCGAGCAGGGTGTTGACGGCCGCGATCAGGGCGCGCGGCGTGTGGGCGTCGGTCAGGACGTCGTCGTCGAGCGTGATGCCGAACTCCCGCTCGATCCGCCCGCCGGTCTCCAGCAGCGCGAGCGACTCGTAACCGAGCTCCTCGAACCCGGTGTCGAGGATGTCGCCGTCGAGGTCCACGCCCTCGTCGGCACCCGCGCCCTCGCGCAGGATCCGCTTCAGGTCGTCCAGGGTGAATTCCGTGGTGGCCACGTGAGGTTGGTCCCTTCGTGTTCGGGTGTGCAATTGATCGCCGGATGACGGCGTGGTTCGGGCGCCAGGTCGTGTCCGCAAAGTCCCGTCGTCCGCCCGGAGGGCGGGGCAGGCGGGACTTCGCGGACACGGCCTAGGCCACGCCCCGGACCACCACCGCCGAGTTGAAGCCGCCCTGCCCACGGGCCAGCACCAACGCCGTGCGCACCTGCGCCGGGCGCGGCTGGGGACCGACCAGGTCGAGGCCGTACTCGGGCAGCGGCTCGGTGTTGACGGTGGGCGGAATCAGGCCGTCCGCCATGGCGAGGAACGCCGCGGCGAGATCCAGCGGCGCGGCGCCCGAGTACAGGCGCCCGGTCATCGTCTTGGGCGCGGTGACCGGAACACCGCCCGGCCCGAACACCGCGTTGATCGCGTCGGCTTCCGCCCGGTCCAGCTCGGGCACGGCCGCCGCGTCCGCGAAGACCACGTCCACCTCGTCGGGCCGGATCCCGGCATCCGCGAGAGCGGTCTCCAGCGCCCGGCGCAGCCCGGACTCACCCCCGCTCCCCGGCCGGGGATCGATGGTGGCGCCGTACCCGGCGATCTCCCCGTAGACCTTCGCGCCGCGCCGCCGCGCCGCCTCGGCGGACTCCAGGACGAGGATCGCCCCGCCCTCACCGGGCACATGGCCCCGCGCGTCGGCGTCGAAGGGCAGATAGGCGCGGGTGGGCTCGTCACTGGTGCTCAGCCGGTCCCCGGCGAGCTGGGCGACCCAGCCCCACGGGCAGACGGACGCGTCCACCGCCCCGGAGACGATCAGCGCGGTCCCCTTGCGGATCTGCCGTCTGGCCTGCGCGACCGCGTCCAGCCCGCCGGCCTGGTCGCTGACGACCACACCGCTCGGCCCCTTCATCCCGTTGCGGATGGAGATCTGGCCGCTGTTGACGGCGTAGAACCAGGCGAAGGACTGGTACGCGCTGACGTGCTGGCTGCCCAGACTCCACAGCTTGCGCAGCTCGTTCTGCCCGAATTCGAACCCACCGGAGTGGCTCGCGGTGACCACGCCCATGTCGAACTCGGGCAGCTCCGCGGGCGTCACGCCCGCGTCGGCGAGCGCCCAGTCGGCGGCCACCAGCGCGAGCCTGGTCATCCGGTCGGTCTGCGGCAGCAGCCGGTTCGGCAGATGGTCCTCGGCGACGAAGCCCGGGATCTCACCGGCCAGCCGCGCGGGGTACTGGGAGGGGTCGAAGCGGGTGATCCGGCCGATGCCGCTCTTGCCGCCCTTGGTCGCGGCCCAGAAGTCGTTGGTGCCCAGCCCGTTGGGGGACACCACACCGAGGCCGGTCACCACTACGGCCGTGCTCATGCCGCACTCCTCTCGGGCCGGGCGAGCACCATGGCGCTCTGGAAGCCGCCGAACCCGCTGCCGACCGAGAGCACCGCGTCGGTGATCTGGTCGCGGGCCGTCAGCGGCACGTAGTCGAGGTCGCACTCGGGGTCGGGGGTGTGGAGATTGGCCGTGGGCGGCACCACGTTGTGCTCCATCGCCAGCGCGGAGGCCGCGATCTCGATGGAACCGATCGCCCCCAGCGAGTGGCCGACCATCGACTTGATGGAGCTGACCGGGGTGCGGTAGGCGTGCTCGCCCAGACTCCGCTTGAAGGCGGCGGTCTCGTGCCGGTCGTTCTGCTTGGTGCCCGAGCCGTGGGCGTTGATGTAGTCGATCTCCTCCGGGTTCATCCGCGCCTCGTCCAGCGCGACCCGGATCGCCTCGGCCATCTCCGCGCCGTCCGGCCGCAGTCCGGTCATGTGGTACGCGTTGCTGCGCGTGGCGTACCCGGCGATCTCCGCGTAGATGTGCGCGCCGCGCCGACGCGCGCTGCCCAGCTCCTCCAGGACGAACACCGCGGCGCCCTCGCCGAGGACGAAGCCGTTGCGCGTGCCGTCGAAGGGGCGGGAGGCCCGCTCGGGCTCGTCGTGCCGCGGCGTGGTCGCCTTGATCGCGTCGAAGCAGGCCATCGTGATCGGCGAGATCGGCGCGTCCGAGGACCCCGCGACCACCACGTCCGCGGAGCCCTCCCGGATCAGCTCCACCGCGTGGCCGACCGAGTCGATGCCCGAGGTGCAGCCGGTGGACACCACCGTGCTCGGCCCCTGGGCACCGACCGCCCAGGCCACCTCGGCCGCGAAGGAGCTCGGCACCAGGTAGTTGTAGAGGTGCGGTACGGCGTAGGTGTGGTCGACGAGGTCCAGCCGGCCGCCGTCACTGACGATCCGGTACTCCTCGTCCAGCCCCATGGTGGCGCCGACGGCGCTGCCGATGGTGACACCCACCCGGTACGGGTCGTACTCCTCCACCTCGATGCCGCTGTCGGCGACGGCACCGCGGGCCGCGACCACCGCGAACTGCGCGGCGCGGTCCATGCGGCGGACCTCCTGCGGGCTCAGCCCGTGCTCCTGAGGATCGAAGTCGATCTCCGCGGCCACCCGGGAACGGAACGGGGAGGGGTCGAAGAAGGTGATCCCACGGGTCGCGGTCCGGCCCTCGCTCAGCAGGCTCCAGAAGTTCTTGGTGCCGATGCCGCCGGGGGCCAGGACCTCCATCCCCGTGATGACGACTCGTCGTGCCGTCACGCGGACGCCTCCCAGTGGTAGAAGCGGGTCGCCATGGCGTCGGCCGGCGAGCGCCAGGTCGCCGGGTCGTAGGCCTCGATGAACGGCTTGAGGTCGTCGCTGATCCGGACGAACCGCGGATCGGCCTTCGCCTGCTCGATCAGCTCACCGCCGTTGTCCGAGTCGAAGTCCTGAAGATGGAAGTAAAGGCCCCGGTACGAGAACAGCTGGCGGCGCCGGGTACCCATGCGGTGCGGCATGTCGCCGGCGTCGAACTCCGCGAACAGTTTCGCCACGTCGACGCTGGAGTCGGGATCCATCCGAGCCACGATCAAAGTGCTGTGCATGCGTCTCTCTCCTCCACGACAGAGTTTCCCGGTAATTCCACGCGCGGTGACCGGATGAATTCACATCGCATGACTCCCGGAAGAGCTCCGAGAAGCGCGAGAAAGGGAATCTGACAACCAGGTTCTTCGCTTTTACGGCCGCTTTCAAGGGAGTTCAGGTCATACGAATGTCAAACCCCGTCAGAATCCGGTGCGAGAAGTGTGCGGCCAGCGCAGCCTCGCAGGGCAGCGGCGTCAGTCCTTGATTTCGCAGATGGGGGCGCCGGAGGTGAGGGAGGCGCCGACCTCGGCGGACAGGCCCTTGATGGTGCCGGACTTGTGGGCGTTGAGGGGCTGTTCCATCTTCATCGCTTCCAGGACGACGATCAGGTCGCCTTCCTTGACTTCCTGGCCCTCCTCGACGGCGACCTTGACGATGGTGCCCTGCATCGGGGAGGCCAGGGTGTCGCCGGAGGCGGCCGGACCGGACTTCTTCGCCGCGCGCCGCTTGGGCTTGGCGCCGGCCGCCAGGCCGGTGCGGGCCAGGGTCATGCCCAGCGAGGCGGGCAGGGAGACCTCCAGGCGCTTGCCGCCGACCTCGACGACGACCGTCTCACGGCCCGCCTCGTCCTCGGCCTCGCCGGCGTCGGCGGGGGCGGCGAAGGGCTTGATGTCATTGACGAACTCGGTCTCGATCCACCGGGTGTGGACCGTGAACGGCTCGGCACTGCCGGTCAGTTCGGGGGCGAAGGCCGGGTCGGTGACCACCTTGCGGTGGAACGGGATGGCGGTGGCCATGCCCTCGACCTGGAACTCGGCCAGCGCCCGGGCCGCGCGCTGCAGGGCCTGCTCGCGGGTGGCGCCGGTCACGATCAGCTTGGCCAGCAGCGAGTCCCAGGCCGGGCCGATCACGGAGCCGGACTCCACGCCCGCGTCCAGGCGCACACC
>NZ_JBITES010000002.1:0-738345 GCF_044455405.1 Streptomyces sp. NPDC051243 | reverse complement strand
CTCTCGGGCTTTCCTCCGGGCGCTTCCCTTCGGTCTTGCGTTTCCGACTCTATCAGATCTTTTCTCGATCCGATTTCCTCGGTGCTTTCCAGGTTCCCGCTCTCGCGTTTCCCTTTCCGGCGATTCCGACTTTATCAGAAGTTCCGGACCGGACTGACCAGCCACTCATTTCCGAATCATCGGGTGGGGCTTCTTGGGAATCGATGTTCCACCGAAGCAGATAGATTCTCGCTCCGCCCGGCTGGACTAGGTCCACCTCCAGGCAACTGTTCGAATCTACCTCCCCAGTCGCTCCGTGTCAACGGCTCTTGTGGGGCGAAGAGGAGACTAGCAGTTCAACGGGGGTGTCCGCACATCAGGCCGCCGTTGGAACGGCAGCGCTGCGCTCGGCCGCCTCGACGTCGCCCGTCTCTCCGGCTCGGGCGGCACGGCCGCCGAGGACATAGACGTATGCGAGGAAGGCAAGCTCAGCGACGACGCCGATGCTGATGCGAGCCCATGTCGGTAGGCCCGAGGGAGTGACGAAGCCTTCGATGGCGCCGGAGACGAAGAGAACCAGGGCGAGGCCTATCGCCATGCCGATCGCGGCTCGGCCTTCCTCTGCAAGGGCTGAGCGTCGGGTGCGGGGGCCGGGGTCTATGAGAGTCCAGCCGAGGCGCAGGCCGGTGCCGGCGGCTACGAAGACCGCGGTCAGTTCGAGGAGACCATGCGGCAGGACAAGGCCGAGGAAAGTGTCCAGGCGTCCTGCCGAGGACATCAGGCCGAAGCCGACACCGAGGTTGAGCATGTTCTGGAAGAGGATCCAGAGGACCGGGAGGCCGAGGAAGACACCAAGGATCAGGCAGAGGGCGGCGGCCCAGGCGTTGTTCGTCCAGACCTGGGCGGCGAAAGAGGCCGCGGGGTGGCTGGAGTAGTACGTCTCGTACTGGCCGCCGGGGCGGGTGAGCTCGCGGAGTTCGCTGGGAGCCGCGATGGTCGCCTGTACGTCGGGGTGGGTGCCGATCCACCAGCCCAGGAGAGCCGCGACGAGGGTGGAGAGGAGTGCTGTGGGTACCCACCAGTGCCGCGAACGGTAGACCGCGGCCGGGAAACCGTGGGCGAGGAAGCGGGTGACGTCGCGCCAAGAGGCGCGTCGAGTGCCTGTCACGGCACTACGCGCGCGTGCCACCAGCTGGCTGAGCCGGCCCGTCAACTGCGGATCGGGGGCGCTGGACTGGATCAGGGAGAGGTGGGTGGCCGTGCGCTGGTAGAGGGCGACGAGTTCGTCGGCTTCTGCGCCGGTGAGACGGCGCTGGCGCCCGAGCAGGGCTTCGAGGCGGTCCCACTCGGCTCGGTGGGCAGTGACGAAGACGTCGAGGTCCATCTGCTTTTCTGCTCCCCGGCTGTTCGTCGGCGACTCGTCGTGGATGTCAGCTTGTCGTACTGCGACGCGATGCGCCCTCAGCTTGGCAGACTGGCCATTCGAGGGGCAGGTCAGGGGAAGGATGAATGGCGTGAGTGAGCTGGTGACGGGTGAGGCGGTGGCGCTCGAGTTGCGCCCCGCGAAGCTGCCCAGCAGGGCGCTGGCCGTCCTGGTCGATCTGGCCGTGGTCGTGATCGCCTATATCGCCGTGACCATTGGCGTGGTGGCTGCCACCGCCTCTTTGGACGAGGCTGCGCAGACCGCGCTGTCGATCGCGATGTTCGTTTTGTTGCTGGTCGGCGGGCCGATCGCGGTGGAGACCCTCAGCCATGGACGTTCGCTGGGGAAGTTGGCGTGCGGGCTGCGCGTGGTTCGTGACGACGGCGGGCCGATCCGGTTCCGGCACGCGTTGGTGCGGGGTCTCATCGGGGTGATCGAAATTCTGATGACGCTCGGTGTCGTCGCCGTCATCGCTTCGCTGGTGTCCGCTCGCGGTCGGCGGCTCGGTGATGTCTTCGCCGGGACTCTTGTCGTGCGGGAGCGTGTGCCCCTGGCGCGGACGGGCTTCGTTCCCCCGCCTCCGCCCTGGTTGGCCGGACGGTTCTCGGGGCTTGACCTGTCGGCGGTTCCCGATGGGCTGTGGCTCGCGATTCGCCAGTACCTGACGCGCATGCGGCAACTCGACCCGCAGGTCAGCTGGAGCATGGCGGAACAGCTTGCGACGGACCTCGCGGCGCGGACCGGTACCCCGGCGCCGCAAGGCGTGCCGCCGGCCGCGTTTCTGGCGGCCGTTCTGCAGGAACGGCAGACGCGAGAGGCTCGGCGCACCTTCGGGAACGGGCCGGGGGCGGCTGCTGGTGTCGGTGCTGCGGGTGGCGCCGGGGCTGTGGTGGGCGGGGCCGGGCCTGCCGCTGGTGCATCGGGACCGTACGGCCCGCCGGTCGTCCCACCCGCTGCTGTGCCTCCCCCCGGTGCGCACGGTGCGGGGGCGGCTGCGGTCGGCGGTCAGTCGGGAGGCGGAGCGGTGGGGGATCGTTCCCCCGTACCGCGGGACCTCGTCGAAGAGGCCCCCGCGCCGCAGGACGCGGCCTCGGCCGACGGGCGCGCGACCGGGTTCGTACCACCGGCGTAGATCCTTTCCGCACCAAGCGCGGGGCGTCTGTGCCCAGCGCGGGGCGCCGCGACGAACTGGCGGTCGCGTGGTCCAGCACCGCGTGGCCCCGCACCGGGCATGCGATCTTCCCGGCTCCCCGGCCCGCTCCCGGGCCGCCTACTTCCCCGCCCGGCTTTCCCATCGACTCATCTGCCAACCCGTCTGCTGCCAACCCGTCTGCTGTCCACCCGTCTGCTGTCCACCCGTCTGCGCGGCCTCGCTCAAGCGAACGTGGACGGCGGTGATTCCAGGTCCTCCAGTTCGATGCCGGGGGCCGCGAGGACCACGTCGCCCGCGATGTGTACGGCGTGCTGTTCGCCCGTGTCCAGGGCTGTGACCTGGTATTCGTCCACGGTCAGGGGGGCGTTGTCAGTGGCGTGTGTTTCTCTGTTCACCAAGGCCCAGGACTGGTCCACGGTGCGCGGGGCGAGGACCGGGTCCGTGAAGGCCACGAGGCGTACGCGGGTTGCCGAGGCGGAGGGGGTGAGGCGCAGGAGACGAGTGGTGGCGATGAGGAACGCGGGGGATGTTCCGGTGAAGGCATGGGCGCGCACATTGCCTTCCGTGGCGTGAGCCCCGGTGGGGTCGGTGCGGACCCAGGTGACGCCGTCGAGGGCGGCACCGCGTACCTGCCAGCCTCCGGCGTGGAGTTCGAGACGGATGGGGCGGCCGAGTTCGTCCAGGGCGAGGTCGACGGAGCCGCTGTGATCGCCCGCGGGGGTGGTCAGCTGGGAGACGTAGCGCCAGCCGGAAGGGCCGGGGGCGCAGTGGAAGTGCTCGTCTGCGAGGGGGGTGTGATCGTGCGGATCATGGAGCGAATAGCGGCCGCGGGGCATCGGGGTCCTGGGTCTTGACGGGCTGGTCCGGCCACACGGCCAACGGGCCGCATGAGCCAAAGGGGCAGGCCCCCGGCACGGGGGTGCGGGGGCCTGCCTCTGAGGACTTGCTGCTGAGGGACGCGCCAGTGCGCGGGCGCGCCCGCCGGGAGCCACCATGCGGACCGCGTTCGCCGGAGGTTGCCGTACGCCTTACGAACTTGGTCGCACGGCAACCTGGCTCACGCCGATCGGCGACGACGAGTCGGTCCGGTGGCGGTTCGGCTCAGTAGCGGTAGTGGTCCGGCTTGTACGGGCCCTCGACCTCGACGCCGATGTACGCGGCCTGCTCGGGGCGGAGCGTCGTCAGCTTCACGCCGAGCGAGTCCAGGTGGAGGCGGGCGACCTTCTCGTCCAGGTGCTTGGGCAGCGTGTACACACCCGTCGGGTAGGCGTCGGGCTTGGTGAACAGCTCGATCTGGGCCAGCGTCTGGTCCGCGAAGGAGTTGGACATCACGAACGACGGGTGCCCGGTGGCGTTGCCCAGGTTCAGCAGGCGGCCCTCGGAGAGGACGATGATCACCTTGCCGTCGGGGAAGGTCCAGGTGTGGACCTGCGGCTTGACCTCATCCTTGACGATGCCCGGGACCTTGGCGAGGCCGGCCATGTCGATCTCGTTGTCGAAGTGGCCGATGTTGCCGACGATGGCCTGGTGCTTCATCTTGGCCATGTCCGAGGCCATGATGATGTCCTTGTTGCCGGTCGTGGTGATGAAGATGTCGGCCTTGTCGATGACCTCGTCGAGGGTCGTGACCTGGTAGCCGTCCATCGCCGCCTGGAGGGCGCAGATCGGGTCGATCTCGGTGACGATCACGCGGGCGCCCTGACCGCGCAGGGACTCCGCGCAGCCCTTGCCCACGTCGCCGTAGCCGCAGACGACCGCGGTCTTGCCGCCGATGAGGACGTCGGTGGCGCGGTTGATGCCGTCGATCAGGGAGTGGCGGCAGCCGTACTTGTTGTCGAACTTCGACTTGGTGACGGCGTCGTTGACGTTGATCGCCGGGAACAGGAGGGTGCCGTCGCGCTGCATCTCGTACAGGCGGTGGACGCCGGTCGTGGTCTCCTCGGTCACGCCGCGGATCTCGGAGGCCAGCTGGGTCCACTTCTGCGAGCCGTCCGTGATGGTGCGGTGCAGGAGTTCGAGGATGACGCGGTGCTCGTCGGACTCGGCGGTGTCGACGTCCGGGACCTTGCCGTCCTTCTCGTACTCGACGCCCTTGTGAACGAGGAGGGTGGCGTCACCGCCGTCGTCCAGGATCATGTTCGGGCCGCCCGTGGGGGTGTTCGGCCAGGTCAGGGCCTGCTCCGTGCACCACCAGTACTCCTCCAGGGTCTCGCCCTTCCAGGCGAAGACCGGGATGCCCTGGGGGTTGTCGGGCGTGCCGTTCGGGCCGACGGCGATCGCGGCGGCGGCGTGGTCCTGGGTGGAGAAGATGTTGCAGGACGCCCAGCGGACCTCGGCGCCGAGGGCGGCCAGGGTCTCGATGAGGACGGCGGTCTGCACGGTCATGTGCAGGGAGCCGGTGATGCGGGCGCCGGCCAGCGGCTGCGCCTCGGCGTACTCCTTGCGGATCGCCATCAGGCCGGGCATCTCGTGCTCGGCGAGGGTGATCTCCTTGCGGCCGAACTCGGCCAGGGAGAGGTCGGCGACCTTGAAGTCCTGTCGGTTCTCGACAGTCGTCATTACGAGCTGCTCCTCGGGGTTGGGTCGAGGGTGGGTACGGCTGGTCTGCGCGGCGGCGGACACAGGGGTGCCCGAAGAGGACACAGGCATGCCCGCGTACGCGCAGCGCAGTCCGTCGGAGGCCCTCTCTCCCTCGGTCGGTCCGTGTCGGGACCGCCCGACCGCCATCAGCAGCGACGTCTGGCTCTGTCCCAAGCTACACCGGGAGGTCCGGGCGGCCCCAGTCCGCCTGCGTACAGATCGCGCCATCAAGGGGCTGTGGTCGGGTGGGGCGGGGGTTGTTCATGGGGTGATGGCGGGTGGATGGCGCACGGGTGTGGGGGTGATGGGCGGGAGCGATAACGGGACACCAACGAAGGGTGGGCGGGAGGCGGCGAACCAGGAGTATTGGGGGTCTTCCGGCCTTTGAGCCTGCGGCGAGGTGGTGCAGGATGCCCAGGAGATCCGAGGAGATCTGAACAACTGATCGATCTTGCGGGACGTCCGGGACGGCGTTTCCGCATGACAAAGGCGTTAGGAGATCGATGTGACCAGTCCGGCCGGCCCTCCCCCCACGGGCGGTGGTGGCGAGCGGAAGCGGTTGAAGCTGCTCGCGGTGACCGCCTGCCCGACCGGCATCGCCCACACGTACATGGCGGCTGAGAAGCTCGCGCAGGCGGGCGAGAGCCGCGGTATCGAGATGAAGGTGGAGACCCAGGGATCCATCGGGGCTGAAAATGTCCTCGATGACAACGATGTCAAAAGCGCGGACGGCGTCATCGTCGCCGCGGACAAGGACGTGGACCTGAGCCGTTTCGTCGGCAAGCGGGTCCTCACCGTCGGGGTGGCGGAGGGCATTCACCACCCGGAGCGGCTGATCGAGCAG
Organism: Streptomyces sp. NPDC051243; assembly: GCF_044455405.1. Lineage (NCBI taxonomy): Bacteria > Bacillati > Actinomycetota > Actinomycetes > Kitasatosporales > Streptomycetaceae > Streptomyces > Streptomyces sp. NPDC051243. Next base: position 732,366 of record NZ_JBITES010000002.1, on the reverse strand, counting down.
GTGCTGTCGGCGCCCGTGCACACGACAGGGGGCGCCCCCACGGCCTCCGCGGCCGGCGGCGGCAAGGAGCGGAGCGTCGGCTACAAGGCGCTGATGAACGGGGTCAGTTACATGATCCCGTTCGTCGTGGTCGGCGGGCTGCTGATCGCGATCTCGCTCTCGCTCGGCGGGCACACGGACCCGTCGGGCGGTCTGGTCATCCCGAAGGACTCCTTCTGGATGGATGTGAACAACATCGGCGTCATCGGCTTCACGCTGATGGTGCCGATCCTGTCCGGGTACATCGCGTACGCCATCGGGGACAGGCCCGCCCTCGTGCCCGGCATGATCGGTGGCTGGATCGCCAACACCGGTGAGCTGTACGACTCCAAGGCCGGGGCGGGCTTCATCGGGGCGATCGTGACCGGGTTCCTCGCCGGGTACCTGGTGCTGTGGATCAAGAAGGTCAAGGTCCCCAAGTTCGTGCAGCCGATCATGCCGATCATCGTGATCCCGATCGTGGCGACGACGGCGCTCGGGCTGTTCTTCATCTACGTCATCGGCAAGCCGATCTCCTGGGTTTTCGAGCATCTGACCAGCTGGCTGAGCGGAATGACGGGCGCCAGCGCCGTGCTGCTCGGCGCGATCCTGGGGCTCATGATCGCGTTCGACATGGGCGGGCCGGTCAACAAGACGGCGTTCCTGTTCGGCGCCGGGCTCATCGCGACCGGCAACCAGACGGTCATGGGCATGTGCGCGGCCGCGATCCCCGTGATGCCGCTGGGTCAGGGCCTGGCCACGCTGATCCGGAAGCGGCTGTACACCGAGCAGGAGCGGGAGACGGGGCTCGCCTCGCTGTTCATGGGCTGCTTCGGCATATCCGAGGGAGCGATCCCGTTCGCCGCGGCGCGACCCGCCCAGGTCATCCCCGCCAACATGCTGGGCGGCGCGGTCGCCGGCGCCGTCGCCGGGATCGCGGGCGTCGAGGACGCGGTGCCGCACGGCGGGCCGATCGTGGCCGTGCTGGGCGCGGTGAGCGGCGTGCCGATGTTCTTCGTGGCCGTGGTGATCGGCTCGGTCGTCACCGCGCTGACCACGGTCGCTCTGGTCGACCTCGGTGAGCGCAAGCGGCGCGGGGAGGCCGTCGTCGGTGCGGGTACGGCCGGGGCCGAGCCAGTGCTGGTCGGGGCGGGCGTCGGAGGGCCCGGAGCCGGTGCCGTCGGCGAAGTGCCGGGTGCCGCCGGTGCCGTCGTAGGGCAGCGGGTCGTCCATGGGGCAGAGGCAAGCGAAACGGCGGATGCCGGTGGTGCCCGGGCCGAGGTCCTCTCCGGTCATCTCACCGAGCAGTCTGTGAAGGTCGAACTCGGCGCGGGCGACAAGGAGTCCGCGATCCGTGAGATGGCCGACTTGCTGGCGCGCACCGGGAAGGTCGCGGACGTCGGCGAGCTGGTGGCGACCGCGCTGCGGCGGGAGGCGCAGGGGACGACCGGGCTCGGTGAGGAGATCGCGATTCCGCATGCCAAGACCGATGCGGTGACCGCGCCGGTCGTCGGTTTCGCGCGGTCGGCGCAGGGCGTCGAGTGGGGCTCGCTGGACGGTACGAAGGCGAGGCTGGTGTTCATGATCGCCGTACCGGAGGCGGCCGCGGGTGACGAGCATCTGCGGATTCTGGCGCTGCTGTCGCGGAAGTTGACGGACGCGGGGTTCCGGGAGCGGCTGCTGGCCGCGCCGGACGAATCGGCCGTCCTCGGGGTGCTGCGCGAGGTCGGGTAACCGTGGGCCGGGTCTGCGCCCGGGCCGGGTCCGCGCCCGCGGTCGGGGCGCGGGCCCACGGTCGGGGCGCAGGCCCGCGGTCGGGGCGCGGGCCCACGGTCGGGGCGCAGGCCCGCGGTCGGGGCGCAGGCCCGCAGTCGCGCGCGGCCCTGGTCAGGTTGGCCCGCACGGCCTGTACACAGTGATCCGCTACCCTCAGCGCCCGCGGACGGGCCGCGTGGAGGGGGACGTGATGGCGGGCAAAGGGCGGGGACTGGGGATAGCAGCCGTCGTGGTGGGGCTGATTGGGCTGCTGTTGGGGCTGGGCGGTTTCGGCTACGCGCGGTACGCCTTCGGTGGGTCCGTCGTGTCGAGCGACAGCATGACGCCGACGTACGGGCCGGGCGACCGGCTCTTCTACGAGCGGATCGACGGAAGTGAGGTGCGGCGCGGGGATGTCGTGCTGTTCTCGGCGCCGGACCGGTACGGCTTCGACGGGCTGTTGATGGCGCGGGTCGTCGGCGTGGGCGGTGACCGTGTGGCGTGCTGCACGGGAGCGGCGACGGACGCCCGTGTCACCGTGAACGGGAAGCCGCTCGAGGAGCCGTATGTGAAGGGCGGGGACGTGCACGGCGGGTACCCCCCGCGCTACGACGTGCGGGTCCCCGACGGGCGGCTGTTCATGCTGGGCGACCACCGCGCGAACTCGCGGGACTCGCGGGCCTTCCTCGACGACCACGGCGGGACGCTTCCGGTGTCCGCGATCCGGGGGCGGGTGCTCGACGACTACACCGTGCCGGCGGTGCTCGGAACCGCGATGGTGATCGGCGTGGTGCTGGTGCTTGTCGGCATCGGGCTGGGTATCGCCGCCCTCGTCGTCCGGCGTAGGGCCCGGGCCGTGGTGCCGCCCCCGCCGCCATGGGCGGTGCAGGTCTGACGGAGCGGCCGCAGGAGAAGGCCGAGGGGCCCGCCGGGATTCCGGTGGGCCCCTTCTGTGTGAGTCGGCGTCAGTGCCCGGCGTCGTGCGGCGTCGGTCCGCCGGGCGTCGCGTCGCGGTCGGCGCCCTTGGCCGCCTCCGCCTCGCTGTAGATGTCGGGCTCGAGGTAGATGACGCGGGCGATCGGGACGGCCTCGCGGATGCGGGCCTCGGCGGCGTCGATGGCGGAGGCGATCTCGGCGGCCGTGGCCTCGCTGCGGACGGCGATCTTGGCGGCGACCAGGAGCTCCTCCGGGCCGAGGTGGAGCGTGCGCATGTGGATGATGCGGGTGACCGCCTCGCCGTCGACGACGGCCGCCTCGATCTTCTGGACCTCCTCGACGCCCGCGGACTCGCCGAGCAGCAGCGACTTGGTCTCGATGGCCAGGACGACCGCGATCAGGACGAGCAGGATGCCGATGCAGATGGTGCCGATGCCGTCCCAGACGCCGTCGCCGGTGATCAGGGCCAGGCCGACGCCGCCCAGGGCGAGGATCAGGCCGACCAGCGCGCCGAGGTCCTCCAGGAGGACGACGGGCAGCTCGGGGGCCTTGGCGTGGCGGACGAACTCCTTCCAGGACTTCTTGCCCCGCAGGACGTTGGACTCCTTGATGGCCGTCCGGAAGGAGAAGGTCTCGGCGATGATCGCGAAGACGAGGACGCCGACCGGCCAGTACCAGTGCTCGATCTCGTGCGGGTGCTTGATCTTCTCGTAGCCCTCGTAGAGGGCGAACATGCCGCCGACCGAGAACAGGATGATCGAGACGAGGAAGGCGTAGATGTAGCGCTCGCGGCCGTAGCCGAAGGGGTGTTGCGGGGTCGCCTCGCGCTGGGCCTTCTTGCCGCCGACCAGCAGCAGTGCCTGGTTGCCGGAGTCGGCGAGCGAGTGCACGCCCTCGGCGAGCATCGATGACGAACCGCTGAACGCGAACGCCACGAATTTCGATGCCGCGATCGCGAGGTTGGCGGCGAGTGCCGCCACGATCGCCTTGGTACCGCCTGACGCGCTCATGTGTCGCGTTGTCCCTTCGCCTTCGTCTGCGTGCGTACGCCGTGCAGGACGTCGCCTGTCAACGGGCTCTGTTCAGAGGACTCGCCCGTCGTCTGCCGCAGGCTTCGCCCGTCTTCGGCTTTGCCCGTCCTTTGCCGGTGGGCCATTGTTGCAGCCCGGTCGGACAACGGCGCGCCGGGTCGTCGGATGCCCTCGGTCAGGCGACGACCGTGGCCCGGAAGACCGTACCGGCCCCGGACACTTCGGCCTTTTCGCCCGCCGGGACGAAGACGGAGGTGCCGGGGGTCAGTTCGTGTTCCCCCGCGCGGACGGAACCCGCGGTGCACAGCAGGATCTGCGGGGTCGCGCGCGTGAGGTCGTGGGCGACGGTGCCCTCCGGGAGGACGTACCGGGACAGGCGGAACTCGTCGATCGGGGTCTCGTAGACCTCCTCGCCGTCCGGGGCGGCCTCCGGGCGCAGCACGCCCGGGTCGCCCGCTGCGAAGCGGACGATGCGCAGGAGTTCGGGGACGTCGACGTGCTTGGGGGTGAGGCCACAGCGCAGGACGTTGTCGGAGTTGGCCATGATCTCGACGCCGAGGCCGTTGAGGTAGGCGTGCGGGATGCCGGCGCCGAGGTACAGGGCCTCGCCGGGCTGCAGGCGGACGTAGTTGAGGAGCATGGCGGCGATGACGCCGGGGTCGCCGGGGTAGTGGTGGGCGATGTCGGCGTACGGGGCGTAGTCGCCGCCGAGGCGGGAGCAGGCGGCTGCGGCCTCGGCGACGCTGCTTGCCATCTCGTCCGGGTCGGCGGTGAGGATCGCGGTGAGCACCTCGCGCAGGGCCGCGTCCTCGGGGTGGGCGTGCAGCAGGTCGACGTACGGCTTGAGGGAGTCGACGCCGAGGCCGTCCAGCAGGTCGGCGGCCTCGGCGGGGTCGCGGAAGCCGCACAGGCCGTCGAACTCGGTGAGAGCGCAGATCAGTTCGGGCTTGTGGTTGGCGTCCTTGTAGTTGCGGTGGCCCGCGTCCACGGGGATGTTGCGGCGCTCCTCGTCCTCGTAACCCTCCCTCGCCTGCTCCAGGTTCGGGTGCACCTGCAGGGAGAGCGGGGCGCCGGCGGCGAGGATCTTCAGGAGGAAGGGCAGGCGGGGGCCGAACTTCGCCACGGCCGCGGCGCCCAGTTCCCGCTCCGGGTCCGCCTCGATGACCTCGACGAGCGTGCCGCGCCCGGTGCGCGAGGGTGCGCCCGGGTGCGCGCCCATCCACATCTCCGCCTGCGGTTCGCCGGTCGGCTCGATGCCTAGGAGCTGCGGGATCGCGGTGGTGGAACCCCAGGCGTAGGGGCGGACGGTGTTGTCGAGGCGGTCCATGCGGTTGTCTGCCTGCTCTCTGTGCGGACGGCGCGGGTTCTCGTGGGCTGTCTTCGGTAGGACGCGGGTTCACCGTGGTTCACCCCGGGTACGACAGCCGGTTCCTTGTGGGTACGGCTGTCAGGGCGTCCTGGGATAGATCAGGCTCCCGAGGCGAGCGCCAGGTAAACGGCGGCGAAATCCGTGATGGCGATCAGTTCCGCGAGCGTCTCGAGTTCGCCGCCGGCCTCCGGTTCCAGTTCGCTGATCGGCGTGTCGTGGCTCAGGGCCAGGTCGCGGGCGGCGGGCGCGGCGGTGATTCCGCCGATCGGGCGGTCGCGCAGCAGCACCACGCGCGCGTGCAGTGCCGGTGTCTCCTCCACGCGGTCGCGGAAGAAGTCGTCCGGGTCGGCGCTCGCCGCGAGCCGGCCGGCGAGCAGGGCGCTGTGCGAGGCGAGCGCCTCGGGCAGTTCGGCGACGAGGCAGGGGTGGCCGGAGAGCTCGGCGAGCGCGGCGGCGAATCGGCGGCCGGCCGGGCCGGCGGAGACGCCCTCGGTCCAGATCAGGGGAAGCGCGTCGGCGAGTTCGGCCGCCAGGGTCTTGGCGGGGTTGCTGTAGGTCGCGATGGCGGGACCGCAGCGTTCGGCGATGTGGTCGAGGCGGTCGGCGATCTTCTCCAGGGCCTCGGGCGGGGCGGTGAGCAGGCCGGTGCGGTCCAGGAGGGCCAGGAGCGGTGTGAGCAGCGCCCACAGGACTCCGGGGGCTGAGGCGGCGAGGGGCGTGTCCTGCTCGTACGGGGCGGTCGCCATCGGTACGAACAGGCCGTGGTTGTCGTGCACCGCTTCGGTGAGCGGGGAGCGGGCGGGGGCCACGGCGACGACCGTGCAGCCGCGGCGGTACGCCTGCTCGGCGAGCAGGCTCAGGCCGGGTTCGCTGCCGTCGGGGGTGGTGATCAGCACCAGGTCCACGGAACCGGCCCAGCCGGGGAGCTCCCAGCGCAGGGCGCCCGCCGCGGGAGCGACGCCGGAGGGGGCCAGTCGGGTGACGGGGCTGGTGGCGCCGGCGAGTGTGCCGAGGAGGTCGGCGACGCAGATGGCGGCGGCGCCGGGGCCCGCGATGAGGATGGCGCGGGGGCGGCCGTCGGGCTTGAGGTCGTTGACGCCGGCCTCGGCGGCGTGCCGGGCGGCGGTGCGGACGCGGGCGCCTGCCTCGGCCGCGCCGCGGAGCAGGGCGCGGTTGTCGGCCTCGGCGAGCGCCTCCGGCGCGTCGAGCAGCGATTCGTCGAGCATGGGCGACAGCCTCCGATCGCCGGGTCTTGTGGGGCGGGGCGGGTGTCTTGCGCGGGTGTGTTCGCCGGGGTGCCGGTGGGGGCGGCTTGAGGGTGCGCGGGCGGGGACTGGCTGCTTCGGCTTCGGGAGCACGGGTGCGGTGGTCGGTCGTCTTGGCGCCGGTGACCCTGGGTCTTTACGACGGTGACCCGGAGGTCTTTACGACGGTGTCCCGGAGGTCTTTACGACGGTGTCCGTGGCGTTTCTGCGCCGGTGGGCGGGCGTGTTCACGCCGGTCGGCGTGGCGCCTCTACGACGGTGACCTTGGCGTCCTTACGCCGGTGGCCGTCGCCTCGCGTCATGCGGGGCGGCGGGCCTCGTCCACGAGCAGAACGGGGATGCCGTCGCGGACCGGGTACGCCAGGCCGCAGTTCTGGCCGGTGCAGATCAGCTCGGCGTCCTGCTCCTTGAGGGGGGCGTGGCAGGCCGGGCAGGCGAGGATCTCCAGGAGGGCGGCTTCCAGGGGCATGAGGGGTCCCTTCTGGGGTGGGTGGGTGCGGTGCGTGCGTGTGTGCGGATGTGCCTGGTCAGCGTACCGCCGGTGGGGGCGGGGTGCCGGGGTTGGCGGGGAGGGCGGGGAGGTGGGTGCGGGAGTGGGGGTGGGGCGAGTGGGGGACGCGGGGGTGGAGCGAGTGGGGGTGCGCGTTTGGATTTCTCGCCCCCGCCGCCCCTGCCCGTCCCATCCCCCAGGGGCGCTGCCCCTTCGACCCCGGCCCTTTCTGGGGGCTGCCGCCCCCAGACCCCCGCTTCGGCCCCGAAAGGGCCTCGTCCTCGAACGCCGGACGGGCTGGGACATGCCGACCGGCGCCTAGAGGTGAGCCTTCTTGGGCTCAGCCCCTGATGATCGCCAGCGCCTCGTCCCGCACCTTCGCCATCGTCGCCTCGTCGCGCGCCTCCGCGTTCAGGCGCAGCAGCGGCTCCGTGTTGGACGGGCGGACGTTGAACCACCAGTCGGCGGCCGTGACGGTCAGGCCGTCGAGTTCGTCCAGTTCCACGCCCTCCTTGCCCTCGTACGCGGCCTTGATGGCTGCCAGGCGGCCCGCCTGGTCGGCGACCGTGGAGTTGATCTCGCCGGAGCCGGTGTAGCGGTCGTACTGGGCGACCAGCGACGAGAGAGGGCCCTCCTGGCCGCCGAGGGCCGCGAGGACGTGGAGGGCGGCCAGCATGCCCGTGTCGGCGTTCCAGAAGTCCTTGAAGTAGTAGTGGGCGGAGTGCTCGCCGCCGAAGATGGCGCCGGTCCTGGCCATCTCGGCCTTGATGAAGGAGTGGCCGACGCGGGTGCGCACCGGAGTGCCGCCGTTCTCCTCGACGACCTCCGGCACCGACCAGGAGGTGATCAGGTTGTGGATGATCGTGCCCTTGCCGCCGTGCTTGGCGAGCTCACGGGAGGCGACCAGGGCGGTGATGGCGGACGGGGAGACCGGGGCACCGTGCTCGTCGACGACGAAGCAGCGGTCGGCGTCGCCGTCGAAGGCGATGCCGAGGTCGGCGCCCTCCTCACGGACGCGCTTCTGGAGGTCGACGATGTTCGCCGGGTCCAGCGGGTTCGCCTCGTGGTTCGGGAAGGTGCCGTCCAGTTCGAAGTACATCGGGACGACGGTGAGGGGGAGGCCGGCGAAGACCGTGGGGACCGTGTGGCCGCCCATGCCGTTGCCCGCGTCGACGACGACCTTCAGGGGGCGGATGGAGGTCAGGTCGACGAGGGAGCGGAGGTGGGCCGCGTAGTCCTGCAACGTGTCCCGCTGGGTGATCGTTCCCGTCTTCGCAGCCGGTTGCGGGGCGCCCGACTCGGTCCAGCCCTCTACCAGTTCGCGGATCTCGGCGAGGCCGGTGTCCTGGCCGACCGGGGCCGCGCCGATGCGGCACATCTTGATGCCGTTGTACTGGGCGGGGTTGTGCGAGGCCGTGAACATCGCGCCCGGCAGGTTGAGCGCGCCCGAGGCGTAGTACAGCTGGTCGGTGGAGCACAGGCCGATCTCGGTGACGTCGACACCCTGCGCCGCGGCTCCGCGCGCGAAGGCGCGGGACAGGCCGGGCGACGAGGGGCGCATGTCGTGCCCGATGACGATCGCGCTCGCGCCGGTCACCTGCACGAAGGCGGCCCCGAAGAGCTCGGCCAGCGGCTCGTCCCACTGGTCGGGGACGACCCCGCGCACGTCGTACGCCTTCACGAGCTGTGACAGATCAGCGGCCACGGCCAACCCTCCTGAAAGTCCTGTCGGTCACCCCAAACTACCCGCCCTCACTGACAGTGCGCTGTGTGCCCACTGAGTGGACCCCGAGCCGTAACCTCAAGGTCAGCGCGGACGTCAGGGAAGCATCCAGTCCAGCACCGGTGAACTCTGTCCGACCACGATCAGACACATCACCAGCAGCAGGCCAAGACTCCACGGCAGGACGCGTCGCAGCAGGTCGCCCTCCCGGCCCGCGAGCCCCACGGCCGCGCACGCGATGGTGAGGTTCTGCGGCGAGATCATCTTGCCGAGCACACCACCTGAACTGTTGGCGGCGGCCAGGAGTTCCGGCGACAGCCCCGATTCCCGGGCCGCCGTCACCTGCAGGGCGCCGAACAGCGCGTTGGCCGAGGTGTCCGACCCGGACACGGCCACCCCGAACCAGCCCAGCACCGGCGACAGGAACGCGAGCCCGGCGCCGGCCGCCGCCACGAAGTAGCCGATGGTGGCGGCCTGCCCGGAGAGGTTCATGACGTACGCGAGCGCCAGCACCGACGTCACGGTGAGGATGGCGTACCTCAACTCGTGCACGGTCGAGGCCCACTCCTTGAGCGCCACGCGCGCGTGCACCCCGAGTACGACCGCCGTGCAGACCCCGGCGAGCAGCACGAGCGTGCCGCCGGTGGACACGATCGGCCAGCTGAAGACATTGCCTCCGACCGGCTCCCCGTCCGGGTCGGCGACGTCGAGGAAGGGCCAGTCGTACGTCTGGGTCGCCCCGGCCAGCCAGTCCTTGATGACGGGGATCTGCGCGATGGAGAAGATCACGACAATCAACCCGTAAGGCGCATACGCCCGCACGACCTCTCGCGGCGGGTCGTCCTCGTCCAGCTCCTCGCTCCGCGCCCCGGTCAGCACGGACGCGCGTACGGCCTCGGCGGCGGGCACGCGCGCGTGCGGTACGGCGACCAGGGCGCCCGCACCGGCCAGGGCGGCGCCGATGTCGGCGAGTTGGGCGGAGACGTAGTTCGAGGCGGCGAACTGTGCGACGGCGAAGGCGACTCCGCACACCACGGCGGGCACCCAGGTCTCCCGCAGCCCGCGCCGCCCGTCCACGAGCCCGACCAGCACGAGCGGCACGACCAGGGCCAGCAAGGGCGTCTGGCGCCCCACCACGGAGGCCACGTCGTCCAGCGGAAGTCCGGTGACCTGAGCCAGCGTCACCACGGGTGTGCCCATCGCTCCGAAGGCCACGGGCGCCGTGTTGGCGACCAGTGCGACGACCGCCGCGCGCACCGGCTCGAACCCGAGCGCCACCAGCATGACCGAACAGATCGCGACCGGCGCCCCGAAGCCGGCCAGGGCCTCCAGCAGGGCTCCGAAGCAGAACGCTACGACGAGCGCCTGGATCCGCGGATCGTCGGACAGCCGCCCGAACGACCGCCGCAGGATGTCGAAATGACGCGTCCGGACGGTCATCCGGTACACCCACAGGGCGTTGACGACGATCCACAGGATGGGGAACAGCCCGAACACGGCGCCCTGGGCGGCGCTGGAGAGCGTTTGGTCGAGTGGCATGCCGTACGCGAGCCAGGCGACCAGTACGGCCGCCAGAAGCCCCGTGAGCCCCGCCAGATGAGCCTTCGTCCGGACCCCGCCCAGCAGGACGAGGACGATCACCAGCGGCAGGGCGGCCACCAGTGCGGACAGGCCGAGCGAGTCGGCGACGGGTTCCAGTTTCTGGACGTACACGGGCGCCTCCCCGGATTTCGCCATGCGGAAAGCGATTTCTCGTTCCGGCATACGGAATGGTCGTGTCCGCGCCAAGCGCGCGTCAATGCCTGTGCGTCACTCAACGAAACGGGTTCGGAGCGAGCGCTCAGGGAAGGGCCGCACAGGCGCAGGAAAGGACCCGCCGAGGGAAGACGGGCACGGAAAGGAGCCCGCAAAGGGAGGAAAACGACCGTCAGTTGTCGGGCGAACGCAGCACTCGCAGATGGCCCCGCCGTGCGACTTCCATGGGGTCGGCGCCGCGCGCCCCGCCACCCCCACCGGCCTCGGCCGCCCGCTCCTGCGGACGGGCCGCCTCACGCACGGCGTTGGCAAGCGCTTCCAGGTCGTCGCCGCTCGGGCGGGCCGGAGCAGAGCCGTCCAGCAGCCGCACGACCTCCCAGCCGCGAGGGGCGGTGAGGCGCTCGGAGTGCTCGGCGCACAGGTCGTAGCAGTGGGGTTCGGCGTAGGTGGCGAGCGGGCCGAGGACCGCGGTCGAGTCGGCGTAGACGTACGTCAGCGTCGCTACGGCGGGACGGCCGCAAGCGGTGCGCGAACAGCGACGTACAGGGCTCACGACGTTGGACGGTACCGCACTCTTGAGCGGGCCGCGACGACTCTCCCCCAGGTCACTCCCCCGTGTCGTGCTGTGAAACACCCCACACGCCCCTTCCGTCCCACTCCACTGACCTGCGCGGAAGCCCTGTTCCGAGATCCCGAACGCGTTCCGAACCGGTCACCACTCGCTACAAACCCCAACATTTACCTCGAGCTCGTCGGTCTCGGAGAGAAGCGGAATCGAGCCCAACCTTGGCTGGAATGGTCATCTGCCGACATGCCGTACCGGCGGACGGACACCCGCCCCCGCCACCACACGCCGCTCGGACACGCGCCCGTCGCGAGGACTACCCTTCACCAGTGATGGACACCCCCGTACCGCCCCGTGCCGTCGGCCCCGGGCCCCGCCGCCGTGATCGTCACGGGCGGGGCATGCGCGGCCCGATCGCACCACCCCAGGTCCCGCTCGCCGCGAGCCGTGCCGACGCCTTCGCCGACCTCGTGCAGGACTCCGTGGAACGCCTCGAGCGCCGGTGGCCGCAGCTCGCCGACATCGATTTCCTGGTCCTCGAGGTGCCTCGGCTGGACGGTCCTGGCCGCACCTGGAACGACGAGGCGGTGCCTCTCGGCGGGACGATCCCTGCGCGCGAGGGGCGGCCGGCGCGGGTCGTCATCTACCGGCGGCCGGTGGAGATCCGCACCAAGGGGCGGGACGAGCGGGCGGCGCTGGTGCATGAGGTGGTCGTGGAGCAGGTGGCCGAGTTGCTGGGGCTGACGCCGGAGACGGTGGATCCGCGGTACGGGGAGGATTGAGGGCGTCGGGGTCGGCGTTACGGCGAGGACTGATGCCGTCGGCCGCGAGGCGCCCGGCGTCGGTGTGGGCCGAAGGTGGGTGCGCAGCCCGGCGCTACGGGGTGCCGCGCGGCGGCCGCGGTTCGGCTGGGCGCCCGCTGACGGCCTACTTCTGCAGCACCGACAGGTCCTCGTCCGCCTCCGGCACCGCCACCATCCCCCGGTCGTCCGGCAGTGTCTGCACCGTGAAGGCCGGTACGCCCCCCGAGGTCACCGCGAGCGTCCGAGCGCCGTACACCGGGCCGCCCGACACGGTCTCGACGGTCAGCGCGTACGTGCCCTTCAAGCCGTTCGGGACCGGGATCTCCACGTCCTGTGTGGTCCCGGACTTGATCGTGTACGTCTTTGAGGACGCCGTGCCGCCCTCGCTGCCCGCGGACGCCGTGACCTTGACCTCGGCCGATCGGGAGGGCGCCGTGAGGGACAGGGTCGTGCCCTTCGCCCTGTTGTCGACCACCGTCGCCCGCGCGGCGATCGGTCGGCTCGCCGGGATGAAGGCCGTCTCCTGCTTGGCGCCCTCCCCACGGACCACCCGCACCGCCGCGACCACCGGTACGGCATGATCCGTGGGCGTCAGCACCAGCGATCCCGGCTCGCCCCGCATGACGTCACCGAGGTCGACCGCACTGGTCATACCCGCCTTGACGTGCAACGTCTCGTTCCCGGCGGGTGTGATCTCCCCGGACGGCGAGGCGAGCCGTACCTTCAAATCCGCGTCCGTGTCGCCCGGTGTGAAGGCGACGAGCCGCACGGCCTTGGCGTCCTTCGGGATGCCGGGGACCACGAGGCTTCCCGCCGGGTCGGCGGACGCGGCCAGCCAGTCCCCGCCCAGCTTGTCGTCCAGTGCCTGCACCGAAGCGCCCACCCGGCCGCTGCGCACACTCACGTGCACGGTCACGTTTTCCTGCTTCTCACCGGTGAGCGTCGACAGCAGGATCGGATCGTCGGAGCGCGGCGGAACGGTGTACTCCTCCCCCGCCGTCGCCTCCAGGGCACCGTCCTTGCCGTACAGCTCGATGTCGACGACGGCGGCGGAGTCGTCGGGGTTGGTCAGATGGACGTAGTCCGTACGGTCGGCCGCGGTGCTGGCGCCCGGGAACCAGAACTCGGTGTCCGGTGCGGTGCAGTTGACCCCCTGCAGCCCACGACCCGTGCCCGCCGCGACCTCCGTGCTCTCCTGCACGGTCCAGCCGGGCGCGAACTTCCCGTCGGCGCTCCCGATGAGCGCCGGTGAGTCCGACCCGGACACGTCCTCGGTGACCGGCGTGCCCGGCTCCTTGGCCGCCAGGACGGGCTTGCCGGCCTTGTCCGTGGCGTCGGCCTTCTCCCCCTTGGCGTCCGTCGCGCCGCCCGACTCCAGCGCACCGGACCGCAGTTCCGCCTTCCCCTCGCTCCCCGTCCCCTTGGTGACGGGTGTGAACGAGGTGTACGTCGTCTCGGCGAGGTCCGAGGTGCTCGGCGCCGGACACACCAGGCTCGAACGCTCCACGGGCAGCTCGGCGGCCGCCTTGGCGGTGTTCGTCCCGGACGCGTCCGGCGTGGTGAGCGCCGCGACGCCGGTTATGGCCGCGAGGGCCGTGACACCGGCGATCAGGGACAGGGTCGTGCGGTTCACTGCTGGCTCCCGTCGGAACGCTCACTGCCGTGCGGATGCGGCTGCGCCGGGTCGTACGTGGCGTCGTAACCCTGCTGGTACGTCTGGTCGTAGGAGGCGTCGTACGACGTGTCGTACGCCCCCGCCTGGGACTGCCCGCCGTACGCGTAGGGGTCGTACTGGCCGCCCTGGTACGGATCCGCCTGGTAGGACTGGTCGTAGGCGCCGCCCGGCGGGTACTGCCGGCCGTCCGCGTACTGCTCGCCGCTGTAGCCGCCGTACTCGGCGGCGCCCGCGTAGCCGGGGGTGTTCCAGTCGCCGTAGGACTGCTGCTGCGGAATCGCCGCGGCGGTCTCCTCCGCGGGAGGAGACGGGAACTCCCCTTCCTGACCGGACTCTTCGGTCTCGGCCTGGGCGCGCAGGCGGCGGGCTCGCCGTCCCTCGCCGGCCATGGCCTCGGCCGGGACGGCCTGCTCCTCGGGCAGGTCGTCGTCGATGTCACGGCGGCGTCCGGGCAGGGCCATCACGACGAGGACAAGGGCGAGGAAGCCCTGGGTCCACAGCCAGGCGGTGTGGCCGATCGGGTCGTCGTAGGTGACGTCCAGCCTGCCGCCCCCGGAGGGGAGTTCGAAGCCCTGGGCCCAGCCGTCGACCGTCGTCGGGGTGAGCGGCCGGCCGTCGAGGGTGGCCGTCCAGCCGTCGTCGGCGCTGTCGGCGAGGCGCAGGACGCGTCCCTCGGTGCCGGCGGGAATCGTGGTGTGGATCTCGACGGGCCCGGCGGCGACGGGCTGGGGCTCGGCCGAGCCGGACCCCGAATCGGCCTCGGAGACGATGGCCGCCCGCGACACCTGCCGGTCGACCCGCCACAGCGCGCTGCCGTTCTGCTCGCTCAGCCGCTCCAGTCCCGGCGTGGCGTCCAGCACGCGCGTGACGTCGCGGGGAGCGCCCTTGAGGACGAGGACGTAGCGCACCGCGAACGCGCCCAGTTGGTCGGCCTGGTCGGCGCCGGAGCCGGCGACGAGGTTGGCGACGATCTTGTCGAGCTTGGCGTTCTCCCCGTCGGCGGCGGCGAGTTCGGCGTCGCCGAGACGCGCGCCGGAGCCACGGACGAGCATGTAGCCGACCTGGGCCGTGGACTCGCTGTCGAGGACGAGGGTGCGGGCCTGGTCGCGGTTGCCGGCGTCCTCGGCGACGAACGCGGGCACCTGTACGGGGTCGCGCCGCTCCAGCGGTCCGTCGGCGCCGCGGATCATCCAGCCGGCGGCGACGAGCAGCGGGCCGGCGGCCGCGGCGAAGGCGACGAGGGCGGCGACCGGCTGGCGCCAGCCGAAGCTCTGCTCGGCCACGCGCGAGCGGGCCCCGTCGGCGCCGAGCAGCGCGGCGGCCAGGAGGGCGACGCCGTAGACGAGGGTCGCGGGGCCGGCCCAGGTGGAGCTGTTGGACAGGACCGCGAAGACGAGGCCTACCAGGGCGACCGCCCAGGCGGCCCAGATGCCGAACTGGCGCTCGGAGCGCAGCAGGGCGGCCAGGGCGGCCAGTACGACGCCGACGAGCATCAGTCCGCTGACGGTGCCGGGCCCGCCGGGGTTGGCGCCGAGCAGGTCCAGGGCGGAGGCGGTCGAGGAGCCGTACTCCAGTCCGGCCTCCTGGAAGAAGCCGAACGGAAGCAGCGACAGCGACCAGGGCGCGAGCACCAGCAGGGGCACGCCGAACTGGGCGAGGAAGCGCAGGCCGTACGCGGTGATGTCGGTGCGCCGCACGGCGAGCAGCCCGAGCCCGAGCACCAGCGCGATCGGCCAGACGATCGGCGTGAAGGCCGTGGTGATCGTCAGCAGCAGTGCGTACGCCCAGGTCGCGCGCCAACTGCCGCGTGCGCCGGGACTGTTCGCCAGTCCGCTCGCCGCGACGCCCGCGCGCGCGATGAGCGGCAGCAGGACGGCGAGTACGGCGGTGCCGATGCGGCCGCCGGCAAGGGCGCCCGTGGCGGCGGGCAGGAAGGCGTAGACGACGGCCGCCCACGCGCGCAGGAGGCGGGACTCGACGAGCGGGCGGGAGGCGAAGTAGGCGGTGAACCCGGCCAGCGGCACGGAGCAGACCAGCAGGATCGTGACCGCGAGCCCGGTCGAGCCGAGCAGGGTGGAGGCGAGCATCGCCACGATCGCGAGATACGGCGGCGCGGACGGGGTGTCACCGGCGCCGACCGGATGCCAGGCGTCCAGGTAACGGGACCACAGTTCGGCGGAGTCGGCCGGGGCGGGCAGCAGCGCGCCACCCGCGAGGGCGCCGCCGCCGAGGAGTTCGCGGCAGGCGATGAGCGAGACGAACAGGAGCACCAGGAAGAGCATCGGACCGGGGTTGCGGGCGATGCGCTTGAGGCGCGCGAACTGCTCTATCTCCATGAAGTCGGCGTCGTCGCCGCCGGGCCCGGACTCGATCGCGCCGCCGTGCCGGCCCGCTCCGGAGGCCACCTCGGGGTCGGAGCGGCCCACGACGCTGCTCGCGACCTGCTCGACGGTGGCCCGCACGGTCGCGCCGGGCGGCGGGAACAGCGCCCGTAGCTCGCCCTTGTCGATGACGGGATTCCCGCGCCTGCGCCGCCCGGCGATGATCCGCTCGGGCCGCAGCAACGTGCCCATGAGGCCGCGGATCTCGTCGAGGGCCTGTCCGGGGACCTTGCCCACGAGGTAGGCGAGGGTGCGCAGGACCGTGCCGAGGACGAGGCGCAGCAGGACCCAGGGCAGCACGGCCGTACGCGTGTTGACCAGGAGGGTGTAGACGGCGCCCGCCTTGTCGACCTTGTGCGGGGAGGCGGCGGTGCGGCCCACGCAGTCGACGGTGCGGCGCTCGCGGGAGGCGGCCTCGGCGTGTCGTACGACCGCCTCGGGGGCGATGAGGACGCGGTGTCCGGCGGCGGTGGCGCGCCAGCACAGGTCGACGTCGTCGCGCATGAGGGGCAGCCGTCGGTCGAAGCCGCCGAGTTGTTCGAAGACGTCCCGCCGGACGAGCATGCCGGCGGTGGACACGGACAGCACGGACCGGACGTGGTCGTGCTGGCCCTGGTCCTGTTCGCGGCGGTCCAGGCCGGTCCAGCGGCGGCCGGAGTTGGCGATGGTGACGCCGACCTCGAGGAGCTGCCGTCGGTCGTACCAGCCGCGCAGTTTGGGGCCGACGACGGCGACGTCGTCCCGCCCCAGTTCGTACTCGTTGTCCACGACCCGCAGCAGCTGGGCGAGTGCGTCGGGTTCGGGGGCGCAGTCGTCGTGCAGGAGCCACAGCCACTGCACCGGCTCTCCGTGCGGGAGTTCCGGCAGGTCGTAGGCGTCGTCGCGCCACGTGCGCGTGACGGGGTCCCAGCCGCTCGGCCGCTTCAGATAGGTCAGCTCGTCGGGGGTGAGGACCGGGGCCGTGCGGTTGGCCTCCTCGACGGCCTGGCCGAACCCGGTGCGCCGGGCGAGGTGCAGGACGCGGTCGGCGCCGAGGGCGTCGGTGACCAGTTGCGCGGAGTGGTCCGCGCTGCCGGTGTCGGCACCCACGGCGAACTGGACGGGGCGCTCCTGGCCGAGCAGCCCGGCGAGCGCGTCGGGCAGCCAGCGGGCGCCGTCATGGGAGACGAGCACCGCGGTCACCACATGACGCGGAAACTCAGGTGCGGCAGCGGAGTCGTGCTGGGCTGCCGGGTGGCTGTGCACGGACATCGAGGTACGGGCCCCGGTTCGATGGACTGCGGTGGACGCCTGTGCCCCGAGGGGACAACGGTGCGTCCCGGACGAGCGACCACACTATCGGCTGGGCATGAGAGCGGCCCGCCGCCTGTGGATAACCCACCCGCGACGGGCCGTACGTGCGTATGTACGTGCGGTTGTACGTGTCGTTCTGCGCCGTTTCGTCAGACGGCGGCCTTCTTCAGCCGGCGGCGTTCACGCTCGGACAGGCCGCCCCAGATCCCGAAGCGCTCGTCGTTGGCGAGGGCGTACTCGAGGCACTCGGAGCGGACCTCACAGGCGAGGCAGACCTTCTTGGCCTCGCGGGTGGAGCCGCCCTTCTCGGGGAAGAAGGACTCGGGGTCGGTCTGGGCGCACAGCGCGCGCTCCTGCCAGCCGAGTTCCTCGTCCGCGTCGTCGACCAGCAGTTGCTGCACCAGCTCGGTCATGTGCGCCCCTCGTCTGTCTTTCGCGTCCCCGTGATGTTGCCGTTACCGATTTCGGCTGAACGACACGAGTGAAATTACAAGTGTGCTGCTCCGGGCGAGTCAAGCCGAGATCTGCTATTGAGCCCCTTATTCACTCTGCGGAACCAAGGCCTAGCGGAAAGTGTTCAAATCGGCATAAACCTTGACAAGCAGATGAGGCCTGGGAGGGCCTCCGGCCCTCCACAGAGCCTGTACGGAAAAGGACGCCCAGAAGTTCGATCTCGTTGCACGCGTGCGTAGAAGCGAACTGGATCACAGTCGGATCACAGGATCACAACGACGCCCGTGCGCCGGTTGTGCGCCATGTGTCCCGGCTACTCCTGGAACAAACCTTTCACCACCAAGATGAACCGGATGAGGTGAAACCTGCGCCACATCGCCGGGCGTCGAGTTGACAGTGAAGGCATGAACCGGTGTCCTTGTGGGCATGCTCGCGAACTCGGCACTCACCTCGACCCGCACCGCCGGGTCCCACGGTGCTGCCCGCGCTCGCTGTAGCTGTTGCTGTCCCAGCTGTTGAGCCATCCCCGCTCCAGCTGGAGGCCGAGCCTTCATGACGCTCGGCTGCCGTTCCCTCTGACCTTCTTTCACTGAGGAACCACGACACCCCATGAACAGCGACAGCGACCTCCAGATCGCCGGCGACATCCTCGAAGTCCAGCACCTCCTCCAGGCACCGCGCGAGCACCCGGCCACCGTCGCCGACTTCGTCGGCCTGGCCCGCTCCATCGCCGCCGACCGGTCCCAGTGGGAGCACCTCGTCCGGTACGACGCGACCACCCGCTGGTACCACCGGCTGCGCACGGGCCCCGGCTACGAGGTGTGGCTGCTGTCCTGGGTGCCCGGGCAGGACAGCGGACTGCACGACCACGGCCGGTCCTCCGGCGTCCTGACGGTCCTGGACGGCACGCTCACCGAGCGCACGGAGCGCGGCACGCGCGCGTTGGCGGCGGGCACGCAGCGGGTGTTCGCGCCGGGTTATGTGCACGAGGTGGCGAACGACGCGCTGGAGCCCGCGGTCAGCCTGCACGTCTACTACCCGGGCCTGACCGAGATGCCGATGCACACCTCCACCGCCTGCGAGGCCCGTGTCGCACCGCGGCCGGTGACTGCCTGACGCGTTGTCGTACCCGCCTGCAAGACTTGCCCACCCGTCACCCGACCACCACCCCTCAACGAGTCAGCCTGGCGGCTGACACACTGTTTGAATGCGAATCGTGGTTCTGGCAGGCGGCATCGGCGGTGCCCGTTTCCTGCGCGGTCTGAAGCGGGCCGTGCCGGACGCGGACATCACCGTCATCGGCAACACCGGGGACGACATCCACCTCTTCGGCCTGAAGGTCTGCCCGGACCTCGACACGGTGATGTACACGCTGGGCGGCGGCATCAACGAGGAGCAGGGCTGGGGCCGGGCCGACGAGACCTTCCATCTCAAGGAGGAACTCGCGGCGTACGGCGTGGGCCCGGAGTGGTTCGGGCTCGGCGACCGGGATTTCGCCACGCACATCGTGCGGACGCAGATGATCGGTGCCGGTTATCCGCTGAGCGCCGTGACGGAGGCGCTGTGCGACCGGTGGAAGCCGGGAGTCCGCCTCATCCCCATGACCGACGACCGCGTGGAGACACACGTCGCGGTGGAGGTGGACGGCGAGCGCAAGGCCGTCCACTTCCAGGAGTACTGGGTACGGCTGCGGGCCCAGGTGCCGGCCGAGGCGATCGTGCCGGTCGGGGCCGAGCAGGCCAAGCCGGCGCCGGGCGTCCTGGAGGCCATCGCCGAGGCGGACGTGATCCTCTTCCCGCCGTCCAACCCGGTCGTCTCGGTCGGCACGATCCTCGCCGTGCCCGGCATCCGGGAGGCGATCGCCGACGCCGGGGTGCCGGTCGTGGGCCTCTCCCCGATCGTCGGGGACGCGCCCGTGCGCGGGATGGCCGACAAGGTGCTCGCGGCGGTCGGCGTGGAGTCGACGGCCGCGGCGGTCGCCGAGCACTACGGCTCCGGGCTCCTCGACGGCTGGCTCGTCGACACCGTCGACGCGGGTTCCGTGGAGCGGGTCGAGGCAGCGGGGATCCGCTGCCGTGCCGTACCGCTGATGATGACCGACGTGGACGCGGCCGCGCGCATGGCCCGGGAGGCGCTGGCGCTGGCCGAGGAGGTGCGGGGCGCTTGAGCGAGGTGTCTGCCGACGGCTACCGGGTCTGGGCCGTCTCCGGAATCCCCGAGGTCCGGCAGGGCGACGACCTCGCGAAACTGATCGCCACCGCCGAGCCGGGACTCGCCGACGGGGACGTGCTGCTGGTCACCTCGAAGATCGTGTCCAAGGCGGAGGGGCGGATCGTCGAGGCGGCCGACCGGGAGGCCGCGATCGACGCGGAGACCGTGCGGGTGGTTGCCCGCCGCGGCACCCTGCGGATCGTCGAGAACCGGCAGGGGCTGGTGATGGCCGCCGCCGGGGTCGACGCCTCCAACACCCCCGCCGGAACCGTGCTGTTGCTGCCCGAGGACCCGGACGCGTCCGCGCGGGCGATACGGGACGGGCTGCGGGACGCCCTGGGCGTCGACGTCGGGGTCGTCGTCACCGACACCTTCGGGCGCCCTTGGCGCTCCGGGCTCACGGACGTCGCGATCGGGGCCGCGGGGGTGCGTGTGCTCGACGATCTGCGGGGCGGCACGGACGCGTACGGCAACCCGCTCAGCGCGACCGTCGTGGCGACGGCGGACGAACTCGCCGCCGCCGGTGACCTGGTGAAGGGCAAGGCCGCCGGTCTGCCCGTCGCCGTCGTGCGCGGGCTGGCGCACACGGTGACCGAGGAAGACGGGGACGGGGCGCGGGCCCTGGTGCGCGGCGCTCGTGACGACATGTTCCGGCTGGGGACGTCCGAGGCGGTACGGGAGGCGGTCACCCAGCGCCGTACCGTACGGGCCTTCACGGACGATCCGGTCGACCCCGGGGCCGTACGAAGAGCGGTCGCGGCGGCGGTCACGGCTCCGGCGCCGCACCACACGACGCCTTGGCGGTTCGTGCTGCTGGAGTCGGCGGAGTCGCGAACGCGGCTGCTCGACGCCATGCGCGACGCCTGGATCGCGGATCTGCGGCGGGACGGCAAGAGCGAGGAGTCGATCGCGAAGCGGGTGCGGCGGGGGGATGTGCTGCGGAACGCGCCGTATCTCGTCGTGCCGTGTCTGGTGATGGACGGTTCGCACACGTACGGCGACGCGCGGCGGGACGGGGCCGAGCGGGAGATGTTCGTCGTCGCCGCCGGGGCCGGGGTGCAGAACTTCCTGGTCGCGCTGGCCGGGGAGCGGCTGGGCTCGGCGTGGGTGTCGTCGACGATGTTCTGCCGGAGTGTCGTGCGGGACGTGCTGGGGCTGCCGGAGGAGTGGGATCCGATGGGGGCGGTGGCGGTCGGGCATCCGGCGGAGGAACCACGGCCGCGGGCCGGGCGGGACGCCGGAGCCTTCATCGAGGTGCGCTGATGCGTACCGGGCGAGGCATACGCTCGTAGGGCGCCTCCCCTGCCGGCGCGCACAGGATTTCTTCGGCGCCGACGCTCGCAGGCGCCCGTCGGTGCATACGCTCGTAGGACCTCCCGCACCACTAGGACATCAGCCGTGTCAGGACGTTTCGCTCCGCGGCCCACGCGTACGACCGTGCGCGGTGGGCATGTCGGTGTGCCCGCGGGTGTGCCTCGGCAGGCTGTCGCGCCGGGGAAGGTGGCGGGGAAGGTACGGACGGTGGTGCCCGACGGGCCGCTCGATCTCGGGCTGGTGCTGGGGCCCTTGCGGCGTGGGCCGGGGGATCCGACGTTCCGGGCGATGCCCGACGGGTCCGTGTGGCGGGCCTGCCGTACGCCGGCCGGTCCCGGGACGCTGCGGGTCGGTGTACGGGGTGCCGAGGTGCGGGGGGAGGCCTGGGGGCCGGGGGCCGAGTGGCTGCTGGAGCAGTTGCCGGAGCTGCTCGGCGCCGCCGACGATCCGTCCGTGTTCGTGCCCCGGCATCGGGTGGTGGCGATGGCCCGGCATCGGCGACCGGGGCTCCGGCTGACGCGGACCGGGCTGGTGATGGAGTCGTTGATTCCGTCGGTTCTGGAGCAGAAGGTCACGACCGATGAGGCGTATCGGGCGTGGCGGTTGCTGGTACGGAAGTACGGGGAGCCGGCGCCGGGGCCCGCGCCCGGGCGGATGTGTGTGATGCCGGATGCGGGGACCTGGCGGCTGATTCCGTCCTGGGAGTGGCATCGGGCCGGGGTCGACAACAAGCGGGCGTCCACGATTCTGCGGGCTGTGCGGGTCGCCGCGCGGCTGGAGGAGGCGGTGCGGATGTCTCCGACGGAGGCGCAGGCTCGGTTGGAGGTTGTGCCGGGGATCGGGCCGTGGACGTCGGCGGAGGTTGTGCAGCGGAGTCATGGGGCGGCGGATGCGGTGACCGTGGGGGATCTGCATCTGCCGGGGATCGTGGGGTTCGCGCTTGCCGGGGACCGGGATGCGGATGACGCCGTGATGCTGGAGTTGCTGGAGCCGTATGCGGGGCAGCGGCATCGGGCGGCTCGGTTGATTCTGTTGAGTGGGCGGGTGCCGGGGCGGCGGGCGCCGAAGATGCCTCGGGTGGATATCGGGCGGTTGTGACGGGACGGCGGGCTGCGTCGCTGGATGCCGTTGGCTGGTTTCGCCCCCGCCGCCCCTACCCGTCCCATCCCCCAGGGGCGCTGCCCCTTCGACCCCGGCCCTTTCTGGGGGCTGCCGCCCCCAGACCCCCGCTTCGGCCCCGAAAGGGCCTCGTCCTCGAACGCCGGACAGGCTGGGACATGCCGACCGGCGCCTGGAAGTCACCGTCGGCCGAGGAAAAATACCCGCTGCCGGTGGGAGGTCGCGTTCCTCCGGGCTGAGGGTCGGTGTTGTACGCGGTGTTCTAGAGGTCCGGCGAGAATCGGACCGCCCCGGCCGGGATCTGTGCGTCGCACCACACTCGTACGCCGTCCCTCAGTTCGTTGTCGGCGCCGATCACCGCGCCGTCGCCGATGACCGTGCCGGTGAGGACTGAGCGTTCGCCCACGCGGGCGCGGGTGCCGATGAGGGAGTCGGTGATCACGGCGCCGGGTTCGATGACGGCACCCGGGAGGATCGTGCTGCCGAAGACCCGGGCGCCCTCCGCGACGAACGCGCCCTCGCCCACCACCGTGCCCCCGGTCAGCTTGGCGTCGGGGGCCACCCTGGCCGTGGGGAGGACGAGGCGGTCGCCGCAGCGGCCGGGGACCGCGGGGGACGGCGCGCGGCCCAGGACGAGGTCGGCGGAGCCGCGGACGAAGGCCGCGGGCGTGCCCAGGTCCAGCCAGTACGTCGAGTCGACCATGCCCTGGAGGTGGGCGCCGGCGGCCAGGAGGTCCGGGAACGTCTCGCGCTCCACCGACACCGGGCGGCCCGCCGGGATCGTGTCGATCACCGAGCGGCGGAAGACGTACGCCCCCGCGTTGATCTGGTCGGTGACGATCTCCTCCGGGGTCTGCGGCTTCTCCAGGAACGCCGTCACCCGGCCCGTGTCGTCCGTGGGGACCAGGCCGTACGCCCTCGGGTCGGTCACCTTGGTGAGGTGGAGGGAGATGTCCGCGCCCGTCGTCTCGTGCGTGCGGACCAGGGCCCTGATGTCCAGGCCCGTCAGGATGTCCCCGTTGAAGATCAGCACCGGGTCGTCCGGCGCGGAGTGGAGACGCGACGCCACGTTACGGATCGCGCCGCCCGTGCCGAGAGGCTCCTCCTCCGTCACGTACTCCAGATGGAGGCCCAGCGCCGAGCCGTCGCCGAAGTACGGCTCGAAGACCTCGGCCAGGTACGACGTCGCGAGGACGATGTGCTCGACCCCCGCCGCTCTCGCTCTCGCCAACTGGTGTGTGAGGAACGGGACCCCTGCCGCCGGGACCATGGGCTTCGGCGTGTGCACGGTGAGCGGACGCAGCCGAGTGCCCTTGCCGCCGACCAGGAGGATCGCTTCTGTCACCTGTCGTCTCTGCTTCCTGCCGGGACCGGCCGAACTGTCTTTCGGCCGGCCAGTGTATGCAGACCGTTTGTATGCAGACCGTTGTGTGGCGCCCTCGACGGCGGTGCGATGCGATCGTTCCGCATTCCGCCACGTGTCCTACGACGGCGATGAATGCGACCCCGTTCCCCGTACATGCCCCCGCACATACCCAGCAACCCCCGCGCTTGCCCCCGGTGCGCCCCCCACATGGCCCCCAATTGCCCCTATATACCCCCCGGCGCGCCTTGCCGTACACCCCTGGCCGACGCGCCACTCCCCCCAGCGGACTTTCCCGGCGGACTCGCCCCACCGGACTCCCCCGGCCGACTCCTCCCAGCCAACTCCCCCGAGTGAACTCCGCCGGCCCTCAGCGCCCCTGGTAGCGGGCCGCCGCGGCGCGGGCCGTGCCCAGCTTGCGGTAGAGCTGCAGGCCGGGGCACTCCGTGGCGAAACCGTCCCGATGGCCGGAGATAGCGTTCATTCGTACGTTCGTTCCCTTTCGATAGAGGTTGCCACCGGCGGACTTCAGGTACGTCTTGCCGCGCGGATTGACGCCGAAGAGGCCCAGCTTCCAGGCCGAGAGCCGGGCGACGGCGCGCAGTGCGGCGGCGGACGGCTTGCTGGTGCCGTAGCTGCCGAGGACGGCGATCCCCATGCTGTCGGTGTTGAAACCGAGGGTGTGGGCGCCCAGGACCGACTTCGCCACGCCTCCGGCGCGCCCCTCGTAGATGTTTCCGCACTTGTCGACGAGGAAGTTGTAGCCGACGTCGCGCCAGCCCATGCTCTTGACGTGGTAGCGGTAGATACCGCGAATGAGCGAGGGAGCCTGCGTGCACCAGTACTTGGAACCGGTCGCCGTGTGGTGCACGAAGGCCGCCTTCACCCGCTTGGTGTAGACGAACTTCTTATCCCGCAGCCCCTCGTCCGCGCCCCATCCGCGCCGGGTGACGATGCGCGGCCGCGGCCCGATGTGCGGCTTCGCCTTCTGCTCCTGCGTCAACTCGCTGCCGCGCAGGGCCAGCAGTTCCGCCTCGGTCTCGGCGCGGCCGAGCGCGGGGATCTCGGTGGCGCCGAGGGGCGCGAGTTCGGCGTTGACGGCGGAGGCGGCGGCGTCGGCCGCGGTGGCGCCGAGGGCCTCGGCGGTCTCGTCGGTTTCGGTCGTCAGGGTTCCCGGGTGGGGGGCGCCGGGGTCGTCCGGTGGGGGCGCGGCCTCGCCGGGATCGACGAGTTCGAGCCGGAGACCGGCGGGCAGCGGGGAGGCGACGGCGGTGCCGGTGGTCGGGGCCGGGTCACCGGCGTCCGGTGCCGGCCTCTCGGACCGGCTCACGACGGCCTCCGACGTCACCCGCACCTCCACACCGTCCGACTCCCCGACCCACAGCGGTGCCGTGGAGCCGCGCACCCGGCCCGAGGAGCTTTCGGCCGTGTCGGGGTCGGCCGCGTGGTCGGCGTTGTGCGTCTCGATGTCCTGCCAGTCGGACCAGGTGCCGGTGCCGACCGAGCGAGTGCGGACCTGGACGCGGCCGTGCAGTTCGACGTTCGGGTCGTCCCAGATGACGCCGACGAGGGAGAAGTGCGGTACGTCGTGCCGGTACAGGCCCTGTTCGGCGGGCTCGCCGAGGATGCGATCGTCGTTGAGGGGGGTCAGGGGCAGCGACTGGGTGCTGCCGGGGACGGACGGCTCGGCGTTCGTACGACGCGCTGCCTGCCCGCGCACCATGGCCACTGTCTCCGCGCTCGTGGCCACTTCCAGGCCGTGCGCCGGTCTCGCGGTCGCCGCGGCGGCGGGTGGGGTGAGCGGGAGAGCCAGAGCGGCCGCGCACGTGACACCGATGGAGGAAGCAAGGAATCCACGCATGCTCCCGATGGTGGACATAGTCATACAAACCTGTCCATCTGGGAATTGATGGGGCGTTGGCCGATGATTCGTTCGAACCGGTGACGGCCGGGTACGGCCAACTGGGGGTGCGCGGGGGCGGGTCCGCGTACCCTTGCGCGGGTGAACGCCACCGATCGCACCCCTGCCGACCTGCTGCGTTCCGCGCTCGCCGCGGATCCCGGACGCCCCCTGGTGACCTTCTACGACGACGCCACCGGGGAGCGCGTCGAATTGTCCGTGGCCACCTTCGCCAATTGGGTGGCCAAGACCGCGAATCTGCTCCAGGGCGATCTCGGGGCCGGGCCCGGCGACCGGGTCACGCTGCTGCTGCCCGCGCACTGGCAGACGGCGGTGTGGCTGCTGGCGTGTTCGTCGGTGGGCACGATCGCGGACGTCGGCGGGGATCCGGCGGCGGCCGACGTGGTCGTGAGCGGACCGGACTCGCTGGAGGCCGCGCGGGCGTGCCGGGGGGAGCGGGTCGCGTTGGCCCTACGGCCGCTGGGGGGCCGGTTCCCGCAGCCGCCGGCCGGTTTCCTCGACTACGCGGTGGAGGTGCCGAGCCAGGGCGACCGCTTCGCCCCGTACGCCCCGATCGATCCGGAGGACCCCGCGCTGATCGTCGCCGGGCGGGAGTTCAGCGGCGCGGAGGTCGTCGAGCGGGCCGGGGCGGAGGCGCCGGGGCTGGGGCTTACGGGGCCGGGCTCACGGATCCTGTCCGCCTTGCCGTACGACACGTGGGAGGGGCTGAACGCCGGGCTGTACGCGGCGCTCGCGACCGGTGGGTCGGTGGTGCTGTGCCGGCATGTGGAGGCGCTGGGGGAAGAGGCGCTGGCCAAGCGGATCGAGAGTGAGCGGGTGACGGCGACGGCGCGGTAGGCACGGCACGGGTACTCCTTGGACCGGTACTGCCTGATTCCGGGTGCCCGACGTGGGGGCTGGGCGGGGTGGGTGCGCAGCCCGGCGCTGCGGGGTGCCTCCCCCAAGCTCTTCGAGCAGGGGGTACCCCCAGCGCCCACCCGCGCCGCCCCAGCGGCACGACTGCCCGCAGCTACGTCGGCACGGACAAGAGACCACCCGCGCGCCAAGCAGCGGGACGCATGCATCCGCCCGGCCGCCGGAGGCAAGCGTCACCCGTTCAGCCCACCACCACCCACCCCTCACCCTCCACCCGGGCCATGGTCGTAACAACAGCCCACACCACAAGCAGCACGCCCTGAGGAGTGGAGCCAGACGTGACCGGCACTTCACGCCCACGCCCCGGACATCCCGGCGTTGCCGGGGGAAGGCGTCGGCGGTGGCGGTGGGTGCGGCGGGGGGCCGTGGGTGTGGGGTTGGTGGTCGTCGCCGCCGCGGGGGCCGGGTGGGCCGTCTACGCCCGGCTCGACTCCAACATCACCGCCGACGAGGCCGCCGCAGCGGAACTCGCTCGGTACGAGCGGGAGCGGCCCACCTCACTCGTGCGCGACGCGCGGAACATCCTGCTGATCGGGTCCGACACGAGGGCGGGCAGCGGAAACCGCCGCTACGGGCGCGACTCCGGGACCGAGCGCTCCGACACCACCATCCTGCTGCACCTGTCCGCCGGCCGCCGCAGCGCCACCGCCGTATCGATACCCCGGGACCTGATGGTGGACGTCCCGGGCTGCCGAAGGGACGACGGCAGCCGCAGCAGCCCCATGTTCGCGATGTTCAACCACGCCTTCCAGGTGGGTGGTTCGGCCTGCACCGTCCGCACCGTGGAGCGGCTCACCGACATCCGCGTCGACCACCACGTGGTCGTCGACTTCAACGGCTTCAAGAAGATGATCGACGCCCTCGACGGCGTCGAGATCTGCCTCACCGAGCCCATCGACGACAAGGCCGCCAAGCTGCGGCTCCCGGCCGGCAAGGTGACGCTCGACGGCGAACAGGCCCTCGGCTACGTCCGCGCCCGCAAGTCCCTGGGCGACGGCAGCGACACCGACCGCATGGACCGCCAGCAGCGATTCCTCGCCGCGCTGGTGAGCAAGGTGCAGAGCAACGACGTACTGCTGAACCCGGTGCGGCTCTACCCGGTTCTCGACGCGGCCACGTCCTCCCTGACCACCGACCCCGCCCTGGCCAGCTTGCGCGGTTTGTACGAACTCGTCCGCGGTGTGCGCGACATCCCCACCGAACGCGTGCAATTCCTCACGGTTCCCCGGGAGTCCTACATCCACAACTCCAATCGCGACCAGCTCGTGAAGCCCGCGGCCGAGCGGCTTTTCGAGCGACTGCGCACCGACACACCGGTGGAAGTCGTGGATTCGCCCGAAATGCCCCAGGGGGCGGCACCCAAGTCATCGCACAGGAGTTCCCCTGACGACGACCGGAAGCCCGTCGCCGAACCGCCCGCCGCACCCTCCGAACCCACCGCCCCGCCGCCCACCTTCCGCGGCAAGACCGCCGCCGAGGACCACTGCGGGTAAAGCGCTCACCAAGTCCACGAACCTCAATTCAAAGAAATGGGGCGGATTGCCCAGTTGTAGGGACGTGGAATTTGTCACCGTCGTCGCTTGACGCTGAACTGGACGGATAGTGTGAGCGATCCGGTGCACCCGGCCGTAGTTAGGCTTGCGCACTGTTTGACCGAGAGACCCGAGCGCCTTGGAGGGGGAAGGCGCCGCGTGGCCCCGACGGAGGATTCAGACAACCGTGGACGCGCAAGGCCGTGGGCGGGCGGAAGACATCGATCCCGCAGACCAGTGGGTGCTCAATCCGAACACCGGTGAATACGAACTGCGACTGACTCCTTCCGCTCCGCAGTCATCGGTTCCCGGACCACGCAGAGCCGCCTCACGCGCCGCCGGCAAGAGCGCCCAGGGCGCGGCGGGCGGCACGGCCGGCGGCGCCGTGCGCAACCGGGCCGCGGCGCCGGGGCGCGAGACGCGGTCGGCGCCGGGGCGTGAGGTGCCGCCGCAGCGCCGGCGCCGGGGCGCGCCGGAGGAGCCGTTGCCGGGGCGGCGCGGTCGGCGGCCGGCCAAGAAGGCGAACAAGGCGAAGAAGGCCGTGCTCTGGACCGGCGGGATCATGGCGTTCGTGGTCGTCGCCGCCGCGGCCGGCGCCTACCTCTACATCGAGCACCTCAACGACAACATCCAGTCCGTCTCCGACGACGGCGCGAGCACCGGTGGCTTCAGCAAGGACAAGGCCATCAACATCCTGCTGATCGGCACGGACAAGCGCACGGGCGCGGGCAACGGCAGCTACGGCGACAAGGGCAGCGCCGGACACGCCGACACCACGATCCTGCTGCACGTGTCCAAGGACCGCTCGAACGCGACCGCGCTCAGCATCCCGCGCGACCTGATCGTCGACATCCCGGACTGCCAGACGGAGCAGGAGGACGGCACCCAGAAGGTCATCCCGGGAGAGACCGGCGAGCGCTTCAACACCAGCCTCGGCCAGGAGGGCCGCACGCCCAGCTGCACGATGCGGACCGTGACCGAGCTGACCGGGATCAAGCCGGACAACTTCATGGTCGCCGACTTCAACGCGGTGAAGACCCTGACGTCGGCCGTCGGCGGCGTCGAGGTGTGCCTGGCCAAGGACATCAACGACCCCGACTCCAAGCTCAACCTCACCAAGGGCGAGCACGTGATCGAGGGCGAGCAGGCGCTGGCCTTCGTCCGTACCCGGCACTCGGTCGGCTTCGGCGGTGACCTGAGCCGGATCGGGCTCCAGCAGCAGTTCCTCAGCGCGCTGATGCGCAAGCTGAAGTCCAACGACACGCTCACCAGCCCGACGAAGATGATCAAGCTGGCCGAGGCGGGCACCAAGGCGCTGACCGTCGACAGCAACCTCGACAGCATCGACAAGCTCAAGGACCTCGGCCTGGAGCTGGGCAAGCTCAACACCAAGAACCTCACCTTCACGACGATCCCGGTGATCGACAACCCGGCCGAGAAGGTGAAGGCGACGGTCGTGCTCGACGAGACGAAGGCGCCCGAGGTCTTCGAGGCGATCCAGAACGACGTCTCCTTCACCGCCGTCAAGCAGCAGAAGAAGAAGGAGGCCGCCGCCGTGGCCGCCCGGCTCAAGGGCACCAAGGCCGACGCCTCCGAGGTGCGGGTGCAGGTCATTAACGGCGGCGCGCCCGCCGGCAGTGCCCAGGAGACCCTCACCTGGCTGCAGACCGAGGAGGGCGTGGACAAGTCCGAGAACGCGGGCAACGCCCCGGCGACGCTGGCGAAGACGACGCTCGAGTACGCGCCGGAGCAGGCGGACCAGGCACGCCGCCTCGCCGCCATCATGGGGCTCTCCGGGGCCGCGATGAAGCCCGGCAAGAGCGTGACCAACTCCCAGGGCCTGCCCATGATGACCCTGACGCTGGGCAAGGACTTCAAGGGCGCGGGCGTGTCCCTCACCGCTCCGACCAAGGCGCCCGATGTGCCGAAGTCCACCGCCGACAAGGTCGAGTGCGCGAAGTAGCCGTTGTCTCAACCGGCCCGGCCCGCCGCCGACTTGGGGCGGGCCGGGGTCCGGGGCCGGGAGGCGGGCTCCGGCACCGGAATTCCGGCCGGGAACGCAACTGTCCCGGCCACTCGTTTGTCTGACACAGGACGTGGTTGTGTCAGGCGGCGTTCGCCCGGCACACCGTGCGGCCGTGCCGGGCGTGGATTTTGCCGACACGTGGCCAACCCGGTTCGGACCCACAGAGGTCTGACAGGTTGCGAACCGGTGTCGGACAGGGTGGTCCGACATGGTGCGCTCCGCACCGGACAGGGAGGTCCGGCGCGGAGCGATGCCGTGTCGGGCAAAGGGTGGGGAAGGGCGAGGAGTTGGCGCAGAGCAGTGTGCGAGGGGAGGCCCCCGCGGTGGACGACACCATGTCGCTCACCCCGAAGGCCGACCAGGCCACGCCGGCCGACCTGGGCGGCCGGCACGGCGGCGGGGGACGCAGGGGCGGCCGGGGAGTCGACGGCAGGCGGCGCAGACGGCGTGTGCTGCGCTGGTCGGCGACGGTTCTGGCGGTGGTGATACTGGGCACCGCCGGTGCCGGCTATCTCTACTACCAGCACCTCAACGGCAATCTGAAGAAGGACGACCTCAACATCGGCGACGCGAAGGACCGCGCCACCAAGACGGAGGCGAACGCGGCCGGTCAGACGCCGCTGAACATCCTGCTGATCGGCTCCGACGCGCGCGACAGCAAGGAGAACCAGAAACTCGGCGGCGCCAAGGAGACGTTCGGCGCCAAACCGCTCGCCGACGTCCAGATGCTGCTGCACGTCTCCGCCGACCGCACCAACATGTCGGTCGTGAGCATGCCGCGCGACACGCTGGTGAGCATCCCCAAGTGCACGGACCCGGACAGCGGGGAGGTCTACGAGGCCCTCGACCGGGTGATGACCAACCGCTCGCTCGGCCGCGGTGGCCCGGGCTGCTCGGTGGCGACGTGGGAGAAGCTGACCGACATCCACATCGACCACTTCATGATGATCGACTTCTCGGGTGTGGTGTCGATGGCGGACGCGATCGGCGGCGTCCCGGTCTGCGTCGACAAGAACATCGAATCCAGGGACAGCAAGGGCCACGGCTCCGGGCTGAAGCTGAAGGAGGGCACGACGTACGTGCAGGGCGAGCAGGCCCTGCAGTGGCTGCGCACCCGGTACGGCTTCGAGGACGGCAGCGACCTCGCCCGCGCCAAGGCACAGCACATGTACATGAACTCGATGGTCCGCCAGCTGCGCGAGAACGCCACGCTGAGCAACCCGGGCAAGCTGCGCGCCCTCGCCGAGTCGGCCACCAAGGCGCTCACCGTCGACCCGGGTCTGGGCACGGTGGCGAAGCTGTACGACCTGGCGGGCGAGCTCAAGAAGGTGCCGACCTCGCGCATCACCATGACGACGATGCCCAACGAGTACGACACCATCCAGACCGGCCGCGTGGTGCCCACCGACGACGCGACGAAGCTGTTCCGGCTGGTGCGCGAGGACATCGCCCTCGACGGCAAGGACAAGAAGAAGACCACCGAGGAGAAGGCCTCCACCGACCCGGCCGCGGCGGACGGCGAGATAGCCGTCCAGGTGCAGAACGGCACCCGCACCGACACCCTCGCCGCGGTCTCCGGCCGCGCGACCACCGTCGCCGGGCTGCTGGCCGGCAAGGGCTTCACGCAGGCCGTGGCGGACGGTTCGGCGGCCCCGGCCACGGAGACGACGCTGGTCCGCTACCCGTCGGCCGACCTCCAGGGCGACGCCGAGCGGGTCGCCAAGGCCCTCGGCATCCCGACCAGCGCGGTGAAGAGGTCCACGGACGTCTCCGGCGTCACCCTCGTCATCGGCGCCGACTGGCGGGAGGGTACGGCGTACAAGGCCCCGAAGCAGGACGACAAGACGCCGAAGACGGCGGACGCGCTGAACGCCTCCGACACCAAGGCGTGCATGAAGGTGGACCCGGACTTCACCTGGTGACGGCGACGCCGCAAGGCAAACCGTTGCCGAAAGGCCGCCCACGCCGGTCTCGGCGGGGGCGGCCTCGGTGAACGGGCTCAGTCGGCGGTGAGCACCGCCGGGCGGCGGGAGGCGATGACCTTCCGCGCCAGGGACCGCGGGCTGGTCAGGAAGCCGTAGCCCCACGACATGTGCATGGTGGCGAGGGCGACGGGGATCTGGAGGCGAGCCTTCAGGGGCAGGCCCTTGCCGGCCGGGACCGAGCCGGCGGTGATGGCCGCGAGGTAGCCGCCGGGGACCACCAGGGCCCACGGGGTCACCAGGGCGCCCAGCACGAGGCCGGCCGCGATCGCGCACACGGCCGTGGGCGGGGCGAGGTAGCGCAGGTTGATGGAGCCGGCGTGGTAGCGGGCGACGACGTGGCGCCAGCGGCCGTAGTCCTTGTACTGCTTGGCGAGGGCCTTCACCGACGGCCTCGGCCGGTACGACACCTTCAGCTCGGGCGAGAACCAGATCAGCCCGCCCGCCTCCCGGATCCGGAAGTTCAGCTCCCAGTCCTGGGCGCGGATGAACTCCTCGTTGTAGCCGCCCTGTTGCTCCAGCGCCTCGCGCCGGAAGACACCGAGGTACACGGTCTCGGCGGCCTGCGCCTCGCCGCCCGTGTGGAAGGCGGCGTTGCCCACGCCGATCCTCGAGGTCATCGCGGCCGCGACGGCGTGCTCCCAGTCGTTCTCGCCCTCGGCGTGCATGATGCCGCCGACGTTCTGCGCGCCGGTCTCCTCCAGGAGCCGTACGGCGGTGGCGATGTAGTTCGGGGAGAGCATGCCGTGCCCGTCGACGCGGACGACGATCGGGTGCCGGGAGGCCTTGATCGCGGCGTTGAGGGCGGCCGGCGTGCGGCCGGTCGGGTTCGGGACGGTGTGCACGCGGGGGTCTTCCCGGACGAGCTCGGCCGCGATCTCGTCCGTGCGGTCCGTGGACGGACCGAGGGCGATCACGACCTCCATCTCGCCGGCGTACTCCTGCGCGAGGATCGCTTGGACGGCTCCGCGCAGATGCCGCTCCTCGTTGAGGACGGGCATGATGACGGACACGGCGGGGAGCTGCACGTCGGGATTGGCGTTCATAGGGGGCTCACGTTACCGCGAACGGGGGACACCCTTGCGCGCCGCCGGGGTCGCTGCACCGGGCAGGAGATCGTATGGGCCTACGGTGCTCACGGATCCCACGTACGGCCCCCAGGGCAAGCGACAGCGGAGGTATCTCCCCCATGCCCACGCCGCCCCGCCAGTCTCCCTCCCCCGCGCAGCGCCGTTCGCAGCCGTCCCGCCGTGGGGCGCGGCCGGCCGCGCCGGTACGGCGGAAGAGGCCGCGGTGGGCCATGCGGGCGGTGACCACACTGTCCGTCGTGGTCCTCGCCTCGGCGGGGATCGGGCACGCGGTGGTCACGAGCCTCGACGCGAAGATCGAGCGCGTGGACCCGTTCAAGGACATGAAGAACCGGCCGCAGGCGGGGACCGGGATGAACGTGCTGCTCGTCGGCACGGACGGGCGGGACCGCATCAGCGAGGAGGAGCGGCGCAAGTACCGGCTCGGCGGGGCGCCGTGTCACTGCACCGACACGATCATGATCGTGCACATCTCGGAGGACCGGGAGCGGGCGAGCGTGGTGAGCCTGCCGCGCGACTCGTACGCCGAGGTGCCCGCCGGCGAGGGGCGCGGGGCACACCCCATCAAGATCAACGCGGCGTACGCCGAGGGCGGCCCGAACCTGACCGTGCGCACGGTCGAGCACATGACCCATGTGAAGATCGACCACTACCTGGAGGTCGACTTCACCAGCTTCATGAAGACGGTGGACGTGGTCGGCGGCGTGCAGATCTGCACCGCGAAGCCGCTGAAGGACTCGTACACCGGACTCGACCTGCCGGCCGGCACGCACCGGCTGATGGGCGGCGAGGCGCTGCAGTACGTGCGCGCGCGGCACCTCGACAGCGGCTCCGACCTGGGCCGGATGCAGCGGCAGCAGCGTTTCATGGCGGCGCTGATCGAGCGGGCGACGTCGTCCGGGATCCTGCTGAACCCGATGCGGTTCCGGGACGTGACGCGGGCGGTGCTGGGCTCGGTACGGGCCGACAAGGAGTTCGGCACGGGTGAGCTGCTGGACCTCGGACGGGCGATGCGGAACTTCTCGCCGTCGTCGTCGGAGTTCACGACCGTGCCGATCCGGCAGATGGCGTACCCCGTGAAGGGGGTCGGTTCCACGGTGAAGTGGGACGTCGCGAAGTCCGAGCGGCTCTTCCAGGCCCTGCGCGAGGACAGGCCGCTGGCCGAGCACCGGGTGCGGACCAGGGGGGTGCCGGTGGAGGTGGCCCCGCAGGACATCCACGTCCAGGTGGAGAACGGCACGCGCACGGAGGGCATCGGCAAGCACGTCGACGCGGCGCTGGCGGCGACCGGGTTCCGGACGACCGGGCGGCCGGTGGACGCGCAGGGCCGCCCGGTGCAGCGGACGGTCGTCGCGCACGACCCCCGCTGGGACCGCTCGGCGAAGTCGCTCGCGGCCGCGCTGCCCGGGAGCGAGCTGCGGCCGGTGAAGGGGCTGGGGCCGACGCTGAAGGTGATCGTCGGGGAGGACTTCAGGCAGGTGCGGAAGGTGCGGTCGGAGGACCCGACGCGGGGTGAGTCGATCGTGGTGCGGGGGGACGAGGCGGTGTGCTCCTAGCCGGGCCCGCACCCGTCGGCGCCGCGTGGAAGTCCCGGCCCTTCAGTCCCGGTATCCCTCAGTCCCCGTATCCCTCAGTCCCCGTATCCCTCAGGCCCTCGTAACCCTCAGGTCCTCGTAACCCTCAGTCCTCCTAACCCTCAGCCGCCCGCTTCTCCCGCAGCTCCTTGATCGCGCGCCGCCGGGCCAGCCGGTGGGTCCGCCTGATCTGCGCCTCCTGATAGCGCCGCTTGTCGCGCTCGGTCTCCGTTATGACCGGGGGCACCCGGCGCGGCTTGCCGTCCGCGTCCACCGCCGCGAACACCAGGTAGGCCGAGCCGACCTGGGTGGCCGGTGCCGATTCGTTCCAGCGCTCGGCCAGGACCCGTACGCCGACCTCCATCGAGGTGCGGCCGGTCCAGTTGACCTGGGCCTTCACATGGACGAGGTCACCGACGCGGACCGGCTCCAGGAAGACCATCTCGTCCATGGAGGCGGTGACGGCGGGGCCGCCGCTGTGCCGGCCGGCCACCGCACCCGCGGCATCGTCGACGAGCTTCATGATCACACCGCCGTGCACCGTCCCCAGCAGGTTGGTGTCGTTGTGGGTCATGATGTGGCTGAGCGTGGTGCGGGACGCGGACGTCGGCTTGCCCGGGATTTCCGGAGTGCCTGATTCCGCTGCGGTGACCTGGTCTGTCATGGCGTCCACCTTATGCCGAGCCGACATTCGCGGACTTTGTGTTGGGTTCGCAACAGCCGTGACCCTATTTTCCGCCGAACCTTGTAAGACACCTGGCCGTGCCCTGCATAGTGGGGCGCATGAATGACTGGCCCCAGGGATGGTCCGACGACAACCGCGGCGACCGTTACGGACGCGGCAGCGCGAGCGCACAGCCTGAAGGCGCGCGCGTGATGCGGCAGGTCCGCCGCGGCCCGGCGGCACCGCCCGGCCAGGGCTACGGCGGGGTGCCCCAGCAGCCGTCGTACGTGAACGGCCGGGGCCACGGCGGCTACAACGACGACAGCGGCTACGACGACGGGTACGACAGCGGCTACAACACCGGCCAGGTCTACGGCGGTGGCTCGGGCGGCTCCGGCGGTACGGGGATGCGCGAGCCGCGGCCCGCGCCGAACTGGCGGCGCCGTATCAAGCTGACCTCCATAACGCTCGCGACGGTGCTCGTCGTGACGACCGTCGCCACCTACTTCTGGGCCGACTCCAAGCTCAACCGCGAGGTCGACCTGTCCAAGGTCATCGAGCGGCCGGAGGCGGGCGAGGGCACCAACTACCTCATCGTCGGCTCCGACAGCCGTGAGGGCATGACCGACGAGCAGAAGAAGGAACTGCACACCGGGTCCGCCCAGGGCAAGCGCACGGACTCGATGATGATCCTCCACGTCGGCAGCAGTGGCGACACGCTGATCTCCCTGCCGCGTGACTCGAACGTCACGATCCCGTCGTTCAAGGGCTCGGACTCCGGGAAGTTCTACGAGGGCACCGGCCGGCAGGTGAAGCTGAACGCGGCGTACGCCGAGGACGGCCCCGAACTGCTGGTCCGTACCGTCGAGGCCAACACCGGGCTGCACATCGACCACTACGTCGAGATCGGCTTCGCGGGCTTCGCGAACATCGTGGACTCGGTCGGCGGCGTCGAGATCGAGATCCCGAAGGGCGGCATCAAGGACTCCAAGTCCGGGGCCGACCTCGAGGAAGGCAAGCAGACCCTGAACGGCCAGGAGGCGCTCGCCTTCGTCCGTACCCGGTACGCGCTGCCCGGCTCCGACCTGGACCGTACGAAGAACCAGCAGAAGTTCCTCTCGGCGCTGGCCAACCAGGTGGCGACGCCGGGCACGGTCCTCAACCCGTTCAAGCTGTACCCGACCATGGGCGCCGGCCTGGACTCCCTGATCGTCGACAAGGACATGAGCCTGTACGACCTGGCGTCCATGTTCTGGGCGATGAAGAGCGTCAGCGGCGGCGAGGGCAAGTCGATGAACATGCCGATCTCGGGCAACTCCGCGAACGGCAACCTCCAGTGGGACACCGCGAAGGTGAAGCAGCTGGTGGAGCAGCTGAACAACGACGAGAAGGTGACCGTCTCCGACAAGTGACACCCAGGACAGCACTTGAGGGCACCCGGCGGGGTGCCCTCAAGTGCTGTCGGGCGGTTGTCACATCGTGGCGCCCGCCATCGCGCGGCAGGTCTCGGCGCAGCGGCGACACGCCTCGGCACAGCGCGCCATCTGCGGATCGTCCGGCATGGACATACACGCCTCGGCGCACATCTCACAGGCATTGGCGCACATCGCGCACATCTCGGCCGACATGGGCGAGCGGCGCATCATCATGTCCGCGCACATGCGGGTCGTCTCGGCGCAGTCCATGAGCGCGCGCATGATCTGCATCTGCGGCTGACCGCCCATCTGCATGCAGGAGCTCATCGTCTCCTCGCAGACCACGTGGCAGGACATGCACGCGTCGACGCAGGCCTGCATCTCCTTGCTCATCGCGGACATGGTTCCGGGCTGGGTCATGGCTCCTCCTGGGGGACGCGGGAGCCCGGGGCGGGCCCCGTGCCCTTCCGTCCTACGCCCGCCCGCCGCGGGGCGCCATCCGGGGGAAGCGAACATGTGGCAGCTGCCACCCGTTCGGCGCGTGCCGTTTGCCCGGTGCGGAGCCCGTGGCCAGGGTGGGTCGGAGGTGTCCCGTATCCGCGCCGCAGGCTGAGGAGTGGCCCTGGTGACAGCAGCGAGAGTTCACGACTCCGGGCAGGCGCCGTTCTCGTCGGGGCCGCCGTCACCGCCGCCGGCTGCTCGACCGGCTCCGGCGGCACAGCGGCGGAGAAGGACGCGGTGCGGCCGGTCAGGGCCACCGCCGCCGCATCACCGTCGCCGTCCGTGGGGCAGGGCGATCTCGTGGTGTCGTACGAGAAGCCGCAGAAGGCCGCGGACCGGCGGACCGAGGAATTCCTCAAGCGCACCGAAGTCCTTGAGGGCGTGGCGAGTCACGCCGACGACATCGTCGCTCTCCCGTACGACGTGCCGCTGCGCGCGAAGAGCTGCGGAGAGGCCAACGCCTTCTGGAAGCGGTACGCGATCGACACCATCAACGCGTGGGGCGGCCTGGCGCAGGCGGACGCGGCCGGGGGCATCCCCGACTCCGCGTACGCCGACGAGCACTCCCTCGACATCCAGCGCTTCTACAACTGGTCCTGCCGGCTCTACGGTTCGAACCCCGACGCGTACAAGGAGATCGTGCGCAGCGACGGCAACCCGGACGGCGTGCTCCCCGAGGAGCGGGCCGAGAGATGCCCCGACGAGTTCGCGAAATTCGAGCACGCCTGGGCCACGCTCCTCGAGTCCTACCTCAAGGCCTGAAGGACCGAGGGCCCTTCTTCCACGGCTTGTTACGGCAGGTTGCGCGCCATGACGATGCGCTGGACCTGGTT
Source organism: Streptomyces sp. NPDC051243 (assembly GCF_044455405.1). Classification (NCBI taxonomy): domain Bacteria; kingdom Bacillati; phylum Actinomycetota; class Actinomycetes; order Kitasatosporales; family Streptomycetaceae; genus Streptomyces; species Streptomyces sp. NPDC051243. The sequence continues at coordinate 694,396 of NZ_JBITES010000002.1, read as the reverse complement.
GGTGCCCTCGTAGATCTGCGTGATCTTGGCGTCACGCATCATGCGCTCCACCGGGTAGTCACGGGTGTAGCCGTAGCCGCCGAGGAGCTGGACGGCGTCCGTGGTGACCTCCATCGCCACGTCCGAGGCGAAGCACTTGGCGGCGGCGCCCTGGTAGGTGAGGTCGGCGTCACCGCGCTCGGAGGCGGCGGCGGCCTGGTAGGTCAGGGCGCGGGCGGCCGAGATCTTCATGGCCATGTCGGCCAGCATGAACTGGATGCCCTGGAAGTCGGCGATCGGCTTGCCGAACTGCTTGCGCTCCTGGACGTAGCCCTTGGCGTAGTCGAGGGCGCCCTGGGCGATGCCGAGGGCCTGGGCGGCGATGGTGATGCGGGTGTGGTCCAGCGTCTTCATCGCGGTGGCGAAGCCGGTGCCCTCCTCGCCGATCATGCGGTCCGCCGGTATGCGAACGTTGTCCAGGTAGACCTCGCGGGTCGGGGACCCCTTGATGCCGAGCTTCTTCTCGGGGGCGCCGAAGGAGACGCCCTCGTCGGACTTCTCGACGACGAAGGCCGAGATGCCCTTCGAGCGCTTGGAGGGGTCCGTCACCGCCATCACCGTGTAGTACTCGGAGACGCCCGCGTTGGTGATCCAGCGCTTCACGCCGTTCAGGACGTAGTGGTCGCCGTCGCGGACCGCCTTCGTCTTCATGCCGGCCGCGTCGGAGCCGGCGTCCGGCTCGGAGAGGCAGTACGAGAACATGCCGTCGCCCTTGGCGAGCGGGGTCATGTACCGCTTCTTCAGGTCCTCGGAGCCGGAGAGGATCACCGGGAGCGAGCCCAGCTTGTTCACCGCGGGGATGAGGGAGGAGGACGCGCAGACGCGAGCCACCTCCTCGATCACGATCACGGTGGCGAGCGCGTCGGCGCCCGCGCCGCCGTACTCCTCGGGTACGTGCACCGCGTGCAGGTCGTTCGCGACCAGCGCCTCGAGGGCCTCCTGCGGGAAGCGGGCCTCCTCGTCCACCGCGGCGGCGTGCGGCGCGATCTTCGCCTCGGCCAGCGAGCGGATGGCGTCACGGAGCATGTCGTGCTCCTCGGACGGGCGGTACAGGTCGAAGTCAGCCGATCCGGCCAAGGTCTCTCACGCTCCAAGGACGCTGGTTGTCAGTGCGATGCTGGCGCTAATTACCGTTAAGTAACTCAAATTTTAGGGGTCGGCTCACGGGAGTGATACGTGAGCTTGGTGACAGCGGGGAAGCTGCCCGTCAGACCCGCCGACTATGCTCGGGCCCGCACCGCCCCGTCCTCGTTTTCTGGAGTCCCCATGGCCCTGAAGATCACCGTGATCGGTACCGGCTATCTCGGCGCCACCCACGCCGCGGCCATGGCCGAACTCGGGTTCGAGGTGCTGGGGCTCGATGTCGTGCCCGAGAAGATCGAGATGCTCGGCCGGGGTCAGGTCCCGATGTTCGAGCCGGGCCTGGAGGAGCTGCTGCGCAAGCACGTCGCCGGTATCGAGGGCTCCACCGGGCGGCTGCGCTTCACGATGGACTGGGCGGAGGTCGCCGAGTTCGGCGATGTGCACTTCGTCTGCGTGAACACCCCGCAGAAGCACGGCGAGTACGCCTGCGACATGAGTTACGTCGACACGGCCGTCGAGTCCCTCGCCAAGCACCTGCGGGGGCCCTGCCTGGTCGTCGGCAAGTCGACCGTGCCGGTGGGCAGCGCGGACCGGCTCGCGGCCCGCATCCTGGAGCTCGCCCCGGGCGGCGGCGAGGTGGAGCTCGCCTGGAACCCGGAGTTCCTGCGCGAGGGCTTCGCCGTCGAGGACACGCTGCACCCGGACCGGATCGTGGTCGGCGTGCGCAGCGAGCGGGCGGAGAAGCTGCTGCGCGAGGTGTACGCGACGCCGATCGCCGACGGCTCCCCCTTCGTCGTCACCGACTTCCCCACCGCCGAGCTGGTGAAGACGTCCGCCAACTCCTTCCTCGCCACCAAGATCTCCTTCATCAACGCGATGGCTGAGGTGTGCGAGGCGGCCGGCGGCGATGTCGCCAAGCTCGCGGAGGCCATCGGGCACGACGACCGGATCGGCAAGAAGTTCCTGCGGGCCGGGATCGGGTTCGGCGGCGGCTGCCTGCCCAAGGACATCCGCGCCTTCATGGCCCGCGCCGGTGAGCTGGGCGCCGACCAGGCGCTGACCTTCCTGCGCGAGATCGACTCCATCAACATGCGCCAGCGCGGCCAGATGGTGGAGCTCGCCCGGCAGGCGCTGGGCGGCGGTCCCTTCCTGGGCAAGCGGGTCGCGGTGCTCGGCGCCACCTTCAAGCCCGACTCGGACGACGTACGGGACTCGCCCGCGCTGAACGTGGCGGGGCAGATCCACCTCCAGGGCGGCCAGGTCACGGTCTACGACCCCAAGGGCATGGAGAACGCCCGCCGGCTCTTCCCGACCCTCGGCTATGCCGACAGCGCGACCGACGCGGTACGGGGCGCCGATGTCGTACTGCATCTCACCGAATGGCGGGAATTCCGCGAGCTGGACCCGGCGGCGCTCGGCGAGGTCGCGGCGGCGCGGGTCGTTCTGGACGGACGTAATGCGCTCGATGCCGAGGTATGGCGGAAGGCCGGCTGGACCTATCGGGCGATGGGGCGGCCGACGGCCTGAGAAAAGGGCTTTCGCGGCAGGGAAATTCGGATGACTCCGCAGGGGTCGGGTAGCGGTCGGGCCCGGCCCCTTCCCGTTGCCCTTGGCCCTGTTGCCTTCCGCCGCCACGGGCCGCCTTCACCCTGCGCACACAACGGCATATGCGACTCTCCTCGAAATCGCCACTTCGCCGCGAATTCTATTCGAGTAGCGTGCGGGAAACGAAAATGCTCTACCCGAATTCTCCACAGCCGCATTGCGCGGAATAACGTCGTTGTCGCCTGTTCTCACAGTGCGGACACCCCCGAAAGAGAGGTAGGCAACAGTCGTTTAACGGATGCGTAGCCGCGCGGAATTCGCCCGCCACTCCACTGGTCGTCGTTCGCTGGTTTTGAACGGACCATGCCAGGAGAGACCATGCCCCTGTTCCGCCGGGCTGTGTGGCCGCAGGACCACCGTGACGAACTGGTCGCGGGAGCGCTCGTCGGCGCCGTGGTGGTCGTGCTGGGCTATGCGTCGGGGATCGGCGCCCCCGCCACCGCCTCCGCCCCGACCGCCGCCCCGCCGCCCGCGGCCACCGCGCCCTCGCCCCCGACCGGCACCACCCCGCCGGGCGTCCCGGGCGACGCTTCGGGCGCAGCCCCGGGAGGCGCGGCCGGAACCGGGGCACTGCCGGTCACCGGCGTCCACCACCCCGGCGGCACGGGCGCCACGGATCACACCGGCCACACCGGTACGTCCGGCGGCACGGGCGCAGGTCACCCGGGCCACGGCGACTCCCCCGCCCCGTCCGACCCCACGTCCCCCGCCTCCCCCATTCCCTCCGCGCCGGGCACCACCCCGCCGGCCGGCGGTGACGCCGCCTGCGAGGACGGCGAGGTGCGGCTCGCCCGACCGCTCCTGACCGGTCTCACCCAGCCCGTCTTCGGTCTCCTCGACCCGACGGCCGAGGCGTCCCCGACTCCGCGGCCCTCCCCTTGCGTCGGCCTCGCTCCGCTCCCGTCCCTCCTCGGCGGCGTCATCCCCTCCCCGGAGGCGACGCCGTGACCCTCCCGCTGTCCGGAACCGGCTCCGGACGTGCCCTCCGCCGCACCCTTGTCCTCCTCGCCCTCACCCCGCTCCTCTACGTCCTCCTCGGCGCCCTGCCCGCCTCCGCCCACACCGAGCTGGTCACCTCCAGCCCCGCGAACGGCGCCGAACTGAAGCGCGTTCCCGACCACCTCACCCTCACCTTCGACGAATCCGTCGACCTCGCCGGCGTACGCGTGATGACCCTGGACGGCGACCGGCTCCCGGTGACCCGCGTGCCGGGCGGCAAGGGCCAGGTCGTACGGGCCGCCCTCGGGCACCCGGCCGCCGGTGACCTCGCCGTCGTCTGGTCGGTCGTCGACGAGGCGGACGGACACGCCTCGTCAGGACGGCTGGACTTCGGCATCGGCGCACCCGCCACCGCCCAGGACCGCGGCGACGAGGCCGCGCCCGCACCGTCCCCCCTGGTGCGGAAGGGCCTCGTCGCCGCCCGCTGGGCCGGCTATCTGTCACTGGCGCTGTTCATCGGCGGCCTCGCCTTCGTCACCCTGCTGTGGCCGCGCGGCGCGCACGAGCCCCGGGCCCGGGCGCTGCTGGGACTTGCCTGGACGTGCGGGCTGCTGGCGTCGGTGGCGAGCATCGGTCTCCAGGGGGCGTACGGCTCACTCGGCGGCGTGCGTGACGCGCTGCGCGCCGAGACGTACGCGGACATCTTGACCACCGAACCCGGCGTCGTCCTCGCCGCCCGGGTGCTGCTGTGGGTGCTCGCGGCGGTGGTGCTGAGCGCACTGCTCCAGGGTGGGCCGCGCACCTCCCGCTCCCCCGGCTGGCGGGTCGGCGCACTCGCCGTGGGGCTCGGGCTGCTGCGGGCGACCGGTATGACGGGTCACAACTCCGAGGGCGGTGAGCCCACTTGGGGCGCGATCGCCGACCTGGTGCATCTGCTCGGCGTCTCACTGTGGATCGGCGGGCTGGTCATGCTCGGGGCGGCGGTGCTGCCGCGGCGCCGGCCGGCCGAGCTGGCCGCCGTGGTGCCGGGCTACTCGCGGCTCGCGGCGGTGAGCGTGGCGGGCATCGTCGCGGCCGGGCTGGTGCTGGCGTGGCAGGTGGTGGGGTCGTACGACGCCCTGCTGCACACCTCGTACGGGCAGCTGCTGCTGATCAAGACGGGTGTCCTCGGCATCGTCCTGCTCGCCGCCCTCGCAAGCCGTCAGTGGGTGCGCACCCGCCTCGATCTCGCCGTGCTGCTGCGCGGCGACGCCGCCACCGTGCGGCCCTTCGGTTACTCGGTCGCGGCCGAGACGGGGCTGGTCCTCGTCGTGCTCGCCGTGACGAGTCTGCTGGTCACGGCCAACCCCGGCCAGTGAGTCCCCCAGAAAACCCATCAGTGAATTCGCAGGAGAATAAGAGGAGTTGCGTTGAAACAAGGTAATGAGAGCGACACGGCACCGCGCCGCCGGGCGCCCTCGGGCAACCGGGGTCTGCTGGTCGCCGGACTCGGCGCGGCACTGACCGCGGTGCTCAGCCTGGGGCTGCTCCAGGCAGCCGCGGGCAGCTCGGCGTCCGGGGCGACCTCCACGGCGGACGCGGGCGCGGCTCAGGCGCCCGCGGCCGCCGCGGCGGACCGGCCGGCGGCCGATGCGGCACCCGACCACCAGGTCGACATCATGAACAACGAGTTCGGCGACGGGAAGCAGCTCGTCGTCGAGGTCGGCGACACGGTCCGCTGGACCAACCATGACAGCGTGCCGCACACGGTCACCACGACCAAGGGCCCGAAGAAGTTCGACTCGGGGACGCTGGAGCAGGGCGACTCGTGGTCGTACACCTTCACCACGGCGGGGACGTACGAGTACTACTGCGCGGTGCACCCGGACATGGTGGCGTCGGTGAAGGTCGTGGCGGCCGGCGACGGCGGATCGTCGGGCGGCTCGTCCGGCGGGTCCGGCGGGTCCTCGGGTGGCTCGTCCGGCGGTTCCTCGGGCGGGTCGAGCGGCGGCTCGTCCGGTGGATCGGGCTCGGGTGGCAGCACGGGCGGTGCGTCCGGCGGCTCTTCCGGTGGTTCGTCCGGCGGTACGTCGGGGGGCACCTCGGGCGGTACGTCCGGCGGTGGCTCCGGCGGCGACGAGCAGTGCACCAGCGTCCAGGACGTGCTGCTGCCGATCCTCCAGCACCTCAACGCGGCGCACCTGGAGCGCTCCCCGAGCCAGCAGGTGCAGGACGCCCTCGCCCTTGACACGTACATCAAGACGCACACGGTGTGGATCGAGAGCATCCTGACGCCCGCCACCGAGGGCGGCGGCACGATCGCCGACGACACGCTCAGCGTGCTGCTGAACCACATCAACAAGGCGCACCTGGAGGAGTCGCCCGGGCAGCAGGTCGCCGATCTGCTGAACGTCGACAGCTACGTGCAGATGCACACGGTCTGGGCGGCGCATCTGCTCGCCCCCACCGAGGACTTCCTCACCAACAACTGCTGACACCGCCCTCGCGGAAGACGGGCGCCGGTCCGGCCGAGGCTCAGTCGGCCGGACCGGCGCTCCCCCCATTGTCCCCGTCACCGCCGCTTCGACGGAACCGCTTTCCAAGGAGACCGGGATGACAACCGTCACCCTCCCCACCGACCCGACCCCACCCCGCCGTGCCCCCGGCCCGGCCCCCTGGCTGCCGCTGCCCGGCCGCTACACGGTGGCCCCCGACCGCTCGCTCGTCGAACTCACCGCGCTCTGCGGCCCGTTGCCCGTACGGCGCCGTCGCATCGCCCTCGCCGAGGCCGTGCTCACGGTGCCCGGGACCGACGAACACCCCACTCTCCGCTTCGCGTTCGACGACGCCCGCCTCAAGGGCACGCTCACGCTCGACCAGGCCCACCCCCACCCGACCGCCGGCACCGTCCAGCTGACCGGCGATCTGGGCATCGACGGCACCGACGGTACCGACGGCACCGGCTTCCCCGTACTGCTGCGGCTGAGGATCGTCGAGCGCTCCGACGACCGGCTGCTCGGCGTGGGTGTGGCCCGGCTGCCGTACCGGCTGCTGCGGCGCGCCACCGGCTTCCGGTTCGGCCGGCTGTGTCCGGCCACGCGGCTGCGGCTGCTGATCGCCGGGGAGTTCGCGTGAGGGCGGCCCGGCGAACGGTCCAGGGGGCCGTGCTCGCCCTTTCCGCCCTGCTCGGGCTGGTGTTCGCGGTGCCGGGCGGCCGGGCGTCGGCGGCGACGTACCGGGTGACCATGAGCGGCTACGCCTACAGTCCCGCGACGCTGACGATCCCCGCCGGCTCCACGGTGACCTGGACCAACCAGGACACCGCACCCCACGACGTGAAGACCACGTCCGCCCCGGCCGCCTTCCACTCCCCCATGCTGGACAAGGGCGGGAGCTGGAGCTTCACGTTCACCACCGCGGGGACGTACGCCTACTACTGCACGGTCCACCCGAGCATGACGGCTCGGATCGTGGTCCAGGCGGCACCTGCGACGACACCCGCGGCCGCGCCGACGCACGAGCACCCGGAGACGGGGACGGCTCCGGGGAACCGGTCGTCCGGGCATCACCCGACAGCGCCGAGCCGGACGACGCCGACGCGCACCCCCTCGCGCTCGCCCGCACGGTCGACGCCCCCGGCGTCGGCTCCGGCGTCGGCTCCGGCGGCCGCACGGTCGGTTTCGCCGTCACCGACGCCCACACCGGCCTCCCTGCCGCAGACCCAGGTCACGGCGGCGACGGTTCGCCCCCTGGATCCCTTGCTCGTCCTGACCGGGATCGTCGCGGGGGTCGCGGTGCTGTGCCTCCTGCTGGTGGGCTCACGGGCAGCGCGGAGACACGAAGAGGAGGGCTGACGGAAACGCCCTTGTCTCAGGACCGGTCCTGGTGGGCGTGTCTCTCGGGGCCTGTCCCGGTGGGCGTGGGCGCTACTTCGCCCGATAACGCCGCATCTTCGCCCGCGCCCCACACACCTGCATGGAGCACCACCGCCCCCGCCCCGCCGGGCTCCGGTCGTAGTACGCCCAATGACAGTCGACGGCCTCACAGGCCTTGAGCCGTCCCCACGTCCCCTCGACCAGCGCCTGGGCGACGGCCGCCGCGACCCGGGAGAACAGCGAATCCCCGCCAGCCGGAGCCAGCGTCGCCGACCCGTCGGCCGGGTCGACCGCGACCACCAGCGGGCTCGCCGCCAGCAACTCCCCCAACGGCGCCACCACCCGGTGCGGCGGATGCCCCGCGTGCGCGAGGAGCGCCACCCGCAGCGACTCCCGCAGTTCCCGCGCCCGGGCCAGTTCCCCCTCCGCCACCCCGAACCGCGCCCGCCCCTCCACCGTGTCCAGCGAGTCGGCCCCCGACTCGATGTCCAACGTGTTGACCAGGGACTGCACCAGCTCCAGGCCCCCGGGCGCGGGCGATCTCTCACTCATGGCTGCACGCTACCTCCCGCATTTCCCCTTGCGAGGTTACCCCCAATGAGGGAGCATGCGGTAACGGAGGTTACCCGTTGAGGCGTGCTACGGGTAACAAGGAACTTTCAAGGAGGAAGCCATGGCCATCGCCGAACTGGGCGCCGTCGTCCTGGACTGTCCCGACCCCCGTGCCCTCGCCGACTTCTACGCCCGCGTGCTCGGCGGCAGCGTCGAGGGCGAGGGCGACTGGGTGGACCTGAAGGTGCCCGGCGGGCGGTCGCTGGCGTTCCAGGCCGCCCCCGGTTTCGTACCCCCGCAGTGGCCCGCGCCCGATCACTCGCAGCAGTTCCATCTGGACCTGATGGTCGAGGACCTGGACGCGGCCGAGAAGGAGATCCTGGCCGTGGGCGCGAAGCCGCTGGACACCGAGGACCGCTCGCGGACCTTCCGGGTTTACGCGGATCCGGCGGGGCACCCGTTCTGCCTGTGCGCCTGCTGATCAGGCCCCGACCTCCGGGAGGACCCCATGGCCCCCGTGGCAAGCCTGCGCTCCGTCGTCATCGACTGCCCCGACCCGCGCGCCCTGGCCCGCTTCTACGCCGCTGTCGGCGGCGGTACGCCCGAGGACGACGACCCAGACTGGGTGGTACTCCGGATCCCGGGAGGACCACGGCTCGCCTTCCAGCCCGCGCCCGGGTACACCTCGCCGGAGTGGCCCCGGGCCGACCGCAACTCGCAGCAGTTCCATCTGGACTTCGACGCCGGTGCCACCTGGGAGGAGGTCGAGGCGGCCCAGGAGAAGGTGCTGGCGCTGGGCGCGCGGTTGCTGCACGCGGAGGACAAGGACGACTTCCGGGTGTACGCCGACCCCGCGGGCCACCCTTTCTGCCTCTGCCGGATCGAGCAGCCCTGATCAGCCGTCGAACTCCGCGATCTTCGCCGTGGACGGCTGCCTGCGTCGCTGTGCCTCCCGCGCCGTGAAGTCGGCCTCGCGCAGCACCCGCTGGACATTGCCCCAGGTCAGCAGGGCGATGTCGGCCTCGGGCCAGCCCCGGCGCAGCAGCTCGGCGATGAGGTGGGGATAGCGGGAGGCGTCGGCGAGGTCCTGGGGATGGGCGCTGCCGGCGTCGTACGTGCCGGAGAGGCCGACGCATTCCGGGCCCGCGACCTGGCGCACATGGTCGAGTTGGTCGGCGACGTCCCGGACGGACGGGCCGGCCTGCTCGGCCGTGAGCGGCACCATGCACAGGCCCTTGGCGGCGCCCAGCTCGGCGAGCAGGTCGTCGGGGAGGTTGGCCGGGTGGGGTCGCAGGGCGCGGGCGGCGGAGCGGGCGCACAGGACGGGGGCCTTGGAGACCACGCAGGCACGGCGGACGGTGTCGGCGGAGGCTCCGGAGAGGTCGGCCACCACACCGAGCCGGTTCATCTCACGCAGCACCTCCTCGCCGAACCGGGTCAGCCCCGCCTCGCTCGCCCAGGACGTGCCGGACAGCGTGAGGGCGCGCAGCCCGAGCCCGTGCAGCGAGCGCAGGATGCCGAGCGAGTCGCCGATGGCGGCGGCGCCCGCCGGGCCGGGCAGGACGGCGACGCGGCCGTGGTGGCGGACGTCGGTGATCGGCCCCGGGGTGTCGGCCAGGCGCAGGCCCTCGGGGTGGGCGCGTACGACGGTCTTCACCAGGTCCAGTTGCTCCAGCGTGGCACCGACCGCCTGGTCCCCGGCCAGCCCCTCGGGCAGGTGCAGCGCCCAGAACAGCGCGCCGACGTGGCCTTCGCGCAGCCGCGGCACGTCCGTGTCGACGGCGCCCTCGCCGAGCTCCAGGTCGACCCGGGGCAGATGGCGCAGCGTCCAGGGCAGTCCGCTGTAGCCGTCGGCGACGGGGTGGGCGTCGAGGAGGGCGTGGGCGCGGTCGAGGAGGCCGGTGTCGGGGTCTTCGCCCGGGCCGGTGCCGGGTGCGGACGGCTCTGCGGTGGGCGGGGCGGGCAGGTCGTCGAGTTCGCCGACCTCGGAGCTGGTGTCCAGTTCGTCCTTGAGGTCTGCCATGGCGGTCTCCGTACGTGATCGGTGTCCTGATCAGCGGTACGGCTCACGGTGGCACGGACCCGGAGCGGCTTCCTGGTGGACGGGGCGTTCGGGGGTACCGCGCGGCGGCCGGCGTGAAACGGTGCGTTCGGGGGTAGGCGCGGCGGTCAGCGGTCCCGGGCCGCCTCGATGACCTGGTCCAAGGTGTCCCGGGACCGGACGAGGTCGGTGATCATGCGGTCGATGCGGTCACGCTCGGCGGTGAGGTCCTCGACCAGCCGGGGCGTGGCGACGGCGGAGGGGCCGCCGTCGGTGTCCCGCATACAGGGCAGCAGTTGCGCGATCCGGGTGCTGTGCAGCCCGGCGGCGAACAGTTCCTGGATCCGGATGACCCGGTCGACAGCCGTCTCCGGGTAGTCGCGGTGCCCACCGGGGGTGCGCTCGGCGCGCAGCAGCCCCTGTGTCTCGTAGTAGCGCAGCGACCGCTCGCTCACGCCGGTCCGCCGGGCGAGTTCACCGATCCGCATGCCGTGCCCCCGTTCCGTCCGGGCTTGAATCTGACATTGATGTCAACTTCTACGGTACGGCCATGACACGGACAACCGGCTTTCTGACACCGGCCCGGCTCGGCCGGCTCGAACTTCCCCACCACCTCGTGATGGCACCGCTCACCCGCAACCGAGCGGAGGCCGACGGGACCCCGAGCCCGCTCATGGCCACCCACTACGCCCAGCGCGCCGGCGCAGGACTGATCATCGGCGAGGCCTCGACGCCGAACCCGGTCGGGCAGACGTACCCGAACATCACCGCTATCCACACCGACCGGCACGTGGCCGGGTGGCGGCGGGTGACCGAGGCCGTGCGGGCGGGCGGCGGGCGGATGTTCCTGCAGCTTCAGCACGGCGGGCGGGTGAGCCATCCGCAGACCACGGGCCTGACGCCCGTCGCGCCCTCCTCCGTGCCGCTGCCGGAGACGATCTTCACACCGCGCGGGCGGCTGCCGGCCGTCACCCCTCGGGAGATGACCGCGGACGACATCCGGGCCACCGCCGCCGACTTCGCCGCGGCCGCCCGCCGGGCCGTCGACGCGGGCTTCGAGGGCGTCGAGGTGCACTCGGCCAACGGGCACCTGCTGCACCAGTTCCTCGCCGGGAACACCAACCGCAGGACGGACGGGTACGGCGGGCCGGTGGAGCGGCGGGTGCGGTTCACGGCGGAGGTCACCGAGGCGGTGGCCGACGCGATCGGCGCCGACCGGGTGGGCGTACGGATCTCCCCGGGAAACACCGTCAACGGCATCGAGGAGGACGACACCGACGTCCTCTACCCGGCGCTGGTGGCCCGGCTGCGGGGCCTGGACCTGGCCTATCTGCACCTCGTGCACGCCGACCCGGACACGGCGGTGTACCGGAGGATCCGCGCGGACTGGCCCGGCGTGCTGATCGGCAACCCGGTGCTCCCCGGCCTCACCACCGAGGCCGTCACCCGGGCGGCCACGGAGATGCTGTCCGCCGGCGCCGACCTGGTCGCCCTGGGCAGGCCGTTCCTGGCCAACCCGGACCTGGTCACCCGCCTGCGCCTGGGCGCCCCGCTCAACCCGGTGCGGGACCGGTACCTGATGTACACGGGCGGGGCGACCGGATACACCGACTACCCCGCCCTCGACGATCAGCCGTCCAGTCCGGCCGGTCCGTCCAGTTCCTCGATGGTCGCGTTGGACGGGCCCCGCGTGGCCTGAAGGTCACGGGCCACGTCCTCCGCCGCGCCCAGCACCCGTACGGCGTTCTGCCAGGTCAGCTTGGCCAGGTCGGTCTTGGACCAGCCGCGGTCCAGCAGCTCGGCGAGCAGGTTGGGGTAGCCGGAGACGTCGTTCAGGCCGTCCGGGAGGAAGGCCGTGCCGTCGTAGTCGCCGCCGATGCCGAGGTGGTCGACGCCGACGACCTCGCGCATGTGGTCGAGGTGGTCGGCGACCGTGGACGCCGTGGCGATCGGGCGCGGGTTGCTCTCCTCGAAGGCGCGGTGCACCTTCATCGCCTCGGCGGTGGTCTCGAGGGGGTGGAAGCCGTGGGCGCGCATGTTCTCGTCGGCCGCGGCTGTCCAGTCGACCGCCGCCTGGAGCACGAACTTCGGCACGAACGTCACCATCGCGATGCCGCCGTTGCCGGGGAGGCGCTCCAGGACGTCGTCCGGGATGTTGCGCGGGTGGTCGCAGACCGCGCGGGAGGAGGAGTGGGAGAAGATCACCGGCGCGGTGGAGGTGTCGAGCGCGTCGCGCATCGTCGTGGCCGCCACGTGCGAGAGGTCGACCAGCATGCCCTCGCGGTTCATCTCCCGGACCACCTCGCGGCCGAAGGCCGACAGGCCGCCCACCCGCGGCTCGTCCGTCGCCGAGTCGGCCCACGCGATGTTGTCGTTGTGGGTGAGGGTCATGTAGCGGACGCCGAGCGCGTACAGCGCGCGCAGCGTGGCGAGGGAGTCGGCGATCGAGTGGCCGCCCTCCGCGCCCATGAGGGAGGCGATACGGCCCTCCGCGCGCGCCGCCTCCATGTCCGCGGCCGTCAGCGCGGGGCGCAGGTCGGCCGGGTACCGCGCCAGCAACTGCCGTACGCAGTCGATCTGTTCGAGGGTGGCGCTGACCGCCTTGTCACCGGCGTAGTCCGACCGCACGTACACCGACCAGAACTGCGCGCCCACGCCGCCCTCGCGCAGGCGCGGGATGTCGGTGTGCAGGTGGGCGGCCTGGTCGGTGGCGATGTCGAGGGCGTCGAGGTCGTAGCGGACCTGCTGGCGCAGGGCCCACGGGAGGTCGTTGTGACCGTCGACGACCGGGAACTCACGCAGGAGTTCCCGGGCCGCCCCCAGCGAAGCGGAGGTCATCGGCGTCACTTCCCCGCGCCGAAGCCGAACCCGCCCGCTCCCTCGACCTTGGCGCGCAGCCGCTTGCCCTTCTCGGTGGCCTGGTCGTTCAGGTCCTGCTGGAATTCGCGCATCCGCTGCAGCAGCTCCTCGTCGTGGGCGGCGAGGATGCGGGCGGCGAGCAGACCGGCGTTGCGGGCGCCGGCGACCGAGACGGTGGCGACGGGGACGCCGGCCGGCATCTGCACGATCGACAGCAGGGAGTCCATGCCGTCGAGGTACTTCAGCGGGACGGGGACGCCGATGACCGGGAGCGGGGTGACGGAGGCGAGCATGCCGGGCAGGTGGGCGGCGCCTCCCGCCCCCGCGATGATCACCTTCAGCCCGCGCTCGGCCGCCTGCTCGCCGTACGTGACCATCTCGCGCGGCATACGGTGCGCCGAGACGACGTCGACCTCGTAGTCGATCTCGAACTCGTCGAGGGCCTGGGCGGCGGCCTCCATGACGGGCCAGTCGGAGTCCGAACCCATGACGATGCCCACGACGGGGCCGGCAGCGCTGCTCATTCGGTGATCGTGCCTCTCAGGTAGCCGGCAGCGTGACGGGCGCGCTCCAGCACGTCGTCGAGGTCGTCGCCGTAGGTGTTGACGTGACCGACCTTGCGGCCGGGCTTCACGTCCTTGCCGTACATGTGGATCTTGAGCTGGGGGTCGCGGGCCATGCAGTGCAGGTACGCGGAGTACATGTCCGGGTAGTCGCCGCCGAGGACGTTGACCATGACCGTCCACTTGGCGCGCGGGCGCGGGTCGCCGAGGGGGAGGTCGAGGACCGCGCGGACGTGGTTGGCGAACTGGGACGTCATCGCCCCGTCCTGGGTCCAGTGGCCCGAGTTGTGCGGGCGCATCGCGAGCTCGTTGACGAGGATGCGGCCGTCGCGGGTCTGGAACAGCTCGACGGCGAGGTGGCCGACGACGCCGAGTTCCTTGGCGATGGTCAGGGCCATCTCCTCGGCCTTGAGGGCGAGGGTCCGGTCGAGGTCGGGGGCGGGCGCGATGACGGTGTCGCAGACGCCGTTGACCTGCTGGGACTCGACCACCGGGTACGCGACTGCCTGGCCGTGCGGGGACCGTACGACGTTGGCGGCGAGCTCGCGGACGTAGTCGACCTTCTCCTCGGCGAGGACCGGGACGCCGGCCTTGAACGGCTCGGCGGCCTCCTCCACGGAGTCGACGACCCAGACGCCCTTGCCGTCGTAGCCACCGCGGACGGTCTTGAGGACGACCGGGAAGCCGTCGCCCTCGTCCGCGAACGCGGCCACGTCGGCCGGGTCGCTCACGATGCGGTGCCGTGGGCACGGCACGCCGATCGAGTCGAGTTTCGCGCGCATCACCCCCTTGTCCTGGGCGTGCACCAGCGCGTCGGGGCCCGGGCGGACGGGGATGCCGTCCGCCTCCAGGGCCCTTAGGTGCTCGGTGGGTACGTGTTCGTGATCGAAGGTGATCACATCGCAACCGCGCGCGAACTCGCGCAGCGTGTCCAGGTCGCGATAGTCGCCGATGACGACATCGCTGACGACCTGCGCCGCGGAATCCTGAGGGGTGTCACTGAGGAGCTTGAACCTGATGCCCAGCGGGATGCCTGCCTCGTGTGTCATACGAGCGAGCTGGCCCCCGCCGACCATGCCGACTACCGGGAACGTCACGTGCCTAGGGTATCGGCCGTCCCGAGTGCCCCTCTTACCGGAGTTTTCCGGGTCTCTTTCCCAAGTGTTCCCGACCTATGAGCTTGCGCACAGGCAATCGAGGAGGGGGGTGGTTAGCATGGCTGGGTTGACGAAAACCGTCCGACGAATCGACCGACAGGAGCCTTCACGACCATGGGACGTGGTTCCTCGGGGCTTCATGCGGCGCCTCCGGTACCCCGCAGTGCCGTTCGGCAGCGCTTCGACCGGCTGGTGCGTGAGGTCGCCAAGTTCGGGGCGGTGGGGGGAGCGGGGCTCCTGGTCAACCTCCTCGTGTTCAACCTGGTGCGGCATGTGACCGACCTCCAGGTGGTGCGGGCGAGCGTCATCGCGACGGTCGTCGCGATCATCTTCAACTACCTCGGCTTCCGGTACTTCACGTACCGGGACCGCGACAAGAGTCGCCGTACGACGGAACTGGGTCTGTTCCTGCTGTTCAGCGTGGTCGGCCTGGTGATCGAGAACGGCGTGCTGTACGCGGCGACGTACGGCTTCGGCTGGGACAGCCCGCTGCAGAGCAACATCTTCAAGTTCCTCGGTATCGGGGTCGCGACGCTGTTCCGGTTCTGGTCGTACCGGACGTGGGTGTTCCGGGCGTTGCCCTCGGAGGAGCCGGCGGTGGCAGCGGCGACGGGTGGCGCGGAATCGTTCCTGGACGCGCGTGAGCCTGCGCCGCGGAGGCCTGCGGCGCCTGAGCGGCGGGTCGGGCAGCGGGTGGGCTGAAAGGTCCCGGCTGAGATGCACGGACCCGGCGTTGAGCCCTCCGGCATGCCTGCCTGAGCGCATACCTATCTGACTGTCGGCCCCGAATCCTGCGTCTGCTTCTTCGGTGGCGGCGTGCGGGACAGGAACAGGGCGATCACCGGGGGCTTGGTCTGGAGCATTTCCAGGCGGCCGCCGTCCGCCTCTGCCAGGTCGCGGGCCACCGCGAGTCCGATGCCCGTGGAGTTGCGGCCGCTGATGGCGCGTTCGAAGATGCGGGCGCCGAGGTCGGCCGGGATGCCCGGGCCCTCGTCGGTGATCTCGATGACCGCCTGGTTGCCGGTGACGCGGGTGCGCAGGGCGACCGTGCCGCCGCCGTGCATGAGCGAGTTCTCGATCAGGGCCGCCAGGACCTGGGCCACCGCGCCCGGCGTGCCCACCGCCTCCAGGTGCCGCTTGCCCGAGGTGACGATCGCCCGCCCCGCGCTGCGATACGCCGGCCGCCACTCCGCCAGCTGCTGCTGGATGACCTCGTCGAGGTCGAAGGTGACGGCGGAGCCGTTGCGTGGGTCGCGGGAGTTGGTGAGGAGGCGTTCGACGACGTCGGTGAGGCGTTCCACCTGTGTCAGGGCGATGGTCGCCTCCTCCTTCACCGTGTCGGGATCGTCGGTGAGGGTGATCTCCTCCAGGCGCATGGAGAGTGCCGTGAGGGGGGTGCGGAGCTGGTGGGAGGCGTCGGCGGCCAGGCGGCGTTCCGCCGTCAGCATGCGCGCGATGCGCTCGGCCGAGGAGTCCAGGACGTCCGCCACCCGGTCCAGCTCCGGGACCCCGTACCGCTTGTGCCGGGGGCGCGGGTCGCCCGAGCCGAGGCGTTCCGCGGTCTCGGCGAGGTCCGTGAGCGGGGAGGCCAGGCGGTTCGCCTGCCGTACCGCCAGCAGGACCGCCGCGATCACCGCGAGCAGCGCCACCGCCCCGATGATCAGCAGCGTACGGCCGACCTCCCGCGTCACCGACGAGCGCGGCTCCTGGACGGTGACCGTCTCGCCCTCCTCGCCCGTCTCCTTGGCGCTGATGACGTCTCCGGTCGGCTTGGAGCCCACCTCGATCACCGGCTTGCCGGGGATGCGGATCTCGGCGTAACGGTCCCCCTGGAGCTGGTCCCGCAGCACCGAGGCGTCCACGGTCTCGTCCCCGAGCAGCCGGCTGTCCACGATGCTGACCAGCCGGACCGCCTCGGTGTCGACCCGCTCCTGCGCGGTGCTGGTGATCGTCCGCGTCTCGACGATGACGAGGGACACACCGAAGACGGCGATGACGACGAGAACGACAGCGAGGGTGGACTGGATCAGTCGACGGCGCATGTCCTGTTGCTACTTACTACTTATCTGTACTCGGCCCGTACGGTCCTCAACGGCTCAGCTCTTCTCGAAACGGAAGCCCACACCACGCACCGTCGCGATGTACCGAGGGTTCGCCGCGTCGTCGCCGAGCTTCTTCCGCAGCCACGAGATGTGCATGTCGAGCGTCTTGGTCGACGACCACCAGGTCGTGTCCCAGACCTCCCGCATCAGCTGGTCCCGGGTGACCACCCGCCCGGCGTCCCGCACCAGCACCCGCAGCAGGTCGAACTCCTTCGCCGTGAGCTGGAGCTCCTCGTCCCCCATCCACGCCCGGTGCGACTCGACGTCGATCCGCACCCCGTGGGTGGCGGGCGGCTGCTGCGGTTCGGCGGCGCCGCGCCGGAGCAGGGCCCGGACCCGCGCCAGCAGCTCGGCGAGCCGGAACGGCTTGGTGACGTAGTCGTCGGCGCCCGCGTCCAGGCCGACAACGGTGTCCACCTCGTCGGCGCGGGCGGTCAGGATGAGGATCGGCACGGTGTGCCCGTCGGCACGCAGCCGGCGGGCCACTTCGAGGCCGTCCATGCCGGGCAGACCGAGGTCCAGCACGACCAGATCGATACCGCCCTGCATTCCAGCGTCGAGTGCGGTGGGGCCGTCCTCCCGCACCTCGACCTCGTACCCTTCCCGGCGCAGTGCGCGGGCCAGCGGCTCCGAAATGGACGCGTCGTCCTCGGCGAGCAGTACACGGGTCATGAGCTGATGGTAGTCCGCTCCGGACAAGAGCCGGGGTGTGATCGCAGGCCTTGATTCTTACCGGCCTTTGACCGCTCTCTTACCTTCGCCCGCTGTGGTACAGACCTATGCCTACGAGGTGCGATCCTGGAAAGGACCTTGGAAAGGGTGCCTGCGGTTCCCCCGACACCTGTGATCCCTGTCTCAAGTCCTTCCATATCCGGCCGTGTCCTGCCGTATGGTGACTCTACGCCTGTAGCACTGCGGGGACCTTTGGCGGTAGTTGACGCCGAAGGTCTCTTTTATGTGCGGATCAGTGTGCGGATCAAAAGGAATGACCTGTGGCCGGGCGGCCGACGTACCCGCCGGAGCCGGCCGCTCCCCCACCGGGCGCGCCACCGTTCAACCTCGGTGCGCGTCCCGACCAGCAAGGATCGACCATGGCGTCCAGCCTGACGAAGGACTCGGCCCGCCCGGGCACCCCCGGCTCCGAGAAGACCTTCTTCGGCCACCCCCGCGGACTGGCCACTCTCTTCATGACCGAGATGTGGGAGCGCTTCTCCTACTACGGCATGAGGGCTCTGCTCCCGCTGTACCTGGTCGCTCCGGGCGGCCTGCACCTCGACGCGGCGACCGCGACCGCGATCTACTCGGTGTACGTGTCGCTGGTGTACCTGCTCGCCATGCCCGGCGGCTGGTTCGGCGACCGCGTCTGGGGCCCCCGCAAGACCGTCGCCATCGCGGGCGGCATCATCATGCTCGGCCACCTCACGCTGGCCCTGCCCGCCTCGGGCACCTTCTACGCCGGTCTCGGCCTGGTCGCCATCGGCTCGGGTCTGCTGAAGGCCAACATCTCCACGATGGTCGGCCACCTCTACGACGGCCCGGACGACCCGCGCCGCGACGGCGGCTTCACCGTCTTCTACATGGGCATCAACCTCGGCGCCTTCGCCGCGCCGCTGGTCATCGGCACCATCGGTGAGAGCGTCAACTGGCACCTCGGCTTCGCGCTCGCCGCGCTGGGCATGGCGCTGGGTCTCGCCCAGTTCCTGATCGGCTCCCGCCACCTCGCCGAGCGCTCCAGCGTCGTCCCGACGCCGCTGTCCGCCGAGGAGAAGTCCTCCACCCTGCGCAAGGCCGCGATCTGGGCCGGTATCGCGGTCGTCTTCTACGCGATCGTCGGCTTCTCCGGCAGCTACACGCTGAACTGGATCCTGGTTCCGCTGACCCTGCTCGGCGTGATCATCCCGACCCTCGTCCTGGTCCGCATCAAGCGCGACAAGGACCTGGACCGCACCGAGCAGAAGTCGATGTCCGCGTACATCTGGTTCTTCGTCGCCGCGGCCGTGTTCTGGATGATCTACGACCAGGGCGGCTCGACCCTGTCGATCTTCGCCGACTCCTCCGCCGAGAACAGCGTCCTCGGCTGGGACTTCCCGGTCTCCTGGTACCAGTCGGTCAACCCGGTCCTGATCATGGCCCTGGCCCCGGTCTTCGCCTGGTTCTGGCTCGCGCTGAACCGGCGCGGCAAGGAGCCGAGCACGATCGTCAAGTTCGCCTCGGGTCTGGTCCTGGTCGGCGCGTCCTTCTTCCTCTTCCTGGCCCCGCTGTCGATCGCCGAGGGCGGTCACAAGGCGGCGGCGATGTGGCTGGTGGCGATCTACTTCACGCAGACCGTGGGTGAGCTGCTGCTCTCCCCGGTGGGTCTGTCGGTGACGACGAAGATGGCCCCCGCGAAGTACGCCTCCCAGATGATGGGCGTCTGGTTCCTGGCGGTCACCGCCGGTGACGCCACGACCGGCCTGCTCTCCATCGCCGGGGTCGACCTCAACAAGACGAGCGTGGTGGCCATGGAAGCCACGCTCGCCGTGGTCGCCGGTGTGGCGGTGTGGATGTACCGCAAGAAGGTCAAGGCGCTCATGGGCGGCGTGCACTAACGCCTGCGGCTGAGCGGAACCGACGGAGGCCGTCGCACCGAGGGTGGTGCGACGGCCTCCGGCTTTTCGGGTCAGCTCAGTTCGGCAGTTCGCCGCGTCGTACGGCCGTGACGAAGGAGGCCCACGCGGTCGCCGGGAGGATCAGGGCGGGGCCGTGGGGGGTCTTCGAGTCGCGGACGGGGACGAGGGGGGCGGGGATGTTGTCGGCGACTTCGAGGCAGTTACCGCCGTCGGGGTTGCTGTAGCTGCTCTTGCGCCACGAGGTCCCGGCCAGAAGGTCGTCGGAGACTTCGACGCACTCGCCACCGTCCGGATTGCTGTAGCTGCTCTTGCGCCACGTCACGCCGGTCAGGTCGATGGATCGCACGGTGCTTCCTCCAGCATCTGCCCGATGAACTTCAGCGACTCAGCCGGTGACAGCGCCAGGTCGCGCATCGAATCGTACGCACGTTGCAGCCGCTCAACCTCCCTGTTCTCCTCGACCAGTTCGCCGTGGTACGCGGTCTCGGTATAGGCGACCGTTCGCCCCTCGGGCATCCGCAGGAACATCACGGCGGTGCCCACCAAGCCGTGCAGCCCGGCCCCCAGCGGCAGCACCTGAAGCGTGACGTGCGGGCGTTCTGCCACCTCTGCCAGATGTTCGAGCTGCTCCCGCCAGGCCTTGGCGTCCCGCAACGGCGTGCGCAACACAGCCTCGGACAGGATGCTGCGGAACGTCGGCGCGTCCTCCCCCAGCAGCAGCGCGCGGCGGCCGACGCGTGCCTCCACTTGCTGGGCCAATTCTTCGCCCTTGATGCCGCCCGTCGCGAGCACCTCACTCGCGTAGCCATCCGACTGAAGCAGGCCCGGCAGGATGCTCACTGCGAAGTGCCACAAGCTGACCGCCTCGGCCTCCAGCAGCATGTACCGGCGGTACTGCTCCTTGAACCGCGCCGGATCTGCGACCGCCAGTTCCCACAACGCCAGCAACAGCCCCGGTGTCCCGTAGTACTCGTCCAGCGCCTGCGCCATCTCGGGGCTCCCCAGCGTCTGGCCCCGCTCCAGCTTGCCGAGCATCGACCAGTCCCAGCCCAGTTCCGCCGCAAGTTCCCGCAGACTGACCCCTTTCCGCTCACGCAGCGCCCGTACCTCCTCCGCGAACCGTCGTCGCGGCTCATGGCTGCGACTCGTCACCCTCCGTCGCTGCGGCACCCTGTTTCCCCCTCCGCCCGGCTGTGGAATTTGTGGAATTTGGCGAGCCGAGCGTGGAACTAGCGCGTCCCAACAGCCTTTTCGCGTCCCGGGCACGGCATGCTCGTATCTACACCTGGACACGCAGCGTAATCCAGCGAATGCGCACTGCACAGGCGTTCCCAGGAACGCGAACCTCAAGGAGTGAGCCATGACGCCGACGACGCTCCCCCGCGTCCCCCGTCTCCCCCGCCGTACGCGCCCGAACCGCTCGGCCGCCGCCTGGACGCCGCCCGGCGGCTGGGCGCCGCCGACTCCCGCCGTGCTGCGTGCGCTGGAGGCGGCGCTCGCGCGGTGGTCGGCGTGAGCACGCGTCCGGCGTGGACGGCGGCGCCCCCACCGCCGCCCGCCTGTGACGTGTGCGGAGCGTTACTGGCGCAGCGGGACGCGGCGCGAGAGGCGGGCCGGACCGCCGAAGCCGACGTCTACGAACGGGAGTTGCGGGAGCACTGGAGCGTCGGAAAGGGGTGTGCGCCGTGACCGAGCAGTCGCCGTATCCCTCCTTCGACGTGAGCCGCTCGCCCAAACCCGTGGACAACTGCGATTCCTGCCGGGACCTCGCGGCGAAGCGGGCCGCCGCACGCAGGGCGTACGACCACAGCGCGGTGGCCGACGCGAACGTACTGATGCGCACGCATCTGCGGCTGGACCACGGGATGTGACGAGGAGATGCCGGACCCTGCTCGGAGATGTCCGGGAGCAGGGTCCGTACCGCCTGTCGAAAGGGCGGGCGCTAGCGAACGCGACGCCCGGGCATGAACGTGAACACCGCTCCCCCGAGCAGCAGCGCCGTCCCCGCCACCAGCCCCAGCGCCTTCAGCGCCCCCTGGTCCTCCGCACCCGTCGCCGCCAAGCCGCCGTCCGTCGACGAGCCTCCGGCGGAACCGGAACCTCCCGCCGAACCGCCGGCTGACCCGCCGGAGGCCCCGCTCGCCTGCTCGGTCGTGTCCAGGGTCAGCGAGACCTCCGTCCTGGCCGGTGTGCAGGTCGTGGTCGTGCCGAGGGCCTCGATCGTCAGCACACCCGGCGACAACGTCGACTCCCCGCTCGCACCCGGCTTGTACGTGCCCGTGAGGTCGGGGATCTCGATCGGGTCGCCCGCCTTGATGTCCTCGGAGTTGGTCGGGCCCTCGACGTGAACCGTGCCCTTGTCCGCACCGCCGAGGACGACCTCCATGGACGGCTTGACCGAGTCCTTGGGGATGTCGGCGGGGCTGTCCATCACCGACTTCTTGAACTGGACCGTCAGGTCGAAGTTCCCGCCGTTCTTCTTGGCGTTGATCTGGACCGGCGAGGTGGCGTTCTTGTCGCCGATGGGCGTCTTGCACTCGTACGGGACCTCGACCTCCTTGCCCGTGAAGTCGGTCTGGCCGCCGTCACCGCCTCCGCTGCCGCCACCGGTGTTCGAGCCACCGGAGTCCCCGCCGGTCTCGCTCTCACTCGGCGTCGGACCCGTGGGCGTCGGGTCCGACGTACCCGTCGGCAGCCCCGTGGGCAGATCGGTCGGCACACCCGTCGGCAGCGTCGGCACGACCGTCGGCAGCCCTCCCGTCGTACCGCCCGAGCCCCCGCCCGCGTCCGTCACCTTGATCGTCGCCGCCGGCTTCACCGTCTCCTTGGGCGTGCACTTGGTGTCCGTCGAGATCGGCTTGTTGACGTTGATGTTGTACGCGCCCGGCGTCAGCGTCACCTCGCCCGGCGCCGTCAGCTTCAGCTTGCCCTTCATGTCGGACAGCTTCATGTCGGTGTTCTTGGGGATCGGCGGGTTCTGGCGCGGCCCCTGCATCGCGATGTCCGCCGTCTGCGCACCGGCCGCCTTGAGGGTGCCCGTCGGCTGGACCGTGTTCGCCTCCAGGTCGAGGATGTTCGGGTTCTTGGACGCCGCCTGGACGAACTTCCAGACCACCTCCACCTCGTCGCCGACCTTCGCCTCGGCGGGCGCGATGATCTCCACCTTGGTCGTGCCCTGGACCGGCGGCAGCCCGGAGATCGCGGGCGGGATGCACTCGGTCGCGTACGCCACCTCGGCGGCCTGCGCGGGAGCTGCGGCCACGCCGAGCAGCACGCCCGCACCGCCGAGCATCAGGGCGGCGCCCGCCGCGGTCGCTCTCCGAGGGCGTGGGGGGCTCCACGGCCCGACCGGTGTGACTCTCCTTCGCTTGCTCACGGGGGTCCCTTCCTGGTGGGAGTCGTAGGACTCGTCGGGCTGTCGTCGTGCGGTGCGGAGAGCCGACCGGCCGTGCCCGGGTCGTTGTCCGGGGCGAACCACGGCAGGGTCGAGGGTGCGGGCGAGGCGTGCCTCGCCTCCGCCCGGGGCTTCAGCCCCGGGATGCGCAGGGCCGCCTCGGGCATACGGAAGCCTCGGCGGCGGGACGTCTGCCGGGGCCGTACCCGGTCCACCACCGCCATCCCGACGCGGAACAGCGCCGCCGGTACGACCAGGCAGACCAGGACCCAGAACAGCGTCACGCCCCAGGGCCGGCCCACGCCCCAGGCCTGTTCGGCCATCACCTTGCCGCCGTACTTCAGGGAGACCGTGTAGTCGCCGTGCGCCCCGGCGGCGAGCTCGACCGGCAGTTCGATACGAGCCTTTCCGCCCGGCCGGATCGTGCCGCGCCACTGCTGTTCCTGCCACTCGGGGGCGAACACGCCGTGGGAGGTGCCGACCTGGAAGACCGGGTTCCGCACCGCCGAGGTGCCGACGTTGCCCACGGTGAAGACGAGCGTCCGGGCCGGCGGTGCGCCGAACCAGGTGAGCAGGCCGTCGGAGCCGTCGAGGCGGGTGTCGGTGAGGACCGACAGGCGTCCGCCCGCCGGTTCCGCCGGGAGCGGCTCGACCGCGTGTCCGGCCACCTGGAAGATCGCGTCCGCCTCGGCCTTCGCTCCGGTGACCGTCGCCACGTGCACCACGCACGGGCACGGCACGGGCGGCTCGGCCACCGGCAGCTTCCGGCTGAACCGCCCCTCGGCGTCCGTCGTCACGGCCCTGCCGTCCGCGTTGGCGCAGGAGTTGGTGCCGCCGGTGACGCCGGTCGACGGCACGGACTGGCCGCAGATCAGGAGCATCAGCAGCGCCTTCGGCCGCCAGCCGTCGCCGGTCACGGTGATCGAGCCGCCCGTCCCCGCCTGGGACTTGGAGAGCTTCACGGTGGGCGGGTCGGCTGCCATGGCGGGGGTCGTCGCCGACAGCAGCGCCAGCACGGACAGCACCGACAGCACGGCCGCCACAGCCGGCGACACCGACATCCGCACCCTGCCGTTCACGTCCCCGCTCCCGTCAACTCGCGCTGCTTGTCCAGCGGTTCGGCCTCGGGCTCCCCGCCGTCGTACGGCCTGCGCCGCCTGCGACGCCGTACGACGAACAAAGCGCCCAGCCCCGCCGCCCCCGCGCACCCCACGCCCCCTGCCAGAGCGCCCCATGGCACGAACCGCGCCGACACCTGTGCCGTGTCGCCCGCCCCGGCCGCCGCCGTCACCGTCAGCCGTACGTCGACCGCGTCGAGCGCGGGGTGGTCGGGCCACGGCTCGGTGAGCCTGGTGCGGCTGCCCGGCGGCAGGTCGACGGGGAGGGTGCGCGGGGCGCGGTCGAGGACCGGACCGAAGACGCCGTCGGCGTGGACGGCCAGCCTCGGGGTGAGGGGCGTCGTACCGCGGTTGACCAGCTCGTACGCGATACGGTCGCCGGTCACCGTCACGCGCTCGACGGTCAGCGCCGACAGCTCCGGGACGGTGACCCGCAGGTGGACCCGCACGCGCCGCTGCGCCCCGTCCGTGTCGCGGGCGACGATCTCGACGGCGCGGTCGGCGGCCGGGACGGTCACCGTGAAGGGAACGTCGGCGCGGGTGCGGGCGGGGACGCGTACGGTGCCGTCCGCGAAGGTGACGCCGGGGGCGTGCAGCCGGACCGTGAGCGGTTCGCCGCCCGGGTTGGTCACGGACACCGTGTCCTGCAGGACCGTCCCCGCCGGGCCCTCGCCGTAGACGGACGGCCGCCCCCCGCCCGAGGGCGCGAGGGACCACCCGTCGGCGGCGGCCGCCGCGGGGGCCGGCGCCGACAGGAACGCGAGCAGCAGGGACAGGAACAGGACACGGACGGCTGACGACATCGGCGGCTCCAGCGGTCGGACGAGAACAGGTCAGCGGCGTACCGTCTGCCCCCTGCGCGTCAGCCACAGCGCGCCCGCCGCGCCCGCGAGCAGGACCGTGCCGCCGAGGGTGCCGAGGGCGATCGCCGAGTCCTCGGGGCCGGTCTGCGGGAGCTCGGCACCGGAGCCGGAGCCGGACTGCGTGCCGCCGCCGGAACCGCCGCCGCCCGCCGCCGTCACGTCGAGGGTCAGCGAAGGGCCGGGGCTGTTGGTCGGTGTGCACGTGGTGGTCGTGCCGAGCGCCTTGATGGTGAGGACGCCCGCGGTGAAGGTGACCTTGCCGGTCTTCTTCGGGGTGTACGTGCCCGTCAAGTCATTGATCTTGATGGGGGTGTTGGCGGGAATCGCCTCCTGGTTGGCGGGCCCGGTGACGGACAGGGTGCCGCTGTCGGCGCCGCCCAGCTTGATGGTGGCGCTCGGGTTCATCGCGCCCTTGCCCAGCTCGACCGGGCTGGACGAGACGCCCTTCTGCCACGACATGGTGATCTTGTAACCGCTGCCGCTCTTGACGCCCTTGATGTCGATGGGCGAGACGGCGCTCTTGTCGCCGATCGGCGTCTTGCAGGCGTAGTTGACGTCGACGACCTCGGCCCGGGCCGCGGGGGCGGCCATCAGCACCGCCGATCCGGCCAGGGCCGCGACGGTGGCGAGCGCGGCGGTTCGCTTCTGCTTCGACACGGTCCCCTCTTTCCTGACGGCACATCAGATCGGCCGTCAAGGTACGCCCGGGGCCCTGAGGAAGGAAGACACGGCGCACGCCGGAGTTGTGGCGATCCGGCGCGCACCGAGTGGAGGAGGTGACCCTCGGTAACTCAGGGTCAGACCGGGCGCAGCACTTCAGGGAGCCCCCATCGCCGCAGCACCTCGGGGACCTCGACGGTGCCGTCGGCCCGCTGGTGCTGCTCCAGGATCGCGGGCAGCAGGCGGCTGGTGGCTGGGCCGCGGCTTCAAGCTCCCATCGTCCGCCCGGAGGGCGGGCTCCGCGGCGTCTGGTGCGTGCGATCGCAAGGCGCCGGAGCGCCCGCGTGGCGGAGCCACGTGGGCGTTTCGGCAACGGGAACCGATTTTCCGGTACGGCCGGACGGGCGCCCTACGCCGGTGCGCCCAGCTCCGCCCACACCGTCTTGCCCGTGACGCCCGGCGTCCGTACGACCCCCCAGTCCAGGCACAGCCGCTGCACGATGAACATGCCGTGGCCGCCGGGGCGGCCCGCGCGGTGCGGGGTGCGGGGCGCCGGCTGGCCCGTGCCCTTGTCGGAGACCTCGACGCGGATCACCTTGTTGTCGCAGGCGATCCACATCTCGTCCGGCCCCTCGGCGTGCAGGCAGGCGTTGGTGACCAGCTCGGAGACGACGAGCAGCACATCCTCGGCGGCGGCCCGCTGGTCGGCGGTCGCGGCGGGCAGCCAGCCCCACGCGTACAGCGCCTGGCGGGCGAAGTCGCGGGCGAGCGGGACGACCCCGCTCTGGCCCTCGAAGTCCAGCCGCCGGACCTGAGGTCCCGCAGACGGCTCGGCGGACGCCTCGGGCCCGTCGGATGCCCCGGAAGGCCCCTCGGACGCCCCGGAAGCGCCGCTGGGCTCTGGGCCGCGGTCGCCCGGCGAGAAAGGCCGGGTGGTGCTCATCAGCGCTTCACCTCACCGATTCACCGATTCAGCAGTTCAACGTTCACACAATTCACGAATCAGTACGCAGAGTCAGTACGTCAGTACATGGTCCTTGCTTGATGCGTCGGTCACAGTCCCCACACCCCCGGTGGCCGACGTCACAGCCGACAGGTTCAGGATGTCTCCTGCCCGACCGGGCCGGGGGAACACCCCTGTATTCGGCACAAATGATGTGACGTCCGATGCAGGGAGGGACGCGGGAGGTCAGCCCGGCTTGTCGGCCTGGTCCACCCCGTCGGCCAGGGCGGCGCCGAGCGAGTCGTGGACCGTGAAGACCGCCGAGGCTCCTGTGATCTCGAACACACGCGCAACGGCGGGCAGCATGCCCGCGAGATGCACCCCACCGCCGGCGGCCTCCGCCTTGAGGCGCGCACCGAGCAGCACGTTCAGCCCCGTGGAGTCACAGAACTCCAGCCGCGAGCAGTCGACGACCAGCCGACTGAAGCCCTTGTCGAGGCAGTCCTCGAGTGGCTCACGCAACAAATCGGCCGTGTGGTGATCCAACTCACCCGCCGGGGTCACGACGGCGCTGGAACCCTCTTCCCGCACCTCGACCAGAAGTCGGCCAGACTGTGCGCTGCCGACGGTCCCGCGGTCCATGCCGTCTCTCACTCCCGACGTCGTGACTGCTGACTGACGCTCTCGAACACTACGCCTTCCCTACGCCCTCCAACACCCGAACATCCACCCAGAAACGGACATTTCGGAACACAGCGCACTTGCGGTGGGCTCACGAAAGCGGGTAGGGCTAGTAGAGACACGTAACCGACTCGGCCGGCTTTGGAGGCGCCGCACACCGCAGTGCACGCACAGGCTTCGGCAGCCATATGCCGAGAACGATGGAGGACATCATGTCACCCCGGCTCGACGCATCGCATACCCCGAACGCGACGTCGGCACCCCGACCGGAACATCTGGATCCCATCGAGCGCAGCAGCGACGTAGGTTCCGAACAGGCCTTCGAGCAGGGCCTGGAGCAGGACGACGTCCTCGCCGGGCTTCCGGACATCCCCCCGTACGACGAGGTGGGGCCGGTGGACGCGCGGGCCCTGTCCAAGACCCTCTTCGAGCGGCTGGAGTCGCTGGAGGAAGGGACCCACGAATACTCGTACGTCCGTAACACGCTCGTCGAACTCA
Organism: Streptomyces sp. NPDC051243; assembly: GCF_044455405.1. Taxonomy (NCBI): domain Bacteria; kingdom Bacillati; phylum Actinomycetota; class Actinomycetes; order Kitasatosporales; family Streptomycetaceae; genus Streptomyces; species Streptomyces sp. NPDC051243. The sequence goes on along the minus strand of NZ_JBITES010000002.1, from coordinate 666,836 downwards.
ACCTCGCCCTGGTCAAGTTCGCCGCCTCCCGCTTCCGCTCGCGCAGCGAGCCGATGGAGGACATCATCCAGGTCGGCACCATCGGCCTGATCAAGGCGATCGACCGCTTCGAGCTCAGCCGCGGCGTGGAGTTCCCCACTTTCGCGATGCCGACCATCGTCGGCGAGATCAAGCGCTTCTTCCGCGACACGTCGTGGTCGGTGCGCGTACCGCGGCGACTGCAGGAACTGCGGCTCGACCTGGCCAAGGCCGGCGACGAGCTGGCCCAGAAGCTGGACCGCGCGCCGACGGTTGCGGAACTGGCCGAGCGCCTCGGCCTGACCAACGACGAGGTCGTCGAGGGCATGGCCGCGTCGAACGCGTACACCGCCTCCTCCCTGGACGCCCAGCCCGAGGAGGACGACGCCGAGGGCGCGCTGGCCGACCGGATCGGCTACGAGGACCACGGCATCGAAGGCATCGAGTACGTCGAGTCGTTGAAGCCGCTGATCGCCGAACTCCCGCCCCGGGACCGGAAGATCCTCTCCTTGCGGTTCGTCGCGGGCATGACCCAGTCGGAGATCGGCGACGAACTCGGCATCTCGCAGATGCATGTGTCGCGGCTGCTGTCGCGCACACTGATCCGGCTCCGGAAGGGGCTGACGGTCGAGGAATGACCGGTCGAGGAGCGGCGTCTCCTTCGCGTTGACGTGCACTGTGCCCGGTGCCCCGCCGAATTTCGTCGGCAGGACACCGGGCACAGTGCGTTCGGGATTGATTCACCGGTTACCCACAGAAACCCTTTCCCCAGGGCTCCCCTTCCTCCACTATGAGCCGTCATACCCGCCGGTAGGTCAGGTCTCCGCGCGGGTGGCAAGGCTGCGAGGAGGCAGGCGGATGGCTCGGGCCGACGACGGTGGGGATCGTGGCCATGGGATACACGCGGGCGCGTCCGACGCGCGGCTGACGGAGCTGCTGCGCGCCGACACGGCCACCGCGTATTCGGCACTGCAGGAACTCCGGGCCCGCCACCTCGCGCCCGTCCTCTCCTACGCCCGCCTGTGCACTCCGAACGAGTCCATGGCACGGCAGTTGGCGGCCCAGGCGTTCACGCTCGCGGCCCGTCAGACCGCGCGCGGCGTCGACCCGGGTCTCCCCTGGCGGCACCGGCTCCTGCTGCTGACCGCCCGGTCGGCCGGGTCATGGGCCATGGACGAGCGGGCCGCCGGTCTCGACGCGAGCCTGCTGCTCGTCCTGAACACGACGGGCGCGTCCGGCCCGGTTCCGCCCATGCTCACGGCGTTCCAGTCGCTGTCCTCCCGCACACAGGGCCTGATCTGGTACGGGGTCGTGGAGCGCGAACCGGTGGAACGGACGGCCGCTCTCCTCGGCCTCACCCGCGAGGACGTGACGTACGGCACCGCCCCGGCGCTCCAGCAACTCGCCCGCGCCTGCCTGCGCACCCGCCTCGCCGCCTCCGACGACGTCGACTGCCCCGACTTCGGCCGCCTCATCGAGGAGTCGGTACGTCCGGACGGCCCGCGCGACAGCGCCGACCTGCACGCCCACATGGCGCGCTGCCCCCATTGCACGACGGCGTACGAGGAACTGTCGGCCCTGCGGGACGCGCCGCGCACGGCGTTGGCGGAGGGGTTGCTGCCGTGGGGCGGGGCGGCGTATGCGGGGGGCGGCGCCGGGGAGCGGAAGGCCGTCGGCCCTGCTGTGGACGGGAGTTGGCCGAGGGGAGTCCGGCCCTGGGACCGCCGTCGGGTCGTGCTGGTGTCGGCGGCGCTCGGGGTGGCGTTGCTGCCGCTGGTGCTCTTCCTCGTGGCGCAGGGTGCTTCGTCCTCCTCGCAGGAACCGGTGGGCTCGGTGGGCACCGCGGTGAGTGTGCCGCCGGTGGCGGTGACGGTGACCGCGACGGTGTCGGTCACGCCGTCGCCCTCTTCGCCCTCGCCCTCTCCGTCTCCATCTCCGTCGCGGACGTCCAAGTCGCCGTCCCCGACAAGGACTCCGAAACCCACGAAGACCGCCCGCCCGAAGCCGACCCCCTCCCCGGTTCACCCGCCCGACGGCACCTACGCCCAGGTCGTGAACATCGCCACCGGCCTGTGCCTGGACATCGACGGCGCCCCGTACGACGGCACGGACGTCGTCACGGCCACCTGCACGTCCTCAAGCGACCAACGCTGGCGGGTCGACTCCGAACGGGGCGTGCTGCAGTCGTACGCCTACCCCGATTACTGCCTGGACAGCCGGGGCTCGACGTACCGGGGCGTCGGGATCTGGACGTGCGACTCCGTCTACGGACGCAACGGGCAGAACCTGAGGTTCGCGGTGGATTCCCGCGGGGTGATCCGTCCCGGCATTGCGCCGGACCACGCCCTGACACCGGACGGCGACAAGTCGCTGTCCCTGTGGCCGGAGACGGGGCGGGAGGAGCAGCGGTGGCGGGCCGGGGCCTCCTGATCAGACGACCCGCAGTCCCCGCCGCCACACCCCGCTGACCAGCGGAACGCCCGGCCGGTAGGCCAGGTGGACATGGCTCGGCGCGTCCAGCAGGAGCAGGTCCGCGCGGGCGCCCGGGGCGAGGTGGCCGATGTCGTCGCGGCGCAGGGCCGCCGCGCCGCCCGCCGTGGCGGACCAGACGGCCTCGTCCGGGGTCATTCCCATGTCCCTTACCGCGAGCGCGACGCAGAAGGGGACGGAGGAGGTGAAGGACGAGCCCGGGTTGCAGTCGGTGGAGAGGGCGACGGTGACGCCCGCGTCGAGGAGGCGGCGGGCGTTCGGCCACTGGGCGCGCGTGGAGAACTCGGCACCGGGGAGGAGTGTGGCGACGGTACGGCTGTTGGCCAGAGCGTCGATGTCCTCGTCCGTGAGGTGGGTGCAGTGGTCGGCGCTGGCGGCGTCCAGTTCGACGGCCAGCTGGACGCCGGGGCCGTAGGAGAGCTGGTTGGCGTGGACGCGGGGGTGCAGGCCCTTGGCCTTGCCCGCGGTGAGGATCGCGCGGGCCTGGTCGCCGTCGAAGGCGCCCTTCTCGCAGAAGACGTCGATCCAACGGGCGTACGGGGCACAGGCGTCGAGCATCTCGCCGGTGACCAGGGCGACGTATGCCGCCGGGTCGTCCGCGTAGTCCGGCGAGACGATGTGGGCGCCGAGGTAGGTGACCTCGTCGGTGTGGGCGGCGGCGATGCGCAGGGCGCGGGATTCGTCGTGGGTGGTCAGTCCGTACCCGGACTTGGTCTCGAAGGTCGTGGTGCCCTGGCGAAGGGCTTCGGTGAGGTAACGGGTGAGGTTGGCTTCGAGTTCCTCGTCGCTCGCCGCCCGCGTGGCCGCGACGGTCGTACGGATGCCTCCCGCGCTGTACGGCCGCCCCGACATCCGGGCGTTGAACTCCTGCGTCCGGTCGCCCGCGAAGACGAGGTGCGAGTGGGAGTCGACGAAGCCGGGGACGACCGCCCGGCCACCTGCGTCGACCCGATTGTCAGTGGCGGGTGCTTTGCTTTGATCACCGGTCCACGCGACGCGGTCGCCTTCGATGACGACGGCCGCGTCCTGGATCAGTCCGAGGGGGGATCCGTCACCGGAGGAGGGGTCGTTGGTGACCAGGGCTGCGATGTTGGTGATGAGCGTGCTTGCGGTGCTCGCGGAGTGGGCGGGGCTGACGGTCGTCGCGTTGCTCATGGCGTCCTTGGTTGCCTGGTCGGCGGTGGGGTCGGGTTCCGGGGCGGGGGCGGAGGCCGGTTCGGGCCGCTCGGATGGGCGGCCCGCGGTCATCCGCGCAGGGCTTCGACGGCGTCCGCGAGGGCTCGCGGCACATCCGGTACGAGGGTGTGGACCCCGTCCCGTACGACATGCCGACCTGCCACGACCGTATGCGACACGTCTGCTGCCGACGCGGCGAATACGGCCGTCTCGGCCCCGAGCCGCGGAAGCGGCCCTGCCGTCCTGACCGAGTCGAGCGCGATCGTCGTGAAGTCGGCGCGTGCGCCCGGCTCCAGGGTGCCCACGTCGTCCCAGCCGAGGGCCGCGTGGCCGTCGGCGGAGGCCGCCCGCAGGAGGGCCGCCGCGGTCCAGTGACCTCGGGTGCGGGTGCGCAGGCGCTCGTTGAGCTCCATCGCGCGCGCCTCTTCGAGCAGGTCGATCACGGCGTGGCTGTCGGAGCCGAGGGAGAGCGGGGAGCCCTCGTTCTGCAGGGCGACGGCCGGCCCGATGCCGTCCGCGAGGTCCCGTTCGGTGGTCGGGCACATGCAGGTGCCGGTGCCGCTGCCACCGATGAGGGAGATGTCCTCGGCGGTGAGGTGGGTGTTGTGGACGCCGGTGGTGCGCGGTCCGAGGACGCCGTGCAGGGCGAGGAGCTGGGTCGGGGTGCAGCCGTGGACCTCCAGACACGCCTCGTTCTCGGCGGTCTGCTCGGACAGGTGCACATGGAGCGGGGCCCGCCGCTCCTCGGCCCACCGCGCCACCGTCTCCAGCTGGTCGGCGGGCACGGCCCGTACGGAGTGGACGGCCGCACCGATCCGCGCGTGATCCCGTTCCTTGAGAACTGAACAGCGTTCGGCCCAGGCCTCGGCGTTCCCGTCGGAGAAGCGCAGCTGGTGGGTGTTGGGCGGCTGTCCGAAGCCGGAGGAGAGGTAGGCGGTGTCGAGGAGGGTGATCCGGATACCGGCTTCGGCGGCGGCCGCGATGAGGGCCTCACCCATCGCGTTCGGGTCGGCGTACCGGGTGCCGCCCCGCGCGTGGTGGACGTAGTGGAACTCGCCGACCGCGGTGATCCCGGCCAGCGCCATCTCGGCGTACACGGCCCGCGCGAGCGCGTGGTAGGTCTCCGGGGTGAGCTGGGCCGCCGTGGCGTACATGACCTCGCGCCAGGTCCAGAAGGTGCCGGAGCCGACCTGGACGGTACCGCGCAGGGTGCGGTGGAAGGCGTGCGAGTGGGCGTTGGCGAGCCCGGGGAGCGTGAGCCCTCGGAGGATCTCGGCGCCGGGGGGCGGGGCGGGGACGTCGGTGCGGGCGGCGGTGATGCGACCGTCGCTCACGTCGAGGGCGACGCCCGGCTCGACGTGGGTGTCGAGCCAGGCGTGCTCCAGCCAGTACGTACGGGTCTGCCGGGTGGGCGTCACGTGCAGGCCAGTCCTTCCAGTACGTCGGCGAGGGCGATGACTCCGGCCACGCAGTCGTCCTCGGCGGCGAACTCGGCCGGAGAGTGCGAGACGCCCGTGGGGTTGCGTACGAACAGCATGGCGGTCGGGACGCTCCCGGACAGGATTCCGGCGTCGTGTCCGGCGCCGGTACCCAGGACGGGGACGGTGAGGTCGGTGTCCTTGCCGAGGATGCGGCCCAGTTCGTCACGCAGGGCGTGATCGAACTCGACGACGGGTGTGAAGGACTCCCGGACGACGTCGAGGTCGATGCCGTGCGCCTGCGCGTACTCCCGGGCGGCCTTCTCGATGCCGCCGACCACCCGGTCGAGGCTCGCCTGGTCCTCGGCCCGGGAGTCGAGCCAGCCGCGCACCAGGGAGGGGATGGCGTTGACGCCGTTGGGCTCGACGGCGATCTTGCCGAAGGTGGCGACGGCACCGGCGAGTTCGGCCTCCCGGCGGGCGGCGAGCACCGTCTCGGCGTACGACAGCATGGGGTCACGCCGGTCCACGAGCCGCGTGGTCCCCGCGTGGTTGGCCTCGCCCCGGAAGTCGAACCGCCACCGGCCGTGCGGCCAGATGGCGCTGGCGATGCCGACCCGGTCGCCGGACAGGTCCAGGGCCCGGCCCTGCTCGACGTGCAGTTCGACGAAGGCACCGATGCGGGCGAGCCGTTCCGGATCGGCGCCGATGGTGTCGGGGTCGTACCCGGCGGCCTCCATGGCCTGGGGCAGGCTGACCCCGTCGCCGTCGGTCAGCCGGTGTGCGTTCTCGACGCTGAGCTGCCCGGCGGTGAGCCGCGACCCGACACAGGCGAGCCCGAACCGAGCGCCCTCCTCATCGCCGAAGTTGACGATGGCGAGCGGCTTGACGAAGTCCACGCCCCTGCCGCGCAGTTCATCGAGCGCGGCGAAGGAGGACACGACACCGAGGGGTCCGTCGAAGGCGCCCCCGTCCGGCACGGAGTCGAGATGCGACCCGGTGACCACGGCGTCCCCGGCAGCGGGGTCCCCGACCCAGGCCCACTGGTTCCCGTTCCGGTCCACCTCGTAGGCAAGCCCACGCGTCTCGGCCTGCTCCTTGAACCAGGCCCGGCACTCGAGGTCGGCTCCGGTCCAGGCGAAGCGGCGGTAGCCGCCGGAGGCGGAGCTGCGGCCCAGCGGCAGCAGCTCCGCCCACATGCTGTGGAAGGTCACGCGTCGTCACCCTCGCGCATGGGAACACGGACATCGCGCTCGTCGGCGACCGATTCCGCGATGTCGTACCCCGCGTCCACGTGCCGGATGACACCCATCCCGGGGTCGTTGGTGAGCACCCGGCGGATCTTCTCCCCACCCAGCTTCGTACCGTCGGCCACCGTCACCTGCCCGGCGTGGATGGACCGCCCCATACCCACGCCGCCACCGTGGTGGATGGACACCCAGGACGCGCCGGACGCCACGTTCACCATGGCGTTCAGCAGCGGCCAGTCGGCAATCGCGTCCGACCCGTCGAGCATCGCCTCGGTCTCGCGGTAGGGGGAGGCGACGGAACCGCAGTCGAGGTGATCCCGGCCGATCGCCAGCGGCGCGGCCAGCTCGCCGCTCGCCACCATGTCGTTGAAGCGCTCACCGGCCTTGTCCCGCTCTCCGTACCCGAGCCAGCAGATACGCGCGGGCAGCCCCTGGAAGTGCACCCGCTCGCCGGCCATCTTGATCCAGCGGGCGAGGGACTCGTTCTCCGGGAAGAGGTCGAGGATCGCCTTGTCGGTCTTGGCGATGTCGGCCGGGTCACCGGAGAGCGCGGCCCAGCGGAAGGGGCCCTTGCCCTCGCAGAAGAGGGGGCGGATGTAGGCAGGGACGAAACCGGGGAAGGCGAAGGCCCGCTCGTAACCGGCGAGTTGGGCCTCGCCACGGATGGAGTTGCCGTAGTCGAAGACCTCGGCGCCGGCGTCCATGAAGCCGACCATGGCCTCGACGTGCCGCGCCATCGACTCCCGCGCCCGGGTCGTGAAGCCCGCCGGGTCCTTCGCGGCGTAGGACGCCATCTCGTCGAAGTCGACGCCGAGCGGCAGGTACGAGAGCGGGTCGTGGGCGGACGTCTGGTCGGTCACGATGTCGATGGGCGCGCCCATCGCGAGGAGCTGCGGGACCAGTTCGGCGGCGTTGCCGAGGACGCCGATGGACAGCGGGCGGCGGGCGTCGCGGGCCTCGGTGGCCAGCTGGAGGGCGTGGTCGAGCGAGTCGGCCTTCACGTCCAGGTAGCGGTGCTCGATGCGGCGCTCGATGGCGCGCGGGTCGCAGTCGACGCAGATCGCGACGCCGTCGTTCATGGTCACGGCGAGCGGCTGGGCGCCGCCCATGCCGCCGAGACCGGCGGTGAGGGTGATCGTCCCGGCGAGGGTGCCGTTGAACTTCTTCGCGGCGACGGCGGCGAAGGTCTCGTAGGTGCCCTGGAGGATGCCCTGGGTGCCGATGTAGATCCAGGAGCCGGCCGTCATCTGGCCGTACATGGTCAGGCCGAGGGCCTCCAGGCGGCGGAACTCCTCCCAGTTGGCCCAGTCGCCGACCAGGTTGGAGTTGGCGATGAGGACGCGCGGGGCCCACTCGTGGGTCTGCATGACGCCGACGGGGCGGCCGGACTGGACGAGCATCGTCTCGTCCTGCTTCAGCCCCTTCAGGGTGCGGACCATCGCGTCGAAGGACCGCCAGTCGCGGGCCGCCTTGCCGGTGCCGCCGTAGACGACGAGCTTGTCGGGGTGCTCGGCGACCTCGGGGTCGAGGTTGTTCTGCAGCATGCGCAGGGCGGCTTCCTGCTGCCATCCCAGGGCACTCAGTTCCGTACCGCGCGGTGCTCGGACGGGGCGGGGTCCTGACATGGTCTGCCTCCCAGCGGACTGTGACTGCGAACTTCGACTGCGGACTGTTGCGACGGATATTCACATCCTGGCGGCCTGAATAGAACTAGTCAATACGTTCGTGCGCCAGCGCTAGCGCGTCGCCGGTGTTTGGCTGGATGCATGGGCTCGTCCAACGACATGACGGGGGATGTTGTGAGCAACCGAATGGAGAACGGGACAGGGATTCCCGCGTGGGACGCCGACCGGTCCGTCCGGCGCGACGACGCGGTGCGCGCCGCCGTGGAGCAGGGGCTGCTCGAGCCCGCCTCCCCCATCGTCGGGCTGCTCGACGTGACCGGCATCCGGGAGTCGGCGGCGGAGCTGCGGGCGGCGTTCGACGCGGTGACGGCGCCTGGCACACCCGTGCTGCACGCCTTCGCGGTGAAGGCGACCCCGCTGGTGCCGGTGCTGCGGCTGCTGCGCGAGGAGGGCATCGGGGCGGAGGTGGCCAGCCCGGGCGAGCTGGCGCTGGCGCGGGCGGCGGGGCTGGCCCCGGAGATGACGGTCCTGGACTCGCCCGCCAAGACGCCGGCGGAGCTGCGCGAGGCGCTGGCGCTGGGCATCGCCGTCAATGCGGACAACCCGCAGGAGCTGGACCGCATCGACGGCCTGATAAGGTCCGCCGCCAGTCGCTCCCCGCTCGGGATCCGGGTGAATCCGCAGCTCGGCGGGGGTTCCATCGAGGCGACGTCCACGGCGACGGCAACCTCGAAGTTCGGGGTGGCGCTGCGTGACGAGGGGGCGCGCGAGTGGGTGATCCAGGCGTACACGGACCGCCCTTGGCTGACCCGGCTGCACGCGCACACCGGCTCGCAGGGCATCCCGCTGTCGCTGATGACCCAGGGGGTGGCGCAGACGTACGCGCTGGCCGAGGAGATCAACCGGCGGATCGGGCGGCGGCAGATCGACACGGTCGACATCGGTGGCGGGCTGCCGGTGAACTTCGCGTCGGACGCGACCACGCCGACGTACGCGCAGTACGCGCGACTGCTGAGCGAGGCGGTGCCGGGACTGTTCGACGGGCGGTACGGGCTGGTCACCGAGTTCGGGCGGTCGCTGCTGGCCAAGCACGGGACGGTCGTGGCCCGCGTGGAGTACGCCAAGAGCGCGGGCGGCCGGCCGGTGGCGGTGACGCACGCGGGTGTGCAGGTCGCGACGCGGACGGTGTACGTGCCGGGGAGCTGGCCGCTGCGGATCGCCGCGTACGACGGCAAGGGGCGCCCGAAGGAGGGTCCGGACGTGGTGCAGGACGTGGCCGGGCCGGCCTGCTTCTCGGGCGACCTGCTGGCCGCGGGGGCCGCGCTGCCGTTGCTGGAGCAGGGGGACTACGCGGCGGCGCTGGACACGGGGGCGTACTACTTCGCGCACCACTACGCCTACAACTCCCTTGCTCGGCCCGGCATCTACGGCTTCGCGCCGGACGACGCGGGGGGCATCGCCTTCGCGACGGTGCGCGAGCCGCAGTCGCTCGACGAGATCGTGGCCGAATCGGGTGGGGCGCACGCGGCTTCGCTCACCACCCTGCCCGCACGGAAGCGCCGTTGACGTCGACCGACGACGAGCGGCGCGCCATACGTGATCAACTTGCTTGAAAACGGGCTCAGTTGACCCACCCTAGTCACTCGGCGCATGTTCCACTGGAAAATGCCCGAACGCTCACTCGCCGCACACACGTTGCGTAGTTTGGCCGTCACTCAGCCGAACCCCAGGCGGGAGGGGAGCGACGGTGCCCGGAATCGACGAGTGCTTGCTGGAGACGATGCGGCTGCCCGGTGCGCGGGGCGCCGCGCTGGTCGACTGGACCAGCGGGCTGGCCCTGGGCACCGTGGGCGATCCTCCGGGCGGCGACCACGAGACGGCGGCCGCCGAGGCGGCGGAGCTGGCGCGGCTCGCCGCCGAGCAGCACGCGTTCGGGCCCGACGACGGCGCCGGCGAGGCGGACCCGCCCGTCGAGGACGTGATCCTCAGCAACCGGGACAGCTACCACGTGCTGCGGTTCGTGCCGACGACCTTCGACAGCAGTGTGGTGCTGTATCTGTGGCTGGCCCGCGCGGACGGCAATCTCGCGCTGGCCCGCATCCGGCTGGGCGAGATGGCCGAGCGGCTGGTGCTGGCATGACCGTGGTCGGAACCACCCCGCCACCCCGGCTGCCGGTCCGGGACGCGGCGGCGGCACGCGAGCGGGCCCGGGGCGCGGTCTCGCCCATGCTGACCAGACTCGCCGAGGAGCGGGCCACCGGCGTGCTGGCCCGCGAGCACGGCACCCTGCACCTCGTCGAGGGCCGGGTCGTGCACGCCGAGAGCCCGCTCGCCCCCGGCCTCGGGGTGCTCCTCACCGCGCACGGCACCCTCGACGCCGCGACCTGGCGGGACGCCGAGGACAGCGCCGACGGGGGGCGGCTCCTGGAGCACGGCGTCGCCCCGGGCGCGCTGGAGCTGGCCCAGGTGAGCACGCTGTACGACGCGGCGTACTTCGCCCTCGCCCCCAGCAGCACGCCCGGCCGCTTCCGCTACGGCACCGCGCACTGGCTCGCCTCCGTGCACCCCGTGCCGGTCGCCGACCTGGAGCGCGAGACGCTGCGCCGCCGCGCCCTGCTGCGCCGCATCTGGCCCGACCCGGCGACGGACACGGCGCCCCTGATCCGGGCCGACCCGATCGCGGCCCCCGCGGTCCCGCCCCGGCAGGCCGCCGTACTGGAACGGGTGGACGGCGTACGCAGGGCCGCGGACATCGCACGGGAGCTGGGCAGACCGGCGTTCCACACGCTGGTGCACATCCGGCGGCTGGCCGCGGCGGGGCTGGTGTCCTGGCAGCCGCCGCCCGCCGACGACCACCCACCCGACGCCGCCGATCCCTACATCGCGCTGCTGAAGAGGGTCAGGGATGCGCTGGAGGCCCTTTGACCGCAAGCCCGACCAGGACGCCGAGAGGAGACACCCGATGGCGGCCGAGGCCCCGATACTCGACGAGTTCCGCCGGCTCAGAGCCCGTGTGCCCCAGCTGACCGGAGCGCTCGCGGCCGGAGTGGACGGCCTCGTCCTCGCCCACGACACCCCCGGCGTGGAGCCGGACGGGCTCGCCGCGCTCACCGCCGCCGCACTCGGCGTCGCGATCCGGGTGACGGACGCGACCGGTCGGGGCGACTTCCGCGAACTGCTCATGCGCGGGGCGGACGGCTATGTGGCGACGTACGCGGCGGGCCGCACCGCTGTCCTGACCCTGCTCGCCGACGACGGCGTCAACGTCGGCCGGCTGCACCTGGAGGGCCGCCGCGCCGGTGCCCGCATCGGAGAGCTCGTCGACGCCGAGGCGGCGCCTCCCAGGCGGAGCCCTGCCAAGGAGCCCGCCAAGTCCCGCCCCGTCCGCACGAAAACCCCGCGCGCCGCACGCACCGGCACCAATACCACCAATGCGCGTACCGCTACGGAAAGTTGAGAGGAACCACCACCATGGCCAACACCGAGACCGCACTGAAGGAAGCACTCGCCTCGATCGAGGGCGCGACCGGAGTCGCGCTCGTCGACTACACCAGCGGCATGGCGCTCGGCACGCTGGGCGGCAGCAAGAGCTTCGACCTCAATGTCGCCGCCGCCGGCAACACCGACGTCGTCCGCGCCAAGATGCGCACGATGGAGCACCTCGGCCTCAAGGGCGGCATCGAGGACATCCTGATCACACTGACCGACCAGTACCACCTGATCCGGCTGATCACCGGACGCGGGGGCAACGGCCTCTTCCTGTACCTGGTGCTCGACGCCAAGCGGGCCAACCTGGCGATGGCCAGGCACCAGTTGAAGAAGATCGAGGAGGACCTGGAGGTCTGACCCGCCCTGGCGGGTACGGGCTACACCAGCGCCGCGGTGCGGCGGCGGGCCCCTCCCGGGGCCGCGTCGCCCGCGGCGATGCCCGTAGTGCGATAGCCCTTCACCGCCTTGCCCGCGGGACGGCCACCCCGCCCGTCGAGCCAGTCGACCCGCACCCACAGCAGGACGTTCCCGTCCCGCTCCCGCCGCCCGAGCCACGCGGCCTTGAGCCGCAGCCCCGCCCCGCACCCCGCGAGCAGCAGCCCGCCCGCCGCCGGCACGGCGAACGCGCTGCCCAGCGCGGCGAGAAACGCCAGCAGCAACCACCAGCGGTGCCCCCGGCGCCAGTTGCGGACGGCCACAGTGCGGTCCTGGAGCACGTCGTGCTTGCCGGCGCGAACCGCTGCGCCGGCCAACGCCGTATAGCGCCTGCGGCGGCTGTACGACACGAGGGCGGCGACGACGATGAACAGCGCGGCGCCCGCCATGACGCCGATCCTGCGGCCCGTGATGCCCGGCACCAGCACCCCGACACTCCCCGCGAACACCCCGAGCCACCACAGCGGCGCCGCCCCGGCCCGTACGACGACGGCCACCCGAGCCAGTCCCTGACCTCCGCGTGCCACGTTCCGCCTCCTCGTCATCCCTGGCACAGTCCTGTCGGGAGGGCAGGTTAATGAAGGAACGTGAGACTCGTCTTAAGAAAACGCACGCTCATTCGACGAACAGCCCCCGCGTCGCCGCCCGGACATCGAACTCCTCCAGTCGCGCCTGCGCGTCCGGCAGGTCGTCGCACATCGCCTCCAGCAGGACCCGGCCCAGCAGCATCGGCGCACAGGCCGTGTCGAAGGCGAGGCCCGTGCCGACGGCGGCGGGCAGGAGCAGGTCGGAGACCTTGGCGACCGGCGCGAAGGCGGAGTCGGCCACCGTCACCACCGTGAGCCCGGACTCCTTGGCGTACGCCAGGGTGTCGACGACCTCTCGTGGATGCCGGGGAAGGGCGAAGCAGAGCAGGGTCGTGGCCCCGGCCCGTACGGCGGCGTCGATACGGTCGTGGATCATCGTGCCGCCCTCGTGCAGCAGCCGGACGTCCGGGTGGACCTTGGCAGCGAAGTACGCGAAGCCGTACGCCTGGGAGGCGGCCGCCCGCAGACCCAGCACCGGCAGCGGGCGCGAGGCCGCGAGCAGGCGCCCCGCCTTCTGCACCGGGCGCGGGTCGGCCAGCAGCTCGGCCAGGTGCCGCAGGTTCTCGATCTCGGCCTCGACGGCCTGCTGGTACTCGTTGTACGAGCCGGTGTCCGCCGCCGGTTCTACGGGCGCGACCTCGCGCAGGTGCCTGCGCAGCGCGGGGTAGCCGTCGAAGCCGAGGGCGACGGCGAAGCGGGTCACGGACGGCTGGCTGACCCCGGCCAGCTCGGCCAGCTCCACGCTGGACAGGAACGGCACGTCGGCGGCCCGCCGCACCATGCTGTGCGCGATGCGGCGCTGGGTCGGGGTGAGCCGGTGCCCCTCGAAGAGCGTCTGGAGCCGCGCGGCGGGGCTGTCCGTCCCATGCGCCGTCCCGCCCGTGTTCCTGTCCGCGCTCATGTCGCGCTCCCCCTCCAGATCTCCGTGAACCGGTCCAGCAGTGCTGCTGCCGCCGCCACATCATCGGTGAGCGGCCGGTCGGCCAGGTCGTCCTCGAGCACCGACTCGGCCAGCTCCATCGCCCGGCCGACCGGAAGCTCCGGGTCGGGCCTGAGGTCGCGCTGGCGCAACGCCCGTACGGCGGCGACGAGTTCACAGCCCACGACGAGACGGTACGCGCCGCACGCGCGCAGTGTCTGCCGCGCGGCGAGCGAGGCGAAGCTCGCCTGCTCCTCCACGCCCCGGGAGAGTACAGCGTGGCCGAGCGAGGCGGGAGCGGAGAAGGCGCGCAGGTCACCGAGGGCGGCCGCGGCGGCGTACTCCAGGATCATCACGCCGGACGAGGCGGGCTCGTGGTCGGCGAGGAAGGGCTTCAGGCGGGTGTAGGCGGGCTCGTTGAGGGTGGACAGGCGGGACGTCGACAGCCTGGCCACCTGGGTCAGGGCCAGCCTGAAATGGTCCAGGGCTAGGGCGAGTTGGGCCTGGTAGAAGCCGCCGTGGTGGTAGGCGGCCATGTCCTCGGGGGAGATGAGGGGGTTCTCGGCGGCCGCGTTGATCTCGACGGCGAGCACCTCCTCCAGGGCGTCGGCGGCGTCGTGCGCGGGGCCGTGGATCTGGGGCAGGCAGCGGAAGCCGTACGGGTCCTGGATACGGCCCAGCGGCGGGGTGGGCCGGTCCTCGGCGCCGATCAGCTCCCGCATCCGGCGCGCGACTTCGGCGCTGCCCCGGTGCGGCCGGGCGGCGTGCACGGGGGCGGCGTACGCCTCGTGGGAGCCGTCGACGGCGAGCAGCGACAGGGCGGCGACGACCTGGGTGGCGGCGACGAGGCCGCGCAGTTCGTGCAGGGCGAGGGCCGCCTGGCCGAGGGTGAGGGCGTTGCTGCTGATGAACGCGAGGGCGTCGTTGTTGTCGAGCGGCTGCGCCTCGGGGGCGCCGGAGCCGCGCCAGGGATGCTCGCCGGCCAGCGCGAGGCCGGTCTGCGCCAGCGCCGCGAGGTCTCCGGTGCCGACCGAGCCGAACTCGTTCACGACCGGGTGGGCGCCGTTCTCCAGCGCTTCGCACAGCGCCGTGATGACGGAGGGCCTGAGGCCCGCACCTCCCGCGAGGAGCTGGTTGGCGCGCACGGCGAGCATGGCCCGCACCTGCCGGGCGGGCAGTTCCTCGCCGATGGCACCGGCATGGCTGCGCAGCAGGCGCAGGCCGTGCTCGGCGGCGGCCTCGGTGGGCACGTCCTCGTTCCGGTTGGCGCCCACGCCGGTGGAGCGGCCGTAGACGCGCCCGGTCGCGGCGATGAGGCGGGCGGCGTCCCAGGACTCCTCGGCCCGCTTCATCGCGTCGGTCGCGGGCACCGGCCGCGCGGTCCCGTCGGCGAGGCGTACGACGTCCTCGACGCCGAGCCCGATCCCGTCGAGGACGACCAGGCCGGTGTGCCCAGACGACACCACACCCAGCGTGTCCACGATCCGAGACGACATCAAGCCCAAACTCCCCTCAACCCGGACATCCGATCTCGCCCTTCAGTCAGCCGTTACTTCGGATTTACACCAACCCGTTGACAACCTATTCAGCTACCAAGAACTCTGCATGACGTTATACAGCCGGGCAAGGGACATCTCATGATCCAGTTCGACGCGGTCCACAAGCGCTTCCCCAACGGCACGACAGCAGTCCATGATCTCTCCCTGGAGATGCCGGAGGGCGGGGTGACCGTCCTGGTCGGATCCTCCGGTTGCGGCAAGACGACCACCCTGCGGATGATCAACCGGATGGTGGAGCCGACCTCCGGCACCATCCGGGTCGGCGGCAAGGACGTCACCCGCCAGGACGCCGCCGAGCTGCGCCGCTCCATCGGGTACGTCATCCAGCAGGCGGGCCTGTTCCCGCACCGCACGGTGCTCGACAACATCGCCACCGTGCCCCTGCTGCTGGGACACGGCCGGAGGAAGGCCCGCGCCCGCGCGGCGGAACTCCTGGAAACCGTCGGTCTCACCGCCGACGCCGGCAAGCGTTACCCGCACCAGCTCTCCGGCGGCCAGCAGCAACGCGTCGGCGTGGCCCGCGCACTCGCCGCCGACCCGCCCGTGCTGCTGATGGACGAGCCGTTCGGCGCGGTCGACCCCGTGGTGCGCACCCAGCTCCAGGACGAACTCCTGCGCCTTCAGAAGGAGCTGAGCAAGACCATCGTCTTCGTCACCCACGACATCGACGAAGCGGTACGGCTCGGCGACCGGATCGCGATCTTCCGCACCGGTGGCCACCTCGTCCAGTGCGCCTCCCCCGCCGAGCTCCTCGCCCGCCCCGCCGACGACTTCGTGGCCGACTTCCTCGGCGCCGAGCGCGGCCTGAAGCTGCTGTCGCTGAAGACGCTCGCGGACGTCCCGCAGGGCCCCGCTCCGGATGGCGGCGACTGGCGCCTCGTACTCGATGACCGGCGCACGCCCGTGCACTGGAAGTCGCAGGACGCCGAGATCCCCGTACGACCACTGCGGGACGACGACTCCCTGCTCGCCGCGCTCGACGAGTCCATCGCCTCCCCCACCGGTCTGGTCGCCCGCGTCGACGCGGACGGCATCCTCACCGGCGTCTCGTCCCGCGACGACATCCACCAGCACGCGGGCCGGGCCCACCACGAGGCGCGGGTGGCCGCATGACCATCGACTGGTCGTGGCTGGGCGACCACACCGACGACCTCACCACCCTGACGTTCTCCCACCTCCAGGCCGCGCTCACCGCCGTCTTCCTCGGCGTCCTGATCTCGCTCCCCCTCGCGGTGGTCGCCCACCGGATCCGGCCCCTGCGCGGCTTCCTGCTCGGCCTGTCGAACGTCCTGTTCACGATCCCGTCGATCGCGATCTTCGTCCTGCTCCTCCCGGTGTCGGGCCTCACCCGCACCACCACCGTCATCGGCCTGACGATCTACACCCTGGTCGTCCTGCTGCGGAACACCGTCGAGGGCCTCGACTCGGTCCCCGTGAAGGTGAAGGAGGCCGCGAAGGCAATGGGCACACGCCCCCTGCGCACGCTCCTCACCGTCGAGTTCCCGCTCGCGCTCCCCGTGATCATGGCCGGCGTCCGGATCGCGACCGTCATGTCCATCTCCCTGGTCTCGGTCGCGACCTACATCGGCGACGGCGGCCTCGGCCAGCTCTTCACCGACGGCTTCCAGCGCAACTTCCCGACCCCGGTGATCGTCGGAGTGGTCCTCACGCTGCTCCTGGCCGTGGTCGCGGACGCAGCTCTGGTCGCCCTGCAGTACGTACTCACTCCCTGGCGGAGGCGGCGAGCCTGACATGTACGAACTCTTCAAGAACCTCGGCGACTGGCTGGTCAGCGGCGAGCAGTGGTCCGGCCCCGACGGCATCGCCCACCGCCTCGCCGAACACCTCCAGTACTCCCTCCTCGCCACCCTCATCGCGGCCGCGATCGGCCTTCCCCTCGGCCTGCTGATCGGCCACACCGGCAAGGGCGCCTTCCTGGCGATCAACCTCGCGTCGTTCGGCCGCGCCCTGCCGACCGTCGGCCTGGTCGTGCTGGTCTTCCTGGCCGGCGGACTGTCCATGCTCCCGGTCTACGTCGCGCTGGTCGCCCTCGCGGTCCCGGCGATCGTCACCAACACCTACGCCGGGATGACGGCCGTCGACCCGGACGTGAAGGACGCGGCGCGCGGCCAGGGCATGCGCGGCCACCAGGTCCTCCTCCAGGTGGAACTCCCGCTCGCCCTCCCGCTGATCATGACGGGCCTGCGCCTGGCACTGATCCAGGTCGTGGCCACGGCGACGATCGCCGCCTACGTCTCCTTCGGCGGCCTGGGCCGCTACGTCTTCGACGGCCTCGCCCAGCGCGACCTCGTGCAGGTGCTCGGCGGTGCGGTGCTGGTCGCCGTGGTCGCCGTGGTCCTGGACCTGGCCCTGTCCGGCCTCCAGCGCTTCCTCTTCAGCCACCGCACTGCCTAGGGACCTCTCGATGAACCTCCCGATGAACCGACGCGCACTCCTCGGCGGCCTCTTCGCAGCGGCCTCCGTCCCCGCCCTCGCCGCCTGCTCCAGCGGCATCACCTCCCTGGAAGGCCAGGGCAACACCGGCTCCGGCGGCGGCTCGAGCAAGGGCGGCATCACCATCGGCACCGCCAACTTCACTGAGAACCAGGTGCTGGGATACCTCTACGCGGCCGTCCTGAAGGCGGCAGGCGTCGACGTGACCGTCCGCCCCAACCTCGGCACCCGCGAGATCCTCATCCCCGCCCTCAAGGGCGGCGACATCGACCTGCTCCCCGAGTACCAGGGCGCCCTGCTGCACTACGTCGCCCCCAAGGCGACGGCGACGGAGGAGGGCGAGATGCAGAACGCCCTCACCATCGCCCTGCCCAACGGCCTGCAGGTGCTGCCGTACGGCATGGCCGAGGACTCGGACGCCTTCGTCGTCACCCGTGAGACGGCCGAGAAGTACGGCCTCGTCTCCCTCGCCGACCTGAGGAAGCAGAACGGCAAGCTGGTCATCGGCGCGGCGCCCGAGGTGAAGAAGCGGGAGGTGGGGGCGGTCGGTCTCAAGGACGTGTACGGGGTGGAATTCAAGGAGTTCAAGTCCCTTGATTCCTCGGGCCCGCTGGTCAAGGGCGCCCTCAGGAAGGGCGATGTGGACGTGGCGAACCTCTTCACCACCGACACCGACATCCAGGCCAACGACTGGGTGGTCCTGACCGACCCCAAGAACCTCATCCCCGGCCAGCACGTCGTTCCCCTCATCGCCGACCGCAAGGCCGACTCGACCGTCCGCAGGGCCCTGGCCGAACTCGGCAACACCCTCACCACCGCCCAGCTCACCGAGCTGAACCGGCAGGTGGACAAGGACAAGAAGGACCCGGAGGACGTGGCGAACGCGTACGCCGAGGAGCACGGCCTGGTGAAGTGACGGCGCACCCCCTTACCAAACCCCCTTACCAACAGGGGGGCTAACCCCAGTGCGCCCGTCCCCCCGGCTCCCTACCGTGGACCGCATGACCGGAATGGACGCGCGGGACACCGATCTCAAGAAGGAACTCAACGCCACCCTGCAGGCCCGCAGGGAGCTGGGCGACGAGTACGAGTCCGCGCTGGTCGACTCGTTCATGGAGAAGGTCGACCAGCGTATCGACGGGGCTGTCGAACGCCGGCTGCGGCGGCAGCTGGCCGAGCAGCAGATGGTGGTGGCCCGCGGCGGGCGGTCGCCGAAGCCGACGGACTCCTTCGGCGAGCGCTTCGGCTTCGGCATCGTCTCGCTCGTCGTGGCGATCCCGCTGTCGGGCATAGGCGGCGGCGTCGCCGGCCTCTCCGGCCTCCTGGTCACCTGGATCGGGATCGTCGGCGTCAACGTCGTCCAGGCGGCGCGCACCAACCCCGGCCTGTTCCGGGGCTGGCGCCGCAAGACCGCCAGGGACGACGACAAGTGGGAGGACTGAGCCTTTCCGATCGGCTGCGGGCTCAGATCTGCCGGGTCGGCAGCACCATGATCTGGCGCAGGTTGACATGCCGGGGCCGGCTGGTGACGTAGGCGACGACATCGGCGAGTTCCCCGGCCTCCAATGCGCCGAACGCGTCGATCAACCCGCCGACCCGCTCCCGCAGGCCGTCGTCGAGGCCCGAGGCGATCTCGCTCCGCGTCACCCCCGGCTCGATGTTGGTGACCCGCACGTCCCGCGGTCCGAACTCGTCGCGCAGCAGCGCTGAGAGGTGGGTGACCGCGGCCTTCGTGGCCCCGTACACGGCGAAACCAGGGAAGCCGGTGAGGTGTGCGGCGATGGACGAGACATTCACCAGGTCCGCGCTGCGGCCCTGCGCGGCCGCTGCCGTCAGGTCCTCGGCGAAGGCGCCGGTGACCCGCAGGACCCCGGTGACATTGGTGTCGATCATCCGCTGCCACTCGTCGACGCGCGCGTCCTCGATCGGGTTCGCCAGCATGACGCCGGCGTTGTTGACGACCAGGTCGACGGTTCCGTACGCCTCATGGATCCGCTCCACGGCGGCCGCGACGGACGCGTCGTCGGTGACGTCCGCGACCACGGACAGCGCCTGTCCGCCATCGGCACGGATCTTCTCGACGACGGCGTCCAGCCGCTCCGCCCGCCGCGCCAGCAGCGCGACCTTCGCACCCTGCGCGGCCAGCGTCACGGCGACGGCCTCGCCGATCCCGCTCGCGGCCCCGGTGACTACGGCGGTACGGCCGGCCAGGTTCTCGTACGACATTGAGGTGCTCCTCGGGGAAGTCCGCCGGGGCGTCTCCCCGGCCTCGTCCACGACCCTCCGCCGCGCGGGCCACCGTACCCAGGGATGAGCTTTTCCTGGGTCTGCCAGTACCAGGTTCCGCGCCAGGAGCTCCCGTACGATCGACCTCATGGACGGGGACCTCGGAGACTTCCTGCGCTCACGGCGCGCCCGCATCCGGCCCGAGGAGGTGGGGCTGCCGTCGTACGGCCGGCGCCGCGTCCCCGGGCTGCGTCGCGAGGAGGTGGCGCAGCTGGCCGGGGTGAGCGTCGACTACTACATCCGCCTGGAACAGGGCCGCGGGCCGACCGTTTCGGACGCCGTCCTCGACGCCATCGCCCGCGTGCTGGGCATGGACGAGACCGAGCACGCCTATCTGCGCGCCGTGGCCCGGCCACCGAAGAAGGCCGAACGCCGCCGGAGCGCGCCCCGTGTCCGACCGGGTGTCCAGCGGCTGCTCGACGGCATGGAGCGCAGCCCTGCCTTCGTCCTCGGTGCCGCCATGGACACCCTGGCCTGGAACGCCCTCGCCGACGCCGTGCACGGCTTCAGCCTCATGGACTCCGCCCGGCCCAACGCCGTCCGTCAGCTCTTCCTCGAACCCGAGGGCCGCGACCTCTACCCCGACTGGGCCGCGTGCGCCGCCCAGTCCGTCGCCAACCTGCGACTGAGCGCCGGCGCCCACCCCGACGACCCCGGCCTGCGCGACCTCGTCGGCGAACTCTCCCTCAAGAGCGAGGATTTCCGCCGCCTGTGGGCCGACCACCAGGTCAAGGCGTGCATGTACGGCGTGAAGCGCGTCCGGCATCCGATCGCGGGACTGCTGACCCTCCCGTACGAGTCGCTGACCCTCCCGGAGTCACCGGAACAGACACTCGTGGTCTACACACCGGAGCCGGGTTCGGAGACGGCGGAGAGGCTGCGGTTGCTGTCCAGTCGGACGACGGCCAACGCGTAGGCCTGCTGAAAAAGATATGCGCGGGGACCGCCGCACCCCCGTTGCCGGGGGGCGGGACGACGGCGGTCCCCGCGAGGGACGCAAGCCGGGTCAGGGCCGGGCTACGCGTCCGTGGCGTCCATGGAGGTCCGGGAGCCGCTCCGGAGGTCCTTGACGCCGTTCGGCGTCGGCCGGGGCGGGGAGCCGCTCCCGCCCTGCCGACACCCACTAATGTGCCGGACCCGTGTTAAGCGGGTGCTGCGCGGACGTGACGCGCTCGTACCAGTTCCGCGACGGTCCGAGCGGCCCCGGTCACCGCAAGTTCGCCGCGGACACGGGCCGTTCACCGAAGGTTTGCCGCTACTTCCCGCCCTTGGCGAGGAAGGCCAGCAGGTCCTGCCGACTGACCACGCCGGTCGGCTTGCCCTCGACGAGCACGATGGCCGCGTCCGCCGTGCCCAGTACGGACATCAGGTCGCCGACCGGCTCACCGGAGCCGACCTGCGGCAGCGGGGCGGACATGTGCTTCTCCAGCGGGTCGTCGAGCGAGGCCCGCTTGGTGAACAGCGCGTCGAGCAGCTCGCGTTCGACGACGGACCCGACGACCTCCGCCGCCATGACGTCCGGGTGACCGGCGCCCGGCTTCACGATCGGCATCTGCGAGACGCCGTACTCGCGCAGCACCTCGATCGCCTGGCCGACCGTCTCGTCCGGGTGCATGTGGACGAGGGAGGGGATGGCGCCGTGCTCCTTGTCGTTGAGGACGTCGCCGACGCGCGCGCTCGGGCCCTCGTCCTCCAGGAAGCCGTAGTCGGCCATCCACTCGTCGTTGAAGATCTTGGAGAGGTAGCCGCGGCCGCTGTCCGGCAGCAGCACCACCACGACGTCGTCCTCGCCGAGCCGCTCGGCGACCCGCAGCGCGGCCACGACGGCCATGCCGCAGGAGCCGCCGACGAGCAGCCCCTCCTCGCGGGCCAGGCGCCGGGTCATCTGGAAGGAGTCCTTGTCGGACACGGCGACGATCTCGTCGGCGACCGTGCGGTCGTACGCGGTCGGCCAGAAGTCCTCACCGACGCCCTCGACGAGATACGGCCGTCCGGAACCGCCGGAGTACACCGAGCCCTCCGGGTCGGCGCCGATGACCTGCACCTTGCCGTCGCTGACGTCCTTCAGATAGCGGCCGGTACCGGAGATGGTCCCGCCGGTGCCCACGCCCGCCACGAAGTGGGTGATCTTCCCGTCCGTCTGCTCCCACAGCTCGGGGCCGGTGGAGTGGTAGTGGGAGAGCGGGTTGTTCGGGTTGGAGTACTGGTCGGGCTTCCAGGCGCCGGGCGTCTCGCGCACCAGCCGGTCGGAGACGTTGTAGTAGGAGTCCGGGTGCTCGGGATCGACGGCGGTGGGGCACACGACCACCTCCGCCCCGTACGCCCGCAGCACGTTGATCTTGTCCGTGCTCACCTTGTCGGGGCACACGAAGATGCACTTGTACCCCTTCTGCTGAGCCACGATGGCGAGTCCGACCCCGGTGTTGCCGCTGGTCGGCTCGACGATGGTGCCGCCGGGCTTGAGCGCGCCGCTCTCCTCCGCCGCCTCGATCATGCGCAACGCGATGCGGTCCTTCACGGAGCCGCCCGGGTTGAAGTACTCGACCTTGGCCAGGACGGTCGCCCGGATGCCCTTGGTCACGTTGTTGAGCCTCACCAACGGGGTGTTGCCGACGAGGCTGATCATCGAGTCGTGAAAATGCACCGTTGTCTCCGGATGCTGCAAAAAGGGTGGTCGTAGTGGTTCCGCCAGCCTAGGCCCTGTCGCCTGCACGGGGCCGGTCAAGGTCGTTCACTCGCCGTTGGGATTGGGCCACGGTCCGTGCGGGGCAAGCAGTGGATGTACGGCTACGAGGAGGTGGCGGCGAGGCATGACGAGCATGTCGAGGGCGCGGGTGGCCCGGCGGATCGCGGCCGGCGCCGCGTACGGCGGAGGCGGGATCGGCCTGGTCGGCGCGGCGGCCGTCGGTCTGCTGCTCGCCGAGGTGCGGCTGGCCAGGCGCCACGTGGGCAACGGCACGGACAACCATGTCCCGAACGCCGACGGCCGGTACGGCCACACCTACGACACCTCCGGCGAACCGCCGCTGCGCCTGACGCTGCTGGGCGACTCGACGGCCGCGGGCCAGGGCGTGCACCGGGCGGGGCAGACGCCGGGGGCGCTGCTGGCGTCGGGGCTGGCGGCGGTGGCGGAACGGCCGGTCGTGCTGCGCAACGCCGCCCTGCCGGGTGCCCGCTCGGACGACCTGGACCGCCAGGTGGCCCTGGTGCTCGCCGATCCCGCACTGGTGCCCGACGTCTGCGTGATCATGATCGGCGCGAACGACGTCACCAACCGCATGCCGCCGACGCGTTCGGTACGGCACCTGTCCGCGGCGGTACGGCGGCTGCGCACGGCCGGCGCGGAGGTCGTGGTCGGCACCTGCCCCGACCTCGGCACGATCGAACCGGTCCAGCAGCCGCTGCGCTGGCTGGCCCGGCGCGCCTCCCGCCAACTGGCGGCCGCCCAGACGATCGGCGTCGTCGAACAGGGCGGCCGCACCGTGTCGCTGGGTGATCTGCTGGGCCCGGAGTTCGCGGCGAACCCGCGCGAGCTCTTCGGCCCCGACAACTACCACCCCTCGGCGGAGGGCTACGCCACGGCGGCGATGGCCGTCCTGCCGACGGTCTGCGCAACCCTCGGCCTGTGGCCGGCGGAGGAGGAACGCCCCGACGTCACCCGCCGCGAGGGCTTCCTGCCGGTCGCCCGAGCCGCCGCGGAGGCCGCCTCGGAGGCGGGCACGGAGGTGACGGCAGCGATGCCGACGGGACCGAAGGGGCCCTGGGCACTGCTGAAGCGCCGACGCCGGCGCCGCGTACCGGAGCCGGACCGGGCGCCGGTGACGCCCTCGCAGTGAAGGACTCCAAGACGAGGAAAGCAAGCGCTTAGAAAATTGCGGTCAGAGTCACACCCCCACACCCGTGACCCTGCCCGTACGTGCGGGTAACTTCCCTCACAGCCCTGCCCGCCCCTGCGCGCCACACCTTGTCAACTGGAGCCGTGATGCCCGAAGCCGTGATCGTCTCGACCGCCCGCTCCCCCATCGGCCGCGCCTTCAAGGGCTCCCTCAAGGACCTGCGCCCGGACGACCTCACCGCCACGATCATCCAGGCCGCCCTCGCCAAGGTCCCCGAGCTGGACCCGCGCGACATCGACGACCTGATGCTCGGCTGCGGCCTCCCGGGCGGCGAGCAGGGCAACAACCTCGGCCGTATCGTCGCCGTGCAGATGGGCATGGACCACCTCCCCGGCTGCACCATCACCCGGTACTGCAGCTCCTCCCTGCAGACCTCCCGCATGGCCCTGCACGCCATCAAGGCCGGCGAGGGCGACGTCTTCATCTCGGCCGGCGTCGAGATGGTCTCCCGCTACGTCAAGGGCAACTCCGACAGCATCCCCGACACGCACAACCCGCTCTTCGCCGAGGCGGAGGCCCGCACCGCCGCCGTGGCCGAGCAGGAGGGCACCACCTGGCACGACCCGCGCGAGGACGGCCTGCTCCCCGACCCCTACATCGCGATGGGCCAGACCGCCGAGAACCTCGCCCGCGTCAAGGGCATCACCCGCCAGGACATGGACGAGTTCGGCGTCCGCTCGCAGAACCTCGCCGAGGAAGCCATCAAGAACGGCTTCTGGGAGCGCGAGATCACCCCGGTGACCCTGCCCGACGGCACCGTCATCTCCAAGGACGACGGCCCCCGCCCCGGCGTCACCATGGAGGGCGTGGCAGGCCTGAAGCCGGTCTTCCGCCCGGACGGCATGGTCACCGCCGGCAACTGCTGCCCCCTCAACGACGGCGCCGCCGCGGTCGTCATCATGTCCGACACCAAGGCCCGCGAGCTGGGCCTCACCCCGCTCGCCCGCATCGTGTCGACCGGCGTCTCCGGCCTGTCCCCCGAGATCATGGGCCTCGGCCCGGTGGAGGCCTCCCAGCAGGCCCTGCGCCGCGCCGGCCTCACCATCGACGACATCGACCTGGTCGAGATCAACGAGGCGTTCGCCGCCCAGGTGATCCCCTCCTACCGCGACCTGGGCATCGACCTCGACAAGCTGAACGTCAACGGCGGCGCCATCGCCGTCGGCCACCCCTTCGGCATGACCGGCGCCCGGATCACCGGCACGCTCATCAATTCCCTCCAGTTCCACGACAAGCAGTTCGGCCTGGAGACGATGTGCGTCGGCGGCGGCCAGGGCATGGCGATGGTCATCGAGCGCCTGAGCTGAAGCCCTCGGTCAAGCCCTTGACCCAGGCCCCTGAGTAGTCAACTCACGACCCAGCGTGAGCCTTCGACCCAGAACCCGGGAAACTCCAAGGTTCTGGGCCGTTTTGTGATCCAATCTCCCCCAGGATGTGACCTATCTCCCTAAGGAGAGGGATTTTCGCAGCTCAGCGCCTTGCACCACTAAACCCCAGGCCCAAAGTCCTGTCCGTTTCGTGACGTTACGCACTGACAGCTGGATAGTCCGCCCTTCAAGCTGATGTAGGAAGTCGGGGGTCGACTTTGAACCGGGAGTACGTCAGTGAGCGCCATGCCGATCGCCTTGCTGCTCACCACGGCCGCCACCGGCGCCGTGGGCGTCGCCGTCCTGCGCACCCTCATGGTGCTGCGCCGGCAGGTCGCGGCCCTGCACACCGAGTTGGCACAGAACAACGCCGCAGCGGCCCGAGGTCTCGTCCCGCAGGCCCGTGCGGCCGCCGACGCCGATGAGATACGCGCCGCAGTCGCCGAGGCCCTCGCCGAGGAACGCGAGCGGGAACTCGCCGAGGCGCGCGCCTTCTGGGCCGCCCAGGAGGCCCGTGACGCCTCCGACGCGCCCACACTGCTGGGTCTGTCCGACAGCGAGCTGTTCCTGCCCCGCCAGGCCGATTTCGCGGGCCTGGAGAACCTGGAGCCGGTGACCGAGCCGACCGCCGACGCCGAGGAGTTCGCCGGCGACTCCCCCGAGCTGGCCGCGGCCCGCCGCCGCCACCCCTCCCACCCGGACTTCGTCCCGGTCCAGTCGCCGACCGTGAACGACCACGAGCGCACGGTGGCCACCCTCGAGGAACTGGCCGAGTCCGCCACCGAACTGACCGACGTCCGCCCGGGCCCTCTCGGCACCCTCGACGTCTACGTCTTCGCCGACGGCACCACGCTGTGCATGACCCCGGGCCACCGGGAGACGGCGGAGCGCCTGGCGGCAGCGCTGCGTGCGGGCGAGACCCCGGTACTGCTGGGCGGCTCGGGAATCTCGGGCGCGTACACGCTGACGTTCGCGTGCGGCGAGGAGAACGTCTACATCCTGGCGGACAGGGTCATAGCGAGTCTGTAGCTCTTCGTGCCCGCAGCCGCCGATGAACCTCAGACCCCCGCCCTCTTCTGCGCCTCCTCGACCAACCGAACCGCTTCCGAGACCTGCTCGTCGTTCTCGAGAACCACCGCCAAGTCATGCACGGCAACGGTGATTTGATCGGCCGCGGCGAACATCCCGGCATCAGGCATCTCCCGAGGCTCAACCCCAGGCGCCTCCACAACCTGCGCCCACCGAGCCAACTCTCTGGCCAAGCGCAGGGCCTCCGTCGCCGCCCCTCTTTGCAGGCGACTCTGCGGCGCAGCCCGCAACCGGTCGGCGAAGTGATCCACGGCTCTGGTCAGACGCGTCGTATCAACCACGCCGTGAGCGTACGCGACTGTTGCCAACGGGCGAACGCTCAGGCACGGTGACCTGAAGGACCGGCTTACATCCCCTTTGCGTCCGGAGGCGCCGATGTCCCACGTCCTCTCCGAGGAGACCCACCGCAACATGCTCGCCCGCATCCCCCACTGCACCGGTCGTGAAGTCGCCGACTGGCTCCGCACCGTAGAAGAAGGCCCGGCCCTCGTCCGCTTCGAGGAGAAGGTCAGCTGGCTTCGCCACGAATACGACCTCGCGTACGGCCACGCGAAGGCGATCGTCCACGAGTACGACCTGAGGAGGGCGGCGCGCAAATTCCTCTAGGCGCGCAGAGACGACGAAGGGCCCCGGCACGAAACCGGGGCCCTTTGCTGCACAACCGTCAAAGACGGTCGCACAACCGTCGCAGATCAGTCGCTGCTGTTGAGGATCGAGATGAGCCTCAGGAACTCCATGTAGATCCACACCAGCGTCATCGTGAGGCCGAAGGCCGCGAGCCAGGCCTCCTCCTTCGGCGCGCCGTAGGCGATGCCGTCCTCGACCTGCTTGAAGTCCAGGGCGAGGAAGCAGGCGCCGAGCAGGATGCCGACGATGCCGAAGACGATGCCGAGCGGGCCGCTGCGGAAGCCGAGGCCGTCACCGCCGCCGAAGACGGCGAACAGCAGGTTGACCGCCATCAGCAGGATGAAGCCGAGCGCGGCCGCCATCACGAAGCCGTAGAACCGGCGGTTGACGCGGATCCAGCCCGCCTTGTACGCCACCAGCACGGCGGCGAAGACCGCCATCGTGCCGAGCACCGCCTGCATGGCCGCGCCGCTGGCGATGTGCTCGTCGACGACGCTGGAGACGACGCCGAGGAAGACACCCTCGAGCGCGGCGTAGGACAGGATCAGCGCCGGCGAGGCCTTGCGCTTGAAGGACTGCACGAGCGCCAGCACCATGCCGACCAGACCGGCGCCGATGGCGATGCCGTAGGACCGGTTGATGTTCTCGGCGTCGACCGGCAGCAGGAACCACGCGAGCGCGGCCGTGACGATCAGCGTGCCGAGTGTCGTGCCGGTGCGCAGGATGACGTCGTCGATCGTCATCCGGCCGGTGGTGGCCGGGGCCTGCGGCGGCGCGCCGTGCTGGAGGTCCTGCTGGGCGTAAGGGTTCTGCGCGTACGGGTTGCCGGCCTGCGGCTGGGCGTACGGGTTGCCCTGCGTGCCGACAGCGGCGCCCCCGGCCTGCGGCGCGGTGTTGAAGCCCGCGTAGCCGTTGTCGCGGCTGAACCCCCGTCGCGAGAAGACCGGGTTGCTGCTCCTCATTTCACTCCTCCATGGCCACCGTGTGTGGCCTTGGCTCAAGAGTAATAGGTAGGCAAAGGATTGACCCTAGTGCTTGGGGAGGATCTTTCCCTCGTCGTGCTCGGCAACACGCTACGCGGCCGGGTGATTCCCGGCCACGGAGGGGCACCTTCATGACGAAGCTGGTACGCGGCCGGAACCGGTCGGAGATCACTCCCCCGGCCGCCCGTGCGATCACCCGAACGGGAAGCCGGTGTACCCCTCGGCGAGGTCCGTCTCGGCCGCCCTCGATCCCGCGATCCGCTCGAGCCGGGCCAGCTGGAGCCGGTCCTCGAAGGGCGTGGCGTCGGGCGCGCGGTGCAGCAGAGTCGTCATGTCGTACGAGAACCGCTCGGCCTGCCAGACGCGGCGCAGGCAGGTCTCGGAGTAGGCGTCGAGCAGCTCCGCCGAGCCGGTCTCCTTCTGGTACGTCAGTGCCCTGGCGAAGGTGACGACGTCCCCGACGGCCAGATTCAGCCCCTTCGCACCCGTCGGCGGCACGATGTGCGCCGCGTCGCCGGCCAGGAAGAGGCGGCCGTGGCGCATGGGCTCGTGGACGTAGGAGCGCATGGGCGTGACGGACTTCTGGGTGATGGGCCCGTGCTCCAGCCGCCAGTCGTCGGCGGTCTCGAAGCGGCGCTCCAGCTCGTCCCAGATCTCCCCGTCGCCCCAGCTCTCGGCGTCCGTGCCCTCGGGGACCTGGAGGTAGAGGCGGGAGACGGACGGGGAGCGCATGGAGAGAAGCGCGAAGCCGCGGTCGTGGCGGGCGTAGACCAGCTCGTCGTGCGAGGGGGCGACGTCGGCGAGGATGCCGAGCCAGCCGAAGGGATACGTCCGCTCGAAGACCCGGGTCAGCTCCGCCGGGATCGCCCCCCGGGACACGCCCCAGAAGCCGTCGCAGCCGACGACGTAGTCGCATGCGAGGACGTCCTCGACGCCCTCGTGCCGGAAGCGCACGCGCGGGCTGTCGGTGTCCGCGCCCTCCACCGCCAGGGCCTCCGCCTCGAACAGCAGCGGGCCACCCTCCTTGAGCTGGAGGGCGATGAGGTCCTTGCAGACCTCGGTCTGGGCGTAGACCATCACGGACCGGCCGCCGGTGAGGGCGGGGAAGTCGACTCGGTGGCGCTTCTTGTCGAAGCGGAGCTCGATGCCGTCGTGGCGCAGGCCCTCGCGGTCCATGCGCTCCCCGGCGCCGGCCGCGCGCAGCACGTCCACCGTGCCCTGCTCCAGGATCCCGGCGCGCTGGCGGTGCTCGACGTAGGCGCGGTCGCGGCTCTCCAGGACGACCGAGTCGATGCCGGCGTTGTGGAGCAGCCGGGCGAGGAGGAGGCCGGCGGGGCCCGCTCCGATGATGCCGACGGTGGTGCGCATCGGTCGCTTCCCTTCCTGTTCGTGCAGTGAAGTTTTATTCACCAACTCCTGATGTGAGTCTCCGGCCGTACTCGCCCACTGTCAACGGTTGTGCGGTGAACTGTTGAAGCGCGGTCAACTCTTGAAGGAAGGAAGAGAAGTCGGAAGTGCCCAGAGCCGGACTTGAACCGGCACGCCCGCGAAGGGGCAGCGAGGTTTAAGCTCGCCGTGTCTGCATTCCACCATCTGGGCAGGCCATGGGCTCCGCATCGAGGTTCCGAGCCTATCGGGATACATCCCCCGAACAGCGGACGGGCGGACCGATGTTGTCTTATTTTATTGACGTCTGAGGGTGCATCAGCCCACGGAACGCGCCATCCGCACTTGCCAATAGCCTTACGCGCGACGGTTGACGGCGCATACGGAATGACGGAATTTCACCGTCCAAACGAGGACGCTCCACCTGTTCCCGACGCGAACACGTGTCAGGGTCCGCCGTCATCCTCAGGTATGACACAGCGCTCTTTGGTCCATCCGCAGTCTGCCTTCGGAACCGGAACAGCGACTGACTACACGGCGGTCCTGGGCCAGGACGATGGACGGGTCCCATCGAACACACCGTCGTCCTTCAGGAGCGTTCCTCTCGTGACCACCGCATCCATCGCCGGCCGGACCACCACCGTGGCCGCGCGTGCCACGGATCTGTCGAAGATCTACGGACAGGGCGAGACCCAGGTGGTCGCCCTGGACCGGGTCTCCGTCGAGTTCCGACAGGCCGAGTTCACCGCGATCATGGGCCCCTCGGGCTCCGGCAAGTCCACGCTGATGCACTGCGTCGCCGGTCTGGACACCTTCTCCTCCGGTTCGGTGCGCATCGGCGACACCGAACTCGGGTCCCTGAAGGACAAGCAGCTGACCAAGCTGCGCCGCGACAAGATCGGCTTCATCTTCCAGGCGTTCAACCTGCTGCCGACGTTGACGGCGCTGGAGAACATCACCCTCCCGATGGACATCGCGGGGCGCAAGGCTGACAAGCAGTGGCTGGATTCGGTCATCCGGATGGTGGGCCTGGCCGATCGCCTCGGCCACCGTCCCTCCCAGCTCTCCGGCGGCCAGCAGCAGCGCGTCGCGGTCGCCCGCGCGCTGGCCTCCAGGCCCGAGATCATCTTCGGCGACGAGCCCACCGGAAACCTCGACTCGCGCTCGGGCGCCGAGGTGCTGGGCTTCCTGCGCAACTCCGTACGGGAGTTGGGGCAGACGGTGGTGATGGTGACCCACGACCCGGTCGCCGCGGCGTACGCGGACCGCGTGGTGTTCCTCGCGGACGGCCGGATCGTCGACGAGATGTACCGCCCGACCGCGGACAACGTCCTCGACTTCATGAAGCAGTTCGACGCGAAGGGCCGCACCAGCTGATGTTCCGCACCGCCCTGCGCAACGTACTGGCGCACAAGGCCCGGCTGTTGATGACCGTGCTCGCCGTGATGCTCGGCGTCGCGTTCGTCTCCGGCACCCTGGTCTTCGCCGACACCCTCTCAGGCGCCTTCCGCAACCAGTCGGCGAAGAGCTACGACGACGTCGCCGTCTCCGTCACCTCGCACGCCGACCCCGACAACCCCGAGGAAGAGCCCGGCCTCTCCCAGCAGACCCTCGACAAGATCTCCGCCGTGGACGGCGTCGCCGGCGCGTACGGCCGCGTCGAGGGCTTCGCCGGGGTCGCCGACCCCGACGGGAAGCTGATCGGCGTCGGCTGGTCCAACAAGGGCTCCAACTTCGCCCCCGGCAAGGACGGCAAGGACACCGCCTACACGTTCACCGACGGCTCGGGCCCGGTGAAGGACGATCAGATCGCCCTGGACAAGGAGTCCGCGGCCAAGGGCGAGTACCAGGTCGGCGACCGGGTCCGGGTCGCGACCAACGGGCCGGTGAAGGAGTACACGCTCAGCGGCGTGTTCACCACCGAGGACGGCGCGGTGAACGCCGGCGGGAGCCTCGTCCTCTTCGACACCGCGGTCGCCCAGAAGCAGTACCTCAAGCCCGGCTACTTCGAGAGCGTCACCGTCACCGCCGCCCCCGGCGCGGACGACACCAAGCTCCTGGCCGCGGTCAAGCCGCTGCTGCCGGACAGCGCCGAGGCCCAGACCGGCAAGGCGCTCGCGGACGAGCAGGCCGAGCAGATCGAACAGGGTCTTGGCAACCTCAAGCAGGTCCTGCTCGGCTTCGCGGGCATCGCACTGTTCGTCGGGATCTTCCTGATCTCCAACACCTTCACCATGCTGGTCGCCCAGCGCACCAAGGAGATCGCCCTGATGCGCGCCGTCGGTGCGTCGCGCAGGCAGATCACCCGCTCGGTGCTCGCCGAGGCCGCGGTGGTGGGCCTGGTCGCCTCGGTGATCGGCTTCGTGCTCGGCATCGGCCTCGCGGTCGGACTGCGCTCCGGTATGGCCGCGTTCGACATGAAGATCCCGGACGGCCCGCTGATCCTGTCCGCCACGCCGGTGCTCGCCGCGATCGGTGTCGGTGTGCTGATCACGACGTTCGCCGCCTGGCTGCCCGGCCGCCGGGCCGCGAAGATCCCGCCGGTGGCGGCCATGAACAGCGTCCACGCGGTGGCCACCACCAAGTCGCTGGTGGTGCGCAACTCCATCGGCGCGGCCATCACCGCCCTCGGCGCGGCCGCCATCGTGGCGGGAGCCTCGGCCGGCGGCGACGACGGCCGGATGTACATCGGGGCCGGCGCGTTCTTCGCGCTGGTCGGCGTGATCATCCTGATCCCGCTGCTGTCCCGGCCCGTGATCGCGCTCGTCCGCCCGCTGCTCGTCGGCCCGTTCGGGGTGTCCGGCAAGCTGGCCGGCCAGAACGCGGTCCGCAACCCGCGCCGTACCGGAGCCACCGCCTCGGCGCTGGCGATCGGCCTGACGCTGGTGACCGGCCTGTCGGTGCTCGGCATCACGGTCGGCACGGCCATCGACAAGATGACCACCGACAACATCAAGGCCGACTACATGGTCTCGATGGCGAACGGCGGCGACCTCGACCAGTCCGCCCTGACGGCGCTGGAGAAGGCCAAGGGCGTCTCGGCGGTCTCGCCGCAGCAGAGCGTCTACTTCGAGCTCGGGAACGACGACTTCGTGTCCGCTTCGGCGGTCACGCCGGGCGACATCGAGCGGGTCCTGACCGTCGACGTCGTCAGCGGCAACATCGATACGCTCGCCCAGGGCCAGATCGCGGTCGCCGAGAAGACAGCGAAGAGCAAGGGCTGGAAGCCCGGCGACACCGTCCCCGTCACCTTCGGCGACGAGAAGAAGGACACGCTGACGGTCGGCGCCGTCTTCAAGGACAGCGAGTTCCTCTCCCCCGTCCTCGTCGACACCAAGGTCGTGAACCCGCACGAGGTCAAGCCGTCCATCCCGCAGATCTTCGTGAAGACGGACGGCGGCCAGACCGCGGCGAACGAGCAGGTCCTCATCGACGCGCTGGGCGACAACCCCGCGATCACCGTCATGGACCGGCAGGACATCCGCAACGAGTTCGGCGGCGCCATCAACACCCTGCTGAACATCATGTACGGCCTGCTGGCGATGGCCCTGATCATCGCGGTGCTGGGCGTCGTCAACACGCTTGCGATGTCGGTCTTCGAACGGCAGCAGGAGATCGGCATGCTGCGGGCGATCGGTCTCGACCGGCGCCGGGTGAAGCGGATGGTCCGGCTGGAGGCCGTGGTCATCTCGGTGTTCGGCGCGGTGGTCGGCATCGGTCTCGGCTCGTTCCTCGGCTGGGCGATCGGCGAGACCTTCGCGGACCAGGTCCCGGGCTACGCGCTGGTCCTGCCCTGGGACCGGATCGGGATCTTCCTGGTGCTGGCCGGACTGGTCGGCGTACTGGCCGCGATGTGGCCGGCCCGCAACGCCGCGAAGCTGAACATGCTGAACGCGATCAAGGCCGAGTGACCAGGCCCCGACCCGCGTGACACACCGAAGGGCCGGGCTTCCCCACGACAGGGGAGCCCGGCCCTTCCGCTCGCGTCCGGATCAACGCCGCCCGGACTCGGTCCACTCGCGGGCCCGCAGCGGCACCCCCGAGGCACCCCCGTCCGGGGTCTTCACCGCCAGCACCTGGTTGACCCCGATGCGGTTGCGCTCGAAGGCGAGCGCGGAGGCGGCCATGTACAGCCGCCAGACGCGGGCGCGACCGGGGCTGGTGAGTTTGACGGCCCGGCCCCAGTCGGCCTCCAGGTTGGCGACCCAGCGGCGCAGGGTGAGGGCGTAGTGCTCGCGGATCGACTCCACGTCACGCACCTCGAAGCCGGCACGTTCGAGCTGGGTGACGGTGGCGCCGATGGGCTGGAGCTCGCCGTCGGGAAAGACGTAGGCGTCGATGAACTCGTCGACCTGGTACGACGATTCGTCCCGCTGCGGCCGCCGCCCGATCTGGTGGTTCAGCAGCCGCCCGCCGGGCTTCAGCAGCCGGTACAGCACATCGCAGTACTCCAGGTACCGCTCGGCGCCGACGTGTTCGGCCATACCGATGGACGAGATGGCGTCGTACGGCCCGTCGGCCACATCCCGGTAGTCCTGTACCCGGATCTCCACCTTGTCGGTGAGCCCCTCGTCGGCGACGCGCTTGCGGGCGTACGCCGCCTGCTCCTGGGAGAGGGTGATGCCGACGACGCTCACGCCGTACTCGCGGGCCGCGTGCACCGCCATCGAGCCCCAGCCGCAGCCGACGTCGAGCAGCCGCAGCCCGGGCTGCAGACCCAGCTTGCGGCAGATGAGGTCGAGCTTGTCGCGCTGGGCGGTTTCGAGCGTGCCGTCCGGGGGCGGGGCCGGCCAGTAGGCGCAGGAGTACACCATGGACGGGCCGAGGACGACCTCGTAGAAGTCGTTGCCGACGTCGTAGTGGTGGCTGATGGCGCGTTTGTCGGTGCGCTTGGTGTGCAGATGGCCGGGTCTGCGAACCTCCTCGGGTGGCGGCGCGGGCGGCAGCGGAAGCCCGCCGATCCTGATGAGCCCGCGTACGGCGGCGCGCACCTGCGGCTCCCGAAGCGCCTGAGCCAGGCTCCGGGCGTCCTCGCCCCGCTCCCAGACGAGCCCCGCGAGATGATCGAGGGCGGCGTACAGATCCCCCTCGATGTCGAGGTCCCCGGCGACCCAGGCCCGCGCGAGCCCCAACTCACCCGGTTTCCAGAGCAGTCGGCGCACCGCGCGCCGATTCCTCACGACAAGGGTCGGCGCCCCCGGCGGCCCTGCCTGCGAACCGTCCCAGGCGCGGATGCCCACCGGGAGCGGAACTCCCAGCAACTGTTCGAGAAGGCCCTTCAGCCGCACCGCGGCATCTGCCATGGCGCACACCTCCGTGATGGGGGAGATCCCGGAATGTCCAACACCACGTAAACACCTGCGGGGCGCCAATACAGTCCCCCGAGCGCGTGTTTTAGCCCGTCCGGCGTTTGAGGACGAGGCCCTTCGGGCCGAAGGGGGGTCTGTGGGCGCAGCCGGCCCCCGGGAACGCCGAAGGACCTCCCGCACCACGGATGGCGGGAGGTCCTTCGATCAGTTCAGCGACCGGAGGAGGTCAGGAGGCCTTCGCCTCGGTCTTCTCCGGCTTCGGCGCCGCAGGCATGGGCTTCGCGGCCTCGTAGAACTCCTCGCGCGGGTGCTCCATCGCACCGAGGGAGACGACCTCGCGCTTGAGGAACATGCCGAGGGTCCAGTCGGCGAAGACACGGACCTTGCGGTTCCAGGTCGGCATCGCGAGGCCGTGGTAGCCACGGTGCATGTACCAGGCGAGACGTCCCTTGAGCTTGATCTTCATCTTGCCCATGACGATCATCGCGACGCCCTTGTGCAGGCCGAGACCGGCCACCGCACCCTTGTTGGCGTGCTCGTAGTCCTTCTGCGGGAAGCCCCGCATACCGGAGATCACGTTGTCACCGAGGACACGCGCCTGACGCAGCGCGTGCTGCGCGTTCGGCGGGCACCAGGCGTTCTCGTTGCCCGCCTTGCGGCCGACGAGGTCCGGGACCTGGGCGTTGTCGCCGGCGGCCCAGATGTAGTCGGTGCCCTTGACCTGGAGCGTGGTCTCGCAGTCGACGTGGCCACGGGGGCCGAGGGGCAGACCGAAGCGGCCGAGGGCCGGGTTGGGCTTGACGCCGGCCGTCCACACGATCGTGTTGGAGTCGACCTCCAACCCGTTCTTCAGCACGACGTGGCCGTCGACGCAGGAGTCCATGGAGGTGGAGAGGTAGACCTCGACCCCGCGGGCCTCCAGGTGCTGCTTGCCGTACTGGCCGAGCTTCGGGCCGACCTCGGGCAGGATCTTGTCGGCGGCGTCGACGAGGATGAACCGCATGTCCTCACGGGACACGTTGTTGTAGTACTTCGCCGCGTCGCGGGCCATGTCCTCGACCTCGCCGATGGTCTCCGCGCCCGCGAAGCCACCGCCGATGAAGACGAAGGTGAGCGCCTTGCGGCGGATCTCCTCGTCGGTCGTGGAGTCGGCCTTGTCCAGCTGCTCGAGGACGTGGTTGCGCAGGCCGATGGCCTCCTCGATGCCCTTCATGCCGATGCCCTGCTCGGCGAGGCCGGGGATCGGGAAGGTACGGGAGACCGCGCCGAGCGCGATCACCAGGTAGTCGAAGGGCAGCTCGTACGCCTCGCCGACCAGCGGGGCGATCGTGGCGACCTTGCGGTCCTGGTCGATGGTGGTGACCCGGCCGGTGAGGACCTCCGCCTTGGGCAGCACGCGTCGCAGCGGGACGACGACGTGGCGCGGGGAGATGTTGCCGGCGGCGGTTTCGGGGAGGAAGGGCTGGTAGGTCATGTACGACCGGGGGTCGACGACCGTGACGGTCGCCTCTCCGTAGCGCATCTTCTTGAGGATGCGCCGAGCTGCGTACAGGCCTACGTACCCACCGCCTACTACGAGGATCCTGGGACGCTCCGTGGTGCTCATGCCATCGAGTATCCACCCGCCCCAGGGGGGTCGCTCGTGCGCCCCTTCACAAGCTCTTGCAGCCCCTGTGCTACACTCCCCGGCCCGCGTGACCCAGGTCATGGTCGCGATCGGGAACCCGATTGCGGTACGACCCGTTGTCAATGCCGCGTGAGCTGCCTCTCTGGCTCGCCGGGCCCCCTGTGAGCGGACTGAAACGCCGCCCGGAGCCCGCCTCCCGGACCCTCCTTACACCGTCCATCTGAACATGTTCAAGGGCCTGTTCACCCCTCGGAAGGGTCAACCGGGACCCATCCTTGCTTCGACGGGGCCCAATTCCTTGTGAAGAACTTCACGAACATTCTTCGGCGGGCACCCACAGGGGGACACGAAGGGGTCCGCGAGCACCCCCTGGAGACGCTCATACGCTAGCCGACCTGCTCAGTCGAAGGCTACCGTCGAGTAACAAACGAGACCCGAACCACCCTTCGGCAGCGACTTGGATCACCGTTCACCCTTCAGCCACATTCCGCGCGCGAGCGGAGAAAAGTGTGCATAACGTGCAGCCATGATCACTACACACAAGGCCCTTCAGCGGGCCACCGCGCGAATAGTCTCGGTCGGCGCTGCCCTCGGCATCGCTCTCGCAGCAGGGGCGGCGACGGCCGCGGCCGCTGCCCCCGTCGCCACCAAGGCCACGGTCGTCAAGTCGAGTCCGGTCAAGGGCGGTCACGGCCACGGCGACCACGGCGACGGCGGCGATTGCGACGGCCTCATCATCCTCCTCTGTAACTGACCGCCGGCCCAGCACATGGGCTCAGACAACGGCCCCGGTTCCTCTTACGAGGGACCGGGGCCATTCCGTGTCCTGCATGCCCTGCACCTACTGCACGTACTGCACGCCCTGCAGGCACCGCACGCGCTACGCGTCCTCCGCGTCCTCCGCGACCTTGAAGGCGATGCCGTCGAGGATGTCGTGCTCGCTCACCACGACCTCCTCGGCACCGATCCGCTCCATGATCGCGAGCAGTACGAGGGCGCCCGCCGCGATGACGTCGACCCGCCCCGGGTGCATGGACGGTACGGTCGCGCGCTCGGCGTGGGTGGAGTGCAGCAGCCAGTCGGTGATCTCACGGACCCGGTCGTGGCTGATCCGCGAGTGGTGGATGCGCGTCGAGTCGTACCCGGGCAGGTCCTGGGCGATCGCCGACACCGTGGTGACCGACCCGGCGAGCCCGACCAGGGTCCTGGCCTCGCGCAACGGCACCGTCTCCTCGGCGAGGTCGAGGGCCGCCTCGATGTCGGCCCGCATCGCCGCGATCTGCTCCTCGGACGGCGGGTCGGAGACCACCCCGTCGCGCACGAGATGACGCTCGGTCATCCGCACGCAGCCGACGTCCACGGAGCGCGCCGCACGGGCGTGTTCCTCGCCGACGACGAACTCGGTCGACCCGCCGCCGATGTCCACGACCAGGTAGGGCCGGTGCACGTCGTCCCGCCCCGTCAGCTCCTTCGTCGCGCCCGTGAAGGAGAACTCGGCCTCCTGGTCGCCGGTGATGACCTCGGGCTCGACCCCCAGGATGTCCATGACACCGCGCACGAACTCGTCCCGGTTCTCGGCGTCCCGGGAGGCGGAGGTGGCGACGAAGCGGAGCCGCTCGGCGCCGTGCTCCTTGATGATCGCCGCGTAGTCACGGCACGCGGCGAAGGTCCGCTCCAGCGCCTCGGGGGCGAGCCGGCCGGTACGGTCGACGCCCTGGCCGAGCCGCACGATGGTCATACGGCGGTCCAGGTCGACGAGTTCGCCGGTCTCAGGGTGTACGTCGGCGACAAGGAGCCGGATGGAGTTCGTACCGCAGTCGATGGCGGCGACCCGGGTCACTGGCCGCCCTCCTCGGACTCCCCGGATTCCCCGGACTGCCCGGACAGCTCGGACAGCTCGGACAGCTCGGACAGCGTCACGCACGCTCCCTTGCTCCACCACTCCGGCAGCATCGCGATCGCCTCGTCGCCGAGCGGATTGACCCCGGGCCCCGCCGCCAGCGAGTGCGCCACCAGCACATGCAGGCACTTCACCCGGTCCGGCATACCGCCCGCACTCGGGAAGCCCGTCAGCTCCTCGATCTCGTCGCGGCGCCGGATGTAGTCCTCGTGGGCGGAGCGATACGCGGCGGCCAGCTCCTCGTCGGTCTCCAGCCGCGCCGTCATCTCCTTCATCACGCCGTTCGCCTCCAGCGTGCCGATCGCCGACGACGCCTTCGGGCACGTCAGGTAGTACAGCGTCGGGAAGGGCGTGCCGTCGGGCAGTCGCGGGGCCGTCTCGACGACGTCCGGCTGACCGCACGGGCACCGGTGCGCGATCGCGCGCAGCCCGCGCGGCGGACGCCCGAGCTGCTGCTTGAAGGCCTCGACGTCCGCGTCGGTGGGCTCGGTGCGCGGGGTGGGCGGCGGGGGCGTTTCCATGCCTGTACGAAAGTCTCTCTGAAGTATCTGTCGGTTCACTGGTCGGAGGCGTCGGCCTTGTCGATGCCGTCCCAGATGTTCGAGTACCAGGGGCGGTCGGCCGCGGCGACGTCGGCCCTCGACTGCTTGGCGGCGTCCGGGTCGACCACGATGAAGCCGGTCTCTCCCGGCATCACGTAGTGCAGCCGCTGCCGGATCTGCTGTTCGGCGTACGCGTCGTCCTGCCAGCGTGCCTTGGTGTCGCGCAGTTGCTCGACCCGTTTGGCGGCCTCTTCCTTCTGCCGCTCCAGATCGGCGATCTCGGCGCGCTGGGAGACGTACTGCCTTATCGGGTAGGCGAGCGCCACGACCATGGAGCAGACGACCAGCGCGAGCAGCGCGGCGCGTCCGGTGAGCCTGGAGCGCCGGGCCTGCCGCTTGGTCTGGGAGCGGTAGACACGGGCCGCCGTCTGCTCGCCGAGCAACCGGATCCTGGTCGCGGTGGAGAACCGGTCCCGGTCCTTCACGGCCATTTTCCCCGCCTCCCGTTTCACACGCGTACGTCCCCGCACACGGTACGGGACCGAGTACGGGGACGTACGTATGACTGGCTAAGGCTTAACCCGGTATGGGTCAGCCTGGTCAGCCCTTGTACCGCGGGAAGGCCGAGCGGCCGGCGTACACCGCCGCGTCGTCGAGGATCTCCTCGATGCGCAGCAGCTGGTTGTACTTGGCGACGCGCTCGGAGCGGGCCGGGGCGCCGGTCTTGATCTGGCCGCAGTTGGTGGCGACGGCCAGGTCGGCGATGGTGACGTCCTCGGTCTCGCCGGAGCGGTGGGACATCATGCACTTGAAGCCGTTGCGCTGGGCGAGCTCGACGGCGTCCAGGGTCTCGGTCAGCGAGCCGATCTGGTTGACCTTCACCAGCAGGGCGTTGGCCGCGCCCTCCTCGATGCCGCGGGCCAGGCGCTCGGGGTTGGTGACGAACAGGTCGTCGCCGACGAGCTGGACCTTGTCGCCGAGCTTGTCGGTGATGGTCTTCCAGCCGTCCCAGTCGTCCTCGAACAGCGGGTCCTCGATGGAGACGAGCGGGTACGCGTCGACGAGCTCGGCGTAGTACTCGGTCATCTCGGCGGCGGAGCGCGCCTTGCCCTCGAAGAGGTAGGAGCCGTCCTTGTAGAACTCGGACGCGGCGACGTCGAGCGCCAGGGCGATCTGCTCGCCGGGGGTGTAGCCGGCCTCCTTGATGGCCTCGAGGATGAGGTCGAGGGCCTCACGGTTGGAGCCGAGGTTGGGGGCGAAGCCGCCCTCGTCGCCGAGGCCGGTGGCCAGGCCCTTGCTCTTCAGGACCTTCTTGAGGGTGTGGTAGACCTCGGCGCCCCAGCGCAGCGCCTCGGAGAAGGTCTCCGCGCCGATCGGGGCGATCATGAACTCCTGGATGTCCACGTTGGAGTCGGCGTGCGAGCCGCCGTTCAGGATGTTCATCATCGGCACCGGCAGCAGGTGCGCGTTCGGGCCGCCCAGGTAGCGGAAGAGGGGGAGGTCGGAGGCCTCGGAGGCGGCGTGGGCGACGGCGAGGGAGACACCGAGGATGGCGTTGGCGCCGAGCGAGCCCTTGTTGTCGGTGGCGTCCAGGTCGAACATGGCCTGGTCGATCAGGCGCTGCTCGGTGGCGTCGTAGCCGACCAGCTCCGGGCCGATCTGCTCGATGACGGCGAGGACGGCCTTCTCGACGCCCTTGCCCAGGTAGCGGTTGGTGTCGCCGTCGCGGAGCTCGATGGCCTCGAAGGCGCCCGTCGAGGCGCCGGACGGAACGGCGGCACGACCCGTGCTGCCGTCGTCGAGGCCGACCTCGACCTCGACCGTGGGGTTGCCTCGGGAGTCCAGGATTTCCCGGGCTACGACGACGTCGATGGACGGCACGAGCATCTCCTTCTTGGGATGTGACGCGGGTACGCAGACCGCGGTGGGTGCTGCGAGATGAGCCTAACCGGCTCCGGCGGATCGGCCAGCGGTCGACCGCCCCGTGGACGGAACCGAGAGCGAATTGTTTCCGAACGGAACAAAAACGCGGTGCGGAGTTCCGGGGTCCCGGGGGAAAAGAAAACCCCGCCCCGGTGCGTACGGGGGAAGACGCACCGGAGCGGGGAGCCCGTGGGGACGGGGGTGGCCCTCACGAGGTCTTCACTATGAGGTCCACGGATGTGAGGGCGCAGTGGTTCAGCTACCGAGGCACTGTTACTTCAGGTGCAGCTGCTGACCCGGGTAGATCAGATCGGCGTCCTCGACGATGTCCTTGTTGAGCTGGAACAGCTTCTCCCAGCCGCCCTTGACGTTCTGCTTCTCGGCGATCGTGCTGAGGGTGTCACCCTTGACGACCTTGTACTCGCCGTCGCCCTTCTTGACCTTCTTGCCGGTCGGGGTGGTGACGGTCTTGCTCGACTTCTTCTCGGCGGCCGGACGCTCGGCGGAGCGGGAGGCCGACTGCTGCTCGGTGGAGCGGGTGGTGCTCTCACTGCTCTGCGAGGAGCCGCCGGCGGAGGAGCCGGTGTAGGCGGCGCTGGACAGGCCGGTGCCGCAGTGCGGCCAGGCGCCCTTGCCCTGGCCCGCGAGGACCTTCTCGGCTATCTCGATCTGCTGGGCCTTGGTGGCCTGGTCGGCGGTGGCGGCGTACTTCGTGCCGCCGTACGCGGCCCAGGTGGAGGCGGAGAACTGCAGACCGCCGTAGTAGCCGTTGCCGGTGTTGATCGACCAGTTGCCGCCGGACTCGCACTGGGCGACGGCGTCCCACTCCGAGGCGGTGGCGGCCGAGGCGCTGCCGGCCGCCATCAGCGGGGCGGCGACGGCGGCGGCGCCGGTGACGCCGACGACGGCGATGGCGCGAGCGGCCTTGGACGGACGACGGTGCTTGCCCTTGCTGGAAAACAGCATGGAGAGATCCCCTCACCGACGCCTGCGAGGTGAGCTGTCGGGTTCGGGCCGGTTGAGTTGCCCGGCCGCGCACGTTCGCCTTCCGGCTCCCGCTGCGCGACTTCACCCCAAGCCGACTCCGGCCGTGCGGCCCCGAAGGGCCTCAACTGCCGGACCCGGCGCAAACCTTGGGTCCCCCGCTCCTGCCTACGGCGCTTGACGCGACGACTGTTCCCGTACGGCCGCCGGCAGGATTCGGCGTGACGGCTGTCGGGGCTCGCACTGGTGGCGAGCGATCACGACCGTAGACACTCGATTCCCGGAATTACAAAGACGATCAGGGCTTCTGAGATCTATCTCTCACTGCAGCTAAAACGGACATTCAGGAGCGAAGTGGGGCGCGAACTCCCGCTGCTTTTCGCCCTATTCGGCAGGGACTTCGAGGGTCTGACCGGGGAAGATGTGGTTCGCGTCAGCGCCGATGTCCTGCTTGTTCGCCTGGTACAGCGCCCGCCACCCGCCGTCGAGGTCAAGGGAGTCGGCGATCGAGGCGAGAGTGTCGCCGGCACGGACGGTGTACGAGGCATGGCGGCCGGAGGACTTGACGGCGCCGTCGGCAGCCCCGCTCTCGTCGGCACTGGCACCGCGATGACGCCCGGAGCCGGCCGCGGAATCGGCCTTCGCGGCGTCGACGGCGCCGGTGTCGACAAGACCCCAGGAGCCCGCCCCCTGCTCCGAGTTGCCCTGGTCGTCACTTGTCGGCGTCCCCGTGGGGGAGCCGTCGGGCGACTGGGAGATCTCCGCGCCGTCGGATGTGCCGGACTTTGCGGAGCTGTCGGCCGTGGAGGGGGAAGCAGGCGAAGAGGAGAGATTCTCGGACGATTCGGACGAATCACCCGAAGAACCGCTCGACGAGCCGGGCGAATTCGAGGCACTGGAGGAGCTCGAGGAGTCCGAGGAGCTGTTCGACGACTCATCGGATTCCGACGAACCGGACGAACCCGACGAGCCGGATGACTGGGATGAGCCGGATGAGTTCAATGAATCGAGCAATCCGGAGGATCCGGATACTTCGGACGGGGAGTCCTCCTCCACGCCGGTGTCTAGGTCGACCGAGCCCGACTCCTTGGTGAGCCCGCTGAGCAGTCCGCAGGTGCGCCAGGCGCCGACACCCCGGTCCGCGAGGATCTTCTGGGCCACGGCGATCTGCTGGGAGCGGCTCGCCAGGTCGGGGCTCGCGGCATAGTCGAGGCCGCCGTACTTGTCCCAGTCCTCCTGGGTCAACTGCAGTCCGCCGTAGCGTCCGTTGCCGGTGTCGGCGCTCCAGGAGCCGCCGCTCTCACAGTCGGCCACCTTGTCCCAGACGCTGCCGTCGGCGGCGCTCGCACCCGTGGCGCCGAGGAGCGGGATGGCGATGGCGGAGCCGGTCACTCCGGCCGCGACGAGGAGAGCCGGAGCCTGACGGGGGCGTCGGTGACGACCGTTCCCGGAGAGCATGCGGGGACCTTTCGCGAGACAGCAGTGAACACGGCGCCCGAAAACCTGTGCGCCATCGTTGATCCGTGAAGTTATCGGCAGACGATCACTTGTCACAAGTTAATGCCGCGCAGATCACGTGAAGATCACAGACTTGAGCGCGCGTCACGTCTGCGGTGGCGGACGAACTCACCCAAGCGGGGTGAACTCCACCGGAAGCGTGCGCAGTCCGCGCATGATGAGGCCGCCGCGCCAGCGCAACTCGGCCGGATCCACGGCGAGTTCCAGATCCGGCAGCCGGGTGAGGAGTGTGGCGAGGGCGGTCTGGCCCTCCAGACGGGCGAGCGGGGCGCCGAGGCAGTAGTGGATGCCGTGGCCGTAGCCGAGGTGCTGGTTGTCGCGGCGGCCGAGGTCCAGGACATCGGGGTCGGCGAACCGCTCCGGGTCCCGGTCGGCGGCGGCCAGGACGACGAGAACGGGGTCGCCGGCCGCGATGTGCTGCCCGCCGATGGTGAGGGGCTCGGTGGCGAAGCGCCACGTGGCGAGTTCGACGGGGCCGTCGTAGCGCAGGAGTTCCTCGATGCCGGTTTCCAGGAGGGCGGTGTCGTGGGCGGCGAGGGAGGTCTGCAGGCGGGCGCGCTGCTCGGGGTGGGTGAGCAGGGCGTAGGTGCCGTTGCCGATGAGATTGACGGTCGTCTCGAAGCCGGCGAACAGCAGGATGAAGGCCATGGCGGCGGCCTCGTTCTCGGTGAGGTGCTCGCCGTGGTCGGAGGCGCGGATGAGGCCGGAGATGAGGTCCTCGCCGGGGGTGGGGGCGTCGGGGAGTGCCTCGCGCTTGCGGTGGATGAGGTCGGCGAGATAACCGCGCATCTTCTTCACGGACCGCGCGACGCCGCCCCTCGGCCCGCCCTGGTGGCGGATCATCATGCCCGCCCAGTCCCGGAAGTCGTCCTGGTCCTCGCGGGGGACGCCGAGCAGGTCGCAGATGGCGTAGATGGGGAGCGGGAAGGCGAACTCGTGGATGAGATCGGCGTTCCCCTTCTGCGCGAACCCGTCGATGAGGTGGTCCGTGAGCTCCTGCACGCGCGGG
The DNA here is from genome assembly GCF_044455405.1 of Streptomyces sp. NPDC051243. Classification (NCBI taxonomy): domain Bacteria; kingdom Bacillati; phylum Actinomycetota; class Actinomycetes; order Kitasatosporales; family Streptomycetaceae; genus Streptomyces; species Streptomyces sp. NPDC051243. The sequence goes on along the minus strand of NZ_JBITES010000002.1, from coordinate 622,970 downwards.
GCGAACTCGGCGACCCTGCGGGGCGTGAAGGCCTTGGAGACGAGCCGGCGCAGGCGGGTGTGGTCGGGCGGGTCGATGTTGAGCAGATGCGTCATCAACTCGGCCTTGCGCTCGCCCGGGATACCGGTCTTGCCCTTGGCGTGGGCCGGTTCGTCATGGTGGGCCGGGTTCTTGGACAGACGGCTGTCGGCGAGGGCTTGCTTCGCGTCGCCGTAGCGGGTGACCAGCCAGGCCTCTACGCCGCTGGGAAGGCGCGTGCGGTGCACCGGGGCGTGCTCGCGGAGCCAGGCGTAGGCGGGATAGGGGTTGGTGGCGAACTCCCAGGTGAAGAGGTCGGGGGGTTCGGGGGTGGGGCTGGTGCGGCTGGGTCGGTCGGTCACTCCTTGACGGTATCCGCCCGCCCGGCGAGCACGTTCCGCGCGGCGTGGTCCCCGGGCGGGAGAGCAGCCAGGCGGAAGGCGCACGCTGCCGGGGCGTGGACGGACCGGACCGCGTCCGGTGTCAGGTCACCGGACCTCTGCCCTCGCTCTCCACCTGACGGATCTCGTCCCGGAACGCCCGCGCCGCAACCCGCAGTGCCGCCTCCGGGTCCACCCCGGCCGCCTCCGCCCGCACCGCCATGGCCAGCAGCTCGTACCCGACGCCCTCGCCCGACGGCAACGGCACCTCCAGGCCCGCCGTACGCACCCGCGACGCCAGCTTCGCCGCGAGGGCGAGGCCCGGCTGGCCCAGGGGTATGCCCTCGGTCACCGACTCCCGCTGCTTCTCGACGGCCTTCGTGCGCAGCCAGTGCTCCTTGACCTCCTCGGGGGTCGTCGCCGTCTCGTCGCCGAAGACGTGCGGGTGGCGGTGGATGAGCTTGGCGACGATGCCGCCGGCGACGTCGTCGATGGAGAAGGGGGCCTGCGGGTCCTCCTCCGCGATACGGGAGTGGAAGACGACCTGCAGCAGGACGTCGCCCAGTTCCTCGCGCAGCTCGTCGCGGTCGCCGTCCTCGATCGCCTCGACCAGTTCGTACGCCTCCTCGATGCCGTACTTCGCCAGGCCCTTGTGGGTCTGCTGGGAGGACCAGGGGCACTCGGCGCGGATGCGGTCCATGACCTGGACGAGGTCGAGGAGGCGGGCGCCCGGGAGGTCGTAGGAGGCGGGGAGCAGTTCCAGTTCCGGCATGCTGACGCGTCCCGAGCCCGCGAGTCGTGCCAGGCCGTCCGTCAGAGCCGGCTCACCCTCGCCCGTCGCGACGACCACGACCGTGTGGCCGCCCGCGCAGGCGGCGATCAGTTCCTCGGCGGTCGGGGCGGCCTCGTCGACCGTTATCCCGGCCTCGCGCAGATACGGCAGCTGCGGGTGCGCGCCGTCCGCGCACAGCACGCGGTCGGCGCCGTGCAGCGCCTGCCACGCGGGCCAGGACAGCAGGCCGGGCGCCACCCGGTGGCTGGTGGTGAGCAGGACGATGCGGCCGGGGGCGGCTTCGGAGCTGGTTGCGTTCACGATCCGAACGTAACCCACGTCGCCGACGGCACCCCGAGTTGTCCACAGGCCGGGGGCCGCCGTCTGCCGTCACATCGGCTGCTGGATCCCCGCCGCCGTCACCTCACGCACCCACGGCGTCTTCGCGTCCGCCCGGCTGCTCTTCTTGACGTCCCAGGTGCCGTAGCGCGGGTTGAGGTCGATGTCGAGTTTCCTGGACGCCTCGGACAGGGCGTTCCAGAAGGCGGGCTTGCCGGTGTCTGTGCCGAGCGAGGTGGCGAGCTTCTGGGCCTCGAGCTGGAGGCGGAGGTTCTCGTCGAGGCGCTGCGGCGGGATGCCGTACTGCTGGAGCCAGGCCGCCTCCAGCGCCTTGGCGCCGCCGACCTGGCTCTCCAGGTCGGCACGCATCCCCTGGAGCTCCTTGCGGGTGACGGTCACGCCGGCGTCCTGGGCGGCGCGGTGCAGCACCCGGTCGAGGACCATGGTGTGCAGGACGTCGCGCGGGAGGGTGCCGGACTTGGCGACGACCTGCGCGTACTGTGCCTCGTCCGGTACGGCCGCGCGCTGTGCCGCGCGTACCCCGTCCACCCTGTTCTCCAGCTGCGCGACGGTGATCCGCTGGCCGCCGACCACGGCCGCCGCGCCAGGGTGCGCATCGTTTCCGCAGGCCGTGAGGAGCGGCGCCGCGGCGATCGCGGCGGAGAGGAGGAGCGCGGTGCGACGGCGGCGGTGCAAGGAGACCTCCCGAGGAAGAGCTTGTGCGACGGTGCACAAAGTCTTGCGGTGATCGATGGTAGGCAGTGGGCAAGCTCTGGCCAACCCATTCGACCAACGATTCACCAGGACTTCGGGCACCGAGCGCTGCGCTGTGCTTGGGCCGACAGGGTGGTGCGCTTCCCGGCACGAGAGCCGTAACCGGGTTGGCGCGTGTCCTGCCTCGCCCAGAAGCCCGGGGCTACGGGTCGGGCGGGGACTGCGGGTCGCGTGTGGCTAGCCGCGCACCTGCCCCAGCCACTGCAGCGTCCGCCGCACCTCGCCCGCCAGCGGGTGGGCCGGGCCGTGCAGGCGTTCCACGTCGAGCAGGAGTCGGGCCAGGGTGTCGTGGGCGGCGGGGCGGTCGCCGAGGGCGAGGAGGAGGTGGCCGATGCGGCGGCGGACGTCGTGGGCGAGTTCGGGGTCGCCGCCGGAGACGTACTGGTTCTCGTAGTACGGCAGCAGCGCGCGGTACTCGGCGAGCGCTGCCGCCGGTTCGCCGAGCTGTTCCAGGCACTGGGCGGCGTCGTAGCGGTACCGCAGGGCCTGCGGGTCGGCCTGGCCGGCCTCGGCGGCGCGTTCGTCGGCGAGGCGGCGCAGTTCGGGCAGTGCGCGCCGGTACTGGCCGTCGTCCATGAGCGTGGCGGCGTACTGCTTGCGCAGGGTGCGCACGACCGGGGAGTGCTCGCCGTGCTGTTCGGCGGCGGTGGGCAGGATCGCGCCGAGGATGTCGACGGCCTGGGTGATGCGGCCCTCGCCGAGGAGGCGCTTGACCTCGTCGACGGCGCGGGCGACGTCCGGCTTCTCGGCCTTCTCGGGAACGGGCGAGACCGGGGCGGGCTGGGGCGCCGGGGTGCGGGCGCGGTCCGGCCAGGGGGCGTGGGGGCGCAGGAAGGGGCGGGTGGGGTCGAGGGGCGCCCCGGTGGGCGTGCCGCGCGCGGGCAGGAGCAGTGCGAGGTGCTCGTAGACCTCCTGCGCGGAGGCGGGGCGGTGCTGCGGGTCCTTCGCGAGCAGGCGCAGCACCAGGGCTTCGAGCGCCTCGGGGACCTCGGGGCGGATACGGCGCACGGGCAGCGGGGGCTCGTACAGGTGCCGGTGGAGCACGCCGAGCGCCGTCGAGCCGGAGAACGGCACATCGCCGCTGAGGAGTTCGTGGAGCAGCACGCCGAGTGCGTACAGATCGGTGTACGGGCCGACCGCGCCGCCCATCGCCTGCTCGGGGGCCATGTAGGCGGGCGAGCCGATGGGGGTGCCGGTGTGCGTGAGGCGGGTGGTGTCGGCGTCCATGACGGAGGCGACGCCGAGGTCGAGGACGGTGACGGTGCCGTCCTGCTTCACCATCACGTTGCGGGGCTTGAGGTCGCGGTGGACGATCGGCACGGCGTGCACGGCGCTCAGCACGGCGCACAATTGCGCGGCGACCGCGACCGCCCACTGCCAGGGGTACGGGTCGTGCTCGGCGAGATGGTCGGAGAGGTCGGAGCCGTCGACGTACTGCATGACGAGGAACAGTTCCTCGCCCTCGCTGCCCGCGTCGTGCACGGTGACGAGGCCGGGGTGGTCGACCTGTGCGGTGACCCGGCACTCGCGCACGAACCGCCGGCGCAGCTCGTCCGCCTCCTGGCCCGCCACCTTGTCGGGACGCAGCAGCTTCACCGCCACGCGCCGGTCGAGCCGCCCGTCGTACGCCGTCCAGACCTGTCCCATGCCGCCCTGTCCGATGAGCGTGGACAGTTCATAGCGGCCTGCGACGACACGTCCTGTCGCCACGGTCACCTTCCGCCCTCGTGGTTGCCGTCCGGCCGGCTGTCGTGCTGGCGCAGATAGTCACTGAGCTCGTCGAGCTCGGCGCGCACCTGGTCGATGCGGGCGGGCGCCGGGCGCTGCGGGGCCGGGGGCGGCGGTACGGGGCTGTGGGGGGCGGCGTCGCGGGGTGCCGACGGTATCGGCGTGTGGGGTATCGGGGGCGACTGCGGCACGGTCGCGGCGTTGTACGGCGACTGGGCCTGCGGATAGCCGTAGGCCGGGGGCGGGGGCTGCTGCGCCGGGTAACCGGAGAAGCGGAGCTGGTGGAAGTGGCGTATGTCCGCGGAGAGGTAGTACGAGATCGAGAGCACCAAGCCGCCCAGGACAAGGACGAAGCCCGTCCAGCCGCCCACGGTGTGGATCTCGTCGCCCGGCTCGGAACCCATCAGGTAGAGACCGAGGATCTCCACCACGATCGAGGCCGCGAACAGGGCCCAGTCGAGCGCCTTGCGGGTCACGATGGCCAGGCGGAGCATCATCGTCCACATCAGCAGGCCGAAGCTCAGCACCGAGATCACGACGAAGAACACGCGCAGGAAGACCAGCCACCCGGTCGGCGGCGGCTGCTTCACCGGCTGCGTGTAGCCGTGGCCGTGCATGGCTGCTCCTGATGCCTGAAGTGGGCGTACGAGGTCGACCGCGCCTGCCCGGTGCGGGACAACCTCGGTCGTGCGATTGTCGCTTCGAGCGTATAGGTCGACACCGACATACGGTCACCGGTTGTACCGAACCGTTGTCGTGCTGATCATTTCGCACGACGGCGCAGGTCGAGTGGAGGCTTGACTTCCGGATCAGTGGCCTGGTTTCCGGATCAGTCGGGTGCGACGGTCCCGTCGGTGAGGCCGTCGTACATGCCGCGGACGAGCTGCTCGCCGAGCCGGCCCGCGTGCCTGAGCGCCCGTTCGAACTCGTCGAGTGCGCGGAAGCGCGCGCCGTAGCGGCGTTGTTCGTCCAGCGGGAGCCGGGGCAGCTGGAGGCGGCGCACGTCGAGGCGGGTGGCGGTGGAGGCGTAGCTGCTGGCCTGGCGGTTGTTGGCGGTGCCGCGCAGGAAGCCGGCGAGGAACCAGGGGTCGAGCGCCGTGGGATCGGGGCGCAGCAGCACCAGGTTGCGCCCCAGGGCGGCGCCGCCGGTCGTCTCGTCGATCACGCGCGCGATGGAGCCGCCGCCGACCACCGGCACGACGACGTCACCGGGCTCGGTGAGCACCGCCTCCTCGTCACTCTCGGGCAGGGTCCCGGAGGGGGCCGTTCCGGCGAGCACGTCATGGTCGGTGAGAACGGGCACGCGCGCGTGGCCGCCGTTTCCGCCGGTCCGCATCATCAGGGCGCCCCCGCGCGCGAGTTCGCCGAGGGTGGTGAGCGGCCGGCTGGCGGGCTGCGCGGCGTCGGCGGGCGACGGGGCGAGGTCGGCGGTCAGGCGCAGGGTCTCGCCGAGGCGCAGCGCCGTGCGGAGATGCCGCTGGGTGACGATGCGGCCCCGTCTGCGCACCGGGAAGGGCAGGCCTTCCCGCTGCGGGGAGCATCGGGGCCTTCCCGGAGTTCAGGGGGGTTCGAGGTCACGCGGTGCGCCACGGGCACGCTGTCACGGCTCCCGACGGTCCTGCACCTTGATCGCGGCCGCCAGCAACGCCGCCGTCAGGCACGCCACATGGAGACAGGCCAGGTAGGGGCCGCCGGGGAAGGCGACACCGCCGGACTGCCCCTGGAAGTCGCTCAGCGCCGGGAACGGCAGCCACGGGCCGATGTCGATGCCCGCCAGCCAGTCCCCCGTGGCCGCCAGAGCGGGTTCGACGGCCAGTGCTTGCACGCGCCCACATGACACTGGGAGCGCCGGGAAGATCCACGGAGGTGTACCAGGAATTCCGGCGCCGCCTGCGAAAGGAACTCGGCGTCGAGCCCGCGTTCGAACTCGCCCGTGCGGCAGCCCTGGCGGGGTGACCGCGGACGCGGAATCACAGCGGGTGCCGCATCCACACATTGGGCTCGACATACACCGCGCAGTCCCGCTCCGGCTCGCACCGCACCGGCACCAGCGCGCCGGGGACCTCGACGTCGCCCGCGGTGTCGAAGGGCAGGCCCGTCCAGCCGCGCCACTGCTCCAGCGAGCCGACGACGGTCATGGAGGCCGGGGCGACGGAGTCGATGGTGGCGCCGGCGCGGGCGTGGACGCGCAGCCACGGGTCGTGGGGCAGGCCGTCGGGGCGTACGCGACGGGCGTACTCCTCGATGGGGGTGTGCGGTTCGAGGTGCTTTGCGTTGGGGCGGACGGGGGCGACGACCTCGCGGAAGCCGTGGGCCCGGGCGTTGTCGCGCATCGCGGAGAGCATCAAGGCGGACAAGCCGGCGCCCTGGGCGTGCGGGGCGATGACGACCGAAATGGCGCTGACCGTGTCGGTCGGGGTGCCGCGGCGCAGGTCGTCGAAGGCCCACACCAGCACCTGGGCCCAGCCGCGGGCGGGCAGCCGGCCACGGCCCTCGGCGGCAAGGGCGAACGGCACGCTGTAGGCGTGGGCGACGACCTCCCCGTGCTCGTCCTCGGCGAACAGCGCGTACTCCGGGAGTTCACGGGGGATCCGGCCGTAGTGGGCGTCACCCACGAGGTCCTGGATCGCGAACTGCGGCCAGGTGTTCGCCATCCGGACGACCCGGTCCAGCATCTCGGGGCGTTCGGCGAGGCTCGATACTTTCAGCTCCATGCCGTCACCGTAAGCGCGGGGCGGCTGCACCGGACAGCCGTTTTCCGTGCACCGGGCGCATCGGGCGCACCGCCTCCACCGCTCGGCAGCCCCTCGCGCCGTTGCGTCACGCGTCGTCCCCCGCACGTCGTCCCCGCACGTCATCCGCCGCACTGACGCAGCATCATCTCCTTGTCGGCGGCCGTCACCGGCAGTTCGTACTTGAGCGAGACCTGGGCGAAGCGCACCGCGTACGAGCAGCGGATCCGCTTGTTCGGGGGCAGCCAGGAGGCGGGACCGGAGTCGCCCTTGGAGCTGTTGGCCGGGCCGTCGACCGGTATGAGGTTGAGGGGGTCGTTGGCGATGTCCTGGCGCTTGCCCTTCGGCCAGTGGGAGGCGCCCATCTGCCAGTCGTACGACAACGGCATGACATGGTCGATCTGTACGGCCGTGGCGCGGGACTTGACCCACTCGATCGTCCGGCCCGTGTACGGGTCGTGCAGGGTCATGGAACTCACGACGCAGTCCGAGCCGGAGCGGTAGCGGACGTCCTCGCCGTCGCGCTTGAGGAGGTCGTTGCGGGTGTCGCAGCCGTTGCGGGCGAACGGGACCCCGCCCGGCGCGGAGTCCATCCACGCGTAGCCGAACTCGTCCCGGTCGTAGCCCGTCCTGGGGCCGCGGCCCTTCGTCGTCACCTTCTCGATGAGGGCCCGCGCCTCGGCGCGGTCGGCGTCCGAGGTGAGGGGCGCGAGGCCCGGCTTCGTCCCGTCCGGGTTGTCGAGTGGGCTGGTGGCACGGCCGGTACCCGTGGCCGGGACGGAGCCGGAGGGCTCGCTGTCCACGGGCAGGTCGACGTTCTCACACCCCGTCAGCACCAGCACCATGCCGAGCATCGCCGCGGCGCTCGCCGCCCCGCCCTTGAGACGCATCACGACGCGCCCTCCCCTTGCTGCCCGTTCCGCCCGCACAGGACGGCCTTCCCTGGTACACCGTCGCGAACACGGTAGCGACCCGGCGCGCGGCGGCATTCAAGAGGTACAGACCAGTAACGGGCCAATCGCGCATACTTCACAACTCGGGCGTATCGTCGGTGGTGAATCACCTCCGGAAGGAGCTCTGCATGGGCATCTTCGACAGGTTCAAGAACCGCCACGCGCAGGATAGGGCCAGTGACATGTCCGATGCGGCGGAGCGGAAGGCGAACGAGAAGACGGGCGACAAGTACGAGCGCCAGGTCGACGACGCGCAGCAGCGGATGGAGCGCGAACTCGGCGTGGACCGCGACAGGCCCGAGCAGCCGTAAGGCCGCAGACCACGGTGGACCTGAGCCCCGCCGGTCACGGCGCCGCCGGGGACGCCGCCGGCCCGGGGCAGCCCTTGAGGACGCACCCCCGACGCCGGGTCCGGTGCCCGCCGGTACGGCCGGGCTTTCGCTCGAACCACCTTGAGAACTGAGGCCGTCCGCGGAGACTCGCCTCCCGCGGGCGGCTTCGTGCTGTCACCAGCGACTGACCACCACCGACCTTCGGCCACTGCCGACTGCCGGCTCCCCCACGACTGCCGGCTCCCCCACGACTGCCGAAAGGCGGCATCCGACCCCGCGCCGGTTCACCGGGGCTCGCTCAGACCTTGCCGATCCCCAACGTCGTCTCCGACGGCAGCAGACCGGAGGACAGCACCGCCACCCAGAACTCGCCGAGCAGCGCCACGAGGCAGTCGATCTCCTCGATCGTCAGGACCTGCCAGGGTGCGGCGGCGAGCCGGTCGGTGTGTTCCTCGACGGTGCGGCGCAGTTCACGGCCCGCATCCGTGGCCGTACCGTCGGCGTCGACCAGACCTCGGGCGGTCAGGCGGCCCCTGGCGGCCGCCCATTCCTCGGGACTCCAGCCTCGGCTCTCGAAGCGCTCCACGGAGGCGGCCCCTATCGCCGCGAAGGACACGAGCGACTCCACGGGATCGAGACCAGCCACCAGCAGGGCCGCTATGTGGCCGTCGCCGCGGTGTTCACGCAGGAGTGTCGCCGCGTGCCAGAGCTGGAGGTGCGGCGCCTCCGGCCAGTCCAGGGCGGCGTTGGCCGCGGCGAGCGGGCGGCCCGCGGTGTCGGCCGCCTCGGCGGCACGGCGGGCGAGGGCCGCGGCCTTCGCCAGCTCGGGACTGTCCGTCCGGTCGCCGAATATCGCGCGGTAGGCCCGGTCGATCCCCCGCACCCTCGCCCGCAGCAGCGCCTCGGGACCGGCGATCTTCCACGCGGGGCCGATGTGCTCGGCGACCATGCGGGGACTGAAGCTGTAGAAGGCGGACGCGACCTGCTCCGCCCCGACGGCCCCCAACGGCGCGGCCCGGTACGGGAAGTAGCTCGGCCAGCGCTTCTCGGTGGCGTAACCGAGCGCGGTCGCCTCCTCGAAGACCTCCGGCGCGTAATACAGCACCGCGTGCAGGGGCTCCAGCAGGTGCCACAGCTGACGTACGCGACCCGATGCCGGATCGCCGTCGTGCTTCATCATGACGCGACTCCCCCAGTCTGATGACGCGGATCCCGAGACCCACAACTTGACACTGACAAGATTGCCCGGCGCGACCCGAACTTGTCAATGCCTAGATTGGGCGTACGCTGCTGACCATGGCCCCCGAGAAACCGTCCGTCCGCCGCCCCTATCACCACGGCGATCTGCGCCGCGCCATCGTCACCGCGGCGCTGGACGTCATCGCCGTCGACGGCCCGTACGCACTTAGCCTGCGCGATCTCGCCCGCCGTGCCGGCGTCTCGCACGCGGCACCGGCACATCACTTCAAGGACCGCACCGGCCTACTGACGGCGATCGCCGCCGAGGGGCTCGGGCTGCTCGCGGACACGCTCAACAAGGCCGGGGACCTCAAGGACGCGGGGGTTCGCTACGTCCGCTTCGCGCGCGAGCACCCCGCCCACTTCCAGGTGATGTTCACCCCCGAACTGCTGCGCGCCGACGACCTCGAACTGGCCACGGCCCGCGCCCTCGTCAGCGACGCACTGCGCGGCGCCGTCTCCGCCGTACGGCCCGAGAACCTCGGCATCGACACCCGTCTGGCCGGCGTCGCGGCCTGGTCCCTGGCCCACGGCTTCGCGACGCTGCTCCTCAGCCACAACCTCGACGGACCGGTCGGCGACAAGGATCCCGAGGAGGTGTTCCGGACGCTGGCGGCAATGCTGTTCCGCAAGGAGTTCCGGGACGACACTTGACCTCAAGTCCACATGAGGTATCACAGTGATCCGCATGACTACGGAGACCACTGACAAGTCCGTCGAACAGGCGGACCTCAAGGCCATCGAGCAGGTCGTCGCCACCGTCGAACGCACCCAGCGCGCCAAGGACCCCGACGGCTTCCTCGCCCTCTTCCACCCCGACGCCCTCTGGACCACGGCCCACGGCAAGGTCCTCATCGGCCTCGACGCGATCGCCGAGTTCACCCGAGCCGTGCTGCCCACGGCGACCTGGGACGGCGAGGTCACCTACGAGGTCGTGCACACACAGTTCCTGCGGCCCGACGTGGCGGCCGTCAAGGTCCGGCAGGTCTACCACTCGCCCAAGGGCGACACGGAGGGCGCCCCGCTGTACGTCATGACCAGGCAGGACGACGGCAGGTGGCTGCTGCACGCCTGCCAGAACACGGAGGTGCGGGTCGCGGCCGACTAGGTCGTGTCCGGGCGGCCGCGTACCGCACCCCGCCCGGCTCACGAACCCAGGATCGACGCCAGGAACTCCCCGACCCACCCGAGCAACTCCCGCCCGACCAGCGGCTTCCCGCCCACCTTCGCGGTCTTCGGGCGCGGCACCAGCACCTGGTGCACCGCCGGCTTGATGACGGTGCCCGGGTACAGCCGCTTGAGCCGCAGCTCCTGGGACTCCCTCAACTCCACCGGCGCGAAGCGGATGTTGTTGCCCTGCAGGACGATCTCGCCGACGCCGCACGCGCGGGCCAGCATCCGAAGGCCCGCCACCAGGAGGAGGTTCTCGACCGGCTCGGGCAACTTGCCGTAGCGGTCGGTGAGTTCCTCTCGTACGGCCTTGATGTCCTCCTCGGTGTTGGCGGAGGCGATGGAGCGGTAGGCCTGGAGGCGGAGGCGCTCGCCGGGCGCGTAGTCGTGCGGGACGTGCGCGTCGACCGGGAGCTCGATCTTGACCTCCAGCGGCGGCTCTTCCTCCACGCCGCCCTCCAGGGAGGCGCGGTAGTCCGCGACCGCCTCGCCGACCATACGGACGTACAGGTCGAAGCCGACGCCCGCGATGTGGCCGGACTGCTCGCCGCCGAGGAGGTTGCCCGCGCCGCGGATCTCCAGGTCCTTCATGGCGACGTACATGCCCGCGCCCATCTCGGTGTGCTGGGCGATGGTGGCCAGGCGCTCGTGGGCCGTCTCCGTGAGGGGCTTCTCCGGCGGGTACAGGAAGTAGGCGTAACCGCGCTCGCGGCCCCGGCCCACGCGGCCGCGCAGCTGGTGCAGCTGGGACAGGCCGAAGTTGTCGCCGCGCTCCACGATCAGGGTGTTGGCGTTGGAGATGTCGATGCCGGACTCGACGATCGTGGTCGACACGAGAACGTCGAACTTCTTCTCCCAGAAGTCGACGACCACCTGCTCCAGCACCTGCTCCGACATCTGGCCGTGCGCCGTCGCGATGCGCGCCTCGGGGACGATCTCGCGCAGCCGGGCGGCCGCCCGGTCGATCGACTCGACCCGGTTGTGGATGTAGAAGACCTGGCCCTCGCGCAGCAGTTCGCGGCGGATCGCGGCGCCGATCTGCTTCTCCTCGTACGGGCCGACGAAGGTCAGGACCGGGTGGCGCTCCTCGGGCGGGGTCGTGATCGTCGACATCTCGCGGATTCCCGTGACCGCCATCTCCAGGGTCCTCGGGATCGGGGTCGCGGACATCGTCAGCACGTCGACGTTCGCGCGCAGCTTCTTCAGCTGCTCCTTGTGCTCGACGCCGAAGCGCTGCTCCTCGTCGACGATGACCAGGCCCAGGTCCTTGAACTTGGTCTCCGAGGAGAACAGCCGGTGGGTGCCGATGACGATGTCCACCGAGCCGTCCTTCAGGCCCTCCAGGGTCGCCTTCGCCTCCGTGTCGGTCTGGAAGCGGGACAGGGCCCGGGTGTTCACCGGGAACTGCGAGTAGCGCTCGGAGAACGTCCCGAAGTGCTGCTGGACCAGCAGGGTCGTGGGGACCAGTACGGCCACCTGCTTGCCGTCCTGGACCGCCTTGAAGGCGGCGCGGACCGCGATCTCCGTCTTGCCGTAGCCGACGTCGCCGCAGATCAGGCGGTCCATCGGGACCGACTTCTCCATGTCCTCCTTGACCTCGGCGATGGTCGTCAGCTGGTCGGGCGTCTCGGCGTACGGGAAGGCGTCCTCCAGCTCGCGCTGCCAGGGGGTGTCCGCGCCGAAGGCGTGGCCGGGCGCCGCCATGCGCGCGCTGTACAGCTTGATCAGGTCGGCCGCGATCTCCTTGACGGCCTTCTTGGCCCGCGCCTTGGTCTTGGTCCAGTCGGCGCCGCCCAGGCGGTGCAGCGTGGGCGCCTCGCCGCCGACGTACTTGGTGATCTGCTCCAGCTGGTCGGTGGGGATGTAGAGCCGGTCGCCGGGCTGGCCGCGCTTGGCGGGGGCGTACTCCACGACCAGGTACTCGCGCGTGGCGCCCTGGACGGTGCGCTGCACCATCTCGATGTAGCGGCCGACGCCGTGCTGCTCGTGGACGATGTAGTCGCCGGTCTCCAGGGTGAGCGGGTCGATGGTCTTGCGGCGGCGGGCCGGCATCCGGGCGCCGTCCTTGCCGGCCGCCTTCTGCCCCGTCAGGTCGGTCTCCGTGAGCACGGCGAGCTTGAGCACCGGGTCGACGAAGCCGTACTCGATCGAGCCGCAGGCGACATGGACGACCGACGGGGAGATCTCCCCCAGGTCGGCCTCCAGGCGGGCCGCGACGCCCTCGCCGCCGAGCACCTCGACCGTGCGGGCCGCCGGGCCGTGGCCCTCGGTCACGAAGACCGTGCGCCAGCCGTCGGCGAGCCAGCCCTTGGTGTCGGCGAGCGCCTTCGCGGTGTCGCCGCGGTAGGACTCGGGGGCGTGCATGCCGAGCTTGAGGGTGTCCGCGTCGAGCGTCTCGTCGGCCGAGAACGGCGAGACCGACCACCACATCATGTCCAGCTCGCGCGCGCGGTCGCGGACGTCCGCGATGGACCACAGGGAGGCCGCGCCGACGTCGATGGGCGCCTCGCCGCCCCCGGCCGTGGCGGCCCAGGAGGCTTGCAGGAACTCCTGACTCGTCGCCACGAGATCGGCGGCCCGCGTGCGCACCCGCTCCGGGTCGCATACGACGGCCATGGCGCCCTTGGGCAGGACGTCGAGCAGCAGCTCCATGTCGTCGACGAGGACGGGCGCGAGGGACTCCATGCCCTCGACAGCGATGCCCTCGGCGATCTTGCCGAGCAGTTCGCCGAGCTCCGGGTGCTCCTCGGCGAGGGCACGCGCGCGTGCGCGGACGTCGTCGGTGAGGAGGAGTTCGCGGCAGGGCGGCGCCCACAGGCCGTGCTCGGCGACTTCGAGGGAGCGCTGGTCGGCGACCTTGAAGTAGCGGATCTCCTCGACGTCGTCGCCCCAGAACTCGATGCGCAGCGGGTGTTCCTCGGTGGGCGGGAAGACGTCCAGGATGCCGCCTCGTACGGCGAACTCGCCGCGCTTCTCGACGAGCTCCACGCGCGCGTACGCGGCGGCGGCCAGGGCGTCGACGATGGTGTTGAGGTCGGCGGTCTGCCCGGTGCGCAGGGCCACCGGCTCCAGGTCACCGAGGCCCTTGACCTGGGGTTGCAGGACCGAGCGGACGGGGGCCACGACGACGGAGACCGGGCCCGTCTCGGGGTCGTCCGCGCGCGGGTGGGCGAGGCGGCGCAGTACGGCCAGGCGGCGGCCCACGGTGTCGCTGCGCGGGCTGAGGCGCTCGTGCGGGAGGGTCTCCCAGGACGGGTACTCCACGACGCCCTCCGGGGGGAGGAGGGAGCGCAGGGCCGCCGCCAGGTCCTCGGCCTCGCGGCCCGTCGCCGTCACCGCGAGCACCGGGCGGTCGGTGCCGCGGGCGAGGGCGGCGATCGTGAACGGGCGGGCCGCCGGGGGGCCGACCAGGTCGACGTGCATGCGGTTGCCGTCTGCGGCCGCCGTGATCGCTTCCGCGAGGGCGGTGTCCTTGACTACGGCGTCGAGCAGACCGTGCAGGCTCATTCGGGGGCGCTTCCGTCCGGGGTGGGCAACACGAAGGGCCCGACGCGAGGTACGGGCCGGGGGTTATCCAGCGTACGTCGCTGCGCGGGCGGGTGCGGGGGCTGTGGATAACGTGCGTTCTCTGGTGCCCGGGGTTGCGGTTGCCGCGGGCGGGTTTTCGCCCCCGCCGCCCCTACCCGTCCCGTCCTCCAGGGGCGCTGCCCCTTCGACCCCGGCCGTCCCTGAGGGCTGCCGCCCCCGGACGGGCTGAGACACACAGGTCGGGGTTTGAAGGTGCCGCAGTCACCCCTGCGAGTGAAGGCCACACATGTACACCGCGTAAGGTCCCCTCATGCCCTCCCCCGCTCCCTCCGCGACGCCGAGCACCTCCTGCGAACCCCACATACCGGCGCAGGACACGCCCCGCTCCTCGGGGACCGAGCGGTCCGACGCGGGCCGGCGTGATCCGTGGCTGCTCGCCGCGGTGCTGTTCGTCGGCTATGCGGTCGTCTCCGTCGGGCGTTACCGGCATCTGGGGCAGCGGTCCTGGGATCTCGGCATATTCGAGCAGGTCATCCGCTCCTACGCGCATCTGCAAGCCCCCGTGGCCGACCTCAAGGCGCCGGGCTTCAACATCCTGGGCGATCACTTCAGCCCCGTGACCGCCCTCCTCGCGCCCCTCTACCGGGTCTTTCCCTCGCCGGTCACGCTGCTCGTCGCGCAGGCCGCGCTCTTCGCCCTGTCCGCCGTTCCGGTGACCCGGGCCGCCGCCCGGCTGCTGGGGCGGCCGCGCGGGCTCGCGATCGGCGTCTCGTACGGGCTGTCGTGGGGGCTGCAGCAGGCCGTCGACTTCGACTTCCACGAGATCTGTTTCGCCGTACCGCTCATCGCCTTCAGCCTGGAGGCGCTGCTCGCCCGGCGCCATCGTGCCGCCCTGCTGTGGGCGCTGCCCCTCGTCCTCGTGAAGGAGGACCTGGGCATGACGCTCGCCGCCATCGCCCTGGTCGTCGCCCTCAGGGCCCGGCAGGGCGGCTCCCCGCGCGCCGCCCGGTACGCGATCGGCGTCGCCGTCCTCGGCGTGGTGGCCGTGGCCGTCACGCTCCTGGTCGTCATACCGAGCTTCAACAGCGCCGGCACCTACGACTACTGGAACAAGGTCGACGACTCGGGCGGCGGCGGCCCCTTCGACGGCCTCGACACCAAGCTGCGCACGCTCGGCTGGCTGCTGATCCCCACCGCGGGGCTGCTCGCCCTGCGGTCCCCGATCCTGCTCGTCGCCCTGCCCACCCTCGGGTGGCGGTTCGTGTCCTCCTACCCGGAGTACTGGGGCACCGACTGGCACTACAGCGCCGTGCTCATGCCCGTCGTCACCCTCGCCCTCGTCGACGCCCTCGACAGCGCCCGGCGCAGCCCGCGCGCGTGGCTGCGGTCGTACGTCCATCACCTGCCCGCCGCCGTCGCCGCCGCGTCCCTCGCGCTCACCACCTCGCTGCCGCTGGCCGCCCTGACCGAGGGCGAGATCTATCGCAAGCCCGCGCGCGTGAGCGCCATCGAACGGCTGCTCTCCGGGGTGCCGGACGGGGCGTCCGTCGAGGCGAACATCGCTCCGATCAGCCGGCTCACCTCACGGTGCCGCGTCTTCTGGATCACCAATACGCGCGGCATCAACCCCGACTTCATCGCCCTCGACAACTCCCGCAAGCGCTACCGCGACGTCGAGGCCTACGCCAAGGCCCTCCACCCCGACGCCCGGTACACGGTCCACGGCACCGCCTACGGCGTCGTACTCCTCAAGCGGCAGACCGGGCAGGGCGAGTAGGCCGGTAGGCCGGTTGCCATTCGCCGTTCGTCGCCGCCAGTCATGGCTGCGGGCCCGGTCCGGAAGGTGATCACTCCGGACCGGGCCCGTCCCCCGCAACCCCCGTGTGCGGTGGCTACTCGGTCGCGATCGCGTTCAGTACGTTCATCCGGCCCGCCCGGAACGCCGGGATCAGCGCCGCGAACAGCCCCACGAACGCCGAGCCGATGAAGACCCCGGTGATCGTCGGCCACGGGATGTCCAGGACGTTCAGGCCCTCCAGAGCCAGGAGCTGCTGGGCCGTCGCGCCCCAGCCCATGCCGAGCCCGAGGCCCAGCAGGGCGCCGAACAGGGCGATCACCACCGACTCCATGCGGATCATGCGGCGCAGCTGACGGCGGGAGAGGCCGATCGCGCGCAGCAGGCCGATCTCCCTCGTCCGCTCGACCACCGACAGGGCCAGGGTGTTCACCACGCCCAGGACGGCGACGATGATCGCCAGGGCCAGCAGGCCGTAGACCATGTTCAGGAGCTGGCCGACCTGGTCCTTGAGCTCCTCCTTGTAGTCGGTCTGGTCGCGGACCTGGTACTGCGGGTACTCGTGCAGCGACTTCTTCAGGGCCGCGTACGCCGCCTCCTCCTGGCCGTCCTTCGCCTTGCCGAACATGATCACGTTCTGCGGGATCTTCTCGGCGGGGAGGTACTTCGACAGGGTCTCGATGCTGGTGTAGCGCGCGCCCTGGTCGATGGAGGTGTCGTCGTCCGTGATGGCCGCGACCTTCAGCTTCGCCGTCTCGCCGCCCTTGAAGGCGACGGTGATGGTGTCGCCGACGTGCACGCCGTGTTCCTTGGCGTAGTCGGAGCCGACCGACATGGCGTCCTTGCCGTAGGCGGCGGAGAGGGTGCCCTCCGTGGTGGTACGGCGCAGGTCCTCGGCGTAGGTCGGGTCGGCGGCGGTGAGGCCGGAGTCGTCCTTCTTGCCGTCCGGCGAGGTCAGGGTGGCGTCGATCTCCTTGTAGCGGGTGACGTGGGCGAGACCCGGCGTCTCGCGCATCGCCTTCTCGGCCTGCGGCACGATGCGCTGCTGCTGGGCCATGACGATGTAGTCCGCGCCGACCGACTTGTCCAGCTCGCTCGTCGCCGAGGCGACCATCGAGGAGCCGACCACCGACAGGCAGGCGACCAGGGCGAGGCCGATCATCAGGGCTGCGCCGGTCGCACCGGTACGGCGCGGGTTGCGCAAGGCGTTGCGCTCGGCCATGCGGCCGACCGGGCCGAAGGCCCGCAGCAGGACCGCGCTGATCACCCTGACCACGCCGCCCGCGAGCAGCGGACCGATGACCACGAAGCCGATCAGGGTCAGCACCACACCGCCGCCCAGCATCAGCGCGCCGTCACTCGCCTTGTCGGCCGTGGCGGCCACGAAGAGTCCGTAGGCGCCGGCGCCCGTGAGGAGCAGTCCGAGCAGGCCGCGCACCCAGCCGGCCTTGCCGTCGGCCGGTGTGCCGGCGTCGCGCAGGGCGGCCATCGGGGAGACCTTGCCGGCCCGGCGGGCGGGCAGGTAGGCGGCCAGGACGGTGACGACGACGCCGAGGACCAGGCCGACGACGGGGGTCGTCACCTTCACCGTCAGGTCGTCGGTGGAGAGGTTCATGCCGGCCATCGACATGAGCTTCATCAGGCCGATCGCGATGCCGACCCCGGCGCCGACGCCGAGGATCGAGCCGACGAATCCCAGCAGCAGGGCCTCCACGAGCACGGAGCGGTTGATCTGCCGGCGGGACGAACCGATCGCCCGCATCAGGCCGATCTCGCGGGTGCGCTGGGCGACCAGCATCGAGAAGGTGTTGATGATCAGGAAGATGCCGACCAGGAACGCGATCCCGGCGAAGCCGAGCATGGCGTACTTCATGACGTTCATGAACTCGCCGACGTCCTGGCGGTTCTCGTCGGCGGTCTCCTCGGCCGTCTGGATCTTGTACGTGCCGTCCAGGGCCTGCGCGATGTCCTGCTTGAGCCGCGCGTCGCTCACGCCGTCCGCCGCGGTGACGGAGACCTGCGTGAAACGGCCGGTCGTGCCGAGCAGGGTGCGCTGGGCGGTCTCGGTGTCGAAGTAGACGACGGCCGCGCCCGGGTTGGTCACCTTCCAGGAGGCGATGCCGACGATCCGCGCGCGGATGTCGCCGGTGGCGGCGATGGTGCGCAGTTCGTCGCCGAGCTTCAGGTCGTGCTTGTCGGCGGTGTCCGCGTCGACCATGACCTCGGTGGGCCCGCGCGGGGCGTGGCCGGAGGTGATCTCCATGGACTTCAGGTCGTTCCGGGTCCAGTTGCCGGCGATGGTGGGCGCGCCGGTGGAGGAACCCATGTTCTTGTTCTCGGAGTTGACGACGGTCACGCTCATCGAGGCGACCGCGCCCTCCGCCTTCTTGACGCCGTCGACAGCCGCGACCTGCTCCACGGTGGAGGCGGGCAGCGATGCCGGGCGACCCGTGCCGGCGCCGTCGTCCTCGTCCTTGGCCTCCTTGGGGCTGACGGTGACGTCGGAGGAGGTGACGGCGAAGAGCTTGTCGAAGGTGGTGTTCATCGTGTCGGTGAACACCAGCGTCCCGCACACGAAGGCGACGGACAGGAGCACCGCCACGGCCGACAGGGCCATGCGCCCCTTGTGCGCGAAGAAGTTGCGCATGGAGGTCTTCAGGACGGTCATGACGTACGCCCCCGGGCGTCGACGTCGGGGGTCTGGGGGTGCCCCCCAGAAAAACACCGCATGCGGTCCAGGACGGCGTCGGCGGTCGGCTTGTACATCTCGTCGACGATGCGCCCGTCGGCGAGATACAGCACGCGGTCGGCGTAGGAGGCGGCGACGGGGTCGTGCGTGACCATCACGATGGTCTGCCCGAGCTCGTCCACGGACCGCCGCAGGAAGCCGAGTACTTCGGCGCCCGCGCGCGAGTCGAGGTTTCCGGTCGGCTCGTCACCGAAGATGATCTCCGGCCGGGCGGCCAGGGCGCGGGCGACGGCGACGCGCTGCTGCTGGCCTCCGGAGAGCTGGGTGGGCCGGTGCTTGAGCCGGTCGGAAAGTCCCACGGTGTCCACCACGCGCGCGAGCCACTGCTTGTCGGGCCTGCGCCCGGCGATGTCCATGGGCAGCGTGATGTTCTCGATGGCGTTGAGCGTCGGCAGCAGGTTGAACGCCTGGAAGATGAACCCGATCCGGTCCCGGCGCAGTTGTGTGAGCTTCTTGTCCTTCAGCCCGGTGATCTCGGTGTCGTCGAGGTAGATCTGGCCGCTGGTGACGGTGTCGAGCCCGGCGAGGCAGTGCATGAGGGTGGACTTGCCGGACCCCGAGGGGCCCATGATCGCGGTGAACTGCCCGCGCGCGATGTCCACGTCGACGTGGTCGAGGGCGACGACACGGGTCTCCCCCGACCCGTACGCCTTGACGACCTGGCGCGCCCGCGCGGCAACGGCCGTACGCCTTCCAGTACCCCCGTGCCTGGGAATGGTCACAGCCGATGTCACGGTATGTCTCCTATGTCGGTCAGCAGGTGGGTAAGTCGCTCAGCGGATGAATCAGGTGAATCACGAGAACTGGCTACGCCCGTCAGTCTCGTTGCGGGGAAGGGCCCGGCGCGCTGGTGCCCGGCCCCGTCTTGTGCGGGGGAAAACCCCACCCCCGCCGGTTCGGTCAGCCGCCCCCCAGCGGCGTAAAGCCAGGCTAAGGACGAGCCGTGGCCCCTCTCGTCCTCCGGCGGTACGAACCCTCCCCGAGACCTCGTACGGAGGTTCCCCTAGGGGCAGTCCTCCGGACGGTGGACCTCTTCTCGGGGTCGCCTCCGCCGTCCGACGCATCCAGGCTCCGCCCTCCCGCGACGTGAGGTGCAAGTGGGAAGCTGTTCGGCGGCCGATAGATGCAAGGGGAAACCAAAGGGAGAGGAAACCCGGTGGGCAGTACGACACCCGCGATACGCGACACCGCACAGCGCACCGGAACCGACAGACGGGGAGCCGTGGTCGCGGCCCTGATGCTCGCGATGGCGCTGGCGGCCCTCGACTCCACCATCGTCTCCACGGCCGTACCGCAGATCGTCGGCGACCTCGGCGGCTTCTCGGTCTTCTCCTGGCTCTTCTCCGGCTATCTGCTGGCCGTGACGGTGACTCTCCCGGTCTACGGAAAGCTCTCCGACACCTTCGGCCGCAAGCCGGTGCTGGTCGCGGGCGCGGCGGTGTTCCTGCTGGGCTCGCTGCTGTGCGCGGTGGCCTGGAACATGGGGGCGCTGATCGCGTTCCGGATCGTGCAGGGGCTGGGCGGCGGGGCCCTTCAGGGCACGGTCCAGACCCTGGCCGCGGATCTGTACCCGCTCGAGCAACGCCCGAAGATCCAGTCCAAGTTGTCCACGGTGTGGGCGGTCTCGGCGGTGGCCGGGCCGGGGTTGGGCGGGGTCCTGGCCGCGTACGCCGACTGGCGCTGGATCTTCCTCATCAACCTGCCCATCGGGGCGGTGGCGTTGTGGCTGATCGTGCGCCATCTGCACGAGCCGGAGCGTGAGCGGGCGGCCACGCGCGCGCGTGTCGACTGGGCGGGCGCGTTGGCGGTGTTCGTGTGCGGGGGCGTGTTGCTGACGGCGCTGGTGCAGGGCGGGGTGGCGTGGCCGTGGCTGTCGGCACCGTCCTTGGCCCTCTTCGGCACGGGACTCGCGCTGGCGGCGGTCGTGGTGCTGGTGGAGCGCCGGGCGGCCGACCCGATCATCCCCGGCTGGGTGTGGCGCCGCCGGACGATCGCGGCGGTGAATCTGGCGCTGGGCGCGCTGGGTCTGCTGATGGTGGCACCGGCGGTCTTCCTGCCGACGTACGCCCAGGCGGTCCTCGGTCTGGCCCCGGTGGCGGCCGGATTCGTGCTGTCCGTGTGGACGTTGAGCTGGCCGGTGTCGGCGGCCTTCAGCCAGCACGTGTACCGAAGGATCGGCTTCCGCAACACGGCGATGCTGGGGATCGGCACGGCGGCCTTGATCCTGCTGGCGTTCCTGTTCCTGCCCTATCCCGGGCAGGCCTGGCAGCCGACGCTGCTGATGCTGTTGCTGGGGGCGGCGCTGGGCCTGTTCCAACTGCCGCTGATCGTGGGCGTGCAGTCGACGGTGGGCTGGTCGGAGCGGGGGACGACGACGGCATCCGTCCTCTTCTGCCGGCAGACGGGCCAGACGCTGGGCGCCGCGCTCTTCGGCGCCGTGGCGAACGGCGTACTGGCGTCGCGGCTCGGCGGGGCGAGCGACCTGGACTCGGTCACGCGCGCGCTGGATTCCGGCGGCACGGCCCCCGAGGCCACCAGGCGGGCCATCGCCGACGCGGTGCACGCCGTGTATCTGGGGGCGTCGTGCGCGGCGGCACTGGCCTTCCTGGTGCTGTTGCTGCTGGCGCCGAGGCGGTTTCCGGTGCTCAAGGCAGTCCCCGAGGACGAGGAGGTCCTCAAGGAAGACGGACGCTGACCGCGACCGGCAGATGGTCGCTGCCGGTGGCGGGCAGGGTGCGGATGCGGCCGACCGTCGCCGAGCGGGCCATGACCTGGTCGATCCGCGCCAGCGGCAGCGCGGCGGGGAAACTGAGGGCGAAACCCCGCTCCGCCACGTTCATCCGTGAGGTCAGCGGGTCCAGTCCGCGGTCGTCGACCGTGCCGTTGAGGTCGCCCAGCAGGATCACCCTGCTCAGCTTCTCGGCGGCGACGGCCTCGCCCAGCAGTCCGGCGCTCTCGTCGCGCCGGGAGGACGCCAGGCCGGTCACCCCGACGCGGACCGAGGGCAGGTGCGCGACATACGCCGCGATGTCGCCGTACGGCGTGTGCACCACGGCGCGCAGCCCGCGCCGCCAGTCGTCCACCAGCCCCCGGGGCTTGATGTCCACCAACCGCGCACCGCTGATCGGATACCTCGACCAGAGCCCGACAGTCCCGCGAACGGCGTGGTACGGGAAATCGGCGGCGAGGGCCTCCTCGTAGGTCTGCAGCGCCGGCGGCACCAGTTCCTCCAGCGCGATGAGATCTGGCTCAGCTCCGGCCAGCGCGCGGGCCGTGCCCGCCGGGTCGGGGTTGTCGTCGCTGACGTTGTGCTGCACCACGACGAGGTCGTGCGCGCCGGGCTCGGCCGCGGGCAGGAGCAGCCCGCCGAAGAGATGCGTCCAGGCCGCCACCGGCAACAGCAGGCACACCAGCGCGATCCCGGAACGACGCAGCAGGGCCAGGCCGAGCAGCACGACGACCACCAGGCCGAGCCACGGGAGGAACGCCTCCAGCAGACTGCCCAGGCGCCCGACGGAGTTGGGCACCGCCCGGTGGAATGCCAGCAGCCCCGCCGTCACGACGGCGAGCGCGGCGATCACCCGCCCCCGCGCCCACGACGGCGCCACCGCCTTCACCGTCGACGCCATACCGCCACCCGCTCCAGCCACCATGGTTTCCCGTCCGCCGGCCCTCGCTTCCCCAGGACGAGCAGCCGGACAAAACAGTTTCGGTTGGGCACATCCGTGTCCATATCCTGCGGGTCATGGTGACGTTGGAGCGGCTTCGGGCCGATCACGCGGATGCGGTGCTGGCCTTCGAGCGGGAGAACCGCGAGTACTTCGCCCGTACGGTGCCGGATCGCGGGGACGCCTACTTCACCCCTGCCGGATTCACCGCCAGGCACCAGGCGCTGCTGGCCGAACAGGATGCCGGGATCTGCCACTTCCATGTCGTGCTGGACGGCGACGGGCAACTCGTCGGGCGGGTCAACCTGGTCGACGTCGAGGACGGCTGCGCGGAACTGGGCTACCGCACGGGCGAGCGGGCGGCGGGCCGGGGCGTCACCACGGCGGCGGTGGCGGAGATGTGCCGGATGGCCGGTACGGCGTACGGGCTGACGTCCCTGTTCGCGGTCACCACCCTGGACAATCTCGCCTCCCGGGCCGTCCTGGCGAGGAACGCCTTCACCGCCGTCGAAGAGCTCACCGTCGACGGCCGCCCCGGGATCCGCTATACGCGCTCGCTCTGACCGCCGTCCACGGCCGCGTTGTCAGTACCGCCCTCTACCGTGCGACCATGCCGAATTCCCTGCCCGACGGTCTGCCTCCCGGCGGGTTCCTGTCCCGCGGTCCCGTACGTCCGTGGGTCTCCGACGAATTCCCTGACGACGTCGAACGGCTGTGGCCGCACCTGCTGAACAAGCAGAGAACACACGGTGTGGTTCCCCTCCTGTGCCGGCCCGACTCCATGGGAAGGCCCCTCGGCCCGGATCACATCGACGCCGTCCGCCTGGACGAGGTGCTGGCCGCGGACTTCGCCGAGTACCGCCGCAGGAGGCTGCCGTTCTGGACGGACCCGACGCCGGCCCCAGTGCCCGAAGGAACCGAGCCGTGGCCCCACGACCCCGGCCCGCCCTTCGAACAGTGGCCGGGCCTGGCGCCGGAGGTGCCGGTCACGTCCGCGGGCCCGGCGCCCGGGGAGGCTGCGTCAGGCCTGCTGGCCGGGCTCATCGACACGGGCCGGTTCGGGCTGGAGGAGTGTCGCCTCGTTCTCGTCCCGGCCCAGCGCGGCAGCGATGTACTGGCCTTGACCGGCCGGCCCGCGGGGGCACCACTCGCCCTCCTGTGCGCACTGCTACGGAGCTGGGAGCAGCGCTTCGGCGCCGAGGTCGTGGCGGTGTTCGGCAACGAGCTGCACGTCTCGGTCGCGAGACCGCCCGTCGAAGCGGAGCACGCGGACCTGCTCGCCTTGGAGCATGTGCTTTCCACCGCGAACAACATCGTCGATGACCCGCCCTCGCCGTTCCCCGAGTACGCGAGGAGCCTTGTGGGGCGGACCACCTGGTCGTTCTGGTGGGACTAGGCAGGACGGCGGGCGGGCCGAGGCGGTGCCCGGCAGCGCGGGGCGCCCTCGTCATTCACCTCCAGTAGTTCCGGGATCGCACGCGGTAGCCGCACAGCCGTTTCCAAAAGTCCGAGTTAACCGGGGTAACACCCCAGGTCAGACACGGTTCGATGTAGTAAGCGCATACCGACCACTCAGTTTGGTGAAACCCTCGCGTCGGCCCGGTACCGCGCAGTAACGTGCGAGGCTCGCTCACCCCCCACCTCCCTGCGGTCCGCCGCACCGGACCCGAGCCACGCAAGGAGCACCGGGATGTCCTCCCCGTACCACCCGTACGACCCGCACGACCGGCATGACCCGCACGACCGGCATGGCCGGCACGACCCGTTCGCGCCGTACCCGCGGTACCCGGCCCCCTCGGCGACTTCGTCCCCGTCGTATGCCACCTACCCCTGGCAACCCCCGCCCCCGCCGGAACCCCCCGCACCGCCACGCCCCCGAACCCCGGACCACCCGCCCCTCGGGCACCACAGCGACCTGCGGGTCCTGCGCACCGCCTACCGCTGGCAGCGGCGCGTGGCGACGCTCACCGCGCTCGGGTACTTCACCCTCTTCCTGATCCTGTCCGCCTTCGCGCCCGGGTTCATGACGAGCACGGTCACCGACGGGCTGCCCACCGGCCTGCTGCTCGCGCTGCTCCAACTGCCCGTCACCTGGCTGGCGATATGGCTGTACGAGCACACGGCGAGCCGCTACGTCGACCCGCTCGCGGACCGTATCCGCAAGGAGGCCGCGGTGGACGCCAGGCGGGAGTCCGGCAAGCGGGACGCTGGCGGACGGGAGGCCGGACGATGACGGACTTCAGCGGAGACGCGCAGGCGATGTCGCTGGTCGCGTTCTGTGCCGTGGCCACCATCACGCTGTTGTTGTGCGTGATGACAGGGCCGGACCGGGACGACCTCGACGAGTTCTACACCGGCTACAGCTCCTTGTCCCCCATGCGCAACGGACTGGCGATCGCCGGCGACTACATCAGCGCGGCGACCGTGCTGGGCACGACCGGCGTGGTCGCGCTGTGCGGCTACGACGGCATCGTGCTGGCGCTCAGCACGGCCCTGTCCCTGATGCTGCTGATGTTCCTGCTGGCCGAACCCCTGCGCAACGCGGGCCGTTTCACGATGGGTGACGCGCTGGCACGCCGGATGCCGGGACGCGGGGTGCGGGTCACGGCGTGCGTGGTGACGCTGGCCGCGCTGGTCCCGCTGATGCTGGTTCAGTTGGCGGGGACCGGGCAACTGCTGGCGTTCATCCTCGGATTCTCGAGCGACTCCCTGAAGACGGGGTGCATCATCGGTCTGGGCGTGCTGATGATCAGTTACGCGGCGATCGGCGGCATGAAGGGCACGGCCCTCATCCAGATCCTGAAGATGGTGATGCTGCTCGGGTCGGGCGCCGTGGTCGCCGTACTGGTGCTGGCGCGGTTCGACTGGGATCCGGGCGCGCTGTTCGACGCGGCGGCCGAGCAGAGCGGGGTGGGTTCGGCGTTCCTGGAGTCGGGGCTGCAGTTCGCGGGCGGTCCGCATCCTCGCCTCGACATGATCAGCTCACAGCTCGCGGTCGTCCTCGGCGGTGCGGTGCTGCCGCACATCACCATGCGTATGTACACGGCGAGCGGTGCGCGTCAGGTGCGTCGGTCCATGTCCTGGGCGGTGTCCAGCGTGGCGGTGTTCGTGCTGATGATCACGGTGGTCGGCTTCGGCGCGACGGCGCTGATCGGGCGGGAGGTGATCGCCGGGGCGGACCCGCAGGGCAACACGGCGTATCTGCTGGGGTCGCGGGCCGCCTTCGGCGCGGACGTCTCGACCGCGGAGAGCCTGCTGTTCACGGCGGTCACGACGGCCATCTTCCTGACGGTGCTCGCCTCGGTCGCCGGCATGATCCTCGCCTGCGCGAACTCCCTCGCCCACGACCTGTTCGCCACGCGGGTACGGGAGCTGTCCGGGCGCCGCGAGATGGTGGTGGCGCGGCTGTCGGCACTGGCGGTGGGCGTCCCGGCGATCATCCTGGCGACCATGGTCCAGCACCGCAGCCTGCAGCCGTTGGTGACCCTGTCCTTCACCATCGGCGCCTCCGCCATCGCCCCGGCCCTCGTCTACAGCCTCTTCTGGCGCCGCTACACACGCACCGGCCTGCTGTGGACCCTGATCGGCGGCTCGGCGGTGGTGCTGATCCTGATGCCGGGGACCAACCTGGTGTCCGGCTCACCGGTCTCCGCCTTCCCCGACGCCGACTTCAACTGGTTCCCCTTCACCACACCCGGGCTCGTGTCGATTCCGGCCGGCTTCCTCTTCGGGTGGCTGGGCACGGTCGTGTCGGGGCGCGGGAAGGTCGAGGACCAGCGGCGGCAGTACGAGGCAGTGGAGGGGTGGATTCTGGCGGGGGCGGTGCGCAGGGGGAGTTGAGCGGGAGGCCGGGCGATCGCCACGGGGTGGTGGCCCGGCCTTTGGGTCACCACCCCGTGGCGATCGCCGCGGGAAGACCCGGCCTTCGGCTCATCGGCGGGCCCTCGCCACAGGACGGCACGGCCTCCGTCTCATCGGCGGGCCCTCGCCACAGGACGGCACGACCTCCGGCTCATCGGCGGGCCCTCGCCGCAGGACGGCACGGCCTTCGGGTCACTGCCCCGGCGGGCCCGTCGGGCTGCGTCTCGGTGTGCCAGTCGCTCGCTCGCCGCTCGCGCTCGCCTGCCGCCCACTCGCCGCTCACTCCAGCGCCGCCTGCCGGGTCAGCGTGATCAGGCTGTTGCGCATCTGGTCCATGTGCTTGCGCACCTCGTCCCACATCTTCCCGTGCTCGACCAGCACCCGCTCCGTCTCCTGGGCGATCTCGTCCGCGCGCCGCTGGGCCTCCGCGAGCACGGCCGTCGCGTGCGCCCGCGCCTCCTCCTGCAGCCGCTTCGCCGAGGCCTCGGCGTCCGCGAGCACCAGCTCCGCCTCGGCCACCGAGGCCTCGGCCCGCGCCACCCGCTCCACCTCCGACGCCCTCAGCGCGGCAGCCCGTTCCTCGGCCTCCCGCTCCACCTCGGCCAACCGCTCGGCCTGCTCCTCGGCCTGCCCGGCGAGCAACCCGCTGGTGCGCTGCCGCACCTCGCGCAGCGGACCGAGCACCTCTCCGCGCCCGTCCTTCAACGCCCGCTTGGCGGCGAGACGGATCTCTCCGGCCTCAGCGCGGGCCGCGAGCAACCGCTGACGGACGTATTCATCGGCCTCGGCGCTCACGGCATCGGCGTGCGCCTGCGCCGCCTCCCGCACGCCGTCCGCGTACGTCTGCGCCTCCTCCACCAGGCTCCGCGCCTCCTGCCGCGCCCTCTCCCGCAGGGCCGCGGCCTCCTCCTGCACCATCTCGAAGAGCCGCCGCGCGCCCTCCCCGAGCGTCTCGTACGTCTGCGGGGCGAGCTGCGCGACCGTCTCCCGCAGCTGCTCCGCCTCCTCCTCCATCTCCCTGGCGAGCACGGTGAGCCGAGCGGCCCGCTCCCAGGCGGCGTCCCGGTTCCGGAAGAGGGCGTCGACGTAGGCGTCGACCTGGTCGGGACGGTAGCCACGCCCCCGTACGACCACGAAAGCGTGGAGCGAACCCGGTGCGCTGCTCATCCTGGAACCCCTCTCCGCCGGGGATACAAAAATGATGATTTAGCGCACATCTTGATGCATAGGGTGGAAGCGCTCATAACGCGACACTCCGCGCGCGGGGCACGGCGGGGGCGCTGAGGCCCGCAGGAAAAGCGCGGACGGGCGCATACGAAAGGGCCGGCTCCCGGTCGCACAACCGAAAGCCGGCCCCTTCACATCCGCAAGCCGCCGTCACCGGCAGCCGGGTGACGTCACGTCACCGCGAACCGCCGGGTGAGGTCACCTCCGCCGCGGGCAGCAGCTCACCTGCCGCAGGTCACGTGGCCGCAGGCAGCCGGGCGGTGTCACAGCAGCCCGTCCCACATCTGCTCCAGCAGCACCGACCACCAGCTCTCCGGCGAGCCGAGCGCCGCCGCGTCCAGGGAGGCGAGCTGGGCCTGGAAGTCGACGGTCCAGCGGCCCGCCTGCTCCTGGTTCAGGCCGAAACGAAGCCGCCACATCCGGCCCAGCAGCGCCAGACAGCGCTGGAACTCGGGCAGCCCCGTGTTCACGAACTGCGGCGGTACGGGCGCACCGCCCGGCCCCGCCTCCACCGGCACCGCGACGATGTTCGCCGTCCCGTACTGCACACACAGCGCCTTGCCGAAGTCGCTGCCCATGACGAGGTACGACCCGGCGTCCGACGCCGGCTGCACCCCACGCTCGCGCGCCAGCTCCGCCAGCGTCGGAACGGGCCGCCCCGGCTGGGCCTGCGCCCAGAAGAACGGGCCGATGTCCATCGGCAGCCCGCCGACGACGAGGCTGTGCGCCACGACCGGCGGCACGCCCTGCCGGGACACGGCGGCCTGCTCGAACCGGAAGATCCCCGGCCCGAACGCCGCCGCCAGCTCCTGCGCCACGCCCTCCGGCGGAACCGGCGGCGCCGGCTGCACCTGCGGCAGCGGGGCGCGTACCGGCGCCGGGCGGGCAGGGCCGTCGGCCACCTGGTGCAACTCACCCTGGTGGGCGAGCAGTTGCCGCATACCCTGCTGACGGCTCGCGTGATCCGTGCCGTACGGCGCGATGGACGTGATCCGCGCCTGCGGCCACTGCTCCCGGATCATCCGCGCGCAGTACGCACCCGGCAGCTCGCACGACTCCAACTCCGTGTGCAGCTCCAGCACCTGGTCCGACGGCACGTTCATACCGCGCAGCTCATGGAAGATCTGCCACTCCGGATGCGGCGTCCCCGGCGCCGAACGCCGGATCAGCTGCTGCTCCGACCCGTCCTGCGCGCGGTAACGGAGAACGGCCTGGTAGCCGGGGCCTACGGTCGGCTGGCCGGTCGGCTGCTGGGGGTACCCGTAGGCCGGAGGCCGGCCCGGGATCGGGGCCGGGGCCGGGGCCGGGGCCGGGTGGCCGGGGTGGTGGCCTGCCGGACCGGGGTGGCCTGCCGGACCGGGCTGACCCGGCTGACCCGGCTGACCCGGCTGACCGGGCTGACCCGGCTGACCCGGCTGACCCGGCTGACCCGGCTGACCGGGCTGACCCGGCTGACCGGGCTGACCGGGTGGTGGCGGTACGGCGCCCGGCGGCATCGGGGGCTGCGGGGCGGCCGGGGGCATGCCGGGAGCGCCGGGCCCGGGGGCACCAGGAGCACCAGGCGGGTTGGGGGCCGGAGGCATCCCCGGAGCACCGGGGGCGGCGGGCGCGCCAGGGGCTCCTGCCATGCCGGGTACACCCGGGGGTTGCGGAGGCCCGGGCGTGCCCGGGGTCGGCGGCATGCCCGGAACGCCGGGGGCGCCGGGCGGTTGGGGAGCCCCGGGTGCGCCAGGCGCGCCGGCTGCTCCGGGGACGCCGGGGGCCTGCGGGGGCGGAGGGACACCGGGGCCGCCCACCGGGGGCGCGGCCAGCACGGTCTCCGCGTGGTGAACGGCGCCGCGGGCGCCGCCTGCGGAGCCCTGGGCACCCGGGCCACCGGGGGCGCCGGAAGGCTGCGGAGCGCCAGGCATGCCGGGGCCACCCGGAGTACCAGGCGTACCCGGCACACCCGGAGGCTGCGGCGGACCGCCCAGCTGACTCGGGTCGGCCAGCACTGTCGCGGCATGATGAACGGCGCCCGGCGGCGTACCGGGCGGATTCGGCGCGCCGGGCGCACCAGGGGCACCCGGCGGCTGCGGAGCGCCAGGCCCATTCGCGCCCCCAGGCCCTTGCGGGGCACGGGGTCCCGCAACGCCCTCAGGCCCGTCCGGCCCCAACGCCGACACGAGCTGCGTCGGAACATAGCCACCGGCAGGCGCCCCCGGCGTACCAGGCGCACCGGGAACACCCGGAACGGACGGCGGAGGAGGCGGCGTACTGCCCGCCCGCGCACCCGGCGTCCCCGGCGCGCCCGGCGGCGGAGGCGGTGTCGCCCCGCCCCGCGCACGCGGCGGAGGCGCCGCCTTGCTGGTCGCCGCATCGGCGATGTCCCCGGCGTCGGGCGCAAGCGGCCGCCCCGGCGCACCAGGAGCACCGGGAGCCTCCGGCCCGCCCACCCCACCGGCGGACCCAGCCTGCGGATAGCCGTAGGACGGCGCACCCGGCACCGGCGCCCCAGGCGGTGGCGGCGGCGTGGCACCCGGCACAGGCGTGCCCGGCGCAGGCGTACCCGGCACACCCGCACCCTGCGGATAGCCGTACGACGGCCCGCCCGGCACCGGCGGAGGCGTACTGCCCTGCGGCGCACCACCAGGCGCACCCGGCGCGTTCGGAGCGCCGAGCCCCGGATCGGCCGCAGGGGGCGGAACCTGGACGCCACCCGACAGCAGTGCCGTCTTGGCATCCGTCGGCGCGGCATCGTCACCACTCAACGGCGGCGCGAACACCGTCTCCGGCAACGGCACGGAACGGTCCTCACCGCCATCGCCACTGGTGTCCGTCCCGGCCCACGGAGTCGCGCCTTCCGGCACACCCGGCACCGCACCGGGCCCAGGCACCGACGAAGCCCCACCCGTCACACCACCAGAGACACCGGCACCACCGGCACCACCGCCAGAACCGCCAGAACTACCGGAACCGGCACCGGACCCCGAATCCGCAGCCCCGCCATCCCGCCGCTGATCCGCGATCCCCAACTTGTCCGCCGCCTCCTGCAACCACTCCGGCGGCGTCAGCAAGAACGACGTCTGATTCAGATCCACCCGAGCCGGAGCAACCGGCGCCGGCTGCGCGGCCGCTCCCCCACGGCCGTACTCCTCCTCGTACCGGCGAATCACCTCACCCACCGGCAGCGACGGCCACAACGTGGCCTCCCCGCTGTCCCGGGCGAGCACCAGCCGCTGCCCGCCCCCGTCCGAACGCGGCCCGTCCGCACGGTCCTCGGCCCACACCACGAACCCGAGCTCGAACTCCCGCACCCGCACCTCACGATGCTGATACGACGGCACATCCCCGTTGATCCACTCTTCCGCGCGCTCCTGCGCCTGCGCGAACGTCACCATCGCGAAGCTCACTCCCCCACAGCCGCGGCAGCCACGGGCACCGCACGCGCGAACCCACCGTCCACCATCAGATTCGCCACCGTCTCCAACTCCGGCGGAGAACCCGCCAGTCGGGACAGAAACGCGTCGAAGTCCTCACCGCACGGCAGCAACAACCGCTCCACCCGCTCGGCCGCCGACCAGCCCGGATCCACATCCCGCGCATCGTCGTACGCGCAGAACCACACCGAACCCAGCCGGTCGCCCCGCACCTTCACCGCCAGCAACCCGCCCTGCACGAACCCGACACCCAGGTAATCCTTCGTCAGATGGTCCCGCAGGCACTTGTTCACATAGACCAGGTCATTTATCGCCGCCTCGTCCCGAACGGTGAACAACGGCTGATCGACCAGCAGCCCCAACTCCGCGTCCAGAGCCGTCCCCACCGGAGCACACCCACCGGCCGCCTTCAGAAACGACCGATACGCACCCGGCAGCCGATACCCCAGATCCTCCTCGACCCCCAGAACCTGCGACTCCGTCACCGCCACACCCGACTTCGGCAACCCGAAATGCGCCGGCCGCGTGTCCTGCAACGGCCGCGTACCCCGCTTGCCCTGATCCACCGCCGACGTCGCGACCCCACCGTGATGCCGCAGCAGCGCCTTCACCTCGACCGGAACCAACTCCAGCCGCCGCGAACCCACCACGTGATGCCACGTCCAGCCATGCGGCGTCGCCACCGACGGCACCGTGTCCCACAGATCGTGACCCGACGCCGCCAGCGCCGCGTTCGCCGACACATAGTCCGTCAGCCGCAACTCGTCCACCCCGAAGCCCTCCGGCGGCTCCGCGATCTCCGCGGCCGCCCGCGCATACGGCGAGAAATCGGGGTAACCACGCTCGTCGACCCGTACTCCTCTCGGGTGACGCGACGCCCGTACCGGATCCGGGAAATGCACGACCTGCCCGGCGTATGCCGCGTTCGGCGGCGCGGCTTGCTGCCCGAGCCGACCTGTCGTCATGGCGGTTGCCCCCTGCGGCGTTCTGATCCGGGCCGCCACGACCACCCTCGGTCACAACGCCCCGCATCGGCTGTCTCATCTGCGTCCACACGTCACCGCATGGAAAGCGGTGCCGACAGCCTATGCGGTACGACGACACCGGTCACCGGCGCCGGTCACCACCCCCTCCGCTTCCGTGACCAGCCGTCACCCCGCCGTGACAGCCCGCCCAAACCCGGGCGTGTCGCGCCGCCCCAGCTTCCGCACCCGCCACGCCGTTTGGCACTCTGTGACGTCCGAGAGCATGCCCGGGGGATGCTCGGGAGGGGATGACGACATGAACACCACGCAGACGGGACCCGACGCAGCGAGGTCCGGCGACCCCCGCATCGGCTGGAGCGCCACCGCAACCCCCAACGCGCCCACCCTCCGCCACCGCCGCGACGGCATACTCCCCACCGTCGCCGCCGCCCTCTCCGTCCGCGGCGCCACCCTCACCGGCACCGCCGCCCGCGGCGACCAGCCCCCACCCCTGCACCACCTCGTCCAGGACTTCCTCGACACCCTCACCAGCGGCCAACGCGACCGCTTCACCGGCCGCTGCGCCGAAACCATCCTCATCTCACGCCACATCGCCACCGCCGACGCCGCCCGCAGCAAACGCGCCGCCCGCAAACCCATGACCAACGGCGAAGCCCGCAAAGCCCTCAAACAGGCCAAGCTCACCGCCCGCCGCATCCGCGAGGACGGCGACCCCCTCCACGGCAGCTTCGCCACCCCCTGCCGCGCCTGCACCGCGCTCAGCGCCCACTTCGGCGTCCGCATCGTCGACCCGACAGCGGCAGACGACTGACCCCCACACCCCGCCAGCAGAACCCGCAAGACCACACCAGCAACAGAACCCGCAAGGCCACACCCGCAGCAAGACCCGCAAGACCAGTAAGACCGCACCCCGCCGGGCGGCCACGCACCACCACGGCCCCGGCACACTCGACGAACGAAGGGCAGATGCACACCGACCGCACCTCCACCACCCGCTTCCCCGTCCCCGTCGACGCCGCCCTGCGCGCCGCCGGCTGGCAACCCGGACGCTGGGACATCAAGCAGGCCGAGATCTGGGCCGACACCCTCCGCGAACACACCTCACCCGCCGGTCACCGCCACGCCGTCTTCCCCGCCGCCGTCGAAGCCTGGGCCGAATTCGGCGGCCTCCACCTCACCCCCACCGGCCCCGGCCGCCAGATCGCCCCCGCCACCGTCCACTTCGACCCGCTCCACGGCCTCCACATGGCCCGCACCCTCGGCGACCTCGGCCGCGCCCTCGACACCGAGGTCTGCCCCCTCGGCGCCGAGACCGACACCCAGGCCCTCCTCGCCATCGACACCGAAGGACGCGTCTACACCCTCGACCACACCGGCGACTGGTACCTCGGCCCCGACATCGACCAAGCCCTCGCCGGACTGGTCGCAGGCATAGAACCCGTACGACTCACAGCCGGCTGACCCCCACGACGGCACCCCCGGGAAACGGCACCCCCGGCAACCGCACCTGCGACTACGCCGCCGGAATCACCGCCGACACCCGAAAACCCCCCGCATCCGTCGGCCCCGACACAAACACCCCACCCAACGCGGCGACCCGCTCCTTCATCCCCACCAGGCCATTGCCCCCCGACGGCAACCGCGCCGACGACGCCGACCCCACCTCCGGCGGCGGCTCGTTCTCCACCTGCATCGCGATCTCCGACACCCGATGCGCGAGCCGCACATGCGTCTTCGCCCCCGCCGCATGCTTGTGGACGTTCGTCAACGCCTCCTGCACCACCCGGAACGCCGTCTGCTCGACCTCCGGCGCATACGACCGCGACTCCCCCTCCACGGACAGATCCACCACCATCCCCGCCGCCGCCGACTGCCCGATCAACTCATCCAACTCGGACAGACAAGGCCCCTCAGCGGCCCCGTCGTCCCCGCCACCGGACAACCCACGATCAGCCGCCGCAGCGGCAGCGACCCCCACCGCCGCAAGCGGAACCACGGCCCGCTGAGCCCGCTCCGCCCGCACACCCCCACTGCGCAGCACCCCGAGCATCTCCCGCAACTCGGTCAACGCCTGCCGCCCCATGTCCCCCACCAGCGCGGCATTTCGCACAGCCTTCTCAGGATCCTTCCGAGCCACGGCCTGCAACGCCGCCGCATGCACGACCATCAGACTCACCCGATGCGCGACGACGTCATGCATCTCCCGCGCGATCCGGGTCCGCTCCTCGTTCCGCGCCCACTCCGCCCGCTCCTCGGCCCGCTCGGCCAGCAGCTGAAGCTCCCGCTCAAGACTGTCCGCCCGCTCCCGAAGACTCTCCATCAGCCGCCGCCGAGCCCCCACGTACAACCCGAGCAGGAGAGGCGGCGCGGTCATACCGAGAGCGGTCGTGAGAGACGCGAACGGAACAACCCAGTCCCCCACCGTCACATCGCCGTTCGCCGCCCCCTGCCGCGCCCACACGAACGCCACGATGAGCATCCCGACGAACGACATACCGGCGAGCGAGGCGATGATCCGCCGCGGCAGCTCGGAAGCGGCGAGGGTGTACAGACCGACGATGCCCATCAGGAACCCCATCTGGGCCGGCATCACCGCGATCGACACCAGCACGACGGCAATCGGCCACCGGCGCCGCAGCACCAGCACCGAACCGGCCAGAACCCCGAACACCACCCCCGAAGCCACCGGAACCCCGGCATCCCGCGCGAACCGAACCCCCTCGGCACCGCACTCCAACGCGGACGCGACGCCCAGACCGACATCCAGCACCGCACTGCGCAGCCTGCCCCACCACCACGGCCCCGCCCCCGGTGGCGGGGCCTCGGCGTGGTCTTCCCCCGTCGTGGTCATGCCCTCCAGCCTACGGGCCGCCGGGCGCCGATTTCCGGGGAGTTTTCACGACTGGCCTACACCACAGTCCGTGACCGAACGTAAGCGAAACCGCCCGATATCCCTCGAACTGCTGAATCGCACACCGTTCGACCCCGGAAGCGATCATTCCGCCCGGACGGTATGCCCATGGCACATTCGCACGGCAAATACGCCGACTTCGAAGGGCTGCGGGAGCGGGCGGCGGCGTTGCGGCGGCAGGGCTACAGCCTTCGGCAGATCCGGGACGAGCTGAAGATCTTCAACAACGACATCCTCAACCAGCTGGTGAAGGGGGAGCCGCCGCCGGAGTGGACGAAGCGGCCGAACGCAAAGGACGACCTGCGCGCCAAGGCACGGGAGCTGCGCCTCCAAGGCTGGACATACGACCAGATCGAGGCGGAGCTCGGGTGTTCGCGGAGCTCGGTGTCGCTATGGGTACGAGATCTCCCAAGGCCCGAACCTCGCTACACGCCGGAAGAACAGCAGGCTCTGATGAGGGAAGGACTGGCACGGCGGCGTGCCGCAGAAGACGAGGAGCGCAAGAAGACCAAGCTCTCGGCCCTCCGGGAGATCGGGGACATGACGGACCGCGATCTGTTCATGGCGGGTGCAGCCCTGTACTGGGCCGAAGGCTCCAAGAGCAAGCCGTACGACCGACGCGAGCGCGCGATTTTCGTCAACAGCGATCCTGGCGTAATCCAGGTATACCTGGCTTGGCTCGACCTCCTGGACGTGGACCGGGAGCGCCTGGGCTTCCGAGTGCTCATCCACGAGTCCGCAGACGTCGAGGCGGCTCACCGATACTGGGCAGAGATCGCTGACGTCGACGTCTCTGTCTTCGCGAAGCCAACGCTCAAGAAGCACAACCCGAAGACCGTCCGCAAGAACATCGGGGACGACTATCACGGCTGCCTGGTCATCGGGGTGGCAAGAAGCGCGGGCTTGTACAACCGCATCGAGGGCTGGTGGAGCGGAATCGTGGCCCAGGCTCAGTCACGTCTCCGGTAAGGTCTGAAGCGCTGTCCCCCGTGGTGTAACTGGCAGCACACTAGATTTTGGATCTAGCAGGACAAGGTTCGAATCCTTGCGGGGGAGCCACAGCACACAAGACCTTAGTTCGGGCCCTGACAGCCAAGTCAGGGCCCGCTCCCATGTCCCCCGCAAAACACCCCGGTATCCTGCGGATGTCACCCCACCTCCTCCACAGCCGAAGGGCATCCCGTGAGCGCCATTCGCCCGGCAGCCGTCGTCGTTCTCGCAGCGGGTGAGGGCACCCGTATGAAGTCGGCCACACCCAAGGTCCTGCACGACATCTGCGGACGCAGCCTCGTGGGGCATGTGCTCGCCGCCGCGCGTGAGTTGGACCCCGAGAATCTGGTCGTCGTGGTCGGGCACGCCCGTGAGAAGGTCACCGCGCATCTCGGTGAGATCGACCCCGGCGTCCGCACCGCCGTGCAGGCCGAGCAGAACGGCACCGGGCACGCCGTACGGATGGCCCTCGAAGAGCTCGGCGGCACTGTCGACGGCACCGTGGTCGTCGTCTGCGGTGACACCCCCCTCCTCACCGGCGAGACCCTCACCCACCTCGCCGCCACCCACTCCGCCGACGGCAACGCCGTCACCGTGCTGACCGCCGAGGTCCCGGACGCGACCGGTTACGGCCGGATCGTGCGCGACGGTGCCTCCGGTGCTGTCACGGCCATCGTCGAGCACAAGGACGCGAGCGAGTCGCAGCGGGCGATCCGGGAGATCAACTCGGGTGTGTTCGCCTTTGACGGGCAGTTGCTCGCCGACGCGCTCGGCAAGGTGCGTACGGACAACAGTCAGGGCGAGGAGTACCTCACCGACGTCCTGGGCATTCTGCGCGAGGCCGGTCACCGTGTCGGTGCCTCCGTGGCCGCCGATCACCGTGAGATCGCCGGGATCAACAACCGTGTGCAGCTGGCCGAGGCCCGCCGGATTCTCAACGACCGGCTGCTGACGCGCGCCATGCTGGCCGGCGTGACCGTCGTGGATCCGGCGACGACCTGGGTCGATGTGACGGTCACCTTCGAGCAGGACGCGATCGTCCAGCCGGGGACCCAGTTGCAGGGCGCGACGCATCTCGGCGAGGGCGCGGAGGTCGGGCCCAACTGCCGGCTGAAGGACACGAGGGTCGGTGCGGGCGCGCGGGTGGACAACACCGTGGCCGACGGTGCCGTCGTGGGGGCGGGCGCGTCCGTGGGGCCGTATGCGTATCTGCGGCCTGGGACACGGCTCGGCGCGAAGGGCAAGATCGGTACGTACGTCGAGACGAAGAACGCCTCGATCGGGGAGGGGACGAAGGTCCCGCATCTGTCCTACGTCGGTGACGCGACGATCGGTGAGTACACGAACATCGGTGCCGCGAGTGTGTTCGTGAACTATGACGGACAGGACAAACACCACACGACTGTCGGCTCTCACTGCCGTACCGGTTCGGACAACATGTTTGTGGCTCCTGTCACGGTCGGGGACGGTGCGTACACCGCTGCCGGGTCTGTGATCACGAAGGACGTACCGCCTGGTTCGCTGGCCGTGGCCCGTGGTCAGCAGCGGAATATCGAGGGTTGGGTGGCTCGTAAGCGTCCGGGCAGTGCGGCCGCGAAGGCGGCCGAGGCGGCTTCGCGGCAGGTCGAGAGCGAGGACTGACCGGAAACGGGTGCGTCAAACACGGCGTACCGTGATAAGTGCACACCCGCACGCCACCAGCTCGACACCCAGCTGAGACACCTCTGAGGAGACAGTGCTGTGACCGGGATCAAGACGACCGGCGAGAAGAAGTTGATGTTCTTCTCCGGCCGCGCCCACCCCGAGCTTGCCGAGGAGGTCGCCCAGCAGTTGGGGGTCGGGGTCGTCCCGACGAAGGCCTTCGACTTCGCCAACGGCGAGATCTATGTGCGTTATCAGGAGTCGGCGCGTGGTGCGGACTGCTTTGTGATCCAGAGCCACACGGCTCCGATCAATCAGTGGATCATGGAGCAGTTGATCATGATCGACGCGCTGAAGCGTGCGTCGGCGCGCTCCATCACGGTCATCGTGCCGTTCTACGGTTACGCGCGGCAGGACAAGAAGCACCGTGGTCGTGAACCGATTTCGGCGCGTCTGATCGCGGATCTGATGAAGACGGCGGGTGCGGATCGCATCCTGACCGTGGATCTGCACACGGATCAGATCCAGGGGTTCTTCGATGGGCCTGTCGACCATCTGTTCGCTCTTCCGCTGCTGGCGGACTACGTGGGTGACAAGGTCGACAAGGAGAAGCTGACGGTCGTGTCCCCGGACGCCGGGCGTGTGCGGGTGGCTGACCGCTGGTGTGACCGGCTGGGTGCGCCGCTGGCGATCGTGCACAAGCGGCGTGACAAGGACGTGGCGAACCAGGTGACCGTCCATGAGGTCGTGGGTGAGGTCAGGGGCCGGGTGTGTGTGCTGGTCGATGACATGATCGACACGGGTGGGACGATCTGTGCGGCCGCTGACGCGCTCTTCGCGCACGGTGCGGAGGACGTCATCGTCACCGCGACTCACGGTGTGCTTTCCGGTCCGGCGGCGGACCGGTTGAAGAACTCGCGGGTGAGTGAGTTCGTGTTCACGAACACGTTGCCGACGCCGGGTGAGCTGAGCCGTGATCTGGACAAGCTGACGGTGCTGTCGATCGCGCCGACGATCGCGAGTGCGGTGCGTGAGGTGTTCGAGGACGGTTCGGTGACGAGCCTGTTCGACGAGCAGTAGAGATCCTTTTGGGTGCGGCCTCCTGGTCCGAGTAGACTGCTTCAGTTGCTCGGCGAGGGAGGCCGTTCCCGTTCTCGGGATTCGGTGGTCCGTTATCGACGCGCTCTTCGTAGCAGGCCGTTCGTGGCCGGGTGACCACGTCCGTTTGTACTTCTACGAGGAGTGATCCGTATGTCCGAGGTGAAGCTCACCGCCGAGACGCGCACCGAGTTCGGTAAGGGTGCCGCGCGTCGTATCCGTCGTGACAACAAGGTTCCGGTCGTGCTGTACGGCCACGGTTCGGACCCGCTGCACCTGACCCTGCCGGGTCACGACCTGCTGCTGGCGCTGCGTACGCCGAACGTTCTGATCTCCCTGGACATCGACGGCAAGTCCAACGAGCTGGCGATCCCGAAGGCTGTGCAGCGTGACCCGCTGAAGGGCTTCCTGGAGCACGTGGACCTGCTGCTGGTCAAGCGGGGCGAGAAGGTCACGGTCGAGATCCCGGTGCAGACCGAGGGCGAGCTGGCGGCGGGTGGCAACCTGCTGGAGCACGTGCTGAACGCGCTGCCGGTCGAGGCCGAGGCCACGCACATCCCCGAGTCGGTCACGGTGTCCGTCGAGGGTCTGGAGGCCGGTGCCTCCATCCTGGCCAAGGACATCACGCTGCCGAAGGGCACCACGCTGGCCGTCGAGGAGGACGCTGTCGTCCTCCAGGTTCTGGCCGCGCAGGCCGAGGAGGCCCCGGAGGGCGAGGCCGCCGAGGGCGAAGAGGTCGCCGAGGCCTGATTCCCGGGTCTGGCCGGGGTGTGATCCTCGGCTCTGTCATCGGTTCGTCAGCCGCTGTTCCCGTTCGGGGCAGCGGCTGGCTGCTGGGGGTCTGGGGGTCTGGGGGTCATCCCCCGGAAAGCACAGCAAGGAGAAGTGGACGTGACTACCGACCCGAGTGCCCCTTGGCTGATCGCCGGCCTCGGCAACCCCGGCCCCGAGTACGCCATGAACCGGCACAATGTCGGGTTCATGGTGGCGGATCTGCTGGCCGAGCGGATCGGGGGGAAGTTCAAGCGGGCCGGTAAGGCTCAGGCGCAGGTGGTGGAGGGGCGGATCGGGCCGCCGGGGCCGTTGAACCGGCGGGTGGTCCTGGTGAAGCCGATGTCGTTCATGAATCTGTCCGGGGGTCCGGTGAACGCGTTGCGCGATTTCTACAAGGTGCCTGTGGGGAACATC
Source organism: Streptomyces sp. NPDC051243 (assembly GCF_044455405.1). Lineage (NCBI taxonomy): Bacteria > Bacillati > Actinomycetota > Actinomycetes > Kitasatosporales > Streptomycetaceae > Streptomyces > Streptomyces sp. NPDC051243. The sequence goes on along the minus strand of NZ_JBITES010000002.1, from coordinate 583,472 downwards.
GTCGCGGTCCATGACGAGTTGGACATCGACTACGGCACGTTGCGGCTGAAGCTGGGTGGCGGGGACAACGGGCACAACGGGTTGAAGTCGATGACGAAGGTGATGGGTTCGGACTATCACCGGGTGCGGTTCGGGATCGGGCGGCCGCCGGGTCGTATGCAGGTCGCGGACTTCGTGTTGAAGGATTTCGCTTCCGCGGAGCGCAAGGAGCTGGACTACTTCGTGGACCGGGCGGCGGACGCGGTGGAGTGTCTGGTGATCGAGGGCTTGGAGCGGGCGCAGAGTACGTACAACTCGTGACTTGTCCGCCCACGTCAACGGGCCGAGGTTGACCGGGCGTAGGGGCATGGCCAAGGATCGCGGCCATGCCTTCTGCCGTTGTCTCCAGTCAGGGTGCCGTGGCCGCGCTGCGGTTCGGTCGGCTCGCGGCGATGGGTACGGTCGCGGTGCTGATTCTGATCGCGGGTGTGTGGGCGTCGTGGGGCACGGCTCATCATGTGATGCTCACGAAGGGGCGGGAGAGCGGCACGATCAAGGTGACGCGGTGCGGTGCGGACACCTGCAGTGGGCCGTATGCGCCGATGTCGGCGGGGTCGCAGGCGCGTGAGTCGGTCGTCATCGACAAGAGCGTGGCCGTGCGCAAGGGGCAGACGTACACGGTCGTGATCAAGCCGGGCAGCGGCGAGGTCGTGCGGTCCGGTCCGGCGGGTGTGCTGTACGCCTGGGTTCCGCTGGGTGGTGCGCTGTTGCTGGCGTCGGTGGTCGTGGCGGGTGGGCTGGGGCGGACTCGGGTGGCGTGGCTGTTGGCGGGGTCGGGGGTTGCCCTGCTCACGGCCGCTTTCGTGACAATCTGACGTTTTCGTCGTTTCCCTGTCTGTGGGGGATGTGTGTGTTTCCTGTTCGTGATTGACCTGGGGTAAGTCATGGCAGGATGCTGAGCCGCCCCCTCCACATCTTCCCGTTCCTTCTCGAAGATGGACTACTGCCTCATGCGTACCCTCAACCGCGTCGGCGCCCTGTCCGCCGTCGCCGCGGCCGCGGTTTTCTGTGTTCCGGCCGCCGCCCACGCCACCGGTTCCGGTGACGACACGTACACCGTGCAATTGCGGCAGGATCTGCCGCGTACCGCGACCACCGACGACGGTGGCGCTCCGCAGGAGAGCCGGGACGAGTGCCCCGGTATCCCGGAGGGGCAGGACGGCTGGCACTTCGTGCTGCCGGGGAACTCCACGGATTTCGTGAAGCTGACCGTGACGTTCGAGCCGGGTGGGCAGCAGGTGGTGACGGACTTCGGTCCGCCGTCCGACAAGCACGCGTACGTGGCCTCGCAGCCGGGTGCGGAGCTGACCTCGGCGGTGGCCGAGGTGCGCGGCGGTGATCTGGAGCTGTTCAACCTGTCGCACACGTGCCCGGCGGAGGACGGCCCGGTGCCGAGCGACACTCCGGACCCGACCAACGGCACGTCCTCGGAGCCGTCGCAGGAGCCGTCGCAGGAGGAGTCCGGCACGCCGTCCTCGGAGGCGTCGCCCTCTGAGAGCGACAGCGCCGCTCCGGCCGCCTCCTCGTCCCCGTCGGCGCCGGGTGGCGGCTCTCCCGAGGGCGATCTGGCCGAGACGGGCAACGGTGCCCCGGTCGGTCTGATCTCGGGTGCCGCGGCCGCGCTGCTGGCGGCGGGCGGGTACCTGGTGTTCCGCCGTCGCAAGGCGGCCGGCCAGAGCTGACGTAGGACTGCGACGTAGTACGTCGGCGTCCAGAACGAACGGTGCCCCCGAGTGCGTGACTCGGGGGCACCGCCGTATGTGGGGGGGTCAGCCGGTGTTGCGCAGGCCGGCCGCCACGCCGTTCACGGTGAGGAGCAGGGCGCGGGAGAGCAGCGGGTCGGGTTCGGCGCCCGCTGCCGCCGCGTCGCGCTGGCGCTTGAGCAGGGCGACCTGGAGGTAGGAGATGGGGTCGAGGTAGGCGTCGCGGATGGCGAAGGTCTGCTTGAGGACCGGGGCCGCGTCGAGGAGTTCGCGCTCCCCCGTCACCTTCAGGACCTCGGCGACGGTGAGTTCGTGTTCGGCGCGGATGGTGTCGAAGATGTGCTTGAGCTCGTCGGGGACGAGGGTGTCGACGTAGTGGGCGGCGATCCGCAGGTCGGTCTTGGCGAGGGTCATCTCGACGTTGGAGATGAAGTTGCGGAAGAAGTGCCACTGTTCGTGCATCTCGTCGAGCACGGTGTCCAGGCCGGCCTCGCGCAGGGCCTTGAGGCCGGAGCCGACGCCGAACCAGCCGGGCACGATCTGGCGGGACTGGGTCCAGCCGAAGACCCAGGGGATGGCGCGCAGGCCGTCGAGCGAGACGCCGGAGCCGGGGCGGCGGGAGGGCCGGGAGCCCAGGTGCAGGTCGGCGAGCTGGTCCACCGGCGTCGACGCGAGGAAATACGTCGGCAGGTCGGGGTCCTCGACGAGGCGTCGGTAGGCGGCGTGGGCGGCGTCGGAGACAACGTCCATCGCGGCGTCCCAGCGGGCGAGGGCCTCGGTGGACTGGCGGGGCGCGGTGTGCAGGGCGGAGGCCTGGAGGGTGGCCGCCACGGTGAGTTCGAGGTTCTCCCGGGCCAGGGACGGGATGAGGTACTTGTCGGAGATGACCTCGCCCTGCTCGGTGACCTTGATCTCGCCTTCGAGGGTGCCCCAGGGCTGGGCGAGGATGGCGTCGTGGGAGGGGCCGCCGCCGCGGCCGACGGTGCCGCCGCGGCCGTGGAAGAGGCGCAGCCGTACGCCGTAGCGGTGGGCGACGTCGCGCAGGCGGCGCTGGGCGCGGTGGATCTCCCACTGGCTGGTGGTGATGCCGCCGAACTTGGAGGAGTCGGAGTAGCCGAGCATGACTTCCTGGACGTCGCCGCGCAGCGCGACCAGGCGCCGGTACGACGGGTCGGAGAGCATGTCCTCCAGGATGGTGTCGGCGGCCTTGAGCTCGTCGGTGGTCTCCAGGAGCGGGACGATGCCGATCTTGGCCCAGCCGGCGTGCAGGTCGATCAGGCCGGCCTCGCGGGCGAGGACGGTCGCGGCGAACACGTCGTCGGCGCCCTGGCACATGGAGATGATGTACGACTCGATGACCTCGGGTCCGAAGACTTCGAGGGCCTTCTTGACGGTCTGGAACACGCCGAGGGTCTTCTCGCCGGCGGCGTCCACGGGTGCCGGGGTGGGGGCCAGTGGCCTGCGGGAGCGGAGTTCCTTGGCGAGCAGCTTGGCGCGGTAGTCGCGGGGCATGTCGACGTAGCGCCAGGATTCCTCGCCGAGGCGGTCGAAGAGCTGGCCGAGGGCGTGGTGGTGGGCGTCGGCGTGTTCGCGGACGTCCATGGTGGCGAGCTGGAGGCCGAACGCGGACAGGGTGCGGATGGTGCGGTTCATGCGGCCGTCGGCGAAGAGGCCGCCCTTGTGCTCGCGCAGCGAGGTCTGGATCAGGGTGAGGTCCTGCAGCAGTTCGCTGGTGCCGAGGTAGTCGCGGCCCGCCTCGTGCGGGATGCCCTTGGCGAGGCGGGTCTTGGTGTTCTCCAGCTTCTGCCGGATGCAGGTGGCCTTGAGCCGGTAGGGCTCCTCGGCGTTGAGGCGCTTGTAGCGGGGGCTGATCTCGGGGAGGGCTTCGAGGTCGGCCTTGAGGGATTCGAGGAGCTCCTCGGTGGCGCCGGTGTAGCGGATGGAGTTGGACAGGAAGCCGCGGAGCTCGTCGATCATCTCCAGGGCGTCGTTGATGCCGTGTTCGTGCTGGAGGATGAGGACGTCCCAGGTCACCTGGGGGGTGACGTTGGGGTTGCCGTCGCGGTCGCCGCCGATCCAGGTGCCGAAGGTGAGGGGGCGGGTGGCGTCGGGGAGCTTGTGGCCGACGCGCTCGAGTTCGGCGGTGAGGTCTTCCAGGACGTCGCCGACGGCGCCGGCGTGGAGTTCGTCGAGGTAGTAGATGGCGTTGCGGGCCTCGTCGGCGGGCTCGGGGCGGACGACGCGCAGTTCGTCGGTCTGCCAGACGAGGTCGATGTTCTCGGCCAGTCGGGTGTCGTGGCGGCGGCGGTCGCCCTCGAGGACGGGGGTCTCCAGGAGTGCGGCGATGCGCCGGAGCTTGTTGAGGACCGAACGGCGTGCGGCCTCGGTGGGGTGTGCCGTGAACACCGGGCGGACGTTGAGGTGCTGGATCGTCTGGCGCAGGTGCTCGGGGTCGGCGTCCTTGAGGCGGTCGGCCGTGCGGGCGAGGAGGCCGCCCTCGGCGGCGCGCTTGGCGCGCAGTTCGCGGCCGCGGTGGACCTGCTCGGTGACGTTGGCCAGGTGGAAGTAGGTGGAGAAGGCGCGGACCAGCTTGGCCGCGGTGTCCAGTTCCGTGCCACGCAGCAGTTCGGCGGCGGCGTCGCCGTCCTCGCGGGTGAGGCGGCGGACCTTCTCGACGAGGTCGAGGAGCTCGGGGCCCTCCTGGCGGACCAGGGTCTCGCCGAGCAGGTCACCCAGTCGGCGGATGTCGGCGCGCAGCTCACTGCTGGTCGTGGTCTGGTCGTCGGCACTGCTCACAGGTGCGGCTCCTTGCAGTGTTGAAGCTCATCTGGAGGGAACCCGGCGCAGGTGTCGCGCGGCGGGGTGCCGCATACGGCTCCTGACATCCGGGAAGAAATCAGAGCGGACCGCGCTGTCCGACCGACTCCAAGGATAGGTGTCCATGCGGACGCGCAGTCTCTCGGGCTCTTGCCGCCGGGCGACGCACTGCCATACTTACGACGCCGTAGGTTACGGAACCGTAGGCACCGTCGTAACGGAACCTGGGAACAGTTCCCGCGACCCCGGCACCTGCCAAAACCCTCGAACCCCACAGGGGACGCCCCATGACCACGAGCTCCGATGTGATCGAAGACGCCCCGAAGGCGAACGACGACACCCCGATTCCTTCCGCCACCCTGGGCGGCGAGAAGAAGCGGTCGATCGAGCAGATCGCGCTCCTTCTCTTCATCACCGTCCCGTTCCTCGCGCTGGTCGCGGCGGTGCCGCTGGCCTGGGGCTGGGGCGTGAGCTGGCTCGACCTCGGCCTGATGGTCTTCTTCTACTTCCTGGGCTGTCACGGCATCACGATCGGCTTCCACCGCTATTTCACCCACGGTTCGTTCAAGGCCAAGCGTCCCTTGCGGATCGCGCTGGCGATCGCGGGTTCGATGGCGGTCGAGGGCCCGATCGTGCGCTGGGTGGCGGACCACCGCAAGCACCACAAGTTCTCGGACGCGGAGGGCGACCCGCACTCCCCGTGGCGATTCGGTGAGACCGTTCCGGCCCTGATGAAGGGCCTGTGGTGGGCCCATATCGGATGGATGTTCGACGAGGAGCAGACGCCGCAGGACAAGTACGCGCCGGATCTGATCAAGGACCCGGCGATCCGCGCGATCTCCCGCCAGTTCATCTACTGGACGATGCTCTCGCTGGCCCTGCCCGCCCTGATCGGCGGTCTGGTGACGATGTCCTGGTGGGGCGCGTTCACGGGCTTCTTCTGGGGCTCGCTGGTGCGGGTGGCGCTGTTGCACCACGTCACGTGGTCGATCAACTCGATCTGCCACGCGGTGGGCAAGCGGCCGTTCAAGTCGCGTGACCGTTCGGGCAACGTGTGGTGGCTGGCGGTGCTGTCGTGCGGTGAGTCCTGGCACAACCTGCACCACGCCGACCCGACCTCCGCGCGGCACGGTGTGGAGCGCGGGCAGATCGACTCCTCGGCGCGGATCATCCGCTGGTTCGAGATGCTCGGCTGGGCCTACGACGTGCGCTGGCCGTCACGCTCGCGTATCGATTCGCGCCGGAACACCGAGGAAGGCGGCTCCCGGCGCGGGAAGGAACCCGTAAAGGCGGCATGATTGACGCCGTGGCGACCGACTCCAGCAGTACCCCCGGCAATGACAAGCAGCGGCGGGCGCGCCGTACCCGGATGACCGGTGCGGAGCGCCGCCAGCAGCTGCTGGAGATCGGTCGCACCCTCTTCGCCGCGAAGGGCTTCGAGGGCACGTCGGTGGAGGAGATCGCGGCGAAGGCGGGCGTCTCGAAGCCGGTGGTGTACGAGCACTTCGGCGGCAAGGAGGGGCTGTACGCGGTCGTGGTGGACCGTGAGATGCGCCGGCTGCTGGACATGGTGACCGGTTCCCTGACGGCCGGCCACCCCCGTGAACTGTGCGAGCAGGCGGCGTTCGCCCTCCTGGACTACATCGAGGAGTACACGGACGGTTTCCGCATCCTGGTCCGTGACTCCCCCATCCCCCAGTCGACGGGTTCCTTCGCCTCCCTGATCTCGGACATCGCGACCCAGGTGGAGGACATCCTGGGCCGCGAGTTCAAGAGCCGCGGCTTCGACCCGAAGCTGGCCCCGCTGTACGCCCAGGCCCTGGTCGGCATGGTGGCGCTGACCGGCCAGTGGTGGCTGGACGTGCGCCGCCCGAAGAAGGCCGAGGTGGCGGCCCATCTGGTGAATCTGGCGTGGCACGGGCTGGACGGGCTGGAGGCGAAGCCGCACTTGATAGGGCGCCGCAAGAGCTGACACGCGCGGCGCCCCGAGCGTCGTTGCCTGTCATTGCCCGTGGGCTCATGCCTGTCCTCGCCCGGCAGCCCGTGCCTGCCTGCCCTTTGCCGGCAGGGCCGGCTGTCATTTGCCCGGCAGGGCCGGTCAGCCCTTGAAGGTGTCCTTGCCCTTCTCCTTCGCCTGACGCGCGCTGCCCTTCCTCTTCTCGGCCTTGCCCTCGGCGGTCAACTCCTCGTTGCCGACCATGCGGCCCATCGCTTCCTTGGCCTTGCCCTTGGCCTCTTCCTTCTTGGCCCTGGCCTTCTCTTCCTTCGCCACGTTCCTCACTCCTCGCAAGGATCGACGTCGCTGTGCTTCAGCGGGTGACCCTGCGCCGCGCGCCTCAAACAGCGGTGCCCGGCGCGGCGGCGACCGGCTCCCAGAACTCCAGACGGTTGCCCACGGGGTCGTATGACGAGAGCTGAACTATGGAGACCACAAGGTGCATCTTGTGGAATCATGTGCGCATGACTGAGATCACGATCAGCGCGGCCCGTTCCCAGCTCGGCGACCTCGTCCGACGCGCTGCGCACAGCCGCGAGACCATCGCCATCACCGACCACGGGCACGTGGCGGCGCTGCTCGTCTCGCCGCAGGTGATAGAGGATCTCGAAGACGCCCTGGCCGTCGCGGATTATCAGCGGCGCAAGGCGGAGGGCACGCTCGGCGAGGGCATCCCGCACGAGGAAGTCGGACGCATTCTGGGGCTGCGCCCGTGACCTACCGCATCATCTGGGAGCCGGCTGCCACGAACGCGGCCGTCCGGTTCCTCAAGGACGACCCGACCGGACTCGCCGCGGTCTATGAAGCCGTGGACGCACTCGCCGAGACGCCGCGCCCCATCAACTCCGTCGCCTACGGCGTCGACATCCGGCGCCTTCGCGTGGGCGACTACCGCGTCCTGTACGTGATCGACGACGAGGTGATCCACATCCTCGTCACTCACCTGGGCCGCACCTCCTGAACCCCGCCCCTGGGACGATCACCGCACCCCCTTGCCGGCCACCGCGAAGATGCGGCGGAACGGAAAGGGGGTGCCGTGCGGACCGGCCGGATAGGCCTCGCGCAGGGCGGCCCGGTACTCGTCGAGGAAGGCGTCCCGCCGCTCGGGGTCGTCGGCGAGCGCGGTGAGGAGCGGTCGCAATCCCGTGCCCTTCACCCAGTCCAGCACCGGATCCTCGCCGGTCAGGAGGTGGACGTACGTCGTCTCCCAGACGTCGGCCGCACAGCCCAGGTCGGCCAGCCGCGCCAGGTAGGCCTGCGGGGTGAGCACGGCGTCCTCGTGGCGGAGGGTGTCGGTGAGGCCGTACCGGGACGCGAGGTCGCGCATCAGGCGGTGGCTGGGGGCGTCGAAGTTGCCGGGGACCTGGAAGGCGAAGGTGCCGCCGGGGCGCAGGCCTCCCACCCAGTCCGCGAAACGCTCGGCGTGCCCCGGCACCCACTGCAGGGTCGCATTGCTGACGATCAGGTCGTACGGCTCCCCGGGCGCCCACGTCCGCACGTCGGCGTGGGCGAAGTCGAGGCGGCCGCCGCCCGGGGTCGGGCCCTCGTGCTCGACGTGGGCCCTGTCCAGCATCTCGGCGGAGTTGTCGTAGCCGGTGATGTGGGCGGTGGGCCAGCGCCGGGCGAGCAGGGCGGTGACGTTGCCGGGGCCGCAGCCGAGGTCGGCGATGCGGGGGCTTTGCCCGGGAAGGTCGGGGACGTGGGCGAGGAGGTCGGTGAAGGGGCGGGCGCGGTGGCCGGCGTGGCGCAGGTACTGGGCGGGGTCCCAGGTGGGGGCGGCGGCAGCGGACATGGCGGGGCCTCCTGTCGGTTCCTCCCGGCTGTCGCTCTCCAGCCTGCCCCCGCAGATATCTTGACGTCAAGAGACTTCACGTCGACACAACCACTACACTGATCGCCATGGAGGACGAGGTCGATCGGCTGGTCGCAGCGTGGCGCCGGGAGCGCCCGGACCTCGACGTGGAACCGCTCGAGGTGCTCAGCCGGGTGAGCAGACTCGCCCGGCATCTGGACCGCGCACGCCGGCTGGCCTTCTCCGAGCACAGCCTGGAGCCCTGGGAGTTCGACGTGCTGACCGCGCTCAGGCGCGCCGGGACGCCGTACCAGCTCTCGCCGGGGCAGTTGCTGACGCAGACCCTGGTCACCTCGGGCACGATGACGAACCGCATCGACCGCCTGGCCAAGAAGGGCCTGGTGGAGCGGCTTCCCGACCCCAGCGACCGGCGCGGTGTGCTGGTGCGGCTGACCGACGAGGGGCGCGACCGCGCGGATCAGGCGCTCGCCGGTCTGCTGGACCAGGAGCGCGCGATCCTCGCGGAGCTGACGCGGGCGCAGCGGGGGGAACTGGCGGGTTTGCTGCGCCAGCTGACCGCTCCGTTCGACAACATCCCGGGGTAGGCGCAAACGTCAGACGCTCCGCTGGGAGTGCCGAGTGGGTAGTGCCGCGATGGGTCGTCGGTTGTGCGGCGCCATTGTGGCTTTTCGCGCCCGCTAGGCGGTAGCCGCAAATCGACACAGCCCCGCGCCCCTTCAAGGGCGTTGCCGCCCGGCGGTGTCCATCAGGCGCTGCTGCTTTCCTCCGGCAGGATTCGGCCGGCCGGCCCGAGGTCGACCGGACCGACCCCCGCCCGCCGCGCGAGCGCTACCGCGGCCAGTGTCGAGTGGACGCCCAGTTTGCCCAGGACGTTCTGCATGTGGGTGCGGACCGTGTGCGGGGAGAGGTAAAGGCGTTCGGCGACCGCCTTTCTGCCCAGGCCGGCCACCATGCAGCGCAACACCTCCCGCTCCCTGGGCGTCAGCGACTCCACCAGCCGCTCGCTCTCGGTGCGGTGCTTGCGCGCGGCCGTCAGCTCCCGCAGGACGCCCGTGAGCAGGGCCGGCGGCAGATGGGTCTCGTCGCGGAGCACGCCGCGGATGACCGTGAGCAGCCGGGACAGCGAGCAGTCCTTGGCCACCCAGCCGGACGCCCCGGCCTGCAGGGCGAGCGCGGCCCGGCGCGGGTCGTCCTTCTCGGCGAGGACGACGATCCGTACGGCGGGCTGCGCGGAGCGGACCCCGGCGACCAGCGAGATGCCGTCCACCAGCCCGTCCTCGCCCACCTCCTGGACGGGCACGGCCGGCCGGACGCCCGGCACGTTGCCGCCCAGGTCGGCGTCGACGAGCAGTACGTCGAAGCGGCGCCCCTCGGCGGCCGCGCGCTCCAGGCTGCGCAGCGCGGCGGGACCGCTGCCCGCGGCGGAGACGTCGACGTCGGGCTCTGCCGCCAGGGCGGCTGCGAGCGACTCGGCGAAGATGCGATGGTCGTCGACGACCAGCACTCGGATGCGAACCACGAAACCCCCTTCCCCAAGCTCTCGAAGAGCAGGGGATACCCCATCGTCATGAGGACGACACCGGGAGACGAACACCGTCGCGGGCACGACGCCCGAAGCGCGGATGACCGCACGGCCGCCGCCGTGCAGGAACTGCTACCCCCACTTCGGGTGTCGTACCCGACCTGTCTCGCCCCCTGATCAGCACCGGCCCCCACCGGTGCTGCTCATCAGAGTACGGGCGGGTGGCAGGAGCGGAAGGTAATTCGCAGAACTGGTTGGCCGACGCGTTTATGGTGAGCCGCATGTTTCGTCTGGAGACAGAAGTCGACAAATCACGCCAGGATCTGCTTCGCCGCCGGCTGCGGGACACCAACACCGCGGCCTCCCCGATCCTGCGCGCCCTGCGCGGAACCCCAGGTGAACGGGAAGTTCCGCTCCAGGTCTGGGCGTTGGACGCGCGCGACGCCGTGGTCGGCGGTCTCGTCGGTCACACCTGGACCACCTGGCTCCATGTCACCTACCTCTGGGTCGACGAACGCCATCGCGGTGCCGGTATCGGTTCGCAATTGCTCGCACGCGCGGAGCGCGTCGCCCGCTTCGAACGGGGCTGCACGGCCGTACGCCTGGAGACGTGGGACTTCCAGGCGCCGGAGTTCTACAAGAAGCAGGGGTACGACGTGGTGTGTGTGATCCCGGACTATCCGCCGGGGATCACGGAGTACACGCTGACCAAACACCTGGTCCCCAGGGCTTAGGGGTCGCGCAGTACGGGATCGCCCGACCCGAACAGCGCGTCGGAGAACCCCAGGTCCTGACCACGTGGGTCGGGGTACCGTGAAACGGACACCGCGAAAGGGAGCCTCAAGCGCCATGACCACACATCCGGCTGACTCCGGATCGCCGCATCTTCCCCCCATGCGCACCATCGGCGAACTCCGCGCCGCCCTCACCATGGGCTACGGATTCCCCGGAGACGCCGACGACTTCGAGGCCGAGCTGGCCCGCGAGATCAACCACGCCGATCCCGCCGACCTCACCGGTATCGTCCGCCTGGTCGAGGAGTTCCGCGGCAGGATCGTCACCCGCCAGGATCCCGGCTTCGACACCGCAGTGGCCGCTGCCGTTGCCGAGATCCGCGCGGCCCGTGGGACCGCCCCGTGACTGACGAGCACCACCAGGTGATCGCCGAGATCACGCAAGAGGCCCGCGCCCGCTGCCAGGCCATCGGCTCAGGCGCCCTCGAAGCCGTCGAGGCCCTGTGCGCCGAACCGGAAAAGAACCCGACGCTCGGGCGGCGAGCCCGCAGCGCCGTCGGAGACATGAAGCTCTACACCACACGCCTCGAAGGCACGGACGCGCGGCCCGCCCTCACCGTCACCTACGTCTACGACGCACCGCCGCCCGACCCCGGTCTGATCCGCATCGCTCTCGTGTCGCCCGTCCGCTTCGCGGGTGGCGGTACAGAGTTCTGAACCCACCGGCGCGACGCGACTTCGAGCCCGCCATGCTCAACTACGGCAGCAGCCTGGAAGGCGCCGCGCTGGGTGGCGGCTTCGGCGACTGGAACGACCTCCAGGAGTACCTCCGGCAGGAACAGCAATACGACTACGGGGCTGAAGACGCCGCCCTCAGCCCCGTACCTCTTGGCGCACCCCTGCGGGTCAGCTCACCCGCCGCGCCCCCGGCGCCGGCACCGCCTCGAACACGCGCGGTGCGGTGAAGCCGGCGGAGGCGAAGGCCTCCTCGACGGCCTTGGTGATGGTCTCGACGTCGGCCTCCTCCGCGAGCACGATCGCCGAGCCGCCGAAGCCGCCGCCGGTCATGCGGGCGCCCAGGGCGCCGTTGGCCAAGGCGGTGTCCACGACCAGGTCCAGCTCCGGGCAGGAGATGCGGAAGTCGTCCCGCAGCGAGGCGTGGCCCTCGGTCAGGACCGGCCCGATCGCCCGGGTCTCGCCCGACTCCAGCAGGGCGACGACCCGCTCGACGCGCTGGTCCTCGGTGACGACGTGGCGCACCAGGCGGCGCACCTCCTCGTCGTCGCCGAGCCGGTCGAGGGCCGCGTCCAGTTCGTCGTAGGCGACGTCCCTGAGGGCGTCCACGCCCAGCAGGGCAGCGCCCTTCTCGCAGCCGGCACGGCGCTTGCCGTACTCGCCCTCGCTGTGGGAGTGCTTGACCTGGGTGTCGACCACCAGCAGGCGCATGCCCTCGGCGGCCAGGTCGAAGGGGATCTGCTTCTGGGAGAGGTCCCGGGTGTCCAGGAACAGGGCGTGGCCGGCCTCGCAGCAGGCGGACGCCGTCTGGTCCATGATGCCGACCGGGGCGCCGACGTAGACGTTCTCGGCGCGCTGGCACAGGCGGGCCAGCTGCCAGCCCTTCTGGCCGAGGTCGTAGAGGTCGTCGAGCGCGAGTGCGACCACGACCTCCAGGGCCGCCGACGACGACAGGCCCGCGCCCGACGGGACTGTCGAGGCCAGGTGGATGTCGGCGCCGGTCACGGCGTGCCCGGCCTGGCGCAGCGCCCAGACGACGCCGGACGGATACGCCGTCCAGGCCTTGTCCGACTCGGGCGTCAGGTCGTCGACGCGCAGTTCCACCACGCCGCCCTCGACGTCCGACGAGTGCAGGCGCAGCACGCCGTCGTCACGACGCGAGACCGCCGCTACCGCGGTGTGCGGCAGCCCGAACGGCATGACGAAGCCGTCGTTGTAGTCGGTGTGCTCGCCGATCAGGTTGACCCGGCCCGGCGCGGCCCACACCCCCTCCGGCTCGGCCCCGTACAGCTCCCTGAACCGCTCGGCGACCGCGGCTGCCGTGTCGACGCTCATCCCCTGACCCTGACCTTCCATGCTGAACCGGCCGAACCGGCCGGTGAGTTGACCGGCCGGACAGTCGTAGAACCTACGGCCGTCCGGGCGGCCGTGGAACTTATCCTGCGCGCCGCTGCGCGAACTCCCACGCGTCGGCGACGATCCCCGCGAGGTCCGCGCGGGACGGGTTCCAGCCGAGCCGCTCGCGGGCGGTGTCGGCGGAGGCGACCAGGACCGCCGGGTCGCCGCCCCGGCGCGGGGCCACGACCTCGGGGATCGGGTGCCCGGTGACCTGGCGGACGGTCTCGACGACCTCGCGGACGGAGAAGCCGTTGCCGTTGCCGAGGTTGCAGATGAGGTGCTCGCCCGGGGTGGCGGCCTTCAGCGCCAGCAGGTGGGCCTCGGCCAGGTCGGCGACGTGGATGTAGTCGCGCACGCAGGTGCCGTCCGGCGTCGGGTAGTCGTCGCCGAAGACGGAGATCGCGTCGCGCCTGCCCTGGGCGACCTGGAGGACCAGCGGGATGAGGTGCGACTCGGGGTCGTGGCGCTCGCCGTACTCGCCGTACGCGCCCGCGACGTTGAAGTACCGGAGCGACACCGCACCCAGGCCGTGGGCCGCCGCCTCGCCAGTGATCATGTGGTCGACGGCGAGCTTGGAGGCGCCGTACGGGTTCGTGGGCTGGGTCGGCGCCGACTCCACGATCGGCACCTCGGTCGGCTCGCCGTAGGTGGCGGCCGTGGAGGAGAAGACGAGCTTGCGCACGCCGGCCTCGCGCATGGCGCCGAGCAGCGCCATGGTGCCGCCGACGTTGTTGTCCCAGTACTTCTCGGGCTTCACGACCGACTCACCGACCTGCGAGAACGCGGCGAAGTGCAGCACGGCGTCGAAGGAGGGGTCCAGCCACTTGGCGGCGTCGCGGATGTCGCCCTCGATGAAGGACGCCCCGGACGGCACACCCTCACGGAAGCCGGTGGAGAGGTTGTCGAGTACGACGACCTCCTCGCCCGCCTCGATCAGGTGCTGCGCGACCACGCTGCCGACGTAGCCCGCGCCACCGGTGACCAGATACTTCCCGCTCATGAACTCGCTACCTCTCGCAGTCGCTCGGCCGCGCGCTCCGGCGGCACGTCGTTGATGAACACGCTCATGCCGGATTCGGAACCCGCGAGGAACTTCAGCTTGCCGGAAGTGCGGCGGATGGTGAAAAGCTCGAGGTGAAGCGCGAAGTCCTCACGCACGACGCCCTCGAAGTCCTCCAGCTGCCCGAACGGCGCCTGGTGCCAGGCGGCGATGTAGGGCGTCGGAGGCTCTCCGTCCCCGAATATCCGGTCGAAGCGCCTCAAGAGTTCCAGATAAACCTTGGGGAACTCTGAGCGCGCCTCCTCGTCGAGGGCGAGCAGATCGGGCACCCGGCGCTTCGGGTACAGGTGGACCTCGTACGGCCAGTGCGCGGCGTACGGCACGAAGGCCACCCAGTGTTCACCCTCGAGGACGACCCGCTCGTCGGCGAGTTCACGCTCCAGGACGGCGTCGAAGAGGTTCTCCCCGCCGGTCGCGTCCTTGTGGGCGGCGAGCGAGCGCAGCATCAGGGCGGTGCGCGGGGTGGTGAAGGGGTAGGCGTAGATCTGCCCGTGCGGGTGGCCGAGGGTGACACCGATCTCGGCGCCCCGGTTCTCGAAGCAGAACACCTGCTCCACGGAGGGCAGTGAGGACAGCTCGGAGGTCCGGTCGGTCCAGGCGTCCAGGACGAGGCGGGCCTGCTCCTCGGTGAGGTCGGCGAAGGAGGCGTTGTGGTCGGAGGTGAAGCAGACGACCTCGCAGCGCCCGGAGTCGCCGGCGAGCGAGGGGAAGCGGTTCTCGAAGACGACGGCGTCGTACGACGAGTCCGGGATCTCGCTCAGGCGGTCGCCCTCGGAGGGGCACAGCGGGCACTCGTCGGCCGGCGGGTGGTACGTACGCCCCTGCCGGTGCGAGGCGATGGCGACGGAGTCGCCGAGCAGCACGTCGTGACGGACCTCGGAGGTCGTGACGGTCCGGTCCAGGGGACGGCGGTCGACCGCGTCCCGCACCGTGTCGTCCCGCAGGTCGTAGTAGATGAGCTCACGACCGTCGGCCAGTCGGGTCGAGGTCTTCTTCACGCCGGGCTCCCAGGGCTACCCATCAAACATAACTAAACACAGAGAAACACAACTCACCACCCCAGTCAACATCACAATCAAACAAAGAGCGTCACTCGACGTGTTCAATCACTGAACACAGGGGCGTAGGTTCCGCGCTGTATCGGTTCGCCAAACGAAGCGAGTACATATGCACACCCCCACGCAAATCCCCACACAATCCCCCATCCACCTCGCCGCCGAGCTACGGCTCCCCACGAACTGGCTCGACTACACGCTGCTCGGCATCTACTTCGTCGTGGTACTGGGCATCGGCTTCGCCGCCCGCCGCTCGGTCAAGACCAGCCTCGACTTCTTCCTCTCCGGCCGCTCACTGCCCGCCTGGGTCACGGGTCTGGCCTTCATCTCCGCCAACCTGGCCGCCACCGAGATCCTGGGCATGGCGGCGAACAGCGCGCAGTACGGGGCGTACACCGTCCACTGGTACTGGGTCGGCGCCATCCCGGCCATGGTCTTCCTGGGCCTGGTGATGATGCCCTTCTACTACGGCAGCAAGGTCCGCTCGGTCCCGGAGTTCCTGCTCCTGCGCTTCGACAAATCGGCACACCTGCTCAGCTCGATCCTGTTCGCCTTCGCCGCGATCCTGATCGCCGGGGTGAACCTCTACGCCCTGGCGATCGTGGTCGAGGCGCTGCTGGGCTGGCCGCAGTGGGTCGCCATCGTCGTGGCGGGCTTCTTCGTGCTCGCGTACATCACCCTCGGCGGCCTGTCCTCCGCCATCTACAACGAGGTCCTGCAGTTCTTCGTGATCCTGGCGGCCCTCATCCCGATCACGGTGCTGTCCCTGAAGAAGGTGGGCGGCTGGGACGGCCTGACGGACACCCTGACGAAGTCCCACGGCGACGACTTCGTCACGGCCTGGGGCGGGACGGGCATCGGCGAGGCGAACCCGCTGGGCGCGAACTGGCTGACGATCGTGCTCGGCCTCGGCTTCGTGCTGTCCTTCGGCTACTGGACGACGAACTTCGCCGAGGTCCAGCGCGCCCTGTCGGCGAAGAACCTGTCGGCCGCCCAGCGCACCCCGCTGATCGCGGCGTTCCCGAAGATCTTCATCGTGTTCCTGGTGATGATCCCGGGCCTCGCGGCCGCGGCCCTGATCCCCGGCTTCGGCACCGCGGACTCGGGCTACCAGTACAACGACGCCATCCCGTACCTGATGGAGGGCCTGCTGCCGAACGGCGTGCTGGGCATCGCCGTAACCGGCCTCCTCGCCGCGTTCATGGCGGGCATGGCGGCGAACGTGTCGTCCTTCAACACGGTGTTCACCACGGACATCTGGCAGAAGTACGTGGTGAAGGACCGCGAGGACGAGTACTACGTCCGCTTCGGCCGCCTGATCACCGCGATCGGCGTGCTGGCGTCGATCGGCACGGCGTTCCTGGCGTCGTCCTTCTCCAACATCATGAGCTACCTGCAGACGCTGTTCTCCTTCTTCAACGTGCCGATGTTCGTGGTCTTCATCGTCGGCATGTTCTGGAAGCGGGCGTCGATGAAGTCGGGCTTCTGGGGCCTGCTCGCGGGCACGACGGCGGCGATGGTGAACTACTTCGTCTTCTACAAGCAGGACGTCATCTCCATCCCCTCCGACCAGGGCGCGAACTTCGTCTCCGCGATCGCGGGCTTCGTGGCCGGCGCGGTCGTCATGGTGGCCGTGTCCCTCTTCACCGCACCGAAGCCCGAGCAGGAGCTCCAGGGCCTGGTCTACGGCACCCGCTCCCCCGGCATGGCCGAGCCGCCGGCGCCGGGCGACGAGGCCTGGTACCGCAAGCCCGCGCTGCTGGGGTGGGGCGCGGTGGTGCTGGCGGCCGTCTGCTACATCCCGTTCTCCTTCTGACGACCGGAGGCTGACAGACCATGACCGACAACTCCGAGCACTCCGAGCGCCACCGGTACTCCGAGGAGGACGTCCAGCGGGAAGTCACCGAGCTGGAGGGCAAGTCCGCGACGGCCGCCCGCCTCTTCGACATCCGGCGCATCATCGGGGGCCTGTTCGTGATCTACGGCGTCATCGTCACGATCACCGGCCTCACCGACGACGACGCCGCGATCGACAAGGCCGAGGGCGTCAACATCAACCTGTGGACCGGCCTGGGCATGCTGCTCCTCGGCCTGTTCTTCCTGGCGTGGCTGAAGCTGCGGCCGATTGCTCCGGCGCCGCCGGACGTCGAGTCGGGGGTGGCGCCGGGAGAGCGGCCGAACGAATAACGGCCGGACGGCAACGCGATGGGGCCGAGGTCCACTCCTACACCTCGGCCCCAGCGGCCTTCATCGAGCCGCGACGGTCACCCATGTCAGCGCCCGGCCTCCGGGCAGCGCGACGACCCCACCGCGCTCCGCATCACCCGCGAACCACGCACCGCTCTCCATCTCCGCCGTCCACCGCCGCCACCGGAACGGAGCCCGCGCCCTCATCACCGGCGACCAGTCGTCCTCACCGGCACCGACCTTTATCTGCACGGGAATTCCACCGCGCACCCTGGTTCCGCGCACCCTCCGCACCGATTCGCAGTATTCCCAGGAGTGGTGGCCCAGCGCCGTGTCGATCGCCCGTACGGTCTGCATCGAGAGAGAGGCCAGTGCCAAGGGACGAAGACTGACGAACATCAGGAGCAGGAAAACAGCCCGTACCGTCTCCAGGTCGCGATCGCGGATCACGATCACGGCCAGGGTGAGCAGCGCCCACACCACCGTCCACACCACCAGCCGAACCAACCCGCGCCGCCAGGTCGTCACAAGGACCGCTCCCGTCTGCGGATCGTCGACGGCGCGGGAACCGGCGCGAAGCGGGACGCTCTGCGGTACCGGGAAATCACTCTTCATTTCGTTGCCTCTCCCCTCACATGGACAACCCTAACGGCATGCCCATGACCATCTCATTGCTAAGATCGGGCAGTTGACGGAGGAAAAGACGAACCGGGAATCAGCGAGAGAAGTGTTCGGGTGAAATTCACGGATGTCCTCTCCTGGTCGGGCTTCAAGGCCTGGATCTCGGGTCCCGACCACCACGCCGTCGCCCGCGAGGCCCGCGGGCCGGCCAGGGCCGCTCTTCCCGCCGGGGAACGACCGGTGGACTCCCACGTCGTGGCGATCGGCGAAGGAGTGCCAACGCCTCCGCACCGCCTGAGGCCGGATCCTTTCCGGGAGGCCGGATCGACCGCCGATCGCCTGCTGGCGCGAGCCGGCCGGGCCGAGCGGCTCCTGGACCGTCTGAACCCGGTGAACGCGGCGGTGGACGCGTTCGACAACCGGGGCAGCGAGCAGGCGCTGTCCGGGGACTGGCCAAGCATCGCGGGACAGTTGGCCTGTGCACTGCAACCCCGTGAGGGATGCCATGCCCTGTCGGTCCTCCTCCTCGGGGATCGCGGCCTGCACCTGGTCCACGTCCAGAAGTCCCCGGACGGCCGCAAGGCGGGGCCAGGGAGCCGGTACGGATGGGGTGTCCCCCTCACGCGTGTGGCGTGGATCCGGAGACGGAACGGCAAGAAGCACGGCACCCATGACATCGGCTTCGACGACGGGTCCTGGCTGAGAGTCTGCTTCCCCGTCGCCGGCTGGGGGACGCTGGTGAACGCGCTGGCCGACCTCAACGGCGGGGCGGGGCAGGCCCATTAGCGGGCAGGGCGACAGCCCGAGGGGGCAGAGGTCCATGGGGAACGCGGCAACATCTCCAGGAGAGTACGGAGCGTTCTGGTGAGCAGTGAGTGGACCGTGGACGAGACTCGGGGCGGCGCCGGCCAGGCGACCGGTGGCCAGGGCTTTGTCCACTGCGGGAGATTCGTCGCCGTGGCGGCTCCCCTCGCCCTCGTGGCGCTGACCGCCGCGTGGCTCTTCCTGGGGGCCACGCCGGTGCGCGACGCAGTCCAGTGGGGTTCCCTTGCACTGCTCACCGTGTGCCTGGTGGTCTTGGGCGCGGCGGTGGTCCGCGAGGGAGGCCGGTCCCGTCGGGAGACCTACGGCCAGGCCGTGCGGGCCGCGTCGGCGACCCCGGGCCGCGGCGAGGGCACGGTGCCGTCGCGGCTGGGCGGGGCGGGCCGGCAGTCGGCCCGGATGGTGGGCGTGCTGGTCGCCGTTCCCGCGCTGGTGGCCCTTTGGGCGACGCTCGGCGCCGCCGACGGGCGGGGTTCGAGCACGAGTACCGCACTGGCCGACGCGGGCGCGGTGATCAGGCAGCTCCCGATCGCCGAGATCGAGAACGAGGTGGCGGAGGGCAGCAGCCGCCGCGCCGACGCCACGGCCGACTTCACCGTCCTGCTGCCCTCGCCGGGCGGAGGCGACCCGGTGCCCGCGACCTTCGAGGCGACCACCAACCAGCGCGAGGCTGTTGGCAACGACCTGTACGTGGCGTACGTCCCCGACCGGCCCGGCCTGGGGGCCATCGGTGACGATCAGCGCGAGGACGTGGAGCGCCAGCTCGACGGGCGGGAAGTGGAGGTCAGCACCGTGTGGGTGATCGCAGGGCTGTGGGCCCTGGCGACCCTCGGCCCGCTCACCGGCTGGTGGATGACCGGCAGCACCCGCCGCCGCGCCCGTACCGTCGGCCCCGACTGGCAGGCCCTGCGGATCACCGTCACCGGGGCGGGCGAGCACGTCGACGCACCGCCGGCCGAGGGCACTTCGCCGGCCGACGAGCGCAAGCAGCGGGAGAACACCCGGCGGTTGAAGGGCCTGGTGCTCCAGGGCCACGGCACGGAGGTCCCCTTCCACTCCCAGATGTCCAGCGAGGCCGCCGGAGCCGTGCTCTTCGGTACGCACGGCTGGCTGCTGTGGAATCCCCGACGGCGCCGGGGCCGGGACGTTCCGGCCGACCTCGTCGGCGACGACGGCTGGCAGTTGCCCGGCGCGGTCCCGGCTGCGGTGACCGAGCGGATCACCGAGGCCCAGCTGACCGTGCCCGCCCATCCCGACCCCCAGCGGCGAGTCCGGGCGCTGGACCTCGGCGCGGGCTGGCTCGTCACGGCGTCGGTGTCGGTCCTCGCGGGCTGGACGGTCGCCCTCGGCTGCCTGACCGCCCTGCTCCTCGTCCCGGACCCCGGCAGCTGGCGCGTGTGGACAGCCGCGGCGGGACTCCTGGTCTCCGCCCTCGGCTTCCTCATCCAAGGCATGTCGCGCGAAGACCGCCGCATGTCACACGAAGACAGCCGACCGAACTGATCCCCACGCGCGGGCGGGCCTCCCACCGGAACAACCGGGAGGCCCGCTCACTCGTTCCGGTCCCGGGCCCTGCTACCGATGCCGACGCCCGGCTGCGCCGGCAGGGTCAGGGCTCCTCCCCCGCTCCCGCCCCCGGAGGTGAATGCGGCACAGGACCCGCCCGATCCAGCAACCCCGTCCGAGCCGCCAGTGCCGCCGCCTCCAGCCTCGAGCCGACCCCCAGTTTCATCAGCACCCGCTGCACATGGGTACGAGCCGTCGACGGCGCGATGCCCATCCCCGCCGCGATCAGCCGGGTGTCCTCGCCGTCGGCGACCCGGACCAGGACCTCGACCTCGCGGGGCGTGAGCATCTGGAGCAGGCGTTGCCCCTCGTCGTCCGGTTGGGCGGCCGGGTTGAGGAGTTCGCTGAACGCGCCCTGGAGCAGTTGCGGCGCCACCGCCGCCTCACCTCCCCGCGCCTTCATGATCGCCCGCTCGACGCCCTCTATGCGCTCGTCGTGCCGTACATAGCCGGAGGCCCCCGCCGCGAACGCCGCCGCTATGCCGCGCGGGCTCGGCACCGGGCCCAGCACGAGGACCGCCACCTGCGGGCGCTCCCGCTTGATCTTCACCACCGGGTCGAATATGCCCGGCTCCGCCGGCGTCGCCGTCCCCAGCAGGCACACCTCCGGCGCCCGCGTGATCACCAGCTCCGCCGCCCCCGCGGCGGGCGCCGCCGCGGCGAGCACCCGGTGCCCCCGCAGTTTCAGTGCCGAGGCCAGCGCCTCGGCGAGCAATCGGTGGTCGTCGACCACCATGAGCCGCACTCCCATCGGACAACCCCCCAGTCCCCCCAATGGATCCCCATCAATACCCAGGACCGGCCGCACCAGTCGCGCCAGCCCGGACGCCCCAACTATGGATGCCCACTGGTCCGCGCGGAAGGAAGCCCCCTCCCGGCTCCCCCGCCCTTCATGCCCCCGGAAGCTACACGCTTGTTCGACATTGCGCTCCCCCTACCGGTGAGAAGTGCCCCGGAACGGCGGAATTTCTGGCTTTCCGTGCATTCGACGGCGTCGGCCGGTACGCCTCACGTCGGTCAGCCGGTGCCGTACGCGATCACCTGGTCCGCCGCCGAGACGTACAGACGCCCCTGCGAGTAGAGGTACTCGGCGCGCTGCGGAAGGACGCCGGCCTCGACCGCGGAGCCGGCCGCCGTGGCCGGGTTCTCCAGGAGCCTGGTCTGCTCGAAGGTGAGGCCGTCGATGCTGACGACCTGCCCGCCCCCGGCGGCGTGCGGCGACCGCTTGTACGCGAGCACATTGCCGCCGTCCATCCGCAGGGGCGAGATCACATACCCGTCGCCCGCGTCCGCCCGCTGTGCGGTCCGCCTGCCGGTGGTCAGGTCGAACGCGGCGATCTCGTTGGTCGGCCCGGACCCGGCGCCGCCGTCATGCTCCTTCGTCGGCAGGTACAGCCGGTCCTTGCCGACGGCCACCTGTGGGCACCGCGCGATCCCGCCGATGACGTCGCACTCGGCCGCGTATCGCTCGCCGGGCGCCGAGATCCGCGTGCGCAGCTTGCCGGTCCTGCCGTCGATGGAGAGGAAGTCCGTGATGGCGGTGCCGTCACCCGCCGCCGCACCCGTGTGCGCGGCGACGACCAGCGGGTCGGTCGAGACGATGCCGACGTTCTCGATGCCGGTGTTCTCGGAGCCGGTGTTCTCGGAGCCGGTGTTCTCGGAGCCGGTGTTCTCGCTGCCGGTGTTCTCGCTGCCGTCGGTCATCCGGTACGCCGCGATCACCTGCCCGGACTGCGGGTCGATGGTCTGGACGTCCAGTTGGAGGCGGCCGTCGGACCGGCACTCGCGCAGCGCCACCAGCTTCGGGCCGCCGCCGTACCCGGCGTCGTGACAGCTGTCGTTGGCCTTCGGCGTCCACAGCGCCGTGCCCGAGGCGATGTCGAACCCGGCGCCGCCGCCCGCGCCGCCGACGGCGACCGTGCTCGCGCCGACGGTGATGTTGTCGAACCGGATCGGTGCGTCGCCGCGCAGGGCGGACCCGGTCCACAGCTTCCGGCCGGCGTCGAGGTCGAGGGCCGAGACCTGGGTGCAGCCGTGCGTCGGCCTGGCCCTGGTCGGCATCGCGGGCTCGTGGACGATGGCGGTCAGGTGGTCCTTGGTGATGTGGCCGGTGACCGCGCACACCGGGCCGGGCAGCGGGATCGTCCACAGCCTGGTGCCCTTGTCCGGGTCGTAGCCGGTGATGTCGGCAAGGCCCGTCCTGACGTACGCCTTCCCGGTCAGCCATGAGCCGGGCACGACGGCGCCGGCGGCGGCCTCGGCCTTGTCCTTGGCCTTGTCCTTGGGCGACGGGATCTGGAAGAGGAGCCTTGCGGCGGTGCGGGCGGGTACCTTCTCGCTGCCCTTGGGCGTCGTGGCGCCGCCCGCCTCGACCTGGCCGCCGGTACCGCCGGCGGAGCCCGCCGCGTCGTCCTTGGCGCCCTCGGCACCGGAGACGTACAGGACACCACCGCCGGCGATCAGCGCGGCCGCCACGACCACCGCGACGACGACGGCCCACCAGGCGTTGGACCGCCGCCCGCCGCCACCCGGCCCGGCGGGCGGGTAGTGCAAGGGCGGGGGCGGGGATGCCTGCGGGACGCCGTGATCAGAGTTCCAGTCATACGGAATCCGCAGCCGCTCATACGGGTCGAGCTCCGGGCCGGGCCCGACGGGACTGCCATGGCCTGGCGGCATGGGCGGCACGGGGGGCCGGGGAGGCCGTGGTGGCGTGTGGGGCGCACCGTAGCCACCCTGCTGCGGTGGCTGGGTCATACGCGGCTCTCCCCTCGCGAACTGTTGTGTCGCCGCTCCTGCGCTGCCGTCGCGTTTGCGCCACACCGGCGGTTCCCGGCCCGTTGCCGAGCAAGCCTTTCTATCACTCGCCGCGCACGAGGCACCGGGTCGCGTTGGCCCGCTTTCCCGGGCCTCTCGCGCTACGCGTCCTCGGCGAGCTCCAGCCAGCGCAGCTCCAGTTCGTCCCGCTGACCGGCCAAGTCGCGCAGTTCCGCGTCGAGTTCGGCGACCTTCCCGAAGTCGGTGGCGTGTTCGGCGATCTCGGCGTGCAGCTTGGTCTCCTTCTCGGAGATCTTGTCGAGCTGCCGCTCGATCTTCTGCAGTTCCTTCTTGGCGGCGCGCAGGTCGGCGGCGCTCTTCTCCGGTACGGCCGTGCCGGCGGCCGGAGCGGGCGCGGCAGCGGCGGCGACCGCCGCCTCCATGCGGTGGCGGCGCTCCAGGTACTCGTCGATGCCGCGCGGCAGCATCCGGAGCGTGGCGTCACCGAGGAGCGCGAACACGCGGTCGGTCGTCCGCTCGACGAAGAACCGGTCGTGGGAGATGACGATCATCGAGCCGGGCCAGCCGTCGAGGAGGTCCTCCAGCTGGGTCAGGGTCTCGATGTCGAGGTCGTTGGTGGGCTCGTCGAGGAAGAGGACGTTGGGTTCGTCCATGAGCAGGCGCAGCAGCTGGAGGCGGCGGCGCTCACCGCCCGAGAGGTCTCCGACCGGCGTCCACTGCTTCTCCTTGCCGAAGCCGAACGTCTCGCACAGCTGCCCGGCGGTCATCTCGCGCCCCTTGCCGAGGTCCACGCGCTCCCGCACCGCCTGAACTGCCTCCAGGACCCGCCAGTTCGGGTCGAGCTCGGCGACCTCCTGGGAGAGGTAGGCGAGCTTGACGGTCTTTCCGACGGCGATGCGACCCCCGGCCGGCTGTGCCTCGCCCTCGGTGCGCGCCGCGTCGGCCATTGCCCGCAGCAGCGAGGTCTTCCCGGCGCCGTTGACGCCGACGAGGCCGATGCGGTCGCCGGGGCCGAGCTGCCAGGTCACATGCTTGAGCAGCATCTTGGGACCGGCCTGGACGGTCACGTCCTCCAGGTCGAAGACCGTCTTGCCGAGCCTGGACGAGGCGAACTTCATCAGCTCGCTGCTGTCCCGGGGCGGGGGGACGTCCTTGATGAGCTCGTTGGCGGCCTCGACCCTGAAGCGCGGCTTGGAGGTGCGGGCGGGGGCGCCGCGGCGCAGCCAGGCCAGCTCCTTGCGGACGAGGTTCTGCCGCTTGACCTCCTCGGTGGCCGCGATGCGCTCGCGCTCGGCGCGGGCGAAGACGTAGTCGGAGTAGCCGCCCTCGTACTCGTAGACGTCTCCGCGCTGGACGTCCCACATGCGGGTGCAGACCTGGTCGAGGAACCAGCGGTCGTGGGTGACGCACACGAGCGCCGAGCGGCGCTCGCGCAGGTGCTGGGCGAGCCAGGCGATGCCCTCGACGTCGAGGTGGTTGGTGGGCTCGTCGAGGACGATCAGGTCCTGCTCCTCGATGAGCAGCTTGGCGAGCGCGATACGGCGGCGCTCACCGCCGGAGAGGGGGGCGATGACGGTGTCGAGGCCCTGCGGGAAACCGGGCAGGTCGAGTCCGCCGAACAGGCCGGTGAGCACGTCGCGGATCTTGGCGTTGCCGGCCCACTCGTGGTCGGCCATGTCCCGGATGACCTCGTGCCGGACGGTCGCCTCGGGGTCGAGCGAGTCGTGCTGCGTGAGCACGCCGAGTCGCAGTCCGCCGGAGTGGGTGACCCGGCCGGTGTCGGCCTCCTCCACCTTGGCCAGCATGCGGATCAGGGTCGTCTTGCCGTCGCCGTTGCGGCCGACGACGCCGATGCGATCGCCCTCGGAGACGCCGAGTGAGACACCGTCGAGCAGGGCACGGGTGCCGTACACCTTGCTGACGTTCTCGACATTGACCAGGTTGACGGCCATTTCTCTCCTGCCCGGGGGCTGTGTCGACATGCGGCTCCGCCGCGTGGGTCAGCCTCCCAGCCTAGTCGGGCGCACCGGCAGCCATCGCCGCGCGCCTCCCTCACTCCTTGGCCCACACCACCCCCACCCCCTTACCCGTGCGTAGGGATTCCCCTAATTGACGTGCCCTCATCAAAAACGCCACCGTATCCGCACAGGACCGGCCACCCCCCACCGCCCAGTCCGCGCACGTCTCCCGAGAAGGGGTCCCACCCCCATGTCGTTCGTGCAGCACTCCCCCACGCCCCGCCGCAGACGCGCCGCCCTTGCCGCGCTCGTCTCGGCCGCGGCCCTGTTCGCCGTCGGCGCCGCCACCACCGCCCCCGCGTCGGCCGCCCCCGCCGAGGGCGTCATCCAGGGCGCCGACGCCCCCGGCGCCATCAAGGACAGCTACATCGTCACCCTCAAGGACAACGCCGGATTCCGCGCCGCCTCCGCCAAGGGCAGGGCGCTCGCCACCCGGTACGGCGCCGAGGTCGAGCGCACCTACAAGCAGGCCCTCAACGGCTACGCGACCGAGATGACGGAGACCGAGGCCAAGCGGCTCGCCGCCGACCCGGCCGTCGAGAAGGTCGTCCAGAACAAGACGGTCCGCATCAACGCCACCCAGACCAACCCGACCTGGGGCCTGGACCGCGTCGACCAGGCCGACCTGCCGCTCGACTCGTCGTACACCTACCCGGACAGCGCGGGCAGCGGCGTGACGGCGTACATCATCGACACCGGCGTCCGCATCACCCACAGCGAGTTCGGCGGCCGCGCCTCCTACGGCTACGACGCCGTCGACGGCGACTCCACCGCGCAGGACGGCAACGGGCACGGCACACACGTGGCCGGCACGGTCGCGGGATCGACGTACGGCATCGCCAAGAACGCGGACATCGTCGCCGTACGCGTCCTCGACGACGACGGCTCCGGCACGACCGACGGCGTGGTCGCGGGCATCGACTGGGTGACCCAGAACGCCCGGTTCCCGGCCGTCGCCAACATGTCGCTGGGCGGCGACGCCGACTCGGTGCTCGACGAGGCGGTCGAGAACTCCATCGCGGCCGGCATCACCTACGCGGTCGCGGCCGGCAACGACAACGTCAACGCCTCCACCAACTCCCCGGCCCGCGTCTCGGCGGCGCTCACGGTGGGCGCCTCGACCAGCGCCGACGCCCGGTCGTCGTTCTCCAACTACGGGTCTGTACTCGACCTGTTCGCGCCGGGGTCGAGCATCACCTCCGCCTCCAACGCCTCCGACTCCGGCACCGCGACCTACTCGGGTACGTCGATGGCGTCCCCGCACGTCGCCGGAGCGGCGGCCGTCCACCTCGGCGAGAACCCGAGCGCCTCGCCCTCCGCGGTCGCCTCGGCGCTGACCTCGGCGGCCTCCTCCGGCACGCTGACCAGCGTCGGAACCGGCAGCCCCAACCTGCTGCTCCAGATCACTCCGGCCGGTGACGGCGACGGCGGGGGCGGCGACACCGGCTCCAGCTTCGAGTCGACCACCGACGTCTCGATCCCGGACGCGGGCTCGGCCGTCTACTCTCCGGTCACCGTCAGCGGCCTCACCGGCAGCGCGCCCAGCGACCTGTCGGTGTACGTCAACATCGTGCACACCTACCGCGGTGACCTGGTGATCGATCTCGTCGCCCCGGACGGCTCGACCTACCGCCTGAAGAACAGCAGTTCCTCCGACTCCGCGGACAACGTGGACGCCACCTACACGGTGAACGCGTCCGGTGAGACGACCGTCAACGGGACCTGGCAGCTGAAGGTCCAGGACGTCTACAGCGCGGATACGGGATACATCAACAGCTGGAAGCTGACCTTCTGACCGAGGTCCATCGAGCCGGGCGGTGCGCCCCGGGGACGCCGATCCCCGGGGCGCTTCACTGTGGCCGGTGTCAGCGGCGCGCGGCCGCCTCGCGGACCTCGGCGAGGAGGCCGTACATGACGTTGCCGGGGCACTCGGTGGAGAAGTAGTCGCGGTGGCCGCCGACCACGTGCGTGTCCTTCTTCGTGCCGTTGACCGGGTTGACGTACGTCACCTGCGCCTGCGGGTCCAGGCCCTTGAAGCGCGAGATGACCTTGATCAGCCGGATCAGGGAGGCCTTGGCCGCCTCCGTCGGGCCCTGCTCCGAGAGGGTGCCGAGCAGGGCGATGCCGAGGGCGCCGGAGTTGTAGCCCACGGAGTGGAAGCCGGTGACGAGGTCGCCGTCCGGGTTGAAGGCGGGGATGCCGTCGTCGCCGGAGTAGCGGCCCTCGTAGACGTTGCCGGCCTCGTCGATGAGGAAGTGGTAGCCGATGTCGCCCCAGTCGTTGGTGATCGCGTGCATCTCGTAGATCGCGCGCACCGTCGCGGCCGGGTCGGGGTCGTTGTTCGGCGTGGCCGTGTGGTGGACCGTGATGATCTGCAGCGGGTAGTACTTCTCGGGCGAGTTGACCGAGCCGTCCGGCTTGAACCGCTTGGACTCGTCGGCGCCCCAGGCCGGCCGCGAGAGGTAGCGCACGCCACGCACGCGCGTGGGCTCGCTCGGCACGCGGAAGGTGCGGGCGGGACCGTCGGTGGTGTCGATGGCCAGCGAGTGCACGCCGTCGATGTCGCTCGAAGCCTTCACCTCGTACGCGGTGGCGTTCTGGGCGGCGATCAGGGCTGTGCCGCCGTCCTCGACGATCGCGCAGCCGCTCGCGAGGGGCTGCCAGTCGCCGTCCGCTATCCGGATGGCGGCGCCCTGCTTCGCACCGGACCAGCGCACACCGACATAGGAGGCGGCGAAGGCGGTGGTGGCCTCGCCGGTGCCGGTGGCGGCCTCGGTGCGGGTGGCGGGGAACTTCTCCGGCGTCGTACCGGAATCGCCGGAGCCGGCGGTCGAGTTGTTCGTTTCTCCGGAGTCGGTGGACGCGAACACCATCGGCGTCACCGCGGCACCGGCGGCCACCGCACCACCGGCGGCTATCACGCCGCGCCGGGAGAGCGAGCGCTTTCCACGATGGGTGGCGGGGGTGGGGGATTCGGACACGGAAGTGTCCCCTTCCAGAAGTGCATTTGACGGGGAGCGTCGGGCACGCGGGGGCGGCCCGGGGCGCCCTGGGTGGTGGGCGCCTGACGCTTGAAACGTCAACCGACCCTAACCGTCCCACCAGCCCCACGCGTACTGCGATCGCAGTACATTCTTGTGAAGATCGGGCGGAGAAGCCCTACTTGTGAGTACGGCGTCACGCTCCGGCTCCGTCCAGCCGCTGATGCGGGATCAGCGCCGCCGCCGGGGCCAGTCCGCGTCCCTGGACCGCCTCTTCGGCCACCGGCATGTCGTCGCGCAGCAGGCCCTCGGGGACGAGCACCGCGGCCGTGACACCGCCGTTCGGCGACGCGCGCAGCTCGACGCGCAGCCCCTGCCGCTCGCGCAGCCGGTTCACCACGAACAGGCCGATCTGCTTGGCGTCGAGGAGGTCGACCTTCTCGGACTGGATCTTGCGGTTGGCCTCGGCGAGGGCGTCCTCGTTCATGCCGAAACCGCTGTCCTCGACCTCGACGAGCAGCCCCTCGCGCATCCGGGCGGCGCGCAGCTGCACCTTGGCGCTCGGCGGGGAGAACGCCGCGGCGTTCTCGACCAGTTCGGCGAGGAGATGGATGACGTCGGCGACCGAGCCGCCCACCAGCGACACCCTCGGCACCGCCCAGATCTGCACCCGCCGCGCGCTCTCGATCTCGGCGACGGCCGCTCGCAGCACGTCCGCCAGCGGAATCGGGTCCCGCCAGCCACGGCCGGGCGCGATGCCGGACAGGATCAGCAGGCTCTCGGAGTGCCGGCGCATCCGCGTCGCCAGGTAGTCGACGCGATACAGGTCCTGCAGCTCCGCCGGGTCCTGCTGACGCCGCTGCATGCCCTCCAACAGGTCCAGCTGACGGTGCAGCAGCACCTGGCTGCGGCGCGCCAGGCTGACGTACACCCCGGAGATCCCGCTCAGCAGCTCGGCCCGCTCGCTCGCGGCCTTGAGTGCCGCCCGCTGCACCGCGGTGAGCGCCGTGCCGACCTGGGCCAGCTCGTCGCCGACCAGGCGGCGCATGGGCGCCTCGGCGTCGATGTCGACGCCCTGCCCGGCATGCAGTTTGCGCATGGCCTGGGGGAGGCGTCGCCCGGCCACCTCGAGGGCGTCGTTGCGCAGGTCGAGCAGCTCGACGATGAGGCCGCGCCCGACCAGCACGGAGACCAGCAGCGACAGCAGTACGCCCACCAGGCCGAGCACGACCGCCACGCCGGACGCGCCCAGGGTGTTCCAGCCGAAGGGGTCGGCCTGCGCGGTGGCACCCGTACCGGCCGCCGTCTCGGCCTCGGCCAGCTCCTTCAGAACGCCGGTCGCCGCCGCGTCCCAGCCCTTGAGCGAGTCGGCCGTCACGACACCGGCACCGCGCACCTTGTTCTCGACGGCCCGCACGCGCGCGTACTCCTCGCCGTCCAGGATGTCCTCGTACGCCGCCCGGTGACCGGCCTTCAGGTCGGCGACCGCGGACTCCAGCAGCTCGCGCTGCGTGGCGACGGCGCCGACGAACAGCGCGAACTCGCCCCGGCTCAGCGTCCGGCGCGCGTCGGCGGCACCCAGCAGCGCCTGCTCGCGCGCCAGTGCCTCCCGCGCGCGGGCGAGTTCGAGCACCACGCGCGCCTCCGAGGCGGCTTCGGCGCCACGGTCGTCGGTGAGCGCGCCGGTGACCGCGAAGGCGTGCTCGACGATCGCCGAGTAGGCGGTGTACGCGGCCGAGGGCGCTCCCGCCTTCTTCGCGGTGGCCTCGGTGCGAAGGGTCCTGAGCCTTCCGGCGTCGCCTTCAAGGCGCTCGATACGTCCGGGCAGGCTCGCGTCGAGGAGGGCGGCGTCCGAGCTGGAGGCGTTGATGCCGTTCCGCAGGGCGGTGGCGGCCTTGTCGGTGGCCTTGCGGGCCTCGGTGAAGGCGTCCGGGGCGGCGGCGTACCGCATCACCGCGGTCCGCTCGTTCTGCAGCGCGGTGACGAAGTCGCCGACGGGGGTGAGGAGTTCGGCGTTGACGTCCTTGGCGCGCTCGGTGTCGCCGATGCTGGAGGCGGTCGTCACGGCGGCGAAGCCCCACAGCGCCATGAGGGACACGATGGGCAGCATCAGCAGGGAGACGATCTTCGCGCGCACCGATCTGGGGCGCAGCCGGGCGGAGTTACGGCGGGGGACGCGCATGAGGTGACCTCGTTCGACCTGAGTCAGGGGCAAATGGGGGGCCGTCAGGCCGTGGTGAGTTCGACCTCGCGCAGCAGTTCCGCCGCGGCCGCCGACTCGTGGCGCTTGCCGGTCGGGGACAGGGCTACGTACGCGGCGGCCAGGAACAGGAACGAGCCGAGCAGTACGGCCAGCGGGAAGATGAACTCCGTGGCGGTGGCGCCGGGCAGGGACGCACTGCTGGGCGCGAGGGAGATGTTCACGGCGTACATCGCCGTGTAGTGCATGCTGCTGACGGCGAGCCCCATGACGAGGGCGGCGACGGCGGCGAGCACGGGGCCGCGCACGATGAGCGTGAGCGTCAGCGCCGCGGTCGCGGCGACGACGGCGATCGCGACGGAGGCGATGACGAGCATCGGGTCGTAGTCGACCTCGCCGTGCAGGTTCAGGGCGGCCATGCCGGTGTAGTGCATGGCGGCGACGCCGAGGCCGGCGCCGAGGCCGCCGAGGAGGACCGACATCACGCGCGAGCGGCCGTATCCGGCGGTGAAGACGCCGGCCGCGACCACGGCGACGGCCATCAGCAGGCTCAGCACGGTGATCGGGACGTCGAAGCGGATCGGGGTGCCGTCGACGCTGAAGCCCATCATCGCGATGAAGTGCATGGTCCAGATGCCGGAGCCGATGGCGAGCGAGGCGAGCAGCAGCCAGTTCCGCTTGGAGGCGCCGTCCGCCTCAAGTGCCCTGACGGTGCAGCGCAGTCCGAGGGCCGAGCCGACGCAGGCCATCGCGTAGGACAGGACGGGGGTGACCCATCCCGCGCTGAAGTGATCCATGTGCCCCATGGGAGCTCCTCGGGAGTACCGCCGGTAATGGAGGACCGGGGATGCCTGATCATGCCAGCCGTTCCCATGACGCACAGTGGCGCGAAAAGGAGCATGAAGATGATTGTCAAACAATCAACTACCTTGAATTAGCCAACACTTGATCCCCACATGTATGCAGATCAAGGGGTCGCAATGACTTATGTGGAGATTCCGTGGCGGTTTTGCGCAGACAGCACGGTGGCGCCCTGAGCAGGGCCGGAGGCCGTACGCACCGCCCGACAGGTCCCCGACGACCGTAGAGTTTCAGCCACCTTCACCGCCGACTCGGGGTCGCGCGCGAGGAACGCCGTCGTCGGACCCGACCCGGAGACCAGCGCCGCGAGCGCGCCCGCGGCCCGGCCCGCGGCGAGGGTGTCGGCGAGCTCCGGGAAGAGGGAGAGAGCGGCGGGCTGGAGGTCGTTGGAGACGGTCGCGGCGAGCGCGTCCGGGTCGCCCTTCGCGAGGGCGTCGAGCAGCGGCTCGGACGCGACGGGCTCGGGGATGTCGGTGCCCTCGCCGAGCCGGTCGAACTCCCGGAACACGGCGGGCGTGGACAACCCGCGCCCGGCCATCGCGAACACCCAGTGGAAGGTGCCGCCGACGTCGAGCGTACGGAGCTTCTCGCCCCGCCCGGTGCCGAGGGCCGCGCCGCCGACCAGGCTGAACGGCACGTCGCTGCCCAACTCGGCGCAGATGTCGAGGAGTTCCTCGCGGGACGCGCCGGTCCCCCACAGCGCGTCGCACGCGAGCAGCGCGCCCGCGCCGTCCGCGCTGCCGCCCGCCATGCCGCCGGCGACGGGGATGTCCTTGGCGATGTGCAGGTGCACGTCGGGGGTACGGCCGTACCGCGCGGCGAGCGCCTCGGCCGCGCGGGCGGCGAGGTTCGTCCGGTCGAGGGGGACCTGGTCGGCGTCCGGGCCGTCGCAGGTGACGCGCAGACCGTCCGGCGAGGGGGTCACGGTGACCTCGTCGTACAGGCCGACGGCGAGGAAGACGTTGGCCAGGTCATGGAAGCCGTCGGGGCGGGCGGCGCCCACCGCGAGCTGGACGTTGACCTTGGCGGGGACGCGGACGGTAACGCTCGCGCTCACTTACTCGGACTCCTTGTGCGGGGCGGGCTCCTGCGGCCGAACGCCGGCTTCCTTGTGCTCGGCGATACGCGCGAACTCCTCGACCGTCAGCGCCTCTCCGCGCGCCTGCGGCGAGACACCGGCCGCGACCAGGGCCGCCTCGGCCGCCGCCGCCGAACCCGCCCAGCCGGCGAGCGCGGCGCGCAGCGTCTTGCGGCGCTGGGCGAAGGCGGCGTCGATGACGGCGAAGACCTCGCGCCTGGAGGCGGTGGTCTTGAGCGGCTCGGCGCGCCGGGTCAGCGCCACCAGCCCGCTGTCGACGTTCGGCGCGGGCCAGAAGACGTTGCGCCCGATGGCGCCGGCCCGCTTGACCTCGGCGTACCAGTTGGCCTTCACGGACGGCACGCCGTACACCTTGGAGCCGGGCGCGGCGGCCAGCCGGTCGGCGACCTCCGACTGCACCATGACGAGGGTGCGTTCGATGCTCGGGAACGTGTCGAGCATGTGGAGGAGGACCGGGACGGCCACGTTGTAGGGGAGGTTGGCGACCAGCGCGGTGGGCGGCGGGCCGGGCAGCTCGGCGACGTGCATCGCGTCGGAGTGCACCAGCGCGAAACGGTCGGCGCGCTCCGGCATGCGGGCCGCGATGGTGGCGGGGAGCGCGGCGGCCAGTACGTCGTCGATCTCGACGGCGGTGACGCGGTCGGCGACCTCCAGCAGGGCGAGCGTGAGGGAGCCGAGTCCCGGGCCGACCTCCACCACCACGTCGTCGGGGCGGACCTCCGCGGTACGGACGATACGGCGGACCGTGTTCGCGTCGATCACGAAGTTCTGGCCGCGCTGTTTGGTGGGGCGCACGCCTAGGGCGGCCGCCAGCTCACGGATGTCGGCGGGGCTCAGGAGGGCGTCGGGGGTGGGGCTGCTCACCCGACAAGGGTACGGGGGTCGGGGAGGGGGCCCGTCCGGTAGGGCCCGGCCGGCCCTCACCCATGCAACCGCCCCCCACAATGCGGCCAAGGACTGGTGCCCTGCCTCACATACAGCTTCTTCGCCCGCTGCGTCTGCTCCGCCGCCGGCGCGTCCTGCGGCCGCCCCTTCCCTCCGAGACTCCGCCAGGTCTGCGTGTCGAACTGGTACAGCCCGCCGTACGTCCCCGACGAGTCCACCGCGTCCGCCCGCCCCCCGGATTCGCACGCCGCCAGCCCCTGCCAGTTCAGCCCGTCCGCACCGCGCACGGACGTCGGCAGCGGCTTGGTGCCCACCTTCACGATCTGCGTCTGCGGCTCGCGCACCACCTCGGTCCGGATCCGCCGCGGCTTCTGCCGGACACCGTTGACCACGCGCAGCGAGTAGGTGATCCGCCGCAGCCCCGGTACCCCCGCCCGCTCGACGACCTCCGTGCCCCGGAAGACCGAGGGATCCTCGACCCGCTCGACGGCGAACGCGATCGCCTCGTCGCGGATCTCCTTCCGGCCGGTGATCCGCAGGACCGTGACCGTCTGTCCGTCGCGCGGGAAGGTGTCGAGCGGGACGGACGTGGTGTCCTGCCCGCGCAGCGTGATGCCGGCCTGGTCCACGACCTCGCCCACGGTCGCCGCGTTCGTACGGATGGTGCGCGCCAGGCCGTCGGCCATGACCGTCACCGCGCGCTCGGTGCGCACATCCAGCGCGAGCCCCTCGCGTCCGATGCGCCGGGAGCGCGAGGTCGACACATACGCCCCCTCCGCACGCACCCCCAGCTGCTTGAGCGCCGCCTCCACGGTGTGCGCCGTCGTCCACACCTCACGCCGCTGACCGTCGAGCGTGAGCCGCACGGGGCGCCCGTAGCGCACCGCGACCTCGTCTCCGCTGGCGAGCGCCGCGTCGGGAGCGGGGGCCACCACATCGTGCTCCCCCACCTCCACGCCCTCCTCGGCGAGCAGCTCCGTGACGTCGTCGGCGAAAGTGTGCAGGGTGCGCTGCTTGCCGTCGACGCTCAGCTCGACCGCCTTGTCCTTGGCGACGAAGGCGGACGTCCCGCCCGCGAGGAAAGCGACGACCAGCGCCTGCGGCACGAGCCGGCGCATGGACCCCTCCCCTCGCTCGGCGGGCCGCCCCCGGCGCCGATGCGCGGCCCGCCGCCCGCGCCCCTGGCGCACAACCGGCGCGGGCTCGGGTTCGGGGTCCTCGTACGCGGGCTGGTAGGTGTCCTCGTAGGTCTCGTCGGCGTCGTAGGCGGCGTGCTTCGCGTAGGCATCGTGGATTCCGTATGCCTCGTGCGCCCCGCGATGGGCCCCCTGGACGCCATGAGGCGCGGCAGCCCCGGGTGTTCCGTGGGCACTATGGGTCCCATGGGACCCCTGAGTCCCGTGAGTCCCGTGAGTCCCATTGACTGCGTGCATTCCGTACATCTCGTACGCCGGTCTGTAACTGTCCGTACGCGCCCCGTAGGACCCATGCACCCCCTGAACCGCTTGAACCCCTTGCACCCCGTACGCCAGCGTCTGAGCGCTGTACGGGTCGAAGCCGCCGAACGCCGGGGGCTCGTGGGCCGGGCTCGGGCCATACGTCTCGAACTGCGCGTTGCTCACGACGACACGCTCCAGCGGAGGGACTCCGGATAGGGCCCCCAGAACCTAGCGGAGGGGTCGTGACTCTCCAAAGCGACTCGGCTACGCACAGTGGCGACGGGACCCGGCGCAAATCCGTACGAGCATGACCCGGCGACCGTCAGACGGTAACGGTCAGTAGCCGAAAGCGCGTGCCGTGTTCGCGCCCAGGGCCGCCGCCAGCGCGTCCTCGTCGATCCCCCGAACGGCGGCCATGGCGCGCACCGTGACCGGAATGAGATACGGCGCGTTGGGCCGTCCGCGGTACGGGGCAGGCGTGAGGAAGGGCGCGTCGGTCTCCACGAGGAGCAGCTCCAGCGGGGCCACCGCCACCGCGTCCCGCAGGTTCTGGGCGTTCTTGAAGGTGACGTTGCCCGCGAAGGACATGAAGTAGCCCGCGCGGGCGCACACCTCGGCCATCTCGGCGTCCCCTGAGTAGCAGTGGAAGACGGTCCGCTCGGGGGCGCCCTCCTCCTTCAGCACCCGCAGCACGTCCGCGTGAGCCTCGCGGTCGTGGATGACCAGGGCCTTGCCGTGCCGCTTGGCGATCTCGATGTGGGCGCGGAAGGACGCCTCCTGCGCTTCCTTGCCCTCGGGCCCGGTGCGGAAGTAGTCGAGGCCGGTCTCGCCGACGCCCTTGACCTGCGGGAGCGCGGCCAGGCGGTCGATCTCCGCGAGCGCCTCGTCGAGCGCCCGCGCACCACCCGGCTCACGCGCCCCCTGCCGCGACCAGCCGTCCGGATCGCCGTGCACGATGCGCGGCGCCTCGTTGGGGTGCAGGGCGACGGTCGCGTGCACGGCGTCGTACCGCGCCGCCGTCTCGGCCGCCCACTGCGAGCCGCGTACGTCACAGCCCACCTGCACGACCGTCGTCACCCCGACCGACGCCGCCTTCGCCAGGCCCTCCTCCACCGTGCCGGACTGCATGTCGAGGTGGGTGTGGGAGTCCGCGACCGGCACCCGGAGGGGTTCCGGGAGGGGCGGGGCGGCGTGCTTGTCGGCGGCGTTCGAAGGCATGCCCCGATCCTACGAAAGGGGCATGCCCTCTCGGTCAGTGATCAGTTCGGCGCTCGCCTCAGCCGGCCTTGCGGTGGAAGACGTGCAGGAGATCGGACAGATGCCAGTGGTGGTGCGGCTCGCCCGCCGCCCGCTCCTCCTTGTGCCCCGCCTGCCGGGGGATAGGGCGGGGGCGGTGCAGGGAGTTCTGCACGGAGGACACCTGGCCGGGCCGCATGATCCGTACGACATGGCCGTCGCAGTTCTGGCACGTGGGCCGGCTCAGCGGCGACGGCACCACCTGTCCGTCCGCGACGTACATCACGAACTCGTGGCCGTCACCGTCTATGTGGTGCTCTATCTCGTACGACTGCTCCCAGCCGTGCCCGCAGCGCATGCAGGCGAACGAATACGACTCGTGGACGACGGCGGTCGCGGCGCTGCGAAGGCCCGTGGTCTGCTGTGCGATCTCACTCATGCCAGCTCCTGTGGTCCGCTGGGTGGGACGGGTCGCGTCCCACGACCCAGTGGACTCCTCGGCAGGAGTGAACGCACGCCATCTGTCCAGTGTTGGGGGCGACTTGGGCGTTCCTTGCCGTAAGGCCCGTCCTCCTTTACCCCCGCATGGGGCGCGTGCTCAGCCGAGATACGCCCTGCTCACACGGCGTGTCACGCCCCCGCGTTCTTCGCCGCCACGACGGCGTCGAAGACCTCCCTCTTGGGCACCCCGGCCTCCGCCGCCACCGCCGCGATGGCCTCCTTGCGCCGCTCCCCCGCCTCTTCGCGCACGCGAACCCGCCGCACCAGCTCCTCGGCACCGACCTCCTCGGCCCCCTTCTCCGGCGCACCCTCGACCACGACGGTGATCTCCCCGCGCACCCCTTCGGCGGCCCAGGCCGCGAGTTCCCCGAGCCCGCCCCGCCTGACCTCCTCGTACGTCTTGGTCAGTTCCCGGCACACGGCGGCCCGCCGCTCGGCGCCGAACACCTCGGCCATCGCGGCGAGCGTGTCGTCGAGCCGGTGCGGCGCCTCGAAGTAGACGAGCGTGCGCCGCTCCTCGGCGACCTCCCGCAGCCGCGAGAGCCGCTCCCCCGCCTTGCGCGGCAGGAACCCCTCGAAGCAGAACCGGTCGACGGGCAGCCCGGACAGCGCGAGCGCGGTGAGCACGGCGGACGGCCCCGGGACGGCGGTGACGCGGATGTCCTTCTCCACGGCCGCCGCGACCAGCCGGTACCCGGGGTCGGACACCGACGGCATCCCCGCGTCGGTCACCAGCAGCACCCGCGAGCCCTCCAGGAGCGCCTCGACCAGCTCGGGCGTGCGGGCCGACTCGTTGCCCTCGAAGTACGACACGACCCGCCCGGCCGGCTGCACCCCCAGCGCCTGGGTGAGGCGCTTGAGCCGCCGGGTGTCCTCCGCGGCGATCACGTCCGCGCCGGCCAGCTCCACGACGAGCCGGGGCGGGGCGTCCTTGACGTCGCCGATGGGGGTGCCTGCCAAAACAAGGGTTCCTGTCACGTTTCCATCCTCGCAGGGCCCATCCACGGGACTCCCACAGACGTGTTCCCTACGATGGCGCGGTGACCAGTACCGCCTCCTCCATGGACGCCCGGCAGGGCCAGGCACCGCACGAGCAGCGGCCGTCGTGGCAGCAGCGGCTGCGCCGATTCGGCTACTCGGCTGCGCCGCGAAGCGACGTACGCGACCGGCTCGTGCCGCCGTATGTCCGGCCCAGCCCGCGGATGTGGCAGTTCCTCGGCGTCTCGCGCCCGCTCGCCGAGAGGATCGCGCGGTGGTCGGGCTGGGGCGGTCCGCTGCTGGTCACGCTGCTGGCCGGGGTGATGCGGTTCTGGAACCTGGGCAGCCCGAAGAAGGTGATATTCGACGAGACGTACTACGCGAAGGACGCGTGGGCGCTCGTCCACCGCGGCTTCGAGGTCAGCTGGGACAAGAAGGTCAACGACCTGATCATCTCGACCAACGGCGACGTGCCCGTCCCGACGGACGCGGCGTACGTCGTGCATCCGCCGGTCGGCAAGTACGTCATCGGGCTCGGCGAGCTGATGTTCGGGTTCAACCCGTTCGGCTGGCGCTTCATGACGGCGCTGCTCGGCACGCTCGCCGTGCTGATGCTGTGCCGCATCGGCCGCCGTATCTTCCGCTCGACCTTCCTCGGCTGTCTCGCGGGCGCGCTGATGGCGGTGGACGGGCTGGCGTTCGTGATGGCGCGCACCTCGCTGCTCGACGGGGTGCTGATGTTCTTCGTGCTGGCGGCGTTCGGCTGCCTGGTCATCGACCGGGACCGGGCGCGCGCGAGACTCGCCGCCGCGCTGCCGGCCGACGCCGACGGCCGGGTCCGCCCCGACGCGCACATCGCCGAGACCCTGTTCCTCGGATGGCGCCCCTGGCGCTGGCTGGCGGGCCTGATGCTGGGCCTGGCCATCGGCACCAAGTGGAACGGCTTGTACTTCCTGGTCGCGTTCGGCCTGATGACGGTGCTCTGGGACGTCGGCGCCCGCAAGGTCGCCGGTGCGTACCACCCGTACACGGCGGTCCTCAAGCACGACCTGGGCCTCGCCTTCCTGGCGACGGTGCCGGTGGCGATCGTCACCTACATCGCGTCCTGGACCGGCTGGATCCTCTCCCCGACGGACGGCACCGGCGGCTACTACCGCGACTGGGCGACCGCCAACGGCCGTTCCAGCAGCTGGTCGTGGCTGTTCCCCGACTGGTGGCTCAGCCTGTGGCACTACGAGCACCAGGTGTACGAGTTCCACGTCGGCCTGTCGTCGCCGCACACCTACCAGTCCAACCCGTGGAGCTGGATCGTCGACGGCCGCCCGGTCTCGTACTTCTACGAGTCCCCTCTCCCCGGCAAGGACGGCTGCCCCGTCGACGCGGGCGAGAAGTGCGCACGCGAGGTCCTGGCCATCGGCACCCCGCTGCTGTGGTGGGTGGCCGCGTTCGCGCTCCTGTACGTCCTGTGGCGCTGGGCCTTCCGCCGTGACTGGCGCGCCGGCGCGATCGCCTGCGGCGTGGCGGCGGGTTACCTCCCCTGGTTCCTCTACCAGGAACGCACGATCTTCTTCTTCTACGCCGTCGTCTTCCTCCCCTTCCTCTGCCTGGCCGTGGCCATGCTCCTCGGCGCGATCATCGGCCCACCGGGCTCGAGCGACACCCGACGGGTGGCGGGCGCGACGGGCGCGGGCGTCCTGGTGCTGCTGATCGCCTGGAACTTCATCTATTTCTGGCCGATCTTCACGGGCACGGCGATCCCGGTCGACGACTGGCGGTCGCGGATGTGGCTGGATACCTGGGTCTAGCCGGGTGGACACACAGTGAGGGCGCGGCGGTGTGCCGCGTCTGCTCCGGTGCCTGGCGCGCATGCGTGGCGAGAAAGGGTTGCTGCGCAGCATCGGCGAGGTCCGCCCTGCCGCGCAGCGTCGGTCGGTGGAACTGTGAATGCAGCAGGTTCGGCACCCGTCTGGAGGTGGAGCGCCAGGAGCAGGTCGTCGGACAGTGACTCGCCCTCGTCGTGCAGCCGCACGCGAAGGGGACGACTCGCCGAGTTGGTCGTAGAAGATCTCGAGCGGGCCGATGGCGCGAACGCGGCTGCCGCCCCGGTCGTGCCTCAGTTCATAAGGCCCGACACGCACTCCGGTCGCGGCTGTGGCTCGATACGTGGGTCCAGCCGGCGTAACAGGAGGAGGCGATGATCGTTCACCAGGTCATGAACGTAACCAAACGGACAATTGCCGTCGTCGCTCTCGCCGGGGCGGCGGTCATGTCGACCTCCGCCCTCGCCAGCGCCGATGTCTCCACCATCGCCGACTCCAAGGCCCCCACCTCGCCGCCCACGCACATGTCCCTGGTGTACCCGTACTCGGCCGCCTACCCGCCGGGCATCCTCCCCCTCGCGGCCGCTCCCGCGGTCGCCCTCCTCGGTGTCGCCCCCCTCGGCGTCCTCTGAGGATCACCTCCCGCTGAGCGCTGCGGTCGGCCGGTCGGGCCGGCTGCGGCGCTCAGTCGCGTCGGGCCGTGACCGCTGAATCACCGACAGCCGAAGTGGCCAACAAGAGAAAATCCACACCCGGGCTTCCCTCACGCCACTTACAGTGCGGGAGACCGAAACGGGGAGGGGACCATGTCCAAGGGGGTCAAAGTCGCCGTCATAGGCGGCGTGTTCGCCGTGATGGTGGGCGGTGCCGGATACGGCGCGTACAACATCATGTCCGCGCTGAACGGTGGCGGGGCGACGGGAGCCGCGGGGCCGGCGCCGGTCGCGTCCGGGCCGCCGAGCGCGGAGGAGGTCGAGGAGACCACGGCGAAGTTCTTCGCGGCCTGGGAGAAGGGGCAGGCGGCGCAGGCGGCGGCGTACACGAACAACGACGCGGCAGCCGAGCGGGTGCTGACCTCCTACGGCGAGGACGCGCACATCACCGGCGTGCGGATCACGCCGGGGAAGGGCAGCGGCGCCACCGTGCCCTTCAGCGTGAGCGCCAAGGTGTCCTACGGCGGGAAGTCCAAGGCGCTCGACTACAAGAGCGAACTCACCGTCGTCCGCGGGCGCACCACCGGCAAGGCCCTCGTCGACTGGCAACCCACCGTGATCCACCCGGAGTTGGAGCGGGACGACACCCTCGTCACCGGCGAGGCCGCGACCCCGCCCATCGAGGCCGTCGACCGCAACGGCACCGTGCTGACGAAGGAGAAGTACCCCTCCCTCGGCCCCGTCCTGGACACCCTGCGCGACAAGTACGGCGACAAGGCCGGCGGCGAACCCGGCATCGAGCTGTCGATACGGCACGCCGACGAGTCGCCGGACACCTCGCTGCTGACCCTCGCCGAGGGCAGACCCGGCAAGCTGGAGACCACGCTCAGCGCGAGCGTGCAGGCGGCCGCCGAGAAGGCCGTCAAGCAGTACGCCCAGTCCTCGGTGGTGGCCCTCAAGACGGGCACCGGCGAGGTGCTGGCCGTGGCGAACCACCGGGAGGACGCCTTCAACGCGGCCTTCGAAGGACGCGTGGCGCCCGGCTCCACCATGAAGATCATCACCGCGGCGATGCTCATCGACAACGGCGTGACGACGATGAACGGCCCGGCTCCCTGCCCGTCCAGCGCGATGTGGCAGAGCCAGACCTTCAAGAACCTCACCGGTCTGCGGCCCGACGAGAGCGCGAACGCCACGCTCGCGGCCGGCTTCATGCGCTCGTGCAACACGGCCTTCATCAAGCTCGTCGACGAGGATCCGCTCACCGACGCCTCGTTGACGGCCGAGGCCGAGGAGCGGTTCGGGCTCGGCCGCGGCGACTGGAAGACCGGCATCACGTCCTTCGACGGCAGCGTCCCCGCCTCCGCCGGCCCGGACCGCGCGGCCAACGCGATCGGCCAGGGCCAGGTCCAGATGAACCCGCTGAACATGGCCTCCGTGACGGCCACCGCGATCACCGGCGAGTTCCGGCAGCCGTATCTGGTCCCGCGCGAGCTCGACGACCGGCGGTTCGCCACCGCCAGGGGGCTGCCGTCGAGCACCGCCGCCCAGCTGAAGCAGATGATGCGGCTGACCGCGACCTCGGCCGAGGGCACCGCCGTGAAAGCCATGTCGGGGATCAGTGGCGACATCGGCGCCAAGACCGGTTCCGCCGAGGTCGACGGAAAGGCCACCTCCGACAGCTGGTTCACCGGCTTCCGCGATGATGTGGCGGCCGCGGCCATGTCCCAGCAGGGCGGCCACGGCGGCGACGCGGCGGGGCCGATTGTCGCAGCCGTGCTACGAGCGTCCGGCTGAACTTATCCCCCGCGGCACGGGACTCTAGTGTGGTCGTCGTCGTTGGTATGCGTGAGGTCGGCGGGGTGGCGGGGGCCCCTGGGATACGCGAGGGAACTGGAAGCAGTGGGTAACAGAAGGCGCGTCGCCGAGCGACGGAAGACCAACCCCGCCGTGCTCGGCGGCATGATCGCCGTGGTCGTCGGTGGCGCCGGGTTCGGCGTCTACGCCCTGTACGGCGGCGGCGCGGCGGCGGACAGCCGTACGCAGTCGACGTCGTCCTCCTCCGACCAGGAGGAGAAGAAGGTCAAGACCGGCCCGCTGTCGGCCGAGGAGGTCACCACCGCGGCCAAGACCTTCCTCAGCGCCTGGCAGCAGGGCAAGGTGACCGAGGCGGCCGCCGCCACCGACGACGCCAAGGCCGCCCGGTCCCTGCTGACCGGCTACACCAAGGACGCCCACATCACCGGCGTCACCCTCACCGAGGGCACCCGCAGCGGCGCCAAGGTCCCCTTCACCGTGAAGGGGACGGTGTCGTACAAGGGCACCACCAAGCCGCTGACGTACGGCAGTTCACTGACCGTCGTCCGCCGCGCCGAGGACGGCAAGCCGCTCGTCGAGTGGCACTCGGCGGTCGTCCACCCGGACCTGAAGGACGGCGACACTCTCGTCACCGGCGAGTCCGGCACCCCGCCGGTCAAGGCGCTCGACCGGGACGGCGGCGAGCTGACGGAGAAGGAGTACCCGTCGCTGGGCTCCGTCCTGGACGGACTGCGCGAGAAGTACGGCGAGAAGGCCGGCGGCAAGGCGGGCGTCGAGCTCCAGGTCATCCGGGGCAAGGAGTCCAAGAAGGCCGAACTGTCCGACAAGACCCTGCTGGAGCTGAGCAAGGGCACGCCGGGCACCGTGAAGACGACGCTGAGTCCGACCCTGCAGGCCGCCGCGGAGGAGCAGGTCGCCGCCAAGACGAAGGCCTCGGTCGTCGTCCTGCGTCCGTCGACCGGCGAGATCCTCGCGGTCGCCAACTCCTCGCACGGCTTCAACACGGCCTTCCAGGGCTCCCTCGCCCCGGGCTCCAC
Source organism: Streptomyces sp. NPDC051243 (assembly GCF_044455405.1). Lineage (NCBI taxonomy): Bacteria > Bacillati > Actinomycetota > Actinomycetes > Kitasatosporales > Streptomycetaceae > Streptomyces > Streptomyces sp. NPDC051243. Next base: position 541,103 of record NZ_JBITES010000002.1, on the reverse strand, counting down.
GATGAAGGTCATCACGTCGTCGCTGCTGATCGAGAAGGGCCTCGCGTCGACGGACAAGCAGCACCCCTGCCCGAAGTACTTCACGTACGGCCACTGGAAGTTCCAGAACGACGACAAGTTCGAGATCAAGAACGGCACCTTCAAGGCGAGCTTCGCCCGCTCCTGCAACACGGCCTTCATCAGCCAGGCCCCCGAGCTGGACAACGACAGCCTCACCAAGCAGGCCCAGCAGGTCTTCGGCCTCGCCCTCAACAACTGGTCCGTCGGCGTCCCGACCTTCGACGGCGCCGTCCCCGTCCAGTCCCAGGCCCAGATGGCGGCCTCGCTCATCGGCCAGGGCGGCGTGCGGATGAACCCCCTGAACATGGCGTCGGTCTCGGCGACGATCAGGACCGGCACCTTCAAGCAGCCCTACCTGGTCTCCCCGACGGTCGACAACCGCACCCTCGCCACCGCCTCCCGCACCATGTCGGCGTCCACGCTCTCCCAACTGCGCGAGCTGATGGCCTACACGGCGGCCTACGGCACGGCGGCCGAGGCGATGTCCGGCGTCACCGGCGACGTCGGTGCGAAGACCGGCTCGGCGGAGGTGGACGGCCAGAAGAAGCCGAACGGCTGGTTCACCGCGTACCGGGGCGACCTGGCGGCAGCGGGAGTGGTCCAGGCAGCCGGCCACGGCGGCGAAACGGCGGGCCCGATCGTGGCGGCACTGCTGAAGATGGGGAGCTAAAGGGCCGGCGGGGCAAGCCCGTAGCTGCGGGCACGGCCGGCCTCGGCTGCGGGCATTCGCGCCGCCCAACCCCTCGCCCGAACAACCCGTCAGCGCCGGGCCGCGCGCCCCACCCCCGCCTCAGCCCCCACCGGCGCGCCGGCCAGATACGTACGCCGCAGAAACCGCATCAAGGCCTTCGACTCGAACTGCACCACAGAAACCCCATGCGCCGAGTGGAACTCCACAACCGCCTGCACCCGCCCACACGGCCACACCCGTATCTCGCCGCTCTCGGCCGGCGCCCGCAACCCCTGCTCCAGCAGAGAGCGCGAGAACGTCCACTCATGCGCCTCGCGCCCGGGCAGCCGCACCCGCACAGACCGCGGATCGACCTCGGGGTCGTATCTCAGAACGACCGGGACCGCGTCCTGCTCTTCCGCCAGGATGTCCGCGTCCGTGACGATATGGGCTCTCGCATACTGCTCGACTACAGACATCGGACGGCCCCTTACGCTGGGTGACCTGTGCGAAAGCTGTGCCTTCGCTCCCCCTCCAATGTCGCATATCTTCCCGAATGCGCCCTGCCGAGCAGGCATATATCACATGCGCGATAAACAAGCCTCTCGCTCTTGCAAGTAGTTCGCATTAAGCCACTATCATCGAACGGTGCACGTACCTGACGGATTCATAGACGCCCCCACCTCGGTAGCGACCGGGGTGGTCGCCGCCGCCGCGGTCGCCGTGAGCCTGCGCGGCGCCCGGCGTGAGCTCGACGAGCGGACCGCACCGCTGGCCGGCCTGGTGGCCGCGTTCATCTTCGCGGTACAGATGCTGAACTTCCCGGTGGCGGCCGGAACCAGCGGACACCTGCTCGGCGGCGCCCTCGCCGCCATCCTCGTCGGCCCCTGCACCGGCGTCCTGTGCATCTCCGTCGTCCTGCTCATGCAGGGCATCCTCTTCGCGGACGGCGGCCTGACCGCGCTCGGCGTGAACATCACATGCATGGGCATCGTCACGGTGGTCGTGGCGTACGCCCTGTTCCGCGGCCTGGTCAAGGTCCTGCCCCGCACACGCCGCTCGGTGACCGCCGCCTCCTTCGTCGCCGCGCTCGTCTCGGTCCCGGCCTCGGCCCTCGCGTTCACGGCGCTGTACGCCGTCGGCGGCACCACCGACGTCTCGATCGGCAAGGTCGCCACCGCCATGGTCGGCGTGCACCTCCTGATCGGCATCGGCGAGGCCGCGATCACCGCGCTGACCGTCGGCGCCGTCGTCGCCGTACGGCCCGATCTCGTCCACGGCGCCCGCGACCTGCGCCGGCGCCTGCGACTGCGGGTCAACGGCGAGCTGGTCGACGCCCCCGCCAGCGGCCCGGCGGCCGCCCCGGTCGCCGCCCGCTCGGCCCGCAAGGTGTGGGCCGCCGGCCTCGTCGCCTCCCTGGTCCTCGCCGGGTTCGTCAGCTTCTACGCCTCCGCCAGCCCCGACGGCCTGGAGAAGGTCGCCGCCGACAACGGCATCGACAAGAAGGCCGAGGAGCACGCGGCGGCCGACTCCCCGCTCGCGGACTACGGCGTCAAGGACATCACCGACGCCCGCCTCTCCGGCGGTCTCGCGGGTGTCATCGGCGTCGGCGTGACCGTGGTCGCCGGCACCGGCGTCTTCTGGGCGGTGCGCAGGCGCCGTACGGACGACGTCTCTCCGGCGAGCACGACCACGAGCGTCTGACATGGGCGCAGGGCACGCGCACAAGCTCTACCGGCACGGGCACTCGCCCGTGCACGCCCTGCCGCCGCACACCAAGCTCGCGGCGGTCTTCGCCTTCGTGGTCGTGGTCGTGTCCACGCCGCGGGAGGCGATGTGGGCGTTCGGCGGGTACGCCGTATTGCTCGCGCTCGTCGCGTACGCCGCCCGTGTGCCCGCCGGGTTCCTGCTCAAGCGGCTGCTGATCGAGGTGCCGTTCGTCGCGTTCGCGGTGCTGATGCCGTTCGTGGCGGAGGGCGAACGGGTCGAGGTGCTGGGCATGTCGCTGAGCGTCAGCGGGCTGTGGGGGGCCTGGAACGTGCTGGCGAAGGGCACGCTCGGGGTCGCCGCCTCCGTCCTGCTCGCCTCCACGACCGAGCTGCGCGAACTGCTCCTGGGCCTGCAGCGGTTGAGGCTCCCGCCGCTCCTCGTGCAGATCGCCTCCTTCATGATCCGGTACGGCGATGTCATCACGGACGAGATGCGGCGGATGCGCATCGCCCGCGAGTCGCGCGGCTTCGAGGCGAGGGGCGTGCGGCACTGGGGCGTGCTCGCGAAGACGGCGGGGGCCCTCTTCATCCGGTCCTACGAGCGCGGCGAGCGCGTGCATCTGGCCATGGTCAGCCGCGGGTACGCCGGTTCGATGCCGGTGATCGACGAGGTGACCGCGTCCCGGGCGCAGTGGTCGTACGCCCTCGCGCTGCCCTTCGTCGCCCTCCTCGTCTGCGTGGTGGGATGGACCCTATGAGCGACCTTGTCAGCGACCTTGCGAGCGACCCGGTGAGCACCGCTTCCCTCGAGGTGTCCGGCCTCGCCTTCGCCTACCCCGACGGGCATCAGGCCCTGTTCGGCGTGGACTTCCGCGTCGCGCGCGGCGAGCGGGTCGCCCTGCTCGGTCCGAACGGCGCCGGCAAGACGACCCTCGTACTGCACCTCAACGGCATCCTGAGCGGCGGGGTGGGCACGGTGCGGGTGGCCGGGCTGCCCGTGGGCAAGAAGAACATGGCGGAGATCCGGCGCAGGGTCGGCATCGTCTTCCAGGACCCGGACGACCAGCTCTTCATGCCGACCGTGCGCGAGGACGTGGCGTTCGGACCGGCGGCGGCCGGACTGAAGGGACCCGAGCTGGAGGAGCGCGTCGACCAGGCCCTCGCCCGGGTCGGCATGGCGGAGTTCAAGGACCGGCCCCCGCACCACCTCTCCTTCGGCCAGCGGCGCCGGGTCGCGGTCGCGACGGTGCTCGCGATGGAACCGGAGATCCTCGTCCTCGACGAGCCCTCCTCCAATCTCGACCCCGCCTCCCGCCGCGAACTGGCCGACATCCTGCGCTCGTTGGATGTCACCGTCCTGATGGTCACGCACGACCTCCCGTACGCCCTCGAACTGTGCCCGCGCTCCCTGATCCTGAGCGAGGGCACGATCGCCGCGGACGGTCCGACCGGCGAGCTGCTCTCCGACGACGAGCTGATGCGAGCCCACCGCCTGGAGCTGCCGTTCGGCTTCGATCCGCGCTCCGTGACGGGGGTGCCCCCGCGCAAGCCGAGCGAAGCCGGTTCGAGCGTGGGGGAGGGCGCGTGACGACCGAGAAGCCCGCGGACGACGGCGCCTCACTCCTGCTCGACCAGCAGCTGTGCTTCGCGCTGTACGCCGCCCAGCGCGCGGTGACGGCCGCGTACCGCCCGCTTCTCGACGAACTCGGCCTCACCTATCCCCAGTACCTCGTGCTGCTGGTCCTGTGGGAGCGCGGTGAGACGACGGTGAAGGAGCTGGCCGGCGCGCTGCGGCTCGACTACGGCACGGTGTCGCCGTTGCTCAAGCGGCTGGAGGCGGCAGGGCTGGTACGCCGGGAGCGCGCGGCGCGCGACGAGCGCTCGGTGCTGGTCGCGTGCACGGGGCACGGTGAGGCGCTGCGGGAGCGAGCGGCTCGCGTGCCGGGCGCGCTGCTCACGGAGACCGGGCTCGGCGATTCGGAGGTCGCCCGGCTGCGCGAGGAGTTGTGGCAGTTGGCTGCGAAAGCCCAGGCCGCGGCGGACCGCAACCGCTGATCTGCGGTTACCCGCGGTCGCTCCCCCCTGACAACACCAAGCACCCTACCGGCCAGTATCTTGTGCACGATGTACTTGTGTGCACTGCATCTGGGGGAGGGCCAACCATGACCGACGAGGGCACCGCCGTCGACACCCGTCCGACGAAGATCATGTACGTCGCCGAGGCCACCGCACACGGCGGCCGGGACGGCTATGTCACCAGCCAGGACGGCGAGATCGACCTCAAGGTCGCGATGCCCCCGCAGCTGGGCGGCGACGGCAACGGCACCAACCCCGAGCAGCTGTTCGCCGCCGGATACAGCTCCTGCTTCCACAACGCCCTGATCCTGGTCGGCAACCGCGAGGGCTACGACCTCACCGGATCCACGGTCGCGGCGAAGGTCGGCATCGGCCCCAACAAGCACCGCGGCTACGGTCTCGCGGTCGCCCTCAGCGTCTCGCTGCCGGTACTGGACGCGGACATCGCCGCCAAGCTGGTGGACGCGGCGCACGACGTCTGCCCGTACTCCAACGCGACCCGCGGCAACATCGACGTCACGATCCTGCTCGGGTAGCGAGACGTCGGCCACACAACGGAATCCAAGGCCGCGGACCCATGTTGGACTGACTGTCGCAGGCACGGGACAGTTGGTGAGGGAGCACGGGCGTGGACGTGAACGGCACAGTGGCCGAGGGCTTCGAGCCGGTCAGGGAGGCGTTCGCACGGAACTTCGCCATGCTCGGGGAGCGGGGCGCGGCCGTCGCCGTGTACCGGGACGGGCGCAAGGTGCTGAACCATCGCGCCGGGCTCCCGGTCCTGGACCGCCCGCTCACACCGGCGGAGGCGCTGGATCCGCATCGCGGTCCCGAGGCGGTGGCCGCGCAGGCGCCCGCGTGGGAGCCGGGCACCGATCACGGGTACCACGCGCTGACGTACGGCTGGATGCTCGACGAACTGGTCCGGCGCGTGACCGGCCGGTGGGCCGGCGAGTGGCTCGCCGCGGAGGTCACCGGCCCGCTGGGCGCCGAGCTGTGGCTGGGGCTGCCGGAGGCGGAGGCGGGCCGGGTGGGCCGTACCGGCCGGGTCGAGGGCCCGGAGCCGACGGGCGCCCTGCGCGCCCGCCCCAAGCGCTCGGTCACCGAGGCCTACGACGACCCGGACTCCCTGACGCGCCGCGCGTTCGCCGCGATCACCCCCTTCCCGGACCAGAACGACCCCGCCTACCGCGCCGCCGCCCTGCCCGCGACGAACGGCATCGCCACGGCCGACGGTCTGGCCCGTGTCTACGCGGCGCTGATCGGCGAGGTCGACGGCGTACGGCTCTTCGACCCGGCGACGGTGGAACTGGCTCGCTCCGAGGAGTCGGCCGGCCCGGACCGCGTCCTGATCGTGAACACCCGCTTCGGCCTCGGCTACATGCTCCACGGCACCGCGTCCCCGCTGCTGGGCCCCGGCTCCTTCGGCCACCCGGGCCGCGGCGGCGCCCTCGGCTTCGCCGACCCCGAGACGGGCATCGCGTTCGGCTATGTGACGAACGGCTTCCGCAAGACGGTGACGGCGGATCCGAGGGCGCAGGGGTTGGTGCGGGCGGTGAGGACGGCGCTGGGGTGAACGCCGGCACGACAACGCCCTAAAAGGGGCGCGGGGAACTGCGCGACCAGCCACGACGGCGCCGCACCCGCCATACGCCCCATCGAGGCACCCCAGTAGTCCGGCCGCCCAACCGACGGCGTCAAACGTGGATCGGATGCGAGGTCCGCCCAGACGCCTGATCGATCTCCCCATGCGCCTTGGTGAGCAACTGCATGGCGAGCTCGTTCAGCGCCCGCGCCCCGGCGATCTCCTCACCCACCCGTGGCTGATTGGAGTCGGTGTGGTGCCGTGTGGCGTTCCCGTGGGCCCGTACCTCCGAGCCGTCGGGCAGACGCACCATCGCGACCGCCCGGGTGTGCTGGTCGTCCTCCTGGAACTCCAGCTCGACATGCCATCCCACTGCGGTGTGCATCATGACGATCACCTCCGGAAGACCTGCTTCCAGGGTGCGCCCGAGAGGGCACCGAGGACCAGTCGGGCCGGGCACACTTTTACGCATGGCTGACCGTGAACAGGTGTGCGTCTTCTGCGAGATCGTCACCGGCACCGCCGAGGCGCGCGTCGTGCACGAGGACGAGCACACCCTCGCCTTCTTCCCGCTGACACCCGCGACGCGAGGGCACACCCTGGTCGTACCGAAGGCGCACGCCGAGGACCTGTGGGCGATGGACGACATCGCGGCTGAGCACCTGTTCCACACCGTGATGCTGGTGGGCAGGGCGCTCCGTGAGGTCCTCGAACCGGACGGCATGAACGTGGTCAACTCCGCGGGCGCGGTGGCCACTCAGAGTGTCTTCCACACCCATGTGCACCTCGTGCCACGCACCCCCGGCGACACCATGGGTCCCATCTGGCCGCCGAAGGGATCCGGCTTCCGCTACGCGGACGACACCGCGACGGACGCGCTCGCCGCCCGCCTCTCGGCCGCCCTGGCTCACAGCGCGAACACGAGCAGCGCTACGTCGGCCAGCAGCAACGGCGCGTAGAACAACAGCAGCGTCGGCGTCAGCCACACCTCCGGCCAGGGCATCCGGGTCAGGTACGGCGCCACGTTCATGGAGAGCATCTCGACCGTGCTGTCGGGGCTGCGGGCGTCGTCGTAGAGCCGGCGAAAGGCCCGCTCCTGACGCAGGAAGAAGCAGTCCAGGTACCAGAAGCAGAGCAGCGGCACGATGCCGACACCGGCGATCTGCCAGCTCAGCCGGGTCGCGGAGAGCGCGAACAGGCCCGCGGCCAGGGTCAGCACCCAGCCCTTCACCAGGAAGGAGTTGGTGCCGAGCCGGGTGATCGTCGCCTGGATGAACTCCAGGTGCTTGATCCGGTCCGCGCCCAAGGGCGCGCGGTCGCCGACGACCGCCCCCTCCGCGCCTTCCGCCCCCTCGCTCAGCGCAGTCATCCGCCCCGCCCCCTCGGTGAACCTCGCCGGATCGCTGGGCCGATCGTAGTCCCGGAGCAAAGACCACAACTCGGGATCAGTGAGACTCGGCACAGTCCCTTCGGTGACCGCCTTCGTCCTGCTTCCATGGAGATGTCGCGTTCCACGGAGATGTCGCGCGCCGGACCTGGCCCCGCCGCCACCGCCACCTCCCCCGTTCACCGCTCTGGGCCACATCGAGGACATGCGCTGCTGTTTCTCCGCTCACCTCCCCGCCCTCGCGGCCCTGTCGGCCCTCCCCGGCCCCTGCGAGGTGCTGCGCTCCGGCGCGCGCCTCGCCCCCGCCCTGCTGCGGTCGGCGTCCGCCGCCATGCAGCGGGCGCGCTCCCATCACCCCGACGACCTGACCGCCGTCAACCTGGAACTGGTCACCCTCACCGAGGACCGTGCCGTCATCACCTGGTACACCGGCATCCCCGGCACCAACGACGGCCTGGGCCACCCCCTGCCCGCGATCACCGAGGGCGAGGTCGTCTACGGCACCCACCCGTCGCGGCTCGACCGCACCGCCTCCGAGGGCCGGCCGACCGCCCACCACCAGGTCGAACTCACCGACCTGGAGCCCGGGCAGACGTACTACTACCAGGCCCGTTCACGCGGCGTGGCCGCCACGCCCACCCCGCTGCACCTGGTGCGCGGCAACGCGGTGGGCACGTCGACGTTCGGGCTGGGCTCCAGCGGCGGCCCGTACTCCTTCACCACCCCGCAGCCCCCGCCCGGCCGCCTTCTGCTGTCGATCGCGCTCTGCAACGACCTGCACCTCGGCGAGACCACCGCCGGCCTGATCGGTGGTCTGCCGCTGCCGCGCGGGGTGGTCCAGCAGCCGGGGCGCGCGCCCTATCCGGAGCTGATGAGCCGGGCCCTGGTCGAGGAGGCCCGGCGACGCGGGGCCGACGTGCTGCTGGCCGGCGGCGACATCTCGGCGGGCGGCGCGGCCGTCGACCTGCGCGAGGCCCGCCGCATCCTGGACGGCTTCGGCACGCACGGGCGGGACTACTTCGTCGTACGCGGCAACCACGACCGCTCCCCGGACGACGCCTTCCACGCCACGTTCCCGGGCGGCGAAGACGGCACCGGGTTCTTCGCCCACGACCTCGGCGGGCTGCGCGTCATCGGCCTCGACACCTACGCCAAGTCGGGCAACGGCGCCGACGCGGGCGGGCTCGGCCCCGATCAACTGGCGTGGTTCCGGGCCCGGTTGAGGGAGCAGCCGGACCAGCCGACGCTGGTGTTCGGCCACCATCCGCTGACCGTGCGGGACTCCGTGTTCCCGGTGACCCGCGGCCATTGCCTTGAGCGCCGCCAGGCCCGCACGATCGTCGACGCCTACGCGGCCGCGCCCGGCGTCTTCCTCCATCACGCGGGCCACACCCACCGCAACAAGCGCACCCCGCTGGTGCGGGCCCCGCACGTCACGCAGCAGGAGGTCGCCGCCGCCAAGGAGTACCCGGGCGGCTTCACGCTTCTGCGTATCCACTCCGGCGGTTACGCCCTCAACCACTACAAGGCCGACGCCCCGGCGGCCCGCCAGTGGAACGAGCGCAGCCGCCGCGTCGCCGCAGGGCTGTGGCCGCACCACGCCCTGGGCCGCTCGGTCGCGGACCGCAACAGCGTGACGGCGCACGACATGTCAGGCATCACCCCAGCAGCACTGACAGCACAGCGTAAATAGCGCGTAACACCATGTGTTCGTAGGATCAAAGCATGGCGACCCTCTGGGAGCTCATGCGGGACTGCATCCCCGACGACCACGCCCGTCAGGTCACCTCGCGCTACTACGTCGACGAGGTGATGAGCGCCCCCGGCGCACCCGGGCTGGTCGTCGACCTGGGGTGCGGCCGGGGCACGTCCGCCAGGCTGTTCCGCAGGCACGTCCCGGGGGTGCGGTGGGTCGGCGTCGACATCCGGGATTCACCGGAGGCCGGACAGCGCACGCCGGGCGGCGACCCCGTCGTCCACTACGACGGCGTCCACCTTCCCCTGGGCTCCGACTCCCTTCCCCTGATCTACTCCCACCAGGTCTTCGAACACGTCGCCCGCCCGCGCGAACTGCTGGCCGAGATCGCCCGAGTGCTGGAGCCGGGCGGCCGGTTCATCGGATCGACGTCCCAATTCGAGCCGTACCACTCCTTCAGCCTGTGGAACTACACGCCGTACGGCTTCCGGGTCCTGGTCGAGGAGGCGGGCCTGGCACTGCAGGAGATCCGGCCCTCGCTCGACGGGGTCGCGCTGATCATGCGCAGCTACCTCGGCCGGCCGCCCGAGTACAGCCGGTACTGGGACGAGCAGTCCCCGCTGAACACCGAGATCGACCAGTGGGCGACAGAGAACGGCCGCCGCAGGGCGGCCCTGGTGAACCTGCGCAAGCTCACGTACTGCGGCCAGTTCGCGTTCCGCGTGGCCAAGCCGGCGCTCTCCTGAGCCGCTCCTCGAACGGCGTCATCCCGGTGCAAGATCGCGAAACTCGGCGCGCCGCAGGATGATTTGGGGCATTTCCTACTTAATCTCCCTTACGCGCAAGGGGTCGGCAGGCGTAAGGGGTCGACCTTGCCCGCATCGCATCCACCTCACTCCACCGGAGATGACATGCACAAGCTTCGCAAGGCTGCCGTTCTGGTCGCCGCCCTCAGCACCATCGGGCTCGTGGGCGCCGGCACCGCCCACGCCGACGGCCGCGGCTGGGGCGACGGACACCGGGGCGGCGGCAACAAGGTCAAGGTCCAGCAGAGCACCAGCTGCAAGTCCCACGACCTGAACATCGACATCCTCGGCATCGTCGGCGTGCTCAACGGCCTGCTGGGCAACGGGGTCAACGGCGAGGGCCTCTCGGGCAGCCAGAGCAACCACCTCGGCTCGACGATGGGCTGCAACAACAGCGCCTTCAGCGGCTGACAGCCTGACCGTCCGACCGCCTGATCGGCGGGGAAGCCCCGGCCCGAACGGCCGGGGCTTCCTAACTGGCGTGCAGCATCATCCCGATGCCCACCACCAGCAGCGCCGCCGCCGCGATCCGGGCCCTGCCGAACCGCTCCTTGAAGAAGACGGCCCCGATGGCGGCCCCCACGATGATCGAGGACTCCCGCAGCGCCGCGATCGGCGCCAGCTCCGCCTTGGTCTGCGCCCACAGGACCAGCGCGTACGCGGCGACGGACAGCGCGGCGCCCAGCAGCCCCAGCGCGGCGAACGGCCGTAGCACGGAGACGGTTCGAGACCGCCAGCGCCAGAGCGCGTACGCGGGAATCGCGAGCCCCTCGACCACCATCAGCCAGGCGATGTAGCCGAGCGACGATCCGGAGGCGCGTACGCCCAGCCCGTCCAGCACGGTGTACGCCGCGATGCTCAGCCCGGTCGCCAACGCCGCCCCGATCGCCGCCCAGTTGGGCCGGTGCCCGCGCAGCCCCCAGAGCGCCACCCCCGTGAGCCCCGCACAGGACACGGCGATCCCGGCCGCCGCCCAGCCGTCCGGCACCTCGTGCGCGACGACGGCGGCGAGCAGGGCGACCACGAGCGGTGCCGTTCCACGCGCGATGGGGTAGGCCTGCCCGAAGTCACCAAGCCGGAAAGACTTCATGAGCAGCGCGAAGTAGACGATATGAACAATCGCGGAGGCGATCAGATACGGCCACGCCCGCGTCGCCGGGAACACCCCGAAGGGCATCAGAGCCAGCCCGATCAGCACCCCGCCGCCGGCGATGAGCGTGAACCCCACCAGCTTGTCGGTGATTTTGTGCGCGATGGCGTTCCAACTGGCGTGGGTGACGGCCGCCAGCAGGACGGCGGCGGTGACGAGCGGGGTCACGAAGTCGGTGTCTGCTCGCGCACGTCCACGAGTGCGGCACCGGCGTGAGCGACAAGCTCCTTGGGCGCCATGGGAAAGACGGCGTGCGGATTGCCGGCGGCGGCCCATACGACCTCGTGCTCCAGCAGCGCCCGATCGGCGAGCACGCGCGTCCTCGTCCGGTGCCCGAAGGGCGGTACGCCGCCGATGGCGTACCCGGTGGTCTCCCGTACGACGTCGGCCTTGGCCCGCGTGACCTTGTCGGCGCCGAGCTCCTTCCGCACGAGCTCGACGTCGACCCGCGAGGCCCCGTCCATGAGCACCAGCACCGGCTCCCCGTCCACCGAGAAGATCAGCGACTTGCAGATCTGGCTGAGCCCGCACCCGATCGCGGCGGCGGCCTCGACTGCCGTACGGGTCGCGTCCGGGAACCGGCGGACACGGGCGTGCAGTTCCTCCAGGCCCAGCTCTCGCAGGGCCTCGGCGAACCGGGGGTGGGCTCCGGACTCTTCGGCGTCAGTGGCGGCTGTCGTCGTCATGCAGGGCACGCTAGCGGTGCGTGTACGGGACACGCGACCGAGTTCAGCGCCCGGCCGGTCGGACGAGTTCAGTGCCCCAACCGTTCGAAGCGGAACGGCGCGGCCCCGCTCACGGAATCGCCAGGGCGACCAACCAGGCGAGGGGCAGGAAGACCAAGGGAACCGACATCAGCCAGCCCATCCCCGAAGACGTTCGCGATCCGATGAGGACGCAGAACGGCCCCATGAGGAGCACATAGAAGAAGAACACCGCCAAGACGAAGACACCCGCACCCGACCCCAAGGCTTCCTCCCCGCGGTACCCGCCGCGACAAGGCGGCACCCTCTGCGCGGTCCTCCGCGCACCGCAATTTGAACACGTTCAAATGATTCTCGTCCAGTACGCCCCGGCGCCCTCTGCTCGCGCACCCCCAAACACTGCCCTGATGATGGCCATATGTCCCGATACCTGTTCGACAACACGGACGCCCGCACCCCGGACCGCTTCGCCGTCCTGGAGTCCTGCTACGACCAGGCCTCCCGCCGCCAACTCGAACTGACCGGCCTGGCGCCCGGATGGCGGTGTCTGGAAGTCGGCGGTGGTGGCGGCTCGTTGGGCGACTGGCTGGCCGAGAGAGTCGGCCCCGACGGCGAGGTCGTCATCACCGACATCGACCCCCGCTGGGCCGAGTCCCGCCGGCACCCGCCCCAGGTCCGCCTGCTCCACCACGACATCGTCAACGACCCGCTGCCCGGCGACGGCTACGACCTCATCCACGCCCGACTGGTCCTCATCCACCTGCCGGAACGGCACCAGGTCCTCGACCGGCTGGTCACAGCACTGCGCCCAGGGGGCACCTTGGTCCTGGAGGAGTTCGACTGCCACTGGTCGCCGGTGCTCGCGTCTCCGGACGAGGCGTCCACGGCCCTCTTCGACCACGTCCAGGCGGCCCTGCTCGCCCAACTGGAGAAGGCGGGCGCGGACACCCTCTGGGGCCGGCGCGTACTGGGCGCCATGCGGCGGGCGGGCCTGGAGGACGTCACGGCGACGACCTACGCCGAGTCCTGGCAGGGCGGCAGTCCGGGCATCGACCTGCACCGGGTGAACGCCCAGCAGACGGAGGCGGGGCTACTGGCGGACGGCGTGACGGAGGCCGAGCTGCAGCGGTTCTACGCGCTGCTGCGAGACCCGGCGTTCGTGGTCAACTCGCCGCCCTTGATCAGCGCGCGGGGAAGGCGCCGAGGAAGGTAGTCCAGGTGGACGGGGCGACCGTGAGGTGGGGGGCCTCCGGGGTCTTGGAGTCGCGGATGTGGATGGTGGCGGGGGTGGTGGCGACCTCGACGCAGTCGCCGGGTTCCGGTCCGCTGCTGTAGCTGCTCTTGAACCAGCCCAGAGCGACCTCGACGCAGTCGCCGGCCTCGCTGCTGCTGCTGTAGCTGCTCTTGAACCAGTGGAGTTGCGAGGTGCTCATAGTCTCCCCAGCGCTTGCTCGATGAAGGCCTGCGACTCCCTCGGCGTGAGAGCCTGCGCCCGGATCATGCCATAGCGCAATTCAAGGATACGAAGATCCCTGGGGTTTGAGACCGGGCGGCCGTTGAACGCCCCGTCGGAACGTCCGATCGCCGTGCCGTCGGCGAATTTCAGCATCTCGATCAGGCCCGTCATCCCGGCGTGGTCCTCGCGGTCGGTCGGCATGATCTGAAGCGTGACGGTCCGCAACTGCGCTACCTCCAGCAGGTGTTCGAGTTGTCGGCGCAGCACCATCTTGCCTCCGATGGGGCGCTCCAGCGTCACCTGTTCCTGGACGAATCCGAGCGTCGGAGCGGGGTCCCGCTCGAAGACCGACTTTCGGCCCATGCGTGCGGCGGTTTCACGCTCCACCACGTCCGGCGAGTACGCGGGCTGCCGCGTCTCGAACAGCGCCCGCGCATACTCCGGCGTCTGCAACAGGCCATGGATGTTGTGGTTGCTATAGAGCAGCACCTCGACCGCCCGGTCCTCCATCTCCTTCAGCCGCCGCACCTTCTTCGGATACCGAGCCTGCTCCATGTCCCACTTGAACGCCTTGAGATGGCCCTGCGCCTTCAGGACGCCGTCCGCCTTGTCCAGGAACTCCGGCCGGGGAATCCGCTGCCCCCGCTCCATCTTGCGGATCATGTCCTCGCCGTAGCCCATGATCTCCCCGAATTCGGCGACCCGCAGCCCTGCCGCTTCCCGGCACACCTTGAGCAGCCGCCCCACCGCCTGGACCACGGGCTCGATCTCGTCCCCCGGCTCGACATCCCAACCGGCCTCATCCACCTGGTCGTTCACAGTCACCCACCTCCGACGCGCACACGTACCCGTACAACCCGTGAGACAGCCGAGACAGCACGAGACAAACTGGGGACAGTCCCGCTACGCACAGCCGCGATCACTCACCCAGGGAAACCGATCACGCCACTCTGAGTGACATGAACCGCGAGATGACTGCCCCTGAAAACGAACTCACCCACACCATCCGCAACTTCAGCGTTCTCCTGTCCCCAACTCCCCGCGGCGCCCGCCTCGCCCGCCTCCTCGCCAGGGAACAGCTCCGCAGCTGGGGACTCCCGCTGGACCCGGCGGAGCAGATCGTCGCCGAGCTGGCCGACAACGCGTCGACCCACGGCCGCGTCCCCGGCCGCGACTTCCGCCTGACCCTCTACGTCGTCGCCGACACCCTCCGCATCGAGGTCACGGACACCCGCGCCGACCTCCTGCCCCGGCGCACGCCGACGGCCCCGGACGCCGAGTCCGGTCGGGGCCTGCTCCTGGTGGAGGCGTTGGCCGACCGGTGGGGTGCGGCGCCGGGGCCGTATCCGCGCAAGACGGTGTGGGCCGAGGTGTGCGTCAGGAGTGGTACAGCACTCGCACGACCATCGTGTCCGCCGGCAGGTCCTGCAGGTAGGCGTTGGACCACTGCCGGTAGCCGGGGCCGCCGTACTCGACCCAGCGGCCGTCCAGGGTGAGCGTGGCCGGGGTGGGGAGCGCCTCGGCGACGTGTTCCGCGATGTACGCCTCCAGGTCCGTGCCGAACGAGGCGTACGGGTCGTGGGGGAACCGGTCCCTCAGCTCCGGGTCTTCGGCGAGGGCCCGCAGCACCGACTCCCGACCGCTGTGGCGGTCGGCGAACCGCCGCCAGTCGTCCCACCGGTCTGCGGCCTCACGGGCCGCCTCCGCCCGGTCGATGTCGAGGTCGAGCAGTCCGCGCGGCCCCCCGTGGCACCGCGATCGGGGCAG
Source organism: Streptomyces sp. NPDC051243 (assembly GCF_044455405.1). NCBI lineage: Bacteria > Bacillati > Actinomycetota > Actinomycetes > Kitasatosporales > Streptomycetaceae > Streptomyces > Streptomyces sp. NPDC051243. Next base: position 526,040 of record NZ_JBITES010000002.1, on the reverse strand, counting down.
TTCCTCGGGCGGCTCCGTCCACTCGTCGTGCCGGACGAGACGGGGGTCGTCCTCGTGCCCCGGCAGGACGGCGAACGTCCACCTGCCGCCGGAGATGAACCAGTAGTCCCACTCCCCCACCCAGTCCGGGTGAGGGATGTCCTCACGGTTGTAGTCGTACGGCGCCATGGCCCGCCCGATCGCCCGGCGCAGCGACTCGGGGGCCTCCGGGTCGCAGGGTGGCACACAGACGGTGACACGTGCTTTGGCCATGGCTCATCATCGCAGCCAGCCATTGTGTACACATGGAACACAACGTACATTTGGTACATGACCCAGCTGCTCATAGAGTCCATCCGTGACGTACGCGCGCACTTGGCCGAGGTGGTCGAGCGGGCCGACCGCGATGACACGCCTACGGTCATCACCCGGCGCGGCAAGCAGGTAGCCGTGGTCGTGTCGATAGAGGTCCTTCGCAAGTACCAGGAATGGGAAGAGCGCGAGATCAACCGGATCATCGACGAGCGCATGGCGAATCCGGCCGTCGGTATCCCGATCGAGGACGTCATGAGGGAAACGCTGGAGCGCGGTGAGTAGCAGCTGCCGCACCGTCTTCCGGCCGGAGGCTCAGGCGGAGCTTCGCAAGATCCCCCGGGACATGGCACTCCGCATCCTGGTCAAGCTCACGGAACTGGAAACCGACCCGCTCGGGTTCAACACCACCGCGCTTGCCTCACAGCCGGACCGTCGCCGACTCCGCGTCGGTGATTACCGCGTCATCTACACGATCGACAACGGAGAGCTGGTGGTCCGGGTCGTTCACGTCGGATACCGCTCCACGGTCTACGACAGCTGACGCTGCCGGAGTAAGCCGGTGAGGGCACCCCGTCCCCACGGAGCCCTCACCGGCTGGCCTACTTCAATCGTGGCCGGTCAGACGCGTACCAGCTCGCGGTCCCCGTCCTGCTCGCCGGACTCGGCCTCCGTACGCAGCCCCTCGCCCTCCACGTCCACATTCGGCAGCACCCGGTCCAGCCACTTCGGCAGCCACCAGGCCTTCTTGCCGAGCAGGGCCAGGACGGCCGGGACGATGGCCATGCGGACGACGAACGCGTCGAAGAAGACGGCGATCGCGAGGCCGAAGCCGATCATCTTCACCATCGACTCGCCGGCGCCGATGAAGCCCCCGAAGACCGCCATCATGATGATCGCCGCCGCTGTGACGACCCTCGCGCCGTGCTTGAAGCCCGTCACGACCGCCTGGGTCGGCCGCTCGCCGTGGACGTAGGCCTCGCGCATCCGGGTCACGAGGAACACCTCGTAGTCCATCGCCAGACCGAAGACGATGCCCACCATGAAGATCGGCGTCATCGACATGATCGGGCCGGTCTCCTCGACGCCGATCAGGTCGGCGAGCCAGCCCCACTGGAAGACCGCGACCACGGCTCCCAGGGCGGCCATCACGCTCAGCAGGAAGCCCAGGGCCGCCTTCAGCGGGACCAGGATCGAGCGGAAGACCACGATCAGGAGCAGGAAGGCCAGGCCCACGACCAGGATCAGGTACGGGATCAACGCGTCGTTCATCTTCTGCGAGACGTCGATGTTCATCGCGGTCGTACCGGTGACGTAGACGTTCGCGCCGCTGTCCGCCTTGGTCTCCGCGCCCGTGTCGCGAATGGTGTGCACCAGGCCCTCAGTGGTCGTCGAGGACGGCTTGGAGTCGGGGACCACGGTGATCACCGCGGTGTCGCCGGCCTTGTTGGGCGCCGCCGGGGACACCGTCACGACGTTGTCCAGGCCCTTGATCTCGTCGCCGACGTCGATGAAGGCCGCCTGCGGGTTGTCGCTGTCCTTGGCGTCGACCACGACCATCAGCGGACCGTTGAAGCCGGGGCCGAAGCCCTCCGAGAGCAGGTCGTAGGCGCGGCGCTGGGTCGTGGAGGTGGGCTGGGAGCCGTCGTCCGGGAGGCCCAGTTCGAGCGAGGCCGCCGGGATGGCCGCGGCGCCCAGACCGATCACGCCCGTCAGGAGGACGGCCACGGGACGGCGTACGACGAAGCTCGCCCAGCGTGTGCCCATGTTCGGGCGGCCCGCCTCCCCGGCCCCCTGCTTGGCCGCCTTCTTGGCCGCGCGCCCGCCGCCGAGCAGCCTGCTCTTCTCGCCCGCCGGGCGCACCCTGCGGCCCGAGTAGCCGAGCAGCGCCGGGACCATGGTCAGCGCGATCAGGACCGCGATGGCGACCGTGCCCGCCGCCGCGAGGCCCATCTTCGTCAGCATCGGGACGTTGACGACCGACAGACCGGCCAGGGCGATGACGACCGTGAGGCCGGCGAAGACCACCGCCGAGCCCGCCGTGCCGACGGCCCGTCCCGCCGCCTCCTCGCGCTCGCGGCCCTCGGCCAGCTCGCCGCGGTAGCGGGAGACGATGAACAGCGCGTAGTCGATGCCGACCGCCAGGCCGATCATCAACGCCAGGGTGGACGTCGTGTCGCCGAGGTCGAACGTGCTCGCCAGGGCGGTGATCGTCGCCACCCCGATGCCCACGCCGATGATCGCGGTCAGCAGTGGCAGACCCGCCGCGAGCAGCGAACCGAAGGTGATGACCAGGACCACCGCGGCGACCGCGATGCCGATGATCTCCGAGGCGGCGCTCTCGGCCGGGGCCTGCAGCGCGTCACCGCCGACCTCGACGGTCAGCCCGGCGTCCCGGGCGTGCTGCGCGGCCTCCTCCAGGGCGTCCCTGGTGGATTCCGCCAGCTCCATGCCGGGGACCTGGTACGACACCGACGCGTACGCGACCGTGCCGTCCTTGCTGACGGCGTTCGCGGTGTACGGGTCGGCGACGGAGGCGACCTCGGAGCCGTCCTTCAGCTCCCGCACGGTCTTCTCGACGGTCGCCTTGTTGCCGGAGTCGGTCATCTTCTCTCCGGCGGGTGCCTTGAAGACGACGCGGGCGGTCCCTCCGTCGGCGGTCATGCCGGGGAAGCGTTCGTCCAGCAGGTCGAAGGCCTTCTGGGCCTCGGTGCCGGGGATCGAGAAGGAGGTGGTGCCGGGCGAGGGGGCGCCGGCCGCGCCGACGCCGGCGAGGGTGAGCAGGGCCACCCATATCAGGGCGACGAAGTGTCGTCGCCGGAAGGAAAGCCGGCCGAGTTTGTAGAGGAACGTGGCCACGGAGGCGTCTCCCGGTCAGGTCGTGGGGTCGGGTACTTGGGCAGGGGTGATCAGCCCGACGACGTGAGCGGATACGTCAGGTGGAGGGCGTGCTGGGGAAGGGTCAGTCGGTCGGAGCGCCGAGGGCGGGGAGGACCACGGCGTCGATGTACGAGGTGAGGAAGGCCTGCGTCGGCGGCTGGTCGTCGATCAGCGTGCGCGTGGCGAACGCGCCGACGACCATGTGCACCACGTAGTCCAGCGCCGGGCAGTCGGCGCGGACCTCGCCGCGGTCGACGGCCCGTTGGACCACGCAGTGGAACTCCTCCATCTCCGGTTCGACCAGCAGTTCCTTGAACGCGGCGAGGAGGTCCGGGTTGCCGTGCACCGCCATGAACAGACCGCGCATCAGCGCGGCGTTCTGCTGCATGGTGCAGTCGTCCTCACGCGCGGTGAGGGCGTGCAGGTCGCCCCGCAGGGTCCCGGTGTCGATGTCGGAGATACTGCCCGGCTTGTTGTGCCGGATCGCCTTCGCGACCAGCTCCGGCTTGCCGCCCCACTGGCGGTAGAGCGTCGCCTTGCTGGACCGGGTGCGGGCCGCCACGGCGTCCATGGTGAGGGCGTCGTAGCCGACCTCCCGGAGCAGGTCGAGCACGGCGCCGTACAACTCGGCCTCGCGCTCGGGGGTGATACGACTGCGCCGCGCTGTTGCCGCCTCGGTCACGGTCCTCACCTTCCTTCCCACTCCGAACGACACGGTTTCGTACACGACGAATGTAGCGCAATCCTCCAGCGAAACGAAACGGTTTCGTTCGCGTTGTGGTTCACGCCGACCCTTCTGTCCCGACTTGCTCAGATAACTCCACAGGAAAAGCATGGGGACGTGAGCTATCTGCGCCTGCCGCACCTCCATGACGACCTGCTTTGCTTCGTGGCCGAGGACGACCTGTGGCTCGCCCCCCTCGACGGCCCCGGCCGCGCCTGGCGGCTCACCGTGGACCGGACCAAGATCGGCCACCCCCGCTTCTCCCCCGACGGGGAGCGGATCGCGTACACGAGCTGGCGCAGCCTGGTCCCCGAGATCCACCTGGTCCCGGTGGACGGCGGACCGGCGCGCCAGCTCACCCACTGGGGCTCGCCGGACACCCAGGTGTGCGGCTTCACCCCCGACGGCGTGATCCTCGCCGTCGCCTCCCACGGCGAGCCCTTCTCCCACTTCACCTGGGCCTACAAGCTCAGCCTCGGCGGCGACCCCGGCCGCAAACTCCCCTGGGGCCCGTGCTCCGACATCCAGGTCGCCGACATCGAGGGCGAACGCAAGACCCTCCTCCTCACCGGCACCCCGCCACACGAACCGGCCGCCTGGAAGCGCTACCGGGGCGGGGCCACGGGCCGCCTCTGGCTGCACGGCGAACGCCTGCTCGCCGACATCGGCGGCCATCTGCACTCCCCCATGTTCGTCGGCGGCCGCATCGCCTTCCTCTCCGACCACGAGGGCGTCGGCAACCTCTACTCGTGCGCGTACGACGGCTCCGACCTGCGCCGCCACACCGACCACGACGCCTTCTACGCCCGGCACGCCTCCAGTGACGGCACCCGGGTGGTGTACCAGTGCGCGGGCGACCTGTGGATCGTGGACGACCTCGCCGCGGACAGCAAGCCGCGCAAGCTGGAGGTACGGCTGAGCGGGCCGCGCGCCGGCCGCCGTACGTATCAGGTACCCGCCGCCCAGCACGTCGACGGCATCTCCGTGGACGAGACGGGCCGCGCGAGCGCCGTCGTCGTACGCGGCAGCCTGTACTGGCTCACCCACCGGGACGGCCCGGCCCGCACGATCACCGACACCCCGGGCGTACGCGTCCGGCTTCCGGAGATGCTCGGCTCGGTCGGCCAGGTCGCCTATGTGACGGACGCGGAGGGCGAGGACGCGATCGAGATCGCCTACCTGCCACGCGCGACGGGCGACCGCGAACCGCGCCGACTGGCCTCCGGCGAAGTGGGCCGGGTCCTGGAGATGGTCGCCGACCCGAACGGAGAACGCCTCGCGCTCGCCTCGCACGACGGACGGCTCCTGCTCCTCGACGTGACCGAGGACTCGAACGGCGAGGTCACGGAGCTGATCCAGTCGATCAACGGCCCGGTACGGGACCTGGCGTTCTCCCCGGACGGCACCTGGCTGACCTGGTCGCACCCCGGGATCGGCCGTTCCCTGCGCCAGATCAAACTGGCCCGCATAAAGGACCGTTTGATCGTCGACGTCACCAACGGCCGTTTCGAGGACGAGAACCCGGTGTTCACCCGGGACGGCCGCTACCTCGCCTTCCTCTCCTGGCGCGGCTTCGACCCGGTGTACGACGTCCACACCGGGGACCTCTCCTTCCCGCTGGGCTGCCGCCCCTACCTGGTCCCCCTGTCCTCCGCGACCCCCTCCCCCTTCGCCCTCAACCCCGAGGGCCGCCCGGCGGCCGGCGGCCTGGACCCGGTGGAGGACGAGGAGGGCGCGGACGCCGGAACCACGACCGTCGAGGTCGAGGGCCTGGAGAGCCGGGTCACCCCCTTCCCGGTCACCGCCTCCAAGTACTCCGCGCTGTACCCGGTCGCGGGCGGCGGACTGGTCTGGCTGCGCTGGCCGATCTCGGGCGCGCTCGGCGAGACGTTCGCCAACCCGGACGACATCAGCGGCCGACCCACCCTCGAGCACTTCAACATCAGCAAGTCGAAGAAGTCCGAACTCATCGAGCACCTCGACTGGTTCGCGGTGAGCGGCGACGGCACCCGGCTGGTCCTGCTCGACGAGGGCGACCTGCGGGCGGTGCCCGCCACCGAGTCCGGCGACAGCGACACCACGGTCTGGATCGACTCACGGCGCATCCTGCACGAGGTGGACCCGACGGCGGAGTGGCGACAGGCGTACGAGGAGGCGGGCCGCCTGATCCGGGCGTACTTCTGGGAACCGGAGATGTGCGGCATCGACTGGGACGGGGTGCTCGCCCAGTACCGCCCGCTGGTCGACCGCGTGGCCTCCCCCGACGAGTTCGCGGACCTGCTGCGCGAGCTGCTCGGCGAACTGGGCACCTCCCACGCCTACGTGACGGCCGCCCGCCGCAACGAGGGCCCGCCCCACTACCAGCGCTGGCAGGGCCTGCTGGGCGCCAACTTCGTCCGCAGGGACGAGGGCTGGATGGTCAAGCGCATCCTCCCCGGCGAGTCCTCCGACTCCAAGGCCCGCTCCCCGCTGGCGGGCACGGGCATCCGGGAGGGCGCGGTGCTCACCCACGTCGACGGCCGTCCCGTGGACCCGGTCTCTGGCCCGTACCCGTTGCTGGCCGGCTCCGGCGGTACGACCGTGGAGCTCACCTTCACCCCCTCGGAAGGCGAGGCGGGCAGGGCACGGCGCGTGGCGGTGGTCCCCCTGATCGACGAGCGGCCGCTGCGCTACCAGGACTGGGTGGCCAAACGGCGTGCGGTCGTACGGGAGTTGAGCGGCGGCCGCTGCGGCTACCTGCACATCCCCGACATGGGCGGCTCCGGCTGGGCCCAGTTCAACCGGGACCTGCGGATGGAGATGTCCCGACCCGCACTGATCGTCGACGTACGCGGCAACGCGGGCGGCCACATCAGCGAGCTGGTCGTGGAGAAGCTGACCCGCGTGATCCTGGGCTGGGACCTCACGCGCAACGCCCAGCCGGTGTCGTACACCTCGAACGCCCCGCGCGGCCCGATCGTCGCCCTCGCCGACGAGGCGACCTCATCGGACGGCGACATGATCACGGCGGCCTTCAGACTCCTGAAGCTCGGCCCGGTGGTCGGCCAGCGCACCTGGGGCGGAGTCGTCGGCATGACCGGCCGCCACCGCCTCGGCGACGGCACGGTGATCACGGTCCCGATGAACGCGGCCTGGTTCGACGCCTACGGCTGGGGCGTCGAGAACAAGGGCGTGACCCCGGACGTGGAGGTCCTCCGCACACCCCTGGACTGGGCAGAGGGACGCCACGCCCAACTGAAGGATGCGGTGGAGTTGGCCCTGGAACTGTTGGAGACGAATCCTCCGGCAACTCCCCCGGACTACGCACACGTACCGGACCGGTCAAGACCGAAATTGCCGCCACGCCCTTGAGGGGCGGCTGGGCATCCGACCCAGGGGCGCGGGGCTGTATCGATTTGCGGCTCCGCCGCGTGGGCGCGACAAGCCCCCACCGGCCCGCACCCGAAACGCGAACGCGGGGCGCCCCAATCCAGGGGGCGCCCCGCGCTCAGTGTCAGGACTTACCGGTCGTAGTCCTGATCGAACCGCTCCTCGTCCTCACGCATCCGCTCGGACTCCTCGTCCCGCTGCGGCCGCTGACGACCCCGCTCCGGCTGGCCCGGCTGACCCTGCTTACCCTGCTGGCCGCGCTGACCCTGCTGCTGCGCCCGCTGCTTCAGCTGCTCGGACTTCTCCTGGAACTGGTCCTTCATGCCCATGTGGGTTCACTCCCGTAGTGGGTTGGGGATCGGCCTCTCGCTGAGCCAGCGGGGCCTCGACCAGATTCACACGGGCGATAACCCTACGCATGTCGATCAGTCACGGCGCGTAGTACGCGCAGCTCGCTCCCGCTCGTCGGCGGAGCCGCCCGCCCCGACCAGCCCCGTCCGCATCCCCTCCAGCCGGTCCGCGAACCGCCGCATCTCCCGCTGCCCCACGGTCCCGATGACCCCCGGCAGATACCCGCGCACCCCCTGCATCCCGCGCAGCCACCACTGCCCGTACACATGGCTGGACCGCCGCTCGATCCCGGCCACGATCCGGTCCACCGCCGGCCCCAGCGGATACGTCTTGTTGGACGGCCACGGCAGCCGCTTCCTCAACTCCCGCATGACGTCGTCCTGATCGGCCCCGCGCACCATGTCGGTGTCGGTCCAGGACAGATACCCGACGCCCACCCGCACGCCCTTGTACCCGACTTCGGCCCGCAGACTGTGCGCGTACGCCTCCACACCGGACTTGGACGCGCAGTACGCGGTCATCATCGGCGCCGGAGTCATAGCGGCGAGTGACGCGATCTGCAGCAGATACCCCCGGCTCTCCATCAGCACCGGCAGAAACGCCCGGGCCGTCACCGCCGACCCGATGAGGTTGACCTCGATGACCCGCCGCCACGCCGCGGGGTCGGAGTCGACGAACGGCCCACCGGACGCGACCCCCGCGTTGGCGACCACGATGTCGACCTTCCCGAACCGCTCCTTGACCTCCCGCGCCACCCGGGCCATCGCCTCATGGTCCGTCACATCGGCGTACCAGTGGTCGCTGTCGCTGTGCAGCCGCTCGGAGACCTGCTTGAGTTCGTCCGGCTCCAGCCCGACCAGCGCCACCTTCGCCCCGCGCGCCGAGAGCTTGCGGGCGAGCAGCTCACCGACACCCCGCGCCGCCCCGGTGACGACGGCGACCTGCCCCTCCAGGCTCACCCTGCTCATGCGCCCTCCTTGACCCGCGTGTACGTGCCGGACTGCGTGTGAACGTACGTCGTGACGAGTTCCCGTATCTTCCCGGTCACCAGCTCGGGCGCCTCGACCGGCGTCATGTGCCCGAGGCCGGGCAGTTCGGTGACGCCGAGGCAGTTCGGCAGCGCGGCCGCCAGCGAGCGGGCGTGCACCGGCGGGGTCAGCCGGTCGGCCGTGCCGACGACGACCGCGGTCGGTGCCGCCAACTCCCGTACGCCATGGTCGAGATCGAGCAGGTCGAGCACATGCGACCAGGCGTACCGCACCTTGCGCGGGCAGGCGTGCACGATACGCGCGCACGCCTCGACCATGTGCGGGGCCGAACCGGGGCCCATCGTGGCGTACTTGAGGATCGCCCGGGCGACCGGCGTGACCGGCCCGAGGGGCGCCCGCGAGCCGAGGATGTGCTTGGTCAGCCAGGTCCGCAGCCGCCCGGGACGTATGGGTACGACCGTGGACTCGGCGACCAGCCGCGACGAGCCCGTGCTGCACAGCAGGACGGCCGCCGCGTGCTCCCGGAACCCCGCTCGGGTGGCGGCGGCCATCACCGTCATGCCGCCCATGGAGTGCCCGGCGATCACGGCCTGCTCGCCGGGTGCGAGGGTCGCCTTCAGTACGGCTTCGAGGTCGTCGGCGAGCGCGTCGGCGCTGCAGGCCGGGCTCGCCGGGCTGCGTCCGTGGCCGCGCTGGTCGTAGGCGATGACACGGTGGTCGACGGCGAGGTCGCGTATCTGCGCGGCCCAGAAGGCGGTCGAGCAGGTCCAGCCGTGCGCGAGGACGACGGGGGGCGCGTTCTCGGGACCGTGCACCTCTATGTGCAGCCGGGCGCCGTCGGCGGACACGGCCGTCAGCTCACGGACGGGGACGGGTGGGGCGTACGGCCCGGACTTCACGTACATGAGACGGCTCACGCGGTCACCTCGGCGCTTTCCTTGTCTTCCTTGACGGACGAGCGGACGACGGCGTACTCGGCGAGATCCACCCGCCGCGTCGCCCGCCGGAACTCGGTGGTCGTACCGGGCCAGATGGTCGTGTTGCGCCCGCTCGCGTCGAGGTACCAGCTCGTGCAGCCGCCCGTGTTCCACACCGTCCGCTTCATGCGCTCCTGAACCCGCCGGTTCCAGGCGTGCACGGCGCTGGGCCGCGCGTCGAGGGCGACTCGGCCGCCCAGGACGTTCAACTGCCGTACGAAGTCGGCCATGTAGTTCAGCTGGGACTCGATCATGAGGATCATGGAGGAGTTCCCGAGGCCGGTGTTGGGCCCGATGATGGTCATCCAGTTCGGGAACCCGGCGGCGGACGCACCCCGCAGGGCCTCCATCCCGCCCTTCCACGCCTCGGCGAGCGTACGGCCGTCCGCGCCCACCACCCGCTCGGCGATGGGCATGTCGGTGACATGGAACCCCGTACCGAAGACGATCGCGTCGACCTCGGCCTTGGACCCGTCGGCGGCGACGACGGTCGAGCCGCGGACCTCACTGAGCCCACTCGCGACCACCTCCACATTGGGCCGGGCGAGCGCCGGGTAGTACTCGCTGCTCAGCAGGATCCGCTTGCAGCCGATGCGGTAGTCGGGGGTGAGCTTGGCGCGCAGGGCGGGGTCCTTGATGGCGCGGCCCATGTTCCGCTTGGCCAACTGCTCGACGAGCCCGAGTTCGCCCGGGTGCTTGGTGAACGCCTGGACCTGCAACTCCCGGATCCCCCACAGCAGTCCGCGGCGCAGCCGGCTGGTGAAGGGCAGGGCGCGGTGCAGGGAGCGCTCGGCGCCGCTGATGGCGCGGTCGATGCGGGGCATGACCCAGGGCGGGGTGCGCTGGAAGAGGGTCAGCCGCTCGACCTCGGGCTGGATGGACGGCACGATCTGAATGGCGGAGGCGCCGGTGCCGACCATGGCGACGCGCTTGCCGTGCAGGTCGTAGTCGTGGTCCCAGCGGGCGGAGTGGAAGACCTTGCCCGGGAAGGAGTCGAGCCCCGGGATGTCCGGGATCTTCGGGTCGGACAGCGGCCCGGTGGCGGACACGACGACGTCGGCCGAAAGGCCACCGCTGCTGGTCTCGATGTCCCAGCACAGCCGCTCACCGTTCCAGGTCATCCGCTTCACCTCCGAGTTGAAGCGGATGTGCGGGCGCAGCCGGAAGACGTCGGTCACGTGCTCCAGGTAGGCGCGGATGTGCTCCTGCCCGGAGAAGGTGCGCGGCCAGTCGGGATTGGGCGCGAAGGAGAAGGAGTACAGATGCGACGGCACATCGCACGCACACCCCGGATAACTGTTGTCCCGCCAGGTGCCGCCGACGCTGTCGGCCCGCTCCAGGACGACGAAGTCGGTGACGCCCTCGCGGCGCAGCCGGACGGCGGCCCCCAGCCCGCCGAACCCGGACCCGACCACCGCGACCCGCACATGTTCGCGTTCGGCCATGCCTGTGCCTCCACACTTGAACACACTTGAACCGGAACCCTGCCAGTGAACACTGGCGCAATGGGAGAGTAGAGGAGGTCCGTACCGACCGGTAGGGGTCGGTCGACGAAAGTGCCGAGAAGGCACCGACGAAAGTTACCCCCGGTACGAATTAAGGTTCCGGGGTGACCGAGAAGCGTGAGTACCGCATGGAGGAACTGGCCCGCCTGGCCGGCATCACGGTGCGCACCCTGCGCTTCTACCGGGAACGCAAGCTGATACCACCACCCCGCCGCGAGGGCCGTATCGCCTGGTACGACGACCACCACCTGGCCCGCCTGCGCACGATCGCGGCCCTGCTGGAACGCGGCCACACCCTCACCGGCATCGCGGAACTGGCCGAGGCCCTCGACCACGGCCGGGACGTGGCCGACCTCCTCGGCATCTCGGCCCCCACCGAGGAGGAGCCGGTCCGCCTCACCCCCGAGGAACTCGCCGCCCGCTTCGAGGGCCAGGTCACCCCCGAGAACCTCGCGGCCTCCCTGGAACTCGGCTACCTCGGCACCGACGGCGACGGGATCGTCCACATCAGCCGCCGCCTGCTGGACGTCTCCTCGGCCCTGGTCCGCGAGGGCATCCCGCTCGCGGAGGTCCTGACGGCGGCCAAACGGGTCCGCGAACACGTCGACGACCTGGCCGAACTCTTCGCCGACCTGGTCCTGCGCCACGCCCAGGAAGACGACCTCCAGCGCCTGCGCCCGCTCGCCCGCAGCGTGGTGGAGGCGGAACTGTCGCTGGCACTGGACCGACGGTTGCGGAAGCAGAGGGAACGGGACGGAACGGGCGGGGACGCGGAACCGGACGGGCGGGACTAGGCCGTGTCGTTTGGATCGGGTCGGCTGAGAGGTACTGCGCTTTTCAGCCGACCCGAGCGCGCCAGGGCCCGCGACGCCGGCATGATCCAAACGACAGGTCCTAACGGTCGTAGACCACCGTCACCGGCGCATGGTCCGACCACCGCTCCGCGTGCGTCGCCGCGCGCTCGACATACCCCTTGAGCGCCTTCGCGGCGAGTCCCGGCGTCGAGACCTGGTAATCGATGCGCCATCCGGTGTCGTTGTCGAAGGCGCGCCCGCGGTACGACCACCACGAGTACGGCCCCTCGACGTCCGGGTGCAGCGACCGTACGACGTCGACATAGCCACCGGCGGCCGGGTCGAACACCTGGCTGAGCCACTCCCGCTCCTCCGGCAGGAAGCCCGAGTTCTTGGTGTTGCCGCGCCAGTTCTTCAGGTCGGCCTTCTCGTGGGCGATGTTCCAGTCGCCGCAGACGACGACCTCGCGGCCGTCGGCGGCGGCGCGCTCGCGCAGGGACTTCAGGTAGGCCAGGAACTCGCCCATGAAGCGGATCTTCTCGTCCTGCCGCTCGGTGCCGACCTCGCCGGAGGGGAGGTAGAGGGAGGCGACCGTCACACCGGGGAGGTCCGCCTCGACGTAGCGGCCGCTGTCGTCGAACTCACTCGATCCGAAGCCGACCTGGATACGGTCGGGCTCACGGCGGGTGTAGAGGGAGACACCGGCGCGGCCCTTGGCGGCGGCGGGCGCGTGCACGACGTGCCAGCCGTCGGGCGTGCGGACGTGCTCGGGCAACTGCTGCGGCTCCGCGCGCACCTCCTGAAGGCACAGCACATCGGCTTCCGTAGCGGCGAGCCATTCCACGAAGCCCTTCTTCGCGGCCGCCCGCAGCCCGTTCACATTCACAGAGGTCACAGTGAGCACTCCGGCACCCTACCGGCACACTGGACAGAGTCCGATTCTGGAACTCTTTGATCTTGAAGTTCTCGATCTTGAATTGATATACGGTATCCAGCATGCATATACGCCGCGTCTCCTTCGACCACCCCGACGCCGTCAAGCTCAACGACCAGGTGCAGGCCGAGTACGCCGTCCGCTACGGCGACGACGGCGACGCCACGTCCATGGACACGGCGGACTTCGAACCGCCGAACGGCCTGTACCTGCTCGCGTACGACGAGCTCGGCACCCCCGTCGCCTCCGGCGGCTGGCGGGCCCAGGACGAGAACGGCGAGGGCAACCGGGACGGGGACGCCGAGCTCAAGCGGATGTACGTCGTGGAGTCGATGCGCGGACGGGGCCTCGCGCGACGCATCCTGGCCGCGCTGGAGGAGGACGCGCGGGCCGCGGGGCGCATCCGCATGGTGCTGGAGACCGGCTCCAAGCAGCCGGAGGCGGTGGCGCTGTACACGTCCAGCGGGTACGAGCCGTGCGAGAAGTTCGGCTACTACCGCCACCACGAGCTGAGCCTGTGTTACGCGAAGGCGCTGTGAGCGGTCAGTCGCGGGTGGCGTTGATGCGGTGGACGTCCCTCACACAGAGGTTGAGGACGGCGGCGGCCACGACGAGAGCGGCGCACGCCACCAGCACCGTCCGGTTGTCCCACGTACCGGCCGCGAGTGCGGTGAGCAGATAGCCGACCGGAATCGCCAGCCGCTCCCCGACGCTGTTGAACGCGCCCATGCGCCCCAACTCCCCCTGCGGAACATGCTGCTGGAAGGCGGTCGTCCACGCGACGATCGCCACGTCCAGCCCGACGCCCGCGAGGAACGTGGCCAACAGCAGCCAGGGCAACGGCAGTCCCCAGCCCATGACGAGCAGGGGCACGGCGAGGGGCGCCCCGGCCGCGACCGCGACGACCATCAGCCGGTAGGGCCGCCACCGCAGACACACCACCGTCCCGGCCAGCAGCCCCGCCGCGAACGCCCCCTGCACCAGCCCCCAGTCCCGCGCCCCCGCGTACCGCTCCGCCGCGACGACCGGCCCCAGCAGCTGGAACCCCGCCAGCCACGCGGCGACCAGGACGGTCCCCGAGACCGTGTACGTCCACAGCCAGGTCCGCGACCAGAAGCCGGTCCACCCCTGCCGCAGATCGCTCAGCGCACTGGTGACGGGGACGGGCGCGTCCAGGCGCAGCCCGCGCAGCAGCAGTGCGGCGACGGCGAAGGTGAGCGCGTCCCAGGCCAGCGCCCAGGCCGGACCGCTGACCGCGACGGCGCCGCCGCCGACGGCCGGTCCGAGGACCTTGACCGCGTTGCCCGGCAGCCTGAGCAGGGCGTTGGCCTGCGGCAACTCTTCGGCGGGCACGATCTGGGCCACGGCGCCCTGGGCGGCCGGCACGGCGAAGGCCACGGCGGTGCCCGAGACGAAGCCGCAGACGGCGATGGAGGTGGTGGTCGCGTGCCCGGTGGCGACGACGACCGCCAGGGCACCCTGGGCGGCGGCGGCCAGCAGATTGCCGAGGAAGAGGAGCCGACTGCGGGACACACGGTCCGCGAGCACCCCGCCCACCAGAAGGAACAGGACGGTGGGAACGGTGTTGGTGGCGAGCACCACACCGAGGGCGCCGGCGCCTCCGCCCTGTTCGATCACGGAGTAGGCGAGCGCGAGGGGCGCCATCGCGGATCCGGCGGCGGAGATCAGACTGGCGGTCACAAACCGCCGGAAGGCCGCGTTCCGCAGCGGTGTCGCCCGCTTCGCCGGTAACTCCGCGACACCGTTCCCCACGTTCCCCCTCAAGCCACGGCCTCTTGGGCAAAACAAAGATCCCGCCCGATCAACCGATCGGGCGGGATCTCACAACTCCCCAAGTTCCCTTGGAAAGTCGTTGCGGTGGACCTGAGGGGATTTGAACCCCTGGCCCCCTCGATGCGAACGAGGTGCGCTACCGGACTGCGCCACAGGCCCTTGCAACGAGTGAAACTTTAGCACCCCGATCGGCCTGCTTGGAAATCCGTTCCTGGTCGGCGGCCGGGGCCCTCGGTTACTCGTTGGCCGCGCGCGGCCGGTCGCCGTCCTCGTACTGGTCGAACAGTGGCGTACGACCCCGCTCGCGTGCCCGGCGGGCGGAGGCGGCCGTGGGGTTGCCCCCGCGTGAGCGGGTTCGAGCGCGGGGGAGGGCGTCGCTGCGGCCGTCCCCCTCGTCCTTCTCCTCGCCGCGGGCCGAGTCCCCCGGCGCCGCGCCGCGCCCGGCACCGTCCCCGGCGTCGACTCCCGCGTCCCGGTCCCGGCCGACCGCGCTCGACCGTGCCGAGCTCCACGCGTCCGGCGCCCCGAGATCCACGTTGGAGGTGGCGCGGGGAGCGACCGGCGCGGTCACGTACGTCGGCAACGGCACCGGGACCGGGTCCCAGCTGTCCCCGTGCCCGGGCCGCCGCTGCCGCTCGCGCTGCTGGTCGACCCACTCGGCGTGATCGGTCTGCTCGACGAGGGCACGCCGGTCCGCGGCGAGCGCGGACAGCCCGGTGTCGGTGCCTGGTTCAGGCCTCTCGTCGGGCTCGTCGATACCGTCACCCGCGTCGGCGGCGCCTCGCCTGCGGGACTGGCGGGCGTGCTCGCGCAGGCGCTGCGCGGCGGCCTCGGCCTGCCGCCGGTCCATCTGGTAGGCGAAGCGGCGGCGCTCCTGGGAGCGCAGGTAGGCGATGTACCCGCTGAGCAGCACGGCCGGAATGCCGGGCGCCCACAGGAAGGCGAGCCCGCCGACCGCGGCGACGACCGCGCCGAGCGTGAAGGCGAGGAAGAGGACGACGGTGGTGCGCCTGCGCCGCGCGAGCACCTTGGAGCGCCGGGCACGTGCCGCGGCCGCCTCCTCCGCGGGCGGGCGGCGGGCGGCGGGCACCCGCTTGCGCGCCTTGCCGGCCGGGCCGGAGCCCGGTTCGGAGGCGGGCGCGTTGCCGCGCTCGGGTGCCGGCCTGGACGCCTGTTCCGATGCCGGCTCAGGGCGTCCCGGCGACTGCGCCTGGACCGTCGCCTGGGTCTGCGGACGGGTCGGAGGTACGGCGAAGGCCCGGACGTCCACCGACTCGGTGACATCGCCCGGGTCATCGGCGCTGGGCTCCCCCTCCTCGGTGGAGCGCGCGCGCAGGTCCTTGGCGTACCGGCGCTCCATCCCCGCCCGTCCGGACAGCAACCGGATGGCTGTGCTGAAGCGTTCCGTCGGACGGGCCTCGTTCAGCTCGTCCTGCCTACGGAGCCACATCGGCACCAAGTAGGCGGCCCAGGCCCCGACAATGACTGCGTAGATGAGGCCGCTGCTGCTCACGCCTCACACGGTAGAGGGGTTTGCGCGAGGCCATCCGCCAATTGAGCCGGTGTGTCGCACGATCTGGCTGATATTTCGAACTTTTTTTGTGAGCGATGCGATCAGCAGCCCGCCGAGGCGCGAATTTATTGCCCTGAGCCGGTCATCGGGCGATCAATTTCGAACACTTATTCAATTTCCGGGCTGCTCGGTCTAGGCGGGATTCCCCTGGGGGTTCTGCCGGGTGTTCCGCGGCTCGGAGTGCGGTGTCTTCTGTGAGCGTGCCCGGTGCCAGCGGTTCAGCAACCCTTCCGGGGCCTCTTCCGCCGTGAGCGCGAAGACGAGATGGTCCCGCCAGGCTCCGTCGATGTGAAGATATCGCGGACGCAGCCCCTCCTCGCGGAATCCGAGTTTCTCCACGACCCGGCGGCTGGGCCCGTTCTCGGGGCGAATGCAGACCTCGATGCGGTGCAGACCGACGGTACGGAAACAGTGGTCCACGACGAGGGCCACGGCGGTCGGCATCACCCCGCGGCCCGCCACCGCCTCGTCCACCCAGTAACCGACGTGCCCCGAGCACATCGATCCCCAGGTGATCCCGGCGACCGTCAACTGCCCGACCAGCCGCCCCTGGTACTCGATGACGAACGGCAGCATCCGGCCCGCGTTCGCCTCGGACCGCAGATGCCGGACCATCTGCCGGTAGGTCGGCCGGTGCGCGATCGGCCCGCTGGGCGTGGGCGGCGGAATGGTCGCCTCCCAGGGGCGCAGCCAGTCCCGGTTGCGTCGGTTGACCTCGCGCCAGGCCCGTTGGTCGCGCATCTTTATCGGCCGGAGGACGACATCGCCGTCCCCCAGCACGACGGGCCAGGATGGGCTGTTCAGCTCGCACCCCCGCTGCTGGGTCTGGGGTGGTCGCCGCCGCGGATCTGGTCGACGGCGTGGATGAGCAGGGGCTCCAGGACGGCCAGTCCGTCCTTGACCCCGCCGCTGGAACCGGGCAGGTTCACGATCAGGGTGCCCCGCGCCACTCCGGCCAGGCCCCGGGAGAGCGCGGCGGTCGGCACCTTCTCCCTGCCGAACGCCCGGATGGCCTCCGCGATGCCCGGTACCTCGTGGTCGATCACCGCGCGGGTCGCCTCGGGGGTGCGGTCCGTGGGCGAGATGCCGGTGCCGCCGGTGGTCACGATGACGTCGTACCCGGCGTCGACGCCCGCGCGCAGGGCGGCCTCCACGGGGTCGCCGTCGGGCACGACCTGCGGGCCGTCGACCGCGAAGCCGAAGCCCTTGAGGCCCTCGGCGATCAACGGGCCGCCCTTGTCCTCATAGACCCCGGCGGCAGCCCGGTTGGAGGCGGTGATGACCAGCGCGGCGTACGGCGCGACCAGGGCGCCGCCCACCGAAGCGTCGAGAGTCATGCCCGGCTCCAGTCGCCCGACTTGCCGCCCGTCTTCTGCTCCACCCGCACGTCCGTGATCACCGCTCCCTTGTCGACCGCCTTCACCATGTCGATCACGGTGAGCGCGGCGACGGAGACCGCGGTGAGGGCCTCCATCTCGACGCCCGTACGGTCCGTGGTCTTCACGGTGGCCTGGATCTCCACGGCGTCGTCCGCGACCGACAGGTCCAGTTTCACACCGGAGACCGCGAGCGGGTGGCACAGCGGGATCAGGTCCGGGGTGCGCTTGGCGCCCATGATGCCCGCGATGCGCGCGGTGGCCAGGGCGTCGCCCTTGGGGACGCCTTCGCCGCGCAGCAGCTCGACCACGCGGGGTGAGACGAGGACGCGTCCGCTGGCGCGGGCCGTGCGCGCGGTCACGTCCTTCTCTGAGACGTCGACCATGCGGGCCGCGCCCGCGTCATCGATGTGCGTGAGGCGGTCCTGGGTGGGTCGGTCCTGCGCAGGGGGTCCGGGGGTCTCCCCCCGGGAAGGCTCAGTCATGCTGGTGTGGCGCTCCCGGTCCGGGCCCGCCGCGGTGCGGCGCACGGGCCTGCTGTGCGCGACACGGTACCCCCAACCGGAGCCGCTCAGCCGAGCAGGACCACCTCGACCTCGGAGCCGGGCTCGACACTCTCCACGTCCTCGGGGACCACGATCAGCGCGTCCGCGCGCGCCAGGGCCGCGATCAGGTGGGAGCCGGCACCGCCGACCGGCCGCACCTCGCCGTCCGCGTAGGTTCCGCGCAGGAACTGTCTGCGTCCCTTGGGCGAGGTCAGCGCCTTGTCGGAGGCCAGGGTGGCGGTCGTGCGCGGCCGGTGCACGTCCTCCAGGCCCATCAGCGTGCGGATCGCGGGCCGCACGAATAGTTCGAAGGAGACGTACGACGACACCGGGTTGCCCGGGAGCGCGAGCAGCGGGGTGTGGTCGGGGCCGATGGAGCCGAAGCCCTGCGGCTTGCCGGGCTGCATGGCGAGCTTGCGGAACTCGACGCCGCTGCCGGGCTCGTCCTCGTCGCCGACGTGCGCCAGCGCCTCCTTGACGACGTCGTACGCCCCGACGCTCACGCCGCCGGTGGTGACCATGAGGTCGGCGCGCACGAGCTGGTCCTCGATGGTGGACCGGAGCGTCTCGGCGTCGTCGGCGACGGCGCCCACCCGGTAGGCGATGGCGCCGGCGTCGCGGGCGGCCGCGGTCAGGGAGAAGCTGTTGGAGTCGTAGATCTGGCCGCTGCCCAGGGCCTCGCCGGGCTGGACGAGTTCGCTGCCGGTGGACAGCACGACCACGCGCGGGCGCGGGCGCACGCGTACGGTGCCGCGGCCGATCGCGGCGAGCAGGGCGATCTGCGAGGGGCCGAGGACCGTGCCGGCCTCGAGCGCCCGGTCGCCGGCCTTCACGTCGCTGCCCTTCGCGCGCACGTGCGCGCGTTCCTCGGCCGGCCGGTAGATGTGGACCTCGCCGTGGGCGCCCTCGGGGGCCAGGCTGCGGGCGCGCATGCCGGTCACCGGGCCCTCGCCGAGCCCTCCGTCGGTCCACTCCACCGGGACGACCGTCTCGGCGCCGGGCGGCAGGGGGGCGCCGGTCATGATGCGGGCGGCCTGGCCGGGGCCCACATGGAGTGGTTCGGCCTGGCCCGCCGCGACGTCCCCGATGACCTCCAGCGCGGCGGGGAACTCCTCGCTCGCGCCCGCGACATCCGCGACCCGCACCGCGTACCCGTCCATGGAGCTGTTGTCGAACGGCGGCAGGGAGACCGGCACCGTGACGTCCTCGACCAGGACACAGCCCTGGGCGTCGAGAAGTTGCAGCTCGATGGGTTCGAGGGGGCGGACGGTCGTGAGGATGTCCTCCAGGTGTTCGTCCACCGACCAGAGGTGATCCTGGTCGGCCGGGCGGGTCGCGGCGGTGCTCAAATCGCTACATCTCCTCGGCTACGTAACTGCGAAGCCAGGTCCGGAAGTCCGGGCCCAGGTCTTCACGTTCGCACGCGAGTCTGACAATGGCACGCAGGTAGTCGCCGCGGTCGCCGGTGTCATAGCGGCGGCCCTTGAAGACGACGCCGTGCACCGGACCGCCGACCTTCTCGTCCTGGGAGAGCTGCTGGAGCGCGTCGGTGAGCTGGATCTCGCCGCCGCGGCCCGGCTCGGTCTTGCGCAGTATGTCGAAGATGTGCGGGTCGAGGACGTAACGGCCGATGATGGCGTAGTTGGACGGCGCGTCGGCCACGGCCGGCTTCTCGACCAGGTCGTGGACCTTGACCACGTCGCCGTCCTCGGTGGGGTCGACGGCGGCGCACCCGTAGAGGTGGATCTGCTCGGGCGCGACCTCCATGAGCGCGATGACGCTGCCGCCGTGCTGCTCCTGGACCTCGACCATCCGCTTGAGCAGCGGGTCGCGCGGGTCGATCAGGTCGTCGCCGAGGAGGACCGCGAAGGGCTCGTTGCCGACGTGCGGGGCGGCGCACAGGACGGCGTGACCGAGGCCCTTGGGGTCGCCCTGGCGGACGTAGTGCATGGTCGCGAGGTCGCTGGACTCCTGGACCTTGGAGAGCCGTTCGGCGTCGCCCTTCTTCTCCAGGGCGGACTCGAGTTCGTAGTTGCGGTCGAAGTGGTCCTCCAGGGGGCGCTTGTTGCGGCCCGTGATCATGAGGACGTCGTCGAGGCCGGCGGACACGGCCTCTTCGACCACGTACTGGATCGCCGGCTTGTCGACGACCGGCAGCATCTCCTTGGGAGTGGCCTTTGTTGCCGGCAGGAAGCGGGTACCGAGGCCCGCTGCGGGGATGACAGCCTTGCTGATCCGAGGGTGCGACTGAGTCATGCCCGACACCATATCCGGTGCCTTTGTAGGGAATCTGAGGCTCCGGTTATTTGGCTCTCATATGAGCACATTGGGAAGGGTACGGGAGCGACTGGTGAGTCACATCGGACGTCCGGGCGAGACTGACAAGCGAATGTTGCGGCGAGAGTTCCTCACGGTGAGAAGCAGGTTGACGCCGGATGACGTGCGGGCATCGGCGGCCGCGCTGGCCGAACGGGCCCTGGACCTGCCGGAGCTGGCGCACGCGCGCGTGGTGGCGGCGTACGTCTCCGTGGGCACCGAACCCGGCACGCTCGCGCTGCTGGACACACTGCGCGCGCGGGGCGTGCGCGTCCTGCTCCCCGCGCTGCTGCCCGACAACGACCTCGACTGGGGCACGTACACCGGGGAGGAGTCCCTCGCCCGTGTCCAACACGGCGGGAAGATGGCCCTCTTCGAGCCGCGCGGCGAACACCTCGGCCCGGACGCCGTGACCGACGCCGACGTGGTGCTGCTGCCGGGTCTCGCGGTCGACGCGCGCGGGATGCGGCTGGGGCGCGGCGGGGGGTCGTACGACCGCGTTCTCGCCCGTCTGGAACGCGCGGGTGCCCGGCCCTCGCTCGTGGTGCTGCTGTACGACTCCGAGGTCGTCGAGCGCGTCCCCGAGGAGCCGCACGACCGTCCGGTGCACGCGGTGGTGACACCGTCGGGTGTGCGCCGCTTCCGGGAGCCGTCGCCCTGATGCCAAGGGGCCCTCCACGCGCGCGTGGAGGGCCCCTTCGGCCGTTCGTCGCCGTCAGCGGGTCACGGCCTGAGCACCAGGGTGTCCTCCGTGCTCTCGTCCACCGCGCCGTCCGAGAAGGACCAGTCGAGCAGTTCGCCGTCGGCCCACTTGTCCGTCTGGTCGGTGTAGTGGGCGTTGTAGGCGTGCCCGGAGGCGCCTGTGAGGTTGATCCACTTCGACTTGTCGAGGTCGCCGAGGTTGACCACCATCCGCATCGACGGCACCCAGACGACGCCGTAGCCGCCCGCGGCGTTCCAGCCGGTGGCGTTGACCGTGGCCTCGCCGCCGCTGAGCTTCCAGGGGCCGCGGTTGAGGGCGTACTGCAGGAAGCCGGGGCCCTCGGTGCCGAGCGTCTGGTTCTTCAGGAACAGGCGGTGCAGCCGGCCCCAGCTCCAGGTGTCGATGTCCTTGCCGAGCTTGGCGGTCAGCTCCCAGCGAGCGTCGATCATGGCGCGCTTGAACAGCTCGTCGCGGTTGGTGGCGCCGGGGCGGTTGCCCGAGCTCGGCGTCGTCCACCAGTCGCTGTCCTCGTCGTCCATGAGGCTGCGCACGACCTCGAACCAGCGGTCACCGCCGTCCGGCTGCGCCTGGTCGGCGTCGCGCTCGCCGCACTCGCGCACCTTGTCCGTCTGGTCCGCGGGGCCGGTCGTGTTGACCGGGTCGACCCACAGGCACTGGCCCTTGACCCGCAGCTCCTTGGGCAGCTTGTTGCCGAAGGCGAGCTTGAGGATGTTGCGCCAGACCGAGTTGAAGTACGCGGCCGCCGCCGAGTCCGCGTCCTGGGTGTAGTCCCAGCCCTCCAGGAGCTCCTGTGCGTCACGGACGTCCTGCGCGTGGCGGATGTCCTTGTCGGAGATGTCGATCTTCAGCAGCTTGGGCACCAGCAGCTTCGCGATCTCGCTGCTGTTGTCGAGCTGCATCTGGCGCATGTCCTCGGTGGAGATCTTGCCGCCGTCGTCGACCTTCGACTGGATCAGGTCCGTGATGCGCTGGCTGCGGGTGCCGTAGCCCCAGTCCGTGGTGAGGGTGTACGGGTACTTCTTGCCGACCACGGCCTGGTTGGCGGTGACGATGTAGCCGCGCGCCGGGTCGTACTCGTACGGCAGCTCGTCCTCGTCGACGTAGCCGGTCCAGCGGGACTTCGGGTCCCAGCCCGGCGCCGGGACGGAACCGTCGTAGCCCGCCGCGCGCGTGGGGATCTTTCCGGGCAGTGTGTAGCCGATGTGGTTCTTGGTGTCGGCGTAGATCAGGTTCTGCGAGGGCACGTCGAACAGGGCCGCCGCGCCGCGGAAGTCGTTCCAGTCCGCCGCCTTGTTCATGGCGAACACGGCGTCCATGGAGGTGCCCGGGTCCAGCGCGGTCCAGCGCAGCGCGATGCCGTAGCCGTCGCCGCGGTCGGGGGCGGCGGTGTCGACGGAGGCCTTCTTGCCGACCTTCACCAGCTCGGAGCTGCGGTCGGACAGCAGGGGCATGCCGTCCTTGGTCTGCCGGACGATGATCTTCTTGGCCGCGCCGCCGGCGACGTTGATCGTCTCCTCGCGCGTGATGAAGGGCACCGTCTTGCCGTTGTACAGGTAGCCGTCGCCGGAGAGCTTCTCCAGGTAGAGGTCGGTGACGTCGACGCCGGAGTTGGTCATGCCCCAGGAGATGTTCTGGTTGTGGCCGATGATCACGCCGGGCAGGCCCGCGAAGGTGTAGCCGGTGACGTCGAACTGGCACTTGGCGGAGACCGAGCGGCAGTGCAGGCCCATCTGGTACCAGACCGAGGGCAGCGCGGGCGACAGGTGCGGGTCGTTGGCCAGCAGCGGCTTGCCGGTGATCGTGTGCTTCCCGGCGACCACCCAGGAGTTGGAGCCGATGCCGTTGCCGTTCACGCCGACGGCCGTCGGAAGGTCGTCCAGGACGTCCTGCAGGCCCCCCAGCTGGCTCTGCAGGCCGCTGGTGCCCGAGGAGGAGCCCGTGCCCGTCGCGCCGCTCGTGGAGCCGCCGGTGGGCGAGCCCGCGGTGGACGAGCCCGCGGTGGACGCGGAGCCGCTCGGCTGGAACGTCTTGGTGAGCTCGTCGTACTGGCCGGTCTGGACGATCGTCTTGTTGCGGCTGTACGGGTAATCCGGGTACAGGTCCGCGATCTCCTTGGGGCCGAGGCGGCTGGTCATCAGGGCGCGGTCGATCTCGTCCTGCATGTTGCCGCGCAGGTCCCAGGCCATCGCCTTGAGCCAGGAGATCGAGTCGACCGGGGTCCACTTCGCCGGCTTGTAGTCGTTGGCGAACCCCAGAGCCGCGTACTCCAGGGAGATGTCCTTGCCGTCCTTGCCGTCCAGGTAGGCGTTGACGCCCTTGGCGTAGGCCTGGAGGTACTTCTTGGTGGAGGCCGACAGCGTCTTGTCGTACTCCTGCTGCGCTACCCGGTCCCAGCCCAGGGTGCGCAGGAACTCGTCGTTGTCGACCTGGCTCTTGCCGAACATCTCCGACAGCCGCCCGGAGGTCATGTGCCGCCGCACGTCCATCTCGTAGAACCGGTCCTGCGCCTGGACGTAGCCCTGCGCCAGGAACAGGTCCTCGTCCGAGGAGGCGTAGATCTGCGGGATGCCGTAGTCGTCGCGCTTCACGTCGACGGGCCCGGACAGGCCGTCCAGCGAGATCGAGCCCTTGGTCTGCGGGAACGAGGCACGGACGGTGCTGATGGACCAGTAGGCACCGCCGGTGACGCCTGCGATCAGGCCCAGTACCAGCACGAGGACGATCAGACGGGCTCTGCGCCCTTTCTTCCTGCCGGACTTGCCGGGCTGCTGACCCGTGGAGGCGGTGGTATTCGGGGGCATCGCTGTCCTTGCTGTCCTTACGCGAGCGGCAGGGCGGGCTGTCCTTTTGAATGAGCGCTGGAGCAACCATAGGCGCAGGGCCAAGTCCACCTTGACGCGGAGTGGTGAACCAGCGCGGACGGACGTTCGATCATGCCTCTCCGAGCGTCAAGAAATCGTCAAGAGTTAGGTAAGGTAACGAAGTAGTTGGGTGCGGAGAACCGCCACTTCGTGTCCTATGTACCTGTGCACACACGCGCGCGCGTGTGCGCGGGCCAGGGAAAGGGAACGGCCGCTGACTGTCCACGACCTCAACCAGCTCCTGCTCGTCTGCTCGCTCGTCCTCCTCGTCGCCGTCGCAGCGGTCCGGATCTCCTCGCGCAGCGGGCTCCCCAGCCTGCTCGTGTACCTGGGCATCGGCATGCTCATGGGCCAGGACGGCATCGGCGGCATCCGCTTCGACGACGCCGAGCTGACGCAGGTCATCGGCTATGCGGCGCTGGTCGTGATCCTGGCCGAGGGCGGTCTCGGCACGAAGTGGAAGGAGATCAAGCCGGCCCTTCCGGCCGCGACCGCGCTGGCACTGGTCGGCATCGGGATCAGCGTCGGGGTCACCGCGGCGGGCGCGCACTATCTGGTCGGGCTTGACTGGCGGCAGGCGCTCATCATCGGGGCGGTCGTCTCCTCCACCGACGCCGCCGCCGTCTTCTCCGTGCTGCGCAAGATCCCTCTCCCCGCGCGCGTGACGGGCACCTTGGAGGCCGAGTCCGGCTTCAACGACGCCCCCGTGGTCATCCTGGTGGTCGCCTTCTCCCACTCCGGCCCGATGGAGCACTGGTATGTGCTGGTGGGCGAGATAGCCCTGGAGCTGGCCATCGGCGCGGCCATCGGCATCGCGGTGGGCTTCCTCGGCTCCTGGGGCCTTCGGCACGTGGCGCTGCCCGCCTCCGGCCTCTACCCGATCGCCGTGATGGCCATCGCCGTCACCGCGTACGCGGCGGGCGCGATGGCGCACGGCAGCGGCTTCCTGGCCGTGTACCTCGCCGCGATGGTGATGGGCAACGCCAAGCTGCCGCACTGGCCCGCCACGCGCGGGTTCGCCGACGGGGTCGGCTGGATCGCCCAGATCGGCATGTTCGTCCTGCTCGGTCTCCTGGTCACCCCGAGCGAACTGGGCGACGACATCCTGCCCGCACTCGTCATCGGACTGGTGCTGACCATGGTGGCGCGCCCGCTGGGCGTCCTCGCGTGCCTGGTGCCGTTCCGCGTCCCCTGGCGCGAGCAGGCGCTGATGTCCTGGGCGGGGCTGCGCGGCGCCGTGCCCATCATCCTGGCGACGATCCCCATGGTGAGCGGCGTCCGGGACAGCCGCACCATCTTCAACATCGTCTTCGTCCTGGTCGTCGTCTACACCCTGCTCCAGGGCCCGACGCTGCCCTGGCTCGCCCGCAAGCTGAACATCGGCGGCGGCCAGGAGGCCGCCGACCTCGGCATCGAGTCGGCGCCCCTGGAGCGGCTGCGCGGGCATCTGCTGTCCTTCGGGATCCCCGAGGAATCGAAGATGCACGGCGTCGAGATCAACGAACTGCGGCTGCCCGCGGGAGCCGCCGTCACCCTCGTCGTCCGCGACGGAAAATCGTTCGTGCCGCTGCCGACGACGGTGCTGCGGCGCGGGGACGAACTTCTCGTGGTCGCCACGGATCCGGTACGGGACGCCGCCGAGAACCGGCTGCGCGCCGTGGCGGCCGGGGGCAAGCTGGCCGGTTGGCTGGGGACGAACGGGGCGAACTAATCGCAGGTGGAGCCCGTCACGGTGCTCATTTTCACAGGCGAGGCACCCGTCGACCCCTGTACTATGCAGGCGTCACCCAGATCAAACCAACTCTGCCTGACGCAGAGCTGGCGCGACCGTATGGCGGCCGGGACGTCCTTGCAGTGACGCCGGTATCTACCGCAGTTCCGCGCACGAGGACAGCTCTCGGCGCCGCCTCCCACCCGAAGGGGCCGCGCTACCAGGCGGCAGAAAGGCACGGGCCGTGGCATCCACGGTCACCACCGAGCCGTCGAAGGACTCGCCGGCCTCCTCCCGCCCGGGATACGGACAGCTGCTGCGCACCCGCGGCGCCTGGACGTTCCTGCTGCCCGGCTTCGCGGCACGCCAGCCGTTCGCGATGCTGACCATCTCCATCGTGCTGCTGGTGCAGCACACCACCGGCTCCTACGGCGCGGCGGGAGCCGCCGCGGCCGTCACCGGTGTCTCCATGGCCCTGTTCGCCCCCTACAGCGGCCGTCTCGCCGACCGCTACGGTCAGCGCGCCGTGCTGATCCCCGGCGTGCTGATCCACACGCTGTCGGGCCTGACCCTGACGGCGCTCGCCCTGGCCCACGCGCCCCTCTGGGCACTGTTCGCGGCGGCCGTCCCGACCGGTGCCTCGGTGCCGCAGGTCGGGCCCATGGTGCGGGCCCGCTGGGGCGTGAAGCTGCAGGGCTCGCCCCTGATGACGACGGCGGCCGCCTTCGAGTCCGTCACCGACGAGCTGACGTTCGTCGTCGGCCCGCTGCTGGCCACCGCCCTGTGCACCACCGTCGACCCGGCCGCGGGCCTGGTGACGGAGGCCGCGCTCACACTGCTGGGCGGTCTGCTGTTCGCCGCGCAGAAGAGCACGCAGCCCTCGGTCACGGTCGTCGGGCACGCGCGCGTGGAGCGCGCTTCCGCACTGCGCATCCCCGGGGTGCGCGTGCTGATCGTGACCTTCCTGGGGATCGGTTCCGTCTTCGGCGGCATGCAGGTCTCGCTGGCCGCCTTCACCGAGTCGATCGGCGAGCCGGGACTCAATGGCGTCCTATACGGCACGTTCGCCGCGGGCAACATGCTCTCCGGCATCGCCTGCGGCGCCATCGCGTGGAAGATGGCCCCGCAGCGACGCCTCGTCCTCGGGTACGCCGCGCTCGCGCTGGCCGCGTCCGGGCTGTGGGCCGCGCACTCGGTACTGGTTCTCGCCGGCCTCGGTCTCCTCGTCGGCATGTGCATCGCGCCCGCGCTCATCACCGGCTACACGCTGGTCGAGGGCCTGGTCCCGGCCGGTGCCCGCACGGAGGCCTTCACCTGGCTGACCGGTGCGGTGGCGCTCGGCCAGGCCGCCGCCGTCACGGTCGCCGGGCAGCTGGAGGACCGCTTCTGGGGCGGCGCCGGGTTCCTCGTCCCGATGGGCGGCACTCTGCTCGCCCTGGCGACCCTGGTGGCGCTGCGCTCGCGGCTGGTGGCACGGCCCCGGGTCCGTACCGTCGCACGTGGCGTGGGTCACCGGGTGCCGGTAGCAGTGGACTGAGCGGCTGGAATACGTCACTATGGACCGTCGTTAGCACTCATCGAGTGAGAGTGCCAGGAGGAAGACAGTGCCCACCTATCAGTACCAGTGCACCGAGTGCGGCGAGGGCCTCGAGGCGGTGCAGAAGTTCACCGACGACGCCCTGACCGAGTGCCCCAGCTGCCAGGGCCGCCTCAAGAAGGTGTTCTCCGCGGTCGGCATCGTCTTCAAGGGCTCCGGCTTCTACCGCAACGACAGCCGCGGCGCCTCGTCGAGCAGCTCGCCCGCGTCGTCGAAGTCGTCGACGTCCTCCTCGTCCGACTCGTCCTCGTCCTCCTCTTCGTCTTCGTCGTCCTCGGACTCGAAGCCGTCGAGCACCGGCGCCTCCTCCAGCAGCTCCGCCGCGTAACACCTCCGGCTCGCGGGACCCTGTCGTCGTACGGCGACGGGGTCCTTGGCGTTTCCTGGAGAGGGCGGGTACAGGCTGGAGAGGGAGGGTGCCGGAGGGCGTCCTTCGCGGTTGCGGGGCCGGCTGGGAAGGCGTTTGGCGGGGCTGGCTGGGAACGGCGGTCGCGGCGGCTGCGGAGCGGCTGGCTGGGGAAGGCGGTCGCTGCGGTTGCGGGGCGGCCGACTGGGAACGGCGATCCCCGCGCCTGCCGGGCGGCCGACTGGGAACGGCGATCCCCGCGCCTGCCGGGCGGCCGACTGGGAACGGCGATCCCCGCGCCTGCCGGGCGGCCGGCTGGGAACGGCGGTCGCGGGGGCGGGTCAAGGGCGGAACGGACTCATGGGCGTCTCCGGGTGCGCGTGGAGGACGGGCTCCCCGGCGTTTCCGGGGCCGGTTAGGGTGCGGGCATGGCGAACAAGGCGAACGTCGAAATCGGCGTGATCGGCGGCTCCGGGTTCTACTCGTTCCTCGACGACGTGACCGAGATCCAGGTGGACACCCCCTACGGGCCACCCAGCGACTCCCTCTTCCTCGGCGAGATCTCCGGCCGGCGGGTCGCCTTCCTGCCCCGGCACGGACGCGGCCACCATCTGCCGCCGCACCGGATCAACTACCGGGCCAACCTCTGGGCACTGCGCTCGCTCGGCGTGCGCCAGGTGCTCGGCCCGTGCGCGGTGGGCGGTCTGCGTCCGGAGTACGGACCGGGCACGCTGCTCGTGCCGGACCAGTTGGTCGACCGTACGAAGTCCAGGGTGGGGACCTACTTCGACGGCCTGCCACTGCCCGACGGCAAGGTGCCCAACGTGGTGCACGTCTCGCTGGCCGACCCCTACTGCCCCACGGGACGCGCGGCCGCGCTGAAGGCGGCGCGCGGGCGGGACTGGGAGCCGGTGGACGGCGGCACCCTCGTGGTCATAGAGGGCCCGCGCTTCTCGACCCGTGCCGAATCGTTGTGGCACCGCGCGCAGGGCTGGTCGGTGGTCGGCATGACCGGCCACCCCGAGGCGGCGCTCGCCCGTGAACTCGAGCTCTGCTACACCTCGTTGACCCTGGTCACCGACCTCGACGCGGGCGCCGAGACCGGCGAGGGCGTCTCGCACGAGGAGGTGCTGCGGGTGTTCTCGGCGAATGTGGACCGGCTGCGGGGGGTGCTGTTCGACGCGGTGGCGGGGCTGCCGGGGAACGGGGAGCGGGACTGTCTGTGCGCCAACGCGCTGGGCGGGATGGATCCGGGGTTCGAGCTGCCGTAGGGCGCCGGTGAACGAGGGGCGGAAACGACAGGGCGGAACGATAAGCGACAGGGCGGAACGATAAGGCGGAACTCCTCGTTCGGGTGGGGGCGTTTTCCACAACCGCCCAGTAGTCCACCGGCTCCGACGGACGGCCGCGAGATGCCTCATCGTGGCGTCGCAAGCCGTTCCGTCGTCGCAGGTGGTGGTCCCCATGTCCGTTGCTCCGTCGTCCCACTCTTCGCCCTCCTCCCTCGCTTCGCCCTCCTCCCTCGCTTCGCCCTCCTCCCTCGCTTCGCCCTCCTCCCTCGCTTCGCCAATCGTTCCGCTGCCGCTGGGCTCGGACACCCCGGCCACGTGCGAGGTGCCGCACTTCGCGCCGGTGCGGGTGCGCGGCGGGCGATACCAACTGCGCCGGCTCGTACGGCACCGAAGGCGGGCCTTGGCGGCCGGGCTCGCCGTGACCGCGGCGGCACTCGTTGCGGCGGGGCCGCGGGAGGCCGACCGGGCGCGTGGGCATCCGGTGGTGGAGCCGGTACGCCAGCACCGGGCCGTCGAACGGGTGTCCGCGCCGGTGCGGATCGCCGACGGGGCCACGGTGCGGCTGCTGCGGCCCGGCGACCGGGTCGACGTGATCGCCGCGGAGGAGACCGCGACGGGCGGTGACGCCGAGGTGGTCGCGCGCGGGGCGCGGGTGACGAAGGTGCCGGAGCCACTGGACACCGCGGCCGACAGTGGGGCCCTGGTGGTGCTGTCGGTGCCGCGATCCACAGCCGCGCGCCTCGCGGGGGCGAGTGCTACGGCGCGGTTGGCGGTGACGCTGTGCTGAGCCGGATGAAGCATGCCGTGGCGCTGAGCCGGATGAAGCATGCCGTGGTACTGAGCCGGATGGCGCATGTCGCGCGCATCATGCGTGACCTTCTGTCAAGTCACTCGTTAGTGGGGCCCAACTGGACAGGGTGGCCGAGCTCTGCCGTAGGTTGCGGAGCTGTTCGTTCCACAACCTGTGCATGCGAGGAGAGGCTCCGCGGTGAGCGAGAAGAAGGAACCGAGCATCTGGGAGGGCTTCAAGACCTTCCTGATGCGCGGCAACGTCGTCGATCTGGCAGTGGCGGTGGTCATCGGCGCCGCCTTCACCAACATCGTCAACTCGGTGGTGAAGGGGATCATCAACCCGCTGGTCGGGGCGATCGGCACCAAGAACCTCGATCACTACAGCTCGTGCCTGAGCTCGACGTGCAAGGGCGACCAGGGCATTCAGATCCTGTGGGGCTCCGTCCTCGGCGCGACCCTCAGCTTCGTGATCACCGCGGCCGTCGTCTACTTCCTGATGGTCCTGCCCATGGCGAAGTACCTGGCACGCGTGGAGGCCCGTCGCAAGGCCAAGGAGGGCGCGCAGGAGGTCATCGAGGTGACCGAACTGGAGGTGCTCAAGGAGATCCGCGACGCACTGGTCGCCCAGCGCGGCTCGGGGCACGACCGGCCTTAGGGCCCGGGCCTCTCAGGGGCCGGGGCATCGAGCTTCTCAAGGTCCATGCCCAAGGCGTCGGCGAAGACCGAGAAGGCGGGTGCCACTGTGCGCCATGCGCACTGCCGGGGGTTCGTCCAGAAGTCGCTGCCCACGACGCGGGGATCGGAGGGGTCGGTGCGGTAGTCGAGGGCGAGGGCCACGTCGTCGCCGGGCCTCCGGTTCACGGCGATGAGCACCGCCTGCTCGATGTCGAGCCAGGGCAGTTCGACCGGGGCCCGTCGTTGGCTGCCGCGCACCTCGCGGAAGAGTTCGGAGGAGCGCGGATCGTCGGCGAACATGTCCAGGGACCGGGATTCCCTGGTCATCTCCGTCGGGGTCAGGAGGAAGTCGAGTGGCTCCTCGAACCAGGGGATGAGCGCCCTCATCGCCACGTCACCCGGGTGCTGCCACCGCCCTCGACGCAGCGCCGACGTCAGCCGGTCGGGCAGGGCCAGGCCTCGGACCTTCGCGATCTCCACACCGGACAGGGTGACACGCCCCGCCGTCACCCCTCGATCGGCCCAGGCTCCGCGCGGGGAGGGACCGAGGCCGGCCCGCCGGGACCGTCCGGCT
Organism: Streptomyces sp. NPDC051243; assembly: GCF_044455405.1. NCBI lineage: Bacteria > Bacillati > Actinomycetota > Actinomycetes > Kitasatosporales > Streptomycetaceae > Streptomyces > Streptomyces sp. NPDC051243. Next base: position 495,050 of record NZ_JBITES010000002.1, on the reverse strand, counting down.
CAGATGTGGTGGGGCGGCTTCTCGTCAAGGAACCGCTTCAGATCGGCGGCACCGTCGCCGTCGGCGCCCGGCCGCTCGCCCCATCCACGGTCCGTGTCGTCCGAGGACTGCTGGTCCAACGGGTCGTCGAAGATCAGCGCGGGCTTCGGCGCACGCGGCTCGGGGGTGGGGGCGGTACTCATGCGTCCAGGGTACGGCCCTCGGGGCTGGGACCTCCGAAACGGCGGCTTCTCGGGGCTGGGACCTCCGAAACGGCGGCCTCTCGGGGCTGGGACTCCGGAACAGCAGCCCTCAGGCTTGAGAGCTTCGGAACGGCAGCCCTCGGCGCTGGGGCCTCCGGAACAGCAGCCCTCGGCGCTGGGACCTGCGGTACAGCAGCCCTCAGGGCTGCGACGTGCGGAGCAGCAGCCCGCCCGTCGACGCCTCACTCGGCGACGCCGCCTCTCCCGCCCACGGTTCGCAGCCTTGCGCGCTTGTGAATCGCCAGGCAAGAAATTCCGCGCCCCATCTGCTGTGCTTGATCCCATGACGTCCAGTTCGACTCCCGCGCCGGACTCCCCCCGCGCGCACGAAAGCCGCCGCCCACTGCGCAGGCTCACGGCCCGTGGCCGTGAGGAGGCGCACCGGACCGCCACCCCGCTCGAGCTCTTCTTCGACCTGTGCTTCGTCGTGGCCATCGCCCAGGCCGGGATCCAGTTGGTGCACGCCGTCGCCGAGGGGCACGCGGGCGAGGGAATCCTCAACTACGCCATGGTCTTCTTCGCCATCTGGTGGGCCTGGATGAACTTCACCTGGTTCGCCTCGGCGTACGACAACGACGACGTCCTCTACCGGGTCGTCACCCTGCTGCAGATCGCCGGTGTGCTGGTCCTGGCGGCCGGGGTCTCGCAGGCGTTCGAGGACCACGACTTCCTCGCGGTCTGGCTGGGTTACCTGATCATGCGGCTCGCCCTCGTCACGCAGTGGCTGCGCGCGGCCCTGTCGAGTGAGGGCCCGGAGAGAACGATGGCCCTGCGGTACGCCGCCGGAGTGCTGTTGTGCCTGGTCGGCTGGCTGGGGCTGGTGGTCCTGCCCGAGGGCGCCAGGCCCTGGGTCTTCCTGGTGATGGCGATCCTCGAGCTGTGCGTGCCGCCGTACGCGGAGAAGGACCACCCCACGTCCTGGCATCCGCGCCATATCGCCGAGCGGTACGGACTGTTCACGATCATCGTGCTCGGCGAGACCATCGCCGCGGCCACGGTCGCGGTGAAGACGGGCATCGACGAGAGCGACGAGCTGGGCGAACTGCTGCCGATCGCCGCGGGCGGGCTGCTGATCATCTTCGCCGCGTGGTGGATCTACTTCGTGGTGCCGATCCACGGTCACCTGCGCTCCAACAAGCAGGCGTTCCTGTGGGGTTACGGCCACTACCTGGTCTTCGCCTCGGCGGCCGCGATCGGCGCGGGCATCGAGGTGGCGGTCGAGCAGGCCGTCGGCAAGGCGCACATCTCGACGCTGGCCGCGTCGGCCGCGGTGACCCTGCCGACGGCGCTCTACCTGCTCACCGTGTGGGCGCTGCACTCCCGCCACTTCAAGTTCGGCATCACCCAGCAACTGGTGCTGCCGACAGCGGCACTGCTGGTGATCTGCTGCACGTTCCTGGGCGAGTGGGCGGTGCTCGCGGCCGGTGTGGTCTCGGCGCTGGCGGTCGCGACCGGGACCACACTGACGGCACGTATGACCAGCCGGGAGAACAGACAGCGGCTGAAGACGCCGGTCGCCTAGGGGACGGGACGACACGAGGAGACGTCGAAGCACTTGCTACTGCGGGTGACGGACGAGGCCGACGCAGGGAGACGACGGAAGGGCACGACGGACGAGGCCGACGCAAGGAGACGACGGAAGGGGACGACGCAGAGGGGAACGGCCGACGAGTGTCATAGGACGGCGCCGGTCACTGGACAACACTGGGCACATGACAGTTGACGCTCTGACAGACGTCGCGGGGTTGCGGGTCGGGCACGCGACGCGGACCGGCGACGGTTGGCTGACCGGCACGACCGTGGTCCTCGCACCCGAGGGCGGGGCCGTCGCCTCCGTGGACGTACGCGGCGGGGGGCCCGGCACCAAGGAGACCGACGCGCTCGATCCGCGCAACCTCGTGCAGAAGGTCGAGGCGATCGTGCTCACGGGCGGCAGCGCGTACGGGCTCGACGCGGCGTCCGGGGTGATGGCCTGGCTCGAGGAGCGCGGGCGCGGGGTGCGGGTGGGCATGGATCCGGCGCACGTCGTGCCCGTGGTCCCGGCCGCCTGTGTCTTCGACCTCGGGCGGGGCGGCGACTTCCGGGCGAGGCCGGACGCGGCCACCGGACGGGCGGCCGTCGAGGCGGCCGCGGCGAGCGAAACCGGTGCGCCCGTGCGGGAGGGGTGCGTGGGCGCCGGCACGGGAGCGACGGTCGGGCAGGTCAAGGGCGGGATCGGCACGGCGAGCGTCGTCCTGGACTCGGGCGTCACGGTGGCCGCCCTGGTGGTGGCCAACGCGGCGGGGGCGGCGGTGGATCCGGAAACCGGTGTGCTGTACGGGGAGTTGTTCCAGGGACGGGTGGAGTACCCGCAGGCGCACATCCACCAGGCCGCCCGCCTTCGCCTCGCCGAGTTCGAGGCCAAGAACGCACCGCCTCCGCTGAACACCACGCTGGCGGTGGTCGCCACCGACGCGGACCTGTCGAAGGCGCAGGCGCAGAAGCTGGCCGGCACCTCGCACGACGGCATCGCGCGCGCGGTGCGGCCGGTGCACCTGCTCAACGACGGCGACACGGTCTTCGCCCTGGCCACCGGGGACCGCCCGCTCGACACCGGGAACCCCCTCGCGCTGAACGACGTTCTCGCGGCGGGCGCGGATGTGGTGACGCGCGCGATCGTGCGGGCCGTGCGCGCGGCCGAGTCGGTGGACGGGCCGGGGGGAGTGTGGCCGTCGTACCGGGAGTTGTACGGGGATCGCTGACCCGGAGGGCCGGCGGGCGGGCGCCCGGCCAGTGCCGGTCGGCGCGGGACGGGCGGGTCGGTGTGGGCATTGTCGCGGTTCTGTCACGTGATGGCGTTCACCGCGTACGACGGGAACCCGGTTCGGTGGCGGTGGCCTCTTCCACCGTGGAACGGAACGGATCCCGCAGATCGCATGAACTTGGAGCAGCTCGTGACAACGCCGGACATAGCAGCGCGGCGCGCACTGAGGGCCTGTGCCGCCCTGGCGATCGGCGCCCTGACCCTCACCGCCTGCGGCTGGAGCGCCAACGCCGACAACGAGGACGGGAAGGGCGGCAAGGACTCCTCGGAGTCCGCCGCGAAGATCGTGATCTCGGCGAAGGACGGTTCGACAGGCGCGTCGATCAACACGACCGGTGTGAAGGTCAGCGACGGAAAGCTGACCGACGTGAAGATGACGCTGGCGGACAGCGGGGAGGCCGTGCCGGGCTCCCTGTCGGCCGACGGTGGCAGCTGGAAGCCGAAGGAGCAGCTGGAGCGGGGGACGAAGTACGAGATATCGGCCAGCGCCAAGGGCGCGGACGGGCGTACCGTCGCCGCCGACTCGACCTTCACCACCATCAGTTCGGCCAACAGCTTCATCGGGACGTACACGCCGGACGGCGGCACGACGGTCGGCGTCGGTATGCCGGTGTCGTTCACCTTCGACAAGGCGATCAGCGACAAGAAGGCCGTGCAGTCGCACATCACGGTCACCTCCAGCAGCGGGCAGAAGGTGGTCGGGCACTGGTTCGGCGAGCAGCGGCTCGACTTCCGCCCCGAGGAGTACTGGAAGGCCGGTTCCAAGGTCACGATGAAGATCGACCTGGACGGCGTCGAGGGCGCGAACGGCGTCCACGGCGTGCAGAAGAAGACCGTCACCTTCACCGTCGGGCGCTCGCAGGTCTCGACGGTCGACGTCAACACGCAGACGATGACGGTCGTGCGGGACGGCAGGACGGTCAAGTCGGTGCCGATCTCGGCGGGCAGCTCGGAGTTCACCACGTACAACGGGCAGATGGTGATCTCCGAGAAGTTCACGAAGCTGCGGATGGACAGCAGGACCGTCGGTCTCGACAACGCGTACAACATCCCTGATGTGCCGCACGCGATGCGGCTGACTCGGTCGGGGACGTTCATCCACGGCAACTACTGGTACAACAAGGGCAATCCGCCCTTCGGCCGCCAGGGCACGAGCCACGGCTGCGTCGGCCTGCAGGACGTGCAGGGCGGACAGGGTGACACGCCCTCGAAGTGGTTCTACGACAACTCGATCCTCGGCGACGTCGTGATCGTCAAGAACTCTCCGGACAAGACGGTGACGCCGGACAACGGGCTCAACGGCTGGAACATGGCGTGGAGCGAGTGGGTCGCGGGCAGTGCCGTGTGATCGGCTGAAGTGCCGTTCAGACAGGGATTTCTGATGGTTCGTCGGGCCGCGCGGGAACTTCTCGCGCGGCCCGTGCGTTTTACCGGACGTACGTTTTCTCGGTTCCCGGACATGATGTCCGACCGAGGGGCTACGGTATGCACCCACAAGGTGACATGCAGCAACGCCGGGAGAAACCTTGAGCGTTCCGTACGAGACGGCAGCGTACGAACCACCCGAGTCGCCGGAGTCTCCGGAGGAGCACCTCGCGCGACTCCTCGGCCGTGCCCTGAACTCCTTCGAGTTGGCCGACGAGACGATACAGCGGCTCGACTGTGCGCTGGCTCACGACAGCTCGCTGCACTCCGCGCACCACAGCGCGGGGCTGCACCGCGAGACGTACCGGCACACCTGGCTGCTCGCCGACGGCTCGGCGCTCACCCTGTGGGAGCTCGTGCACAACACCGCTCGGGGCGGGGCACCGCAGCACGAGGTGTACGCCGACGAGGAGGAGCTGCGTGCCGCGACCTCGCGGCTGCCGCTGCCGCCGGACGCGCCGGACTTCGAACTGCCGGTGACGGTGCAGCTGTCGCCGATACCCGCGCCCCGGCACGCGTACGTTCCGGACGACTCGGCGGACCACGCGCGCCGGCTGCTGCGCCGGGCGGAGAACGCCGACCGGCCGGGCGCGGAGACGGCCGCGTTACTGACCACGGCGTTCGCGCACCAGATCACACAGGCCTTCGGCCGCCCGTGCCGTACGGGACGTGCCGGGCTGTGCTTCTCGCTCTACGAGCACGCCTTCCTGCTGCGTGACGGCAGGGAGGTCTCCCTGTGGGAGGTCGAGCACACGGCGACACCGGACGGACGGCACATGTGCGAGGTGTACGTCGACGAGGACGCGGCGCGCGACGCGATGGAGCGGCGGGCGGCGCAGGTGTCCTGAGACGCCGCAGGCGCGGGCAGCGGTGCGGGCGCGGTTGGCGCGGATGGCATGAGTGCCCTCTTCTGCTCTGCCGGATAACGCCGTTCGGCCTCATCCTCCGGGCCGACCAGGGCGTTTGGCGTTTTCCGTGGCGAACAACGCGGATATGCCCACGCCCTAGCCGAGCAACGCGGATCGTCAGGCGGCGCAGGCGGGCACGTGAGTGGTGAGTTGCTGATGCAAAATCTCGCACCCTGCCCGGCAAAGAAAGAGCCTCACGCATTTCAAGATCTCTCCATCAGACCAGGTAAGCCTTCCGAGAGATCCGCGAGGCGTGTTACGAATCTGCATGTCACGGGCGCTCTGGCGGAACACACTGACCATTGATCCGCGTCGTGGAGAGTACGAAAAAGCCCGGGGGAAGGACACCATGACCAACAAACAACACCTCGCGAACGGCAAAGCCGTCAGGGTGCCGCTTCGCCGATGGGCGATAGCCATGTTTGCGATTCTCGCAGCACTCTTCGTTACCGTGGGCCAGGCGAGCCCGGCCAGTGCTGCCACGACAAAGCGCGTCTGCGCCCCACGTAAGTGCGTCAAGGTCAAGACGTCCCAGTACTGCTACCCCTCCAAGGGATGCGGGAAGGCGATGTACCGAGAGGCGCGCCCCGGGGAGTACTGCTCCTCCTCGGTCGGTTGTGTCACTTACGAGGGCAAGAACTACTTCTACACCGGGGGCCCGAAGCTGACGGCCGCGCAGAAGACTCAGACTCGGAAGTGCGCCGCATCCCTGGGCGTTACATGGCTCGGCGCACTCGGCAGCGGACCGGTCGGCCTCACTGTCCTCGGCGTGGCCGTATCCCTTTGGGGATGCACGTGAGGGCCTCTCGGGCCGTCAGGAGCAGAAAAGTCAGCAACGACCACTGACTCCACGTCAGAGGCTCCCCACGAGCGCTTTCGCCGGTGGGGAGCCTTTCGGCGTGAACCGGCCTTGGCGACCTCTGTCCCACTGCTGCCGGGCGGCTCAGCCGTTCAGCGGCCGTCGCCCAGCTGTCGTACCAGTCCAGCGAACGCGTCCCGTTCCGCCGGGGTCAGTTCCACGGCCTCCAGCTCGGGGGCCGTCTGGCGCTGTTGCGGGAGGGCGGAGAGTGCCGGGCCGCCCGGACGCAGCGGCGAGCGCTGGGGGCGGATGCCGCGCAGGAGGCGGATCAGGGCGGTCACCCAGAGCACGGCCGCCAGGGCCAGGACGACGGGGCCCAGCAGCTGGAGGAACGTGACGTGCTCAGGCATGCGCTCCAGTAGACACCACGGTCCGGGCCTTTGGGACCGGACCGTGACGTATCTCGCAGGTGCCGTGAACGACTCACAGCGCCTCAAAGGGACAAGCGGGAGCTTCGCCCGCCCGAGGGCTTACGCCGCCACCGGCTGCTTCGCCTCCGCGGCCGTGGCCGCCGGGGACTCAACGAGCGGAGCGCCCTCCGGCGTCGTCTTGCGCATGCCCTTCAGGAGGATCACCAGGCCGGCCGTGACCGCCGTACCGACCGCGATGGCCAGCAGGTAGAGGAACGGCTTGCCGATCAGCAAGGTGACCCAGACGCCGCCGTGCGGGGCGCGCAGGGTCGAGCCGAACGCCATGGTCAGCGCGCCGGTGACCGCGCCGCCCGCCATGGAGGCGGGGATCACGCGCAGCGGGTCGGCTGCGGCGAAGGGGATCGCGCCCTCGGAGATGAAGGAGGCTCCCAGGACCACCGCGGCCTTGCCGTTCTCGCGCTCGGCCGGAGTGAACAGCTTCCTGCGGACGAAGGTCGCGAGGGCCATGCCCAGCGGGGGCACCATGCCGGCCGCCATCACGGCCGCCATGATCTTCATCGCCGAGTCGCTCGGGGCCGCGACCGAGATACCGGACGTCGCGAAGGTGTACGCGACCTTGTTGACCGGGCCGCCGAGGTCGAAGCACATCATCAGGCCGAGGAGGACGCCGAGCAGGATGGCGTTGGTGCCGGAGAGGCTGTTCAGCCAGTCGGTCAGGCCCTTCTGCGCCTCGGCGATGGGCTTGCCGATGACGACGAGCATCAGGAACCCGACGACCGCCGAGCCGACCAGCGGGATCACCACCACCGGCATGACGCCGCGCAGTATCGGCGGGATGTTGATCCGCTGGATGCCGAGGACCACGCCACCGGCGATCAGACCAGCGGCCAGGCCGCCGAGGAAGCCCGCACCGATCGTCAAGGAGATCGCACCGCCGACGAAGCCGGGCACGAGACCTGGCCGGTCCGCCATGCCGTACGCGATGTATCCGGCGAGGACCGGCACGAGGAAGCCGAAGGCCGCGGCGCCGATCTGGAACATCAGGGCGCCCCAGCTGTGGGTCTGGCTCCAGTCGAAATGCTCGATGACGGGCTGGGCCTTGTCGATCTTCCAGCCGCCGATCGCGAACCCGAGGGCGATCAGCAGACCGCCCGCCGCGACGAACGGGACCATGTAACTCACGCCGGACATAAGCCACTTGCGCAGCTTGGTGCCGTAGCCCTCGCCGGGCTCACCGGCGCGCTCCACGGGGGTGCCACCGCCGGGCCGGGCCGCCGCGGTGACCTCACCGCGGGCCGCCTTCTCGCGGACCTCGGCGATGAGGTCGGCGGGGCGGTTGATGGCCGCCTTCACGCCGGTGTCCACGGTCGGCTTGCTGGCGAAACGGTCCTTCTCGCGTACGGCCACGTCGTGGGCGAAGATCACGCCGTCCGCCGCGGCGATGACGGCCGGGTCAAGCCGGGTGAAGCCGGCCGAGCCCTGCGTCTCGACGACGAGCTCGACGCCCGCCTCGCGGCCCGCGTTCTCCAGCGACTCGGCCGCCATGTACGTGTGGGCGATACCGGTCGGGCAGGAGGTGACGGCGACGATACGGAAGGGACGCTCGTCGTCGGCGGAGGCCGCGGCCGGGGCGCCCGGCGCCGGGGTGTTCGCGCCCTCGGAGTGCGCTCCCGGCGCCGGGGCCGTGGTGCCCGTGGCGGCGTCGGCGGAGGCCGCCACCGACGACGCCACGGAGTCTTCGGAACTGGCGGCGTCCGCCGCCGGGGGCTCCTCGCCCCTGATCAGCGCCGCTGCCGACGCCGCGTCCCCCACCGACCGCAGCGCGTCCGTGAACTCGGCGTTCATCAGCTGCCGGGCCAGCGACGACAGGATCGTCAGGTGGGCGTCGTCCGCGCCCGCCGGGGCGGCGATCAGGAAGATCAGGTCGGCGGGGCCGTCCGCCGCGCCGAAGTCGATGCCGACGGCGCTGCGCCCGAAGGCGAGCGTCGGCTCGGTGACGTGCTCGCTGCGGCAGTGCGGGATGCCGATGCCGCCGTCGAGTCCGGTCGGCATCTGTGCCTCGCGGGCGGCCACGTCGGCGAGGAAGCCCTCCAGGTCGGTCACCCGGCCCTGGGCCACCATGCGCTGGGCGAGGGCGCGCGCCGCCGCTTCCTTGGTGTCGGCGGACAGGTCGAGATCGACCAGGTCCGCGGTGATCATGTCGCTCATCGCGGGCTCCTTCGCACGCGTATCGCCCGGGGAGTCTGGTGGGCGGAGAAGGGGACGGGGGTGCCGTGGGGGGTGGCGGGGCTGCGGTGGGGGGAGGCGGGGGTGGAGGAGGCGGGGTCGGGGAAGTCCCGCCTCCTCCGGGCGGCAGAGCGGCTCAGGAGGCCCTGCCGTCCGTCGGCGGCGGTGAGTAACAGCGAGCTTCGCCGCTCACGGGACCGATCGGCAATGAAACAGGACTGATGGGCGGCAAATGTGACAACCGCGACATTTCTCATGACGCCGGCTCCTTCAGTGCGCGGTCCACCGGCACCTCGGCCGTGACCGTCACGGCCGCCAGGTCCAGGTCGTCCGGGGTCGGCATCACACTGCCGGGGAGCTGTACGGCCGCCGCGCCGTGGGCGACCGCCGAGGCGAGGGCCTCCGGGCCGCTGCCGCCCGCGATCAGGAACCCGGCGAGCGAGGAGTCGCCGGCACCGACATTGCTGCGTACGACGTCCACAGGCGCGCTGCCGAACCAGGCGCCCGAGCCGTCCACCAGCAGCTGTCCGTCGGCGCCCAGGCTCGCGAGGACGGTGCGCGCACCCATCTCGCGCAACTCCTCGGCCGCCTTCACCGCGTCGCCCACGGTGGACAGCGGGCGCCCGACGGCCTCCGCGAGCTCCTCGGCGTTCGGCTTCACCACATCGGGCCGCGCGCACAGGGCTTCGAGCAGGGCGCGCCCGGAGGTGTCCAGCGCGATCCGCGCGCCCCCGTCGTGTGCCCGCGCGACCACATCGGCGTACCAGGACGGCACGAGCCCCCGGGGCAGGCTGCCGCAACAGGCGATCCAGTCGGCGCCGCGCGACTGCTGCCGCACCGTCTCCAGGAGCAGTTCCTCCTCCTCCGGAGACAGTTCGGGACCCGGCGCGTTGATCTTCGTCAGTACGCCGTCCGACTCGGCGAGCGCGATGTTGGAGCGGGTGGCCCCGGCGACCCGCACCGCCGTGACCTCGATGCCCTGCGCGTCGAGCAGGTCGGCGACGAGCGCGCCGGGCGCACCGCCCAGGGGCAGCACCGCGATGGTGCGCTGCCCGGCGGCCGCGACGGCACGTGAGACGTTCACACCCTTGCCGCCCGGGTCCATCCGCTCGCCGGTGGCGCGGATGACCTCGCCACGGTCGAGGGAGGGGACCTCGTAGGTACGGTCCAGGGACGGGTTGGGGGTGACGGTGAGGATCATGCGCGCACTACTTCCGTGCCGCCGCGCTCGATGACGGCGGCGTCTTCGGGGCTCAGCCCGCTGTCGGTGATCAGCAGGTCCACGTCGCTCAGGTCGCCGAAGCGGGCGAAGTGCTCCTGGCCGTGCTTGGAGGAGTCGGCGAGCAGCACCACCCGGCGGGCCGCGGCCACGGCCGCGCGCTTCACCGCGGCCTCGGCGAGGTCGGGGGTGGTCAGGCCGTGCTCGGCGGAGAAGCCGTTGGCCGCCACGAACAGGACGTCGGCGCGGATCTCGCCGTACGCGCGCAGCGCCCAGGCGTCCACGGCGGCGCGCGTACGGTGCCGTACGCGTCCTCCGACCAGGTGGAGCTGGATGCCCGGGTGGTCCGCGAGACGGGCGGCGATGGGCAGGCTGTGCGTGACGACGGTGAGCGACGCCTCCAGCGGGAGAGCGGCGGCGAGGCGGGCCACCGTCGTACCGGCGTCGAGGATCATCGTGCCCTCGCTGGGCAGCTCGGCGAGGGCCGCCTTGGCGACGCGGTCCTTCTCGTCGGCCGCGGTCGACTCGCGCTCGGCGAGGTCCGGCTCGAAGTCCAGGCGCCCGACCGGGATCGCACCACCGTGCACCCGGCGCACGAGCCCGGCGCGGTCGAGGGCCTTCAGGTCCCGGCGGATGGTCTCCGCCGTCACCTGGAACTCCTCGGCCAGCGACAGGACGTCCACTCGGCCGCCGTCACGGGCGAGCCGGAGGATCTCCTGCTGCCGCTCCGGTGCGTACATGTCCGTTCGCCTCCGAACTGTGCCCGAACTTGTGGTTTCGCTGGGAGGCTACGCCTGGATTTCCGGAAAGTAAACAGGTTCGGGCCCAATCGGGCATGATCGGGCTTCGGGTCCGGGATATACGGGCCTACGGCCATGGGGACGTGCGGCCTTACGACGCGGGGCATGCGGCCTTACGACGCGGGGCATGCGGCCTTACGACGCGGGGCATGCGGCCTTACGACGCGGGACGGACCGCCTTGCGGGGCAGGGATGTACGGCCTTGCGGGGCAGGGGCATACGACCTTGCGGGGCAGGGGCATACGACCTTGCGGGGCGGGGATATGGGGAAACGGCAAAGGACCCGGCACCGAGGTGCCGGGCCCCTCCCCCGCTCTCAGCCCACCAGCGCGGGCTCCTTCTCCGTCGCCGGCGACGCGTCGTCGGCCGCTCCCTCGCTGTGCTGGGCCGGCTGCTTCGGCAGCGCGAACATCAGCAGGAAGATGACGGCCATCACCACGGCCACCCACCCCAGTGCGTGCTGGAAGCCGTCCGCGATGGCCAAGCCCGCCGCCGGACCGCGAGCGCCTTCCGCCAGCCGGTCGTCGACGACACCGAAGTAGACCACCGAGACCAGGCCCAGACCGAGCGCGTTGCCCATCTGCTGGACGGTGCTGATGAGCCCGGACGCCGAACCGGAGTGCTCGCGCGGCACCTCCGACAGGATCGCGTCCGTCAGCGGGGCCACGATCAGCCCCATGCCGAGGCCCATGACGACCAGGGGCAGGGCCATGTGCCAGGGGGTGATGGACAGGCCGTAGTGGCCGGACTCCCAGATGTAGAGCAGGACACCGATCCCCATCACCAGCGCGCCCGCCTGGAGCACCTTGCGCCCGAAGCGCGGAACCAGCTTCTGCACGGACAGACCGGCCGCCGTCGAGACCGCGATGGAGAACGGGATCCCGGTGAGCCCCGCCTTCAGCGGGGTCCAGCCCAGGCCGTACTGCATGTACAGCGTCCAGACCAGGAAGAAGATGCCGAGCGCGACGCCGAAGACGGTCTGTACGGCGATGCCGCCCGCGAAGCTCTTCACCTTGAACAGCGACAGTTCGACGAGCGGGGAGCCGTCCCGGGCGGCCTTGCGCTTCTCGTACGCCACCAGCGCACCGAGGACGACGAACGCGCCGCCCATCGAGACGTACCCCCACAGCGGCCAGCCCAGCTCACGGCCGCGGGTCAGCGGGTAGAGCAGCATGAGCAGGCCGAGGGTGACCAGGGCGACGCCGACCAGGTCCAGCTTCAGCGCCCGCGGCGCCTTGGACTCGGTGATGTAGCGGCTGCCGAGGATCAGGCCCGCGATGCCCACCGGGAGGTTGATCAGGAAGATCGGGCGCCATTCGAGACCGAACAGGTTCCACTCCGTCAGCAGCGCGCCGAGGAGCGGGCCCATGACCGCGCCGAGTCCGACGACCGCGCCGAACAGACCGAAGACCTTGCCCCGTTCGTGCGCCGGGAAAGTCGCGTGCACGATCGACAGGACCTGCGGCACCATCATCGCCGCCATGGCGCCCTGCAGGATCCGGGCCGCGACCAGCATCTCCGGGTTCGCGGCGAAGCCGCACAGGGCCGAGGCCATGGTGAAGCCGCCGATGCCGATGAGGAACAGCCGCTTGCGGCCGTGGATGTCGCCGAGACGGCCGCCGGTGATCAGCCCCGCGGCGAAGGCGAGGGCGTAACCGGCGGTGATCCACTGGATCTGGCTGAAGGTCGCGCCGGACTCCCGCTGGATCGACGGGATCGCGACATTGACGATCGTGACGTCGACGAGGTCCATGAAGGCCGCGGTCATCACGATCGCCAGGGCGAACCAGCGGCGGCGGTCGCCCGCGGCGGGCCCGACGGGCGGTGCGCCGTCGTCGGTCACGGGGGTTGTGCCCGGTGCGGTCCCGGCTGAGGTCTCGACGGACGTCGTCTCGGTGGAGGTCATGGCTTGAAGCTATGCCGCCACTAGGTCAGATCGTGTCCTAGATCTGCGGCATCCTCGGATTCATGACGACGGATACTCCGGCCCGGCTGCTCACACTCCTCTCCCTCCTCCAGACGCCCCGCGAATGGCCCGGCGGCGAGCTCGCCGAGCGGCTCGGGGTGTCCCGGCGCACGGTGCGGCGGGACATCGACCGGCTGCGGGAGCTCGGTTATCCCGTGCAGGCGACCAAGGGGGCCGACGGTGGCTACCGGCTCGTCGCGGGCAAGGCGATGCCGCCGCTCGTCCTGGACGACGAGGAGGCGGTGGCGATCGCGGTCGGGCTGCGGGCCGGTGCGGGGCACGCGGTCGAGGGGGTGGAGGAGGCGTCGGTGCGGGCGCTGGCCAAGCTGGAGCAGGTGCTGCCGTCGCGGCTGCGGCACCGGGTGACCACGCTGCAGGCCGCGACGACACCGCTGACCAGTGGGGACGGGGCGAGTATCGCGCCCGAGACGCTGACCGTGATGGCGTCGAGCGTGGCCGGGCGCGAGCGGTTGCGGTTCGCGTACCGGGCGGGGGACGGGACGGAGTCGCGCCGTCTGACCGAGCCGTACCGGCTGGTGTCGACGGGGCGCCGCTGGTATCTCGTCGCCTACGACCTCGACCGCGCCGACTGGCGGACGTTCCGGGTCGACCGGGTGAGCGAGCCGTTCGCCACGGGCGCGCGGTTCGCTCCGCGGGAGCTGCCCTCGGGGAGTGCGGCGGAGTACCTGCGGCAGTCGATGTGGCGGCGGCAGGAGACGTACGAGTTCTCGGTGACGTTCGAGGCGCCCGCGGAGTTCGTCGCGGCCCGCCTGCCGGGGTGGTTGGGGGCGCCGGAACCGGTCGAGGACGGGCGGCGGTGCCGGCTGCGGGGGTCGGCGGGGGATTCGGTGGAGTGGATGGCCGTGCGGCTGGCGATGGTGGACTGCGAGTTCGCGGTGGAGTCGCCCGAGGAACTGGTGCGATGTGTACGGGAGTTGGGCGGGCGGTTGAGCCGGGCGGCGGGGTGAGTCGACCGGCGGGCGCGGGTCACCCCTCGGGGACGGGAGATGCCCATGTGACACAATCTGCCGTCCGGGTGGGCCACCCCGTGGTTCAGGTACGGGGTGGCCCACCCGGCCTCCGACCATGAGAGAGCCGGGCCCCGGCACCCAGGGGGGATAGGCGCCGAAGCCCGGCTCGGGGAGAGTCCCGGCGCCGGGGGGAGTGCGTCGGGACTTGGTCTGTCGGTCCGCTGGTGTCGGTCCGCTGGTGTCGGTTCGATGGGGTCCGTCGATCTCCGCCCGGGCCCGAGGCCAGTCGCCCCAGGCCTCGAACTCCCGTGCCCGGAGGTCTTGTTCCCGGTGCCCCGACGGTTGAAGCGGCGTTACATCGCCACATTTGCGCGGTCTTTCGCCACCCGGCGTACGCCGCCCACGGCCGCACGCCTCCGGCCCTCCCACCGGAGGCACCACCCGACGCGGCGCTACTACCGGACGCGGCCCTCCCGCCGGAGGCACTACGCGGCCGCGTCGAACCCGGTGCTCCGCGCCAGCTTCTTCAGCTCCAGCAACGCGTGCTTCTCGATCTGCCGGATCCGCTCGCGGGTCAGCCCGTGCTCCTTGCCGACCTCGGTCAGCGTGCGCTCGCGGCCGTCCTCGATGCCGTAACGCATCTTGATGATGGACGCCGTGCGCTGGTCGAGGCGGCCGATCAGGCCGTCCAGTTCCTCGCTGCGCAGCAGGGTCAGCACGGACTGCTCGGGGGAGACCGCGGAGGTGTCCTCCAGGAGGTCGCCGAACTGGGTCTCGCCCTCGTCGTCCACCGACATGTTGAGGGAGACCGGGTCGCGGGCCCAGTCCAGGACGTCCGCGACGCGCTCCGGCGTCGAGCCGAGCTCGGCGGCGATCTCGGCGGGCTCCGGGTCCCGGCCGTTCTCACGGTTGAACTCGCGCTGCACGCGCCGGATGCGGCCCAGCTCCTCCACCAGATGGACGGGGAGCCGGATCGTGCGGGACTGGTCGGCTATCGAGCGGGTGATGGCCTGACGGATCCACCACGTCGCGTACGTCGAGAACTTGAAGCCCTTGCGGTAGTCGAACTTCTCCACCGCGCGCACCAGGCCGGCGTTGCCCTCCTGGATCAGGTCGAGCAGGGGCAGACCGCTGCGCGGGTAGCGCCGGGCCACCGCCACGACCAGGCGGAGGTTGGAGCGGATGAAGATGTCCTTGGCCCGCTCGCCGTCGGCGACCAGAGCCTCCAGCTCCTCACGGGTGGCGTCCGCCCTGGACTCCTCGTACCCGTCGAGGACCTGCTGGGCGAACACACCCGCCTCGATGATCTGCGACAGCTCGACCTCTTTGGCGGCGTCGAGAAGCGGCGTACGCGCGATCTCGTCGAGGTACATGCCGACCAGGTCGCGGTCCGCGATCTCGCCGCCATGGGCGCGAACACTGCTTGCCGCGTCGACGGCCTCGCCGGTGGCGGACTGACGACGGGCGACGGCACGGGTTGCCATGCGTGCTCCCTTGCGATGTGGGCGGGTGGTCCGTGAACGCCTGGGACTCTTCTCGAGTGCCCGGCATCCGATGGAAACAACGACTGGAATCAGGACAGAATTCCCAACCCGACCCGCTATTTTTCTGATCTTGCAGTACCCTGTCCGGCCACGGGAGGAGGCCCGATGCCGCCGGAACGTAGAGAGGTGCAGGTCAGGCCGGGAGTCGACAGTGACCTCGAAGCCCTCACCGACCTCTACAACCACTACGTACGTGAGACGCCCATCACCTTCGATACGGCGGTCTTCACGCCTGAAGAGCGCCGCCCTTGGCTGCTCTCCCACCCGGAAGACGGACCGCACCGGCTGATGGTTGCCGTGGAGACGGATCCCGAAGGGAACTCACAGCGGATTCTCGGCTACGCCACATCCAGCGCCTTCCGTCCGAAGCCGGCCTACGAGACCTCCGTCGAGGTGACGGTCTACCTCGCGCCGGACGCCGGCCGCCGCGGCATCGGCACCCTCCTTTACAAGGCCCTGTTCGAGGCCCTGGCCGGGGAGGATCTGCACCGCGCCTACGCCGGCATCGCCCAGCCCAACGAGGCGTCCACCCGGCTGCACGAGCGCTTCGGCTTCCGGCACATCGGCACGTACCGCGAGGTGGGCCGCAAGTTCGGCCGGTACTGGGACGTGGCCTGGTACGAGAAGGACCTCTGAGCCTCGCCGCAGGGGCCTCTCCCTCAGCCGAACTGGACCGACCGCTTCGCCAGCCCCATCCAGAACCCGTCGATCACGGACTTCTGGCCATCCGACTCACCGGCCGCGTCCGCCGCGCCCATCGTCACGAACAGGGGGGCGAAGTGCTCGGTGCGCGGGTGGGCGTAGCGGCCGGCCGGGGCCTTGTGGAGGAAGTCCAGCAATCCGTCCCAGTCGCGGTTCTCCAGCGCCCGGCGGCCCCAGTCGTCGAACTCCACGGACCAGCTGGGGATGCCGCCCTGGCGCAGGGCGGCCAGGTTGTGGGTGAAGAAGCCGGAGCCGACGATCAGCACGCCCTCGTCGCGCAGCGGCGCCAGCTTCCGGCCGATCTCCAGCAACTTCAGCGGGTCGAGGGTCGGCATGGAAATCTGGAGGACGGGGATGTCGGCCTCGGGGTACATCTCGACGAGCGGTACGTAGGCGCCGTGGTCCAGGCCGCGGTCCGGGATGTCCTGCACGGGCATGCCGGGGGCGCGCAGCAGCTTTCGTACGGACTCGGCGAGCTGCGGTGCGCCGGGTGCCGCGTACGTCACCTTGTAGTAGTGCTCGGGGAAACCCCAGAAGTCGTAGACGAGAGGAACGGTCTCGGTGGCACCGATGGCGAGCGGGGCCTCCTCCCAGTGGGCGGAGACCATGAGGATCGCCTTGGGGCGCGGCAGGTCGGCGGACCAGGCTGCGAGCTCACCGGGCCAGATCGGGTCGTCCGCGAGGGGCGGGGCGCCATGGCTGAGATAGAGGGCAGGCATGCGCTCCTGCGTGGCGGCGGACATGGTGGCGACTCCCTCCGGAGAGCTGAAGCGTCATTTGCTTCAAATCTAAAGCTTCTCTCTCGAAGAAGGTACGCCTCGGTAGTTAAAACTTCAAGGAGAGCTCTCGTACAGTGGGGTACATGAATACGGCATCTACCTCCGCGCCGGCGGAACCGCGCTGGCTCACCGACGACGAGCAGCGTGTCTGGCGCTCGTACATGGAAGCGTCCACCCTGCTCTGGGACCACCTGGACCGCCAGCTCCAGCGGGACGCGGGCATGCCGCACGTCTACTACGGCCTCCTGGTCAAGCTCGCCGACGCCCCGCACCGCAGGCTGCGGATGACCGAGCTGGCGATGCTCGCCAAGATCACCCGTTCCCGGCTCTCGCACGCGGTCGCCCGGCTGGAGAAGAACGGCTGGGTGCGGCGCGAGGACTGCCCCGACGACAAGCGGGGCCAGTTCGCGGTGCTGACGGACCAGGGCCTCGAGGTGCTGCGGGAGTCCGCGCCGGGCCATGTGGAGGCCGTACGCCAGGCGATGTTCGACCGGCTCACCACCGAACAGCAGAAGGCCCTCGGCGAGATCATGCAGATCGTCGCCGAGGGCCTGCAGCCGAGCGAAGCGGGTGCGGACCTGCCCTGGCTGCGCTGAACCGCTCATCTCAGCGAGCCGGGGCAGGTCCCTGAAGGCCGTACGTACGGAGCGTCCCCATCCCCGTACGTACGCCTGGTCCCAAGGGGTACGGGCCTACGGTCGTCGGACTCAGTGCGCGACGACCGGCACCGGCACCTCGTCCGCCGCGCCCTCCTCGGAGGACGCCACCGTCGTACCGCCCGGGCGGCCGGCGTTGACGAAGGTCAGGGCGATGGCCGCGGCCACCACCAGGATGCCGACGGCGAACCAGATGGCGCTGGTGTAGCCCTGCACCATGCCCTCCAGCTGGACCAGCTGCTGCTGGGACCGGCTGGCCGCACCGCCGATGTGGTCGGCGATGTAGGACGTGGTGGCCGAGGCGGCGATCGTGTTCAGCAGGGCCGTACCGATCGCGCCGCCCACCTGCTGCGAGGTGTTGACCATCGCGGAGGCGACACCGGCGTCCTGCGGCCTGACGCCCTGCGTGGACAGGGACATGGCCGGCATGAACGCGGTACCCATACCCAGGCCGAGCAGCAGCATCGCCGGCAGCAGGAGCGTGGTGTACGAGGAGTCGATCTCCAGCTGGGTCAGCAGCAGCATGCCGAGCGCGGCGACCAGGAAGCCGGGGCCCATCAGCAGCCGCGGCGCGACCCGGGTCATCAGCCGGGTGCCGATCTGGGTGGACCCGGCGATCATGCCCGCGATCATGGGCAGGAAGGCGAAGCCGGTCTTCACCGGCGAGTAGCCCTTCACGATCTGCAGGTAGTAGGTGAGGAAGAGGAACAGACCGAACATCGCGATGATCGCGAGGCCGAGCGAGAGGTAGACACCGCCGCGGTTGCGCTCGGTGACCACGCGCAGCGGCAGCAGCGGGGCCTTGACCTTGGCCTCGACGAGGACGAAGGCCAGCAGCAGCACACCGGAGGCGACGAACATGCCGACCGTCATCGAGTCGCCCCAGCCCTCGGACTCGGCGCGGGTGAATCCGTAGACCAGCGCGACCAGGCCCAGGGTGGACAGCAGGACGCCCGGGATGTCGAGCGGGTTGCGGTTGCGGCCGCCCTCCGGCTCACGGATGACGAACCAGGCACCGGCCGCGGCGACCACGGCGAACGGGATGTTCACGAAGAACGTCCAGCGCCAGTCCAGGTATTCGGTGAGGAAACCGCCGAGGATCAGACCGACGGCGCCACCGCCACCGGCGATCGCACCGTAGATGCCGAACGCCTTGGCACGCTCCTTGGCGTCCGTGAACATCACGGCGAGCAGCGACAGCGCGGCCGGCGCGAGCAGCGCGCCGAAGACGCCCTGCAGGGCACGGGCGCCGAACATCATGGCCTCGTTGGTGGCCGCGCCGCCCAGCGCGGAGGCGGCGGCGAAGCCGGCCAGACCGACGACGAAGGCGCGCTTGCGGCCCCACAGGTCGGCGATACGGCCGCCGAACAGCAGCAGACCACCGAAGGCGAGGGCGTAGGCCGTGACGACCCACTGCCGGTTGCCGTCCGAGATCCCCAGGTCCTGCTGGGCGGAGGGCAGGGCGATGTTCACGATGGTCGCGTCCAGCACGACCATCAGCTGGGCCAGCGCGATGAAGACGAGCGCTTTCCAGCGGTTGGGATCGACGGCACCGAGGGTGCTGCCGGGAGCCTTTGCGGCTGTTTCAGACATGGGGGTACCCACTTCGGGACTTCGTGACGGAAAGTGCGTGTCTAAAAAAAGTGCGTGTCTAAAGGGGACGGCTCGTCGGCTTCGACGGCCGGTGAGACCCGGTACCGGTGTGCCGGTGAGGACTCGGTACTGCGATTCGGAGTTCTGACTGGCGTTGCTCTGCGAACTGATCGGTCAGGCCTGACGCAGGTCCTCCATGGTCATCGCCGCGCCCGGCAGGACCGAGCGGGCCGGGGCCCGCAGTCCGTCCAGGAGCAGCTGCAGATGGCGGTGGACGTAGCGGTCGGCGATGTTGCACCCGGTCCCGGCCGGGGGCCGGCTGAGCTGGGCGACGACGAGCATGATGTCGCCGACGTCCACATCGGAGCGGAGCTGGCCGGCCGCCCTGGCGCGGTCCATGATCGCCCCGATGAGCTGCTCGACCCGCTGCCGCGAGGCCTCGAGATCCGGGTGGTTCTTGTCGAAGGTGCTCTGGACCATCGGGCACAACGCGCTGATCCGCTCGTCGGCGGCGGTGTGCACGAAGCGCTCCAGGGCCTCGAAGGCATCCCCGGTCTCCGCCAGCGCGAGTTCGGCGGCGGCCGCCGTACGCTCCATGACGGAGCAGACGACCTCGCGGATCAGCGCGTCGCGGTCGGGGAAGTTGCGGTACACCGTGGCGTTGCCGACGCCGGCCCGGCGAGCGATGTCGTCCAGCGGCACGTCGGGGCCGAGTTCGACGAACATCTCCCGGGCGGCGGTGACGATCCGCTCCCGGTTGCGCAGGGCGTCGGCGCGCGGCCGGCTCGCCTTGCGCGCTACGGGGGTCGCGGTCTGCACGGCGTACTCCTGAGTTCCAGTGGTGGCGATCCGGGGAGGCTGTCCCCGTTTCGCTCGGACACCTGGCTAAACGGGGAAGGCATCCCCGGTTATTTCCCACGACGGAAAAGATTCCATGTGACCTGAGTCACAAGCGCCCCGCAAAAGAACCCACGTTCGGTCTCCTCCAACGCGCGCCCGCGCACCCCTCGACACAGGGTGATCGAGAGGGCGCAGCACGCGGCCGGCGCGCTGCCATGGACTGAAGGGCCCATGCATGCAGCCGAGCCGTCGGATACGCCCCCGCCGTGTGGTCGCCCTGGCCTCCGTGACCGCCCTGACCCTGGCGGTCAGCACCTCGGCAGGCACCGGGCACCACACGGCGGGCACCCTGACGGCGACGGGAGCGGGACCGATCGCGCTCGACCGCTCCTCCCCCCTCGGCCCCTGCATGATCAGCGGCCGGCCGACGGTCCAGATGTCGGAGGGCGTGCCGACGGCACGCGGCTACTCCCGCTCCACCGGCACCGTCCACGCCCTCACCGTGATGGTCGACTTCCCCGACGCACCCGGTCCGGGCCGCGCGCTCGACCGTTTCGCGGAGTTCTTCCCCCAGACCCAGGACTGGTTCCGCACCAGCTCCTACGGCCGCCTCGACTACCGCCCGCGGACCCCGATCCGCGGCTGGCTGCGCATGCCCAAGTCCTTCCGCGACTACGGCATAGAGCGCGGCGCGCCCTTCGACCCCGGGTACCGGCAGCTGGTCCAGGACATCGTGGCCGCGGCCGATCCCAAGGTGGACTTCAAGTCGTACGACTTCCTGAACGTGCTGGTGACACCGAACGCCGGCCCGTCGGCCCTGGACACGGTTCTGTCCGTCTCCTTCGCGGGCAACACGGAGGCCCCCGTGGCCGACGGCGTCTCGGTCGCGAACGCCTCCTTCGTCTACTCACGTCAGGACGACGGCTCCGGCTCCTACCGCCGCACCGGCTACCGGGTCCTCCCCCACGAGAACGGCCATGTCTTCGGCCTGCCCGACCTGTACACCGCTGAGGGCGGGGGCGCGGTCGGCCACTGGGACATCATGAGCGAGGACTGGGGCGCCAACAACGACCTGCTCGGCTGGCACAAGTGGAAGCTGGGCTGGCTGGACGCGGCACAGGTACGGTGCGCGACCGCCTCCGGAAGCACCGACTACGAACTGACACCGCTGGCCCGCGAGGGCGGCCCGAAGCTGGTGTTCGTCCCACTGGACCGCCGCAGCGGCTACGCCGTCGAACTGCGCACCCGCGAGGGCAACGACGAGACCGTGTGCCGCCCCGGCATCCTGATCTACAAGGTCGACGCGGACGTGGACACCGGGATGGGCCCGGTGAAGGTCCACGACTCCCAGCAGGACAGCGGCGGCTGCACCCGCAGTCCCAACGTCCACGCGGAACTGTCGGACGCGACGTTCGTGCCTGGGGAGGAGTTCCGGGATTCGGAGAGGGGGGTGCGGGTCTCGGTGGTGGGGGCGGATTTGGCGGGGACTTATCGGGTTCGGGTTGTGCGGGAGTAGGGGGCAGGGGGTTCGGTACGGGGGTCAAGGGGGGCGGGGGTTAAGGGGGTCGGAGGATAAGGGGGTCGGAGGATAAGGGGGTCGGAGGATAAGGGGGTCGGGGGTTAAGGGGGTCGGGGGTTAAAAGGGTCCGGGGGTTGAGGGGATCCGGGGGTTGAGCGGGCCCGAGGGAATGAGGTGGTGCCCGGGCGCGGGTCGGGGTTGCCGTACGCGCGCGTGGGGCGGATTACGGTTAGGGCTGCCCGAACGCCGTACGGAGAGCCGATGCCCGCGAAGACGACCCTGGACGACGACCGTGCCATGCCGGACGACCGTGGCGTGCCGGCGGAGGCGGTCACGCCGCTGATCCGGGGGGTGGCGGTGTTGCGGCGGCTGACGGAGGCCGGCGGGACGCTGAGCGCGAGCGGGCTGGAGCGCAGCACCGGCCTCGCCCGCTCGACGGTGGACCGGATCGCGTCCACGCTCGCGCGCATGGGCTACGTCCGCCTCGACGGCCGCGACGTCGTACTGGCCCCCCGCGTCATGGAACTGGGCAACGCCTACCTGGCCGCCCTCGCCCTGCCCGACCTCCTCTCCTCCCACGCGGACGCGCTCGCCGACGAACTGGACGAGTCGGTGTCGCTGGCGGTCGCCGACCGCGACGGCATCCGCTTCATCCACCAGGCGACCCGCCGCCGCGCGATGTCCCTCAGCTTCCGCATCGGCGACCTGCTCCCCGCCGAACGCACCGCGCCGGGCCCCCTGTTCGCCACGGAGTGGACGGACGCGCAATGGCGGGCGTGGCACGAGCGCCGGGCGGCGGACCCGGAGGACCGGAGCTTTCCCGCCGTACCACCCACGGAGCACACATCCGCCGACGAGGACTTCGAACGCCGGGCGGAGCGGGCCCGGAAGGACGGCTGGGCGCTGGACGACCAGTTGATCGAGCCGGGGCTGGTGGCGGTGTCGGTACCGGTACGGGATCCTCGGGCGGGCGGTCGTATCGCCTGCGTGGCGAGCGTCGTGAGCCACACCAGCCGCCACACGGCCGCGAACCTGCGCGACACGCTCCTGCCCCGCCTGCGCACGGCGGTGGCGGAGATGGAACGCGAGCTGCGCGAGGCACCGCCGCCCCGGCCCGGCCAGGCACCGGCGGGCCTGGCGACCTGGACGGGCGCCTCCAAACAGGAACTGGGCAGGGAGTTCGTCGAGTCGCTGGCCCGCGGCCTGACCGTACTGACCGCCTTCGGCACGGGACGGGCCGAGCTGACGCTGACCGACGTGGCACGGGCGACGGGCCTGTCCCGGGCCACCGCGCGCAGGGCGCTCATCACGTACGAACACCTCGGCCTGGTACGCCAGTCCGGCACCCGGGGCTTCGCCCTCACCCCGCGCGTCCTGTCCCTCGGCTTCCCACCCCTGTCCCGCACCACCTTGGCCCGGATCGCGACTCCGCACCTGGCCGAACTGGCCGACCGTGTCCACGAGTCGGCGTCCCTGGCGGTGCTGACGCCGTCGGGCGAGGAGATCCAGTACACGGCCCGGGCCGCCACCAGCCGCGTGATGAGCGTCAACGTCACGGTCGGCACGCGACTTCCGGCGTACGCGACATCGCTGGGCCGTGTGCTGCTGGCGGATGTCCCCGCGGCGGATCGGCGGTTGGGTGAACTGCGCCCACTGACCCCGCGCACGACCACGGACCCGACGACCCTCGCGGCGGAACTGGAGGAGATCCGTGGGCGCGGTTACGCCCTCGTCGACGAGGAACTGGAGGAGGGCCTGCGGTCGATCGCGGTACCGGTGCGGGACCGTACAGGGCGGGTTGTGGCGGCGGCGAACGTGGCGACGCACGCGGCTCGGCGGTCGGTGGAGGAGTGCGTCCGGGACGTGCTGCCGGAGCTGACGGCTACGGCCGAGCGGATCACGGCGGATCTGGGGGTGGCGGGGAGGTTTGCTCGGGTGCCGGTGGTGTGAGTCGGGGTGGCTTGCGACTTGGGTGCCGGCGGTGCGACTTGGTGCGTCGAGGCAGGCCTCGCGCCGTGCGGGCGGCTCACCAGTCCTTGGCGGCGGCCAGCAGATGCTCGCGGACGAGTGCCACGTGCGGGTTGGTGGAGTTGCCCGGGCGCTGGACGAGGTAGGCGGTGTTGATCGGCGGGTCCGCCGGCTGGTGCAGCAGTCGCAGGGCGCCGGAGGCCAGCTCGGTGCGGCACAGATAGCTGGGCAGGACGCTCCAGCCGGCGCCGACAGTGACGGCGGTGAGGACGCTGCGCAGGTCGGGGACGGTGATCGCGGCCTGGACGTGCAGGCGGCGGTCGAAGACATGGCGCCAGTAGCGGCGGGCGATGGGCAGGTCCTCGGCGTAGGTGATCAGCGGGAGACTCTCGAGGGTGGCGGGCAGCTCGCGCCCCTCGAGCTCTTCGAGCCTTTCGGCCCATACGGGGGCGGCGACCAGGACGAATTCCTCGTCGGCGAGAAGTTCCGCGTGCAGCGTCCGGCCGCGAGGGCGTCGGGTGGCGACGACGAGGTCGTGGCGTCCGGCCCGAAGCTCCTCGAGCAGCGGCTCGGTCAGCCCGACGGCCACCCTCAGCCGGACGCCCTGCGCGACCAGCGGTGCCACCGCCTTGAGGCCCACCACGTTCATGAACTCCGCGGGCCCCGCCAGATGCACCGGTGCCACGGTGCTGCTCGGCTCCTCGCCGGTGATGACCGCCAGGCGGTCGAGGGGGGCAGACAGCTGGTTGGCGAGTTCGTCCGCATGGGGCAGCGGCATGACACCCTTCGCCCGGCGTTCGAACAGCTCGCGGCCCAGGCGGTTCTCCAGCGCCCGGATCTGCGTGGTGACGGTGGACTGCGACACGCTCAGCTGACGTGCGGCGGCGGTGAAGGAGCCCAGGCGGTGCACCGCGAGGAAGGTTCGCAGCAGGTTCAGGTCCAGCGGCCCGGACCCATGAGTGTCGTGATCGCCCACGGCTTCGAGCCTACGAGGTAGGTGTGGCAACCACATGCCGCCCGCTCCCCCTGGGGGAACGAGACACCGAACCACCCGAACCTCCGAACGACGGGACCACGGGACCACGGGACCACGTATGCCATCGGGCCATCGGGCCATCGATACCTGGTATCGATCTCTTCATTGGCGCGGATACTTCAGCAGCTCTAGTTTCGAGACGAAGGCGACGCAGTGGATTTCAATTCTCGGCGCTTCGGCCGAGACCGCATAGCAAAGCTCCAGGAGACCCCACCATGTCGAAGATCCTTTTCGTGCTGACCGGCGCCGACCACTGGACGCTGGCGGACGGAACCAAGCGCCCGACCGGCTTCTGGGCCGAGGAGGCCGTCGTCCCGTACCAGGCCTTCACAGCCGCCGGCCACGAGATCGTCGCCGCCACGCCGGGCGGCGTCGTACCGCCCGTGGACCAGGGCAGCCTGGCCCCGGAGTTCAACGGTGGCGAGGAGGGCGCGCGGAAGATGGCGGACGACCTCGCCTCGATCAGCGAGTTCCAGCACCCCGTCCGGCTGGAGGACGTCGACCTCGCCGACTACGCCGCCGTCTACTACCCCGGTGGCCACGGCCCGATGGAGGACCTGGCCGTCGACGCCACCTCCGGCAAGCTCCTCGTCGACGCCCTCGCCTCGGGCAAGCCGCTCGGCGTGGTCTGCCACGCCCCGGCCGCCCTGCTGGCCGCCACCCTGACCGACGGCCGCAATGCCTTCGCCGGCTACCGGCTCACCGGTTTCAGCAACGCCGAGGAGACCCAGACGGGCCTCGCGGCGGGCGCCAAGTGGCTGCTCCAGGACCGCCTGGTCGAGATCGGCGCCGACTATCAGGAGGGCGAGCCGTGGGCCCCGAACGTGGTCGTCGACCGCAACCTGATCACCGGCCAGAACCCCGCCTCCGCGGGCCCGGCAGCAGCCGAAATGCTCAAGAAGCTGCCCTGACGCAACGCCGCGCTCCACGCCGGCATCGGTGGGACGGAGAATTCCTGCCCACTCGTCGTGAACGTGTCCCAGGCCCGCGCCCGCTGCTCACCGGCTGCCCGGCGGCTTCGGCCACGGTGTCCCTGCGGCAGCCGCGTCCAGCAGGTCGCCGAGGCGCGGCCAAGCTGTCGGCCCCGAGTAGGAGGCCGGGCAGGTCGCGAACCGGTCCCACGCGTCCTGATCGGCCCCAGGGCCTCGCGCACCACGGAGACCACCGACGGATGGGCGTGCCCGTGGCGGCCCCTGCCGGAACTGGTACGTGCCCTGCCCGCCTGGTCGGCGCTGCGGGCCCGGGCCTGGGTGTAGTCCTTGCCGTTCTCCTTGTGCATCCAGATCACGAACTTGCCGGTCGCGCTGTTGTAGATAGCCAGGTCCAGCAGGGCCCGCAGCGGAGCTGACGAGTGCGGTCCGGAGCGCCGGACCAACGCCAGGGGACAGAACGGTCCAGCCGGTCTCGGCCTCTGTGCCTCGCCATCCCTCATCGCTCATCGCTCATCGCTCATCGCAAGCCACAGAAGCAGCAGCTCAGAGCAGCTCATGTCCGCCCGCAGCCCGTCTCCTCCCATATGAATGACCCGCACTGACGCGCATCCGCTACGCTGTCCATGGCCGGTCGTTGGTACGTCGCGCTGTCTACGCGCATGACACCGTGGAGGGGCGTCGCACCACGTCTGACCAGCGGGCTTGTGCCCCTAGCTGAAGATCCATCTCCTGGGTTTTCAACAAGGTTCTCCACAAGCCCCCGCCTTCGTAGCTCAGGGGATAGAGCACCGCTCTCCTAAAGCGGGTGTCGCAGGTTCGAATCCTGCCGGGGGCACAGCCTGCGTAGCAGGTCAGCGGATTGACGGCCTCTCGTTCCATTCGAACGGGGGGCCGCTTTCATGACCCAACGCCACATGAATGCCACACACCCCAATGATCTTCCATGAGAGGGGTACGCACCTGGGCCGGTCGGTCATGTCCGAGCGCCTGGTCCGCGTGGGAGGCCGGCCGAGCATCGGCTGCGGTGAGGACGGCGGAGCGACCATGCAGGCGTGGGCAGCGGAACCGCCGCAGTGATCAGCCCGGCGCCAGACCGCCGAGTGCGGGGCCGCCGCAGCGGCGGTCCGCACGATCGATCGATGTGATCACCCGATCGTGAGTTCTTCCGGACTCCCACCCGATGTGACGCGATGCTCAAAGGGACGGCGCGTGACCGGCGCCGCCCGGATGGGCTGTGGGTGGGGAAGAGCATGACGCGAGAAACGGGACGGCGCGAAAGCCTGGACGAGCAGGCGTTGCTGCTGGTGGCCGGGCTGGCCGATCTGGCCGTGAGCACGCTGGGTTCGGCCGTCGGCGCGGTGCGGGGGCTGTTGCGCCGCTCGGACGCCACGGAGCTGGCCGCGCAGGCCGAGCACGACCTCGCGGCGCGGGGGCGCCTGGTGCTGGACCGGTACGCGGCCGTGCCCCCGGCTCACCTGGAGATCCTCGCCCGGCACGTGTCGGCTCGGAAGAGCGCCGATGATGACTGACCGGTGGGAGCCGGTCGCGTTCAAGGTCCGCATCGACGAGGTGCTGCGCCGGTTCGTCGCCCAGGAAGCCGATCAGTTCGCCGCGATCGATCCGCTCCTGGCCCCGGTGGCCGAGCGGTTGGAGGCCGCGGTCGCGGAGGGCAAACGGCTGCGCGCGGCGTTCTGCTACTGGGGCTGGCGCGCGGTGGGCCAGCCGGACAGCGACGCGCTGGTGCGGGCGGCGGCGTCCATGGAGCTGGTGCACGCCGCCGCGGTCGTCCACGACGACCTCATCGACGACAGTCCGCTGCGGCACGGGCGCCCCACGGCCCATGTCGCCCTGCGCGATGCCGTGCGGCGTCGTCCGCGCGGCGCGGCGGCGGCGAGGTCGCTGGCGATGCTGGTGGGAGATCTGCTGATGGCGCTGGCCGGGCAGTTGTTCGCCACCAGCGGCGTGCCCGCCGCGTACCTCGCCCGTGCCCGCCCCCTGTGGTCGGTGATGGCCCGGGAACTGATCGCGGGCGAGTGCCTGGAGATTTTGCGTACCGGAGCCGGTCCGGACACCGAGTCGTCGCTGAAGGTGATCCGCTACAAGACCGCCAAGTACACCGTCGAGCAGCCCCTGCTGATCGGCGGCGCCCTGGCCGGGGCCGGTCCGCGGATGCGCGAGGGCTACTCCGCGTACGGGCTGCCGCTGGGCGAGGCGTTCCAGCTGCGGGACGACCTGCTCGGTCTGTTCGGAGACCCGGAGCGCACCGGCAAGGCCAACGCCGACGACGTGGAGGGCCACCGGCCTACGGCCCTGCTGGCGGAGACCTGGCGCCTGGCCGGAGACGAGGACCGCGCGCGGCTGCGGGCCGTGCTGGGCAGACGCCGCCTGGACGCGGACGCCCTGGACACGGTCCGCGAGGTGATGCGCGTGCTGAAGGCGCCCGACCGCATCGAGGACATGATCGGCGTACGGGTGGAGGAGGCGCTCGGTGCTCTCGACGAGCTGGGCGCACCGGCCCCTGCCCACACCGCCCTGACCGCACTGGCCCGGTCCGCGGCGGACCGCCAGTTCTGAGAACTCAGCCACAACGGAGAGCCCTGCCATGACGATGACGTACACCGACGCGTCGATGGACGCCCTGCGGCAGGCCGGTGACGAACTCGCCGACGCCACCGTCGCCACGCTCTTCGAGCGCGGCCAGGTGGGCACGTTCAACTCCCTGATGCGCTACGTCTCCACCGCCGGCGCTCCCCTGCCCGACGGTCTGCCCGACGTCGCACGGGAGTACCTGGAGGCCACCCGTGTCCCGCCGGCCTGGGTGGACTGGTCGGAGATGGAGAAGGCCCGGCTGTTCTTCATGGACAACAACGTGCACATCTCCACCGCGCTGTCCTTCGCCTCCATGCCCGCCTGCTACGTCGTACCGCACGTGGCGAAGCTGCTGTCGGCCACCCACGGACTGAAGTACCCCTCCAAAAGGATGGCGGAGACAGGCCAGTTCACCGTCTTCCTGATGCAGCCCGACGCCTTCGAAGCCGGCGGCCGCTTCGTCCCCGCCGCCCAGAAGGTCCGCCTCCTGCACGCCTCCATCCGCTATCACCTGGGGCGCGAGAACCGATGGGACGCCGACGCGCTGGGCGTGCCGATCTGCCAGGAGGACATGATCGGCGGCCAGATGTTCTTCTCCCTGCTCGTGCTCGACAGCACGCACCGCCTCGGCATCCACATGTCACAGGAAGGCGCGGAGGCCTACTACTACGCATGGCGGGTGGTCGGAGCCATGCTCGGCGTCGACCAGGACGCGGTCCCGCAGACCCTCGACGAGGCCCGCCAGTTCCTCGACCTGTACATGATCCGGCACATGGGTCCTTCCGAAGAGGGCGCACAGCTGACCCGGCAGCTCATCGACCTCTACGAGGAGATCGTGCCCGGCACCTTCTTCGACCCGATCGTCTCCGCTCTGATCCGCCACCTCATCGGCGACACCTGCGCGGGCTGGCTCGACGTACCGCACACCCCGTGGGACACCGTCGTCAAAGCCGTGCCCCACCTCCTCGGTGTCCTGGAGGCCATCGAGGACCGCTCCCCTCTCGGTGCCTGGGCCCTGGACCGCCTCGGCCACCTCACCACCGTCTTCGAGCTGTCCTCCCTCACCCGCGGGCGCGTCATGCACTACGCCATCCCCGAACAGCTCAAGAAGGACTACGGCATCTCCCCCGCGGTGCCCCGTACCCGCCGATGGGATCCACCCGCGGCCACAGTCTGTTGATCACACAGATGCCCAGGCTCCGGTATTGCACGCTCCAGGGTTCAGACCGGGCCAGACGCCCTGCGCTCGATGTTTCCGCAGGTCACAGCCCCGCCAGGGAAAACTCCCGAAGCGGGTGCGGCGGGTTCGAATCCTGCCGGGCACACGACTGAGGGCCGGTTCAGGGGCGTGATCCCCTCGAACTGGCCCTTGCGCGTGATCATGGCCGTGCCACACACGGGCCACAAGGCGGGCCGAGGACGATGTGTCCCGTCGCGGCCGGCTCGGGCGTAGGCGGCGTGACGACGCTTCACGTCCGGCAGGAGTTCGTACGGGAAGGCCATCGGGCGGACACCGGCATTCGACTTGGGGGCCTTGTCGAAGAGCGCCCCGGTCTGCGTCTCGGCCTGCGCGCGCTGGACCAGGAGCGCGGCGTTGTCGACGTCCCGCCTGCGGGGTGAAGTCAGTTCTCCGAACCGCAGTCCGGCGAAGGCGGCGAGGAGGGGGCCGCCGCGAGGTGTACGCAGCCACCGGGATCGAGGTGCGCATGGAGCGCTTGACCGGCGTGTACAAGGGGCTCGCACGATCACACCAACGAGGCCGAATCGCTGCCTACTGCAATCCAGTCAGATTCACGCACACTTGAACACATGGGGGCATTGGGGGATCAAGAGTGGTTATGCCATCGCTGCGGGGCGGCAAGCCCTACCGTGCGCGATCGAGGCCGGATCGACCTCATGGCGAGACTCTGCGAGTCGTGCTGGAACATCCTCGCGAACGAGATGGCCGAACTCGACGGGGCCACAGCCGCACCAAGGCCTGAACCCGACCCGGACGACGTGTCGTGGATCGAGCCGCCGACTTGCCCCAAGTGCAGCGGCCCGATCCGCGTATACCCGACCAACTACGACCGATGGGTCAGCCTCGCCATGGTGGAGCTGCCCGCCAAAGACGTCCCGGAGCCCTTCCGCTGGCGTTTGACGAAGCTCCGGAGCGGCCGGTCCTCCGTCGCCGCAGATGTCGTGGCTGTAAGGGTCCGTGGAGTCGATCCACTGCCGAGTGAACCCGTCGTGCCGGCGCACCGCATGATGTGCGTGCCCGACTGGAGCGGGCCCTAGTAGTCGGGCTCTTGGGCCAGATGAGGCCCTGATCGGTCCGTAGCCGTGTCCTCCGCGTGCCCGATCGGGCAGCGTCCAGCTGGGAACGCATACGCGATCTTCCAAACTGGCGATGTACAGCAGCAACGTGAAGCAACCACCGCGCCCGCAGCCGATCACTACCGGCCCGGACAGGCCCAGAACGCCCTCGCGGACCACAACGGGTTCGGCCTAAATCGCCCAGGTTTCAAAAATGCCCAACTTCTTCCCGATGAAGAGTGCCGCCGAAGCAGGAACCAGCAAGCAAATTCCGATGCCGCCGAGTACATATGGTGCCACCGGCGTCACTTTCAGGAAGTGGCCATCGGGTCGACGCTTGCGCGCAACAGCGAAGCGCCTGATAAACAGAGCGGCACTCAACATGAGCAGGAACGCGCCGACAATCTGCAGCGCCATCAAACCGCATTGAACAAGGAAAAGGATCAGGTACGAGAGCAGCACCCCCACGACTACCCTCATTCACTCAGATTTCGGCACTAATCAGAATCCGGCCGGCTTTCATTGCCGTCGGCTGCAACCACGCGCAGGGCGGACAATAGGATCATGGCCTGGACTGCGTCAACCGTGTAGCTGAACGCGTGCCCGATGCATGCCCGACCGGTTGGTAAGCCGCGGCCATCTACGGGCTGCCCCCTCCCCCGCCCTGGATCAGGAACCGCGACAAACACCGCCAGTCTTCGAAACATTCGAAGAGCCAGACTTGGAATCTTGATCTAGCAGTCACGACCGGTAATGCGTACTTTGATTCAGTCCATCGATCACGGCCATGAGCAGGTTAAACGCCTTCACCAAGCACCGCCCTCCTGCGCGAATGTTTCGAGATCAATGTCGAAACTATTGACAGTTGACAGGGCCATACCAAAACTGGCGCCGTCGGCAGAGCTCAACCACTGTCGGCGCGGGCTGGCACGAACCACCCGTCGACACACATTGCCCAGCCCCGTCGGCGTGACGAGGACGAGGAGGAAGCACGCTCATGAACGACGGACCCGCACACCCGACCCGCCGCAGCGTCTGCACCCTGCTGCTGGCCACCGGCGCCACGTTGGCCCTGCCCGGCACCGCCGAGGCGGCCACGGTCATCACCACGAACCAGACCGGGACCAACAACGGGTACTACTACTCGTTCTGGACGGACAGCCAGGGCACGGTCTCCATGACCCTCAACTCCGGCGGCAACTACAGCACCTCATGGAGGAACACCGGGAACTTCGTCGCCGGCAAGGGCTGGAGCAACGGCTCACGCCGGACCGTGACCTACTCCGGCAGCTTCAACCCGTCCGGCAACGGCTACCTGACTCTCTACGGGTGGACGTCGAACCCGCTCGTCGAGTACTACATCGTCGACAACTGGGGCACCTACCGGCCCACGGGAACGTACAAGGGCACTGTCAGCAGCGACGGCGGCACGTACGACATCTACCAGACCACGCGCTACAACGCCCCGTCCGTCGAAGGCATCCGCACGTTCAACCAGTACTGGAGCGTCCGGCAGTCGAAGCGGACCGGTGGCACCATCACCACCGGCAACCACTTCGACGCCTGGGCCCGCGCCGGAATGCGCCTGGGCAGCTTCAACTACTACATGATCCTCGCCACCGAGGGATACCAGAGCAGCGGGAGTTCCAACATCACGGTGCACTAGGCCGGTTCGGGGAGGGTTCGCTGCGGAGCGGCGGTGTCGGGCTCCGTATCGCCACCTCACGTCCGTCCCCGCGCAGGTCAGCGCGGGGGCGGATGTCTCCCGATGCGTGTCCTGGGCGGCGTCCGTGCTGCACGTTCACGGTGAGGCTGATCCCAGAGTGGCCCAGGCTCTCCGGCGCCACGCGGGGCACGACTCCAACCGCCATGGGGAGGAGGGTGTCAGTGTCATGGCGAGCGTCGTGCGGGCGTTGTCGCAGAGCGGCCGTGCCGCTACTTGAGCTCTTCGGCGGTGAAGTAGCCGTCTCGCACAAGGGTGTTGTAATTGGTCTTGTCGACGCTCTCGGGCTGCAGCAGGACGGCGGGCACGGCCTTGACGCCGTTCTTGTAAGTGCTCATGTCGTCCACCGACGGCGTCCAGCCGGTAAGTATGTCGTCGACCATGATCGCGGCGGCCTCGGCGAGCCGACGGACGTCCTTGTAGACGGTCTGCGACTGCTGCCCCGCGATGATTGACTTCACTGACGCCAGTTCGGCGTCCTGACCGGTGATGACGGGGAGGGGCTTGCTGTCAGAGCCGTAACCGGCCGACTTCAGCGCGGACAGGATGCCCCGGGAAATGCCGTCGTACGGCGACAGGACCGCGTCGATCCGCTCGCTGCGGTACCACTCGGCGAGGACGCCGCTCATGCGTTTTTGCGCGGTGGCCCCGTCCCAGCGCAGGGTGGTGATCTGGTCGAGCTCGGTCTTGCCGGACGGGACGACCAACTGCCTGCTGTCCAGATACGGCTGCAGGAGCGCCATCGAACCGTCGAAGAAGTATTTGGTGTTGTTGTCGTCGGGGGAGCCGGCGAACAACTCGATGTTGAACGGGCCTTTGCCGTCCTCCAAGCCGAGCTTTTCGATGATGTGGTGGGCCTGGACCCGACCGACCATCTCGTTGTCGAAGGAAACGTAGTAGTCGACGTTCTTCGTGCCGAGGATGAGCCGGTCGTAGGCGATCACCGGAATGTCCGCGTCGGCAGCCTGTTGAAGCACGCCGTTCAGCGACTTGTTGTCGATGGCCGCGATGATCAGTGCGTCGACGCCCTGCCGGATCAGTTTGTCGATCTGGGCGACCTGGGCTTTCGGGTCGTCGTCGCCGTAGACCAGCTTGGTCTTGTACCCCTTGGCCTTGAGGCCCTCGACGAGGCTCTTGCCGTCGGTGAGCCAGCGCTCGGAGGACCGGGTCGGCATGGCGAGGCCGACGGTACCGCCCTCGGAACTGTCCTCCGAGCTGCTCTCACTGCTGCGGCCGCAGGCGGACAGAGTGAGGGCGAGGGAGGCGGCTCCGGCGAGGACGGTTCTTCGATTGAGCATGCTGGTTGTTCCTTGTCCTTCTCGTCGTTGAGGGGATGACGGCGTATCAGACGTCGTGGGGGAAGCGGTGGAGCAGGCCGGGCCGCCGGCAGGCAGGTCGAGAACGAGCGGGACGCACCGCACCCGCTACCGGGCGGTGTCGACCGCCGGCTCTCGCAGACGGGTGCCGCACAGGCAGATCCCCGGGCGCCCTGGACAGACCGGACTTCGGACGGGGCCGTGTGCCGGGACGGATCAGCTCGGCGCCCTCGTGGGTCCACACATGGCCGCCGGGGTCGTCGGGGCCGGGTCGGACCGGCTCGCTGTTCGCGCCGGCGCTAGGCCGTGTCCGCAAAATCCCGCCTGCCCTCCGGGCGGACGACGGGACTTTGCGGACACGACCTAGGGGTGCACCTGTGCGTACGTCAGGCTGCGCCACGGCGTTCCGACCACATGCGTGCTGGTTCCGGCAACGCACAGGGCAACTCGCCTTTCAAATGTTCGAAATATCGTCACATGTTCGGAAGGTTGGCGGCGAAGGTAAGGGGAAGCCGGGGAGGTGTCAACAGTATGAACTGGAACGGTTACAGAAAGTGCGGCCGCGCGGCCACGGTGAGCGGGACCGACGTCCGTGCAGCGGTACCGCCCCCGGCGGTCGTGGACTCGGAGCCGGGGCGACTGAGACGGCTGCCGACTGAAACGGCACCGGGGCGGAGCCAGTGCTCATCGCACGGTGGCCAGCTCCTGCGCATCCGCCGGATCAACCGCCAACGCAGTCGGGAAGGCCCCTGCCGGTCAGCGGCGGGCGACCGCAGACGATGGGGGACATGAACGGACTCACACGAGACGAGTTGCTGGCCGAAGCCATCCGCCTGCGTCGGCAGGGGAACCCCGAAGAGGCCCGGAGACGGCTGCTGGATCTGGCCGCCGAGCACCCCGGGGACGCCGAAGTGGCCTATCAGACCGCCTGGGTCCATGACGTGCTGGGCCTGGAGGCGGAGGCCGTCCCCTTCTACGAAGCCGGCCTCAGCGGATCAGGGCTGTCGGCGGAAGACCGCCGCGGAGCCCTCCTCGGCCTCGGCAGCACCTACCGGATACTCGGCCGGTACACCCAGGCGGTCGACACCCTCCGCCAAGGCACGGCCGAGTTCCCCGGCGACGGTGCCCTGCAGACCTTCCTCGCCATGGCCCTGTTCAACACCGGCCAGCACCACGAAGCCATGCACATCCTGCTCAAGCTGCTCGCCACCACCAGCGAGGACCCTTACGTGCGCCAGTACCGGCGAGCCATCGAGACGTACGCCCAAGACCTCAACCACACAGTCCGAGCCGACT
Organism: Streptomyces sp. NPDC051243; assembly: GCF_044455405.1. Taxonomy (NCBI): domain Bacteria; kingdom Bacillati; phylum Actinomycetota; class Actinomycetes; order Kitasatosporales; family Streptomycetaceae; genus Streptomyces; species Streptomyces sp. NPDC051243. The sequence continues at coordinate 460,472 of NZ_JBITES010000002.1, read as the reverse complement.
GATTCGCTTTTCCGCCGATACCATGGGCAGCGAGAACACCCCGCAGGGGGATACCCCGGTTCACACTCCCGGGGCCCGGCGAGCAGCTGATCACGCTCGGGGCGCCGGGTGGCCGCCGCTGATCGTGGCCGTCTGCTCCTTGTGACGTACCGGACACGGGTGTTGATGACCCACGGCCGGCTTCGATGAACACTCCGGGGCGATTGTATGAATGCGGGCAGGTTGCCGCCCGCTCGCGGCCTCGTCGATCAGGCAGTCCCTGTCGGGGTCGAAACCGTGGAAGAGCTCGGCGAGTTCGCGGCGGTGGGCAGCCGGACCGGTGCGGGGCTGGTGGTCGCGGTCGCCCTTGTCTCACATGCGCAGAGGCACCCCCGTCCGGTGGTCGCTCTCCACGCCACACGGGTGGTTCTGCGCGGAGTGCCTACGCACGCATCCGGTCGGCCAATGCCTTTGCCGTACACGGAACTTGAGCTGGACGTGGGCCCGGCATCCTTGTTCGTTCTTCGGATGATCCGGCGTGCCGACGAGCAGTTATCCGATATTTCCGCATTAACCTCTCGTCACCTTATGACGTGGCGGATCGCGTACGCGTCCGCTTCAACGCTCGGAGAAGACATGCGCAAGCCTCGCAAGACCGCTGTCGTGGCCGTCCTCCTCAGCGCCATCGGCTTCCTCGGCGCCGGCACCGCCTACGCCGACGGGCACGGACACGGACACGGAAAGAAGCAGGGACACGAGCACAAGCAGGGACACGGGCACAAGAAGGGGCACAAGCACGGCCACGGAAAGAAGAGCGAGGGCAAAGAGGGCAAGACGCTCCTCATCAGCCAGAGCACCACATGCACGACGATCGAGGAGAACGTCGACGTGCAGGGCCAGTTCGGGTACCAGAACGGCCGGGAGGGCAACCGGTACAACGGCGAGGGCTCGCCGGGCACGCAGATCACCCGCATCGGCTCGACCCAGGGCTGCAACAACACCGTCGTCCTCGGCAAGTAGCTCACCCGGGGCCCGGCGCCGGACGGCCCTGACACGGGGTTGACCAGGGCCGGCCGCCGAGGGTCGAGGATCCGGGTCTGCGGGTGGCGGGGGCCAGGCCGGTGGGCGGCGGTGGGGAAAGCGGGTGTCGGGGGTGCGAATACCGGCAGGGCACCAGTCGAGAGGCCCCGGACCGATCATGGTCCGGGGCCTTTGGCATCCCCCCGCGCCGATCGGCCTCTCCTACCCCCCACGCCGCACGACAGCCTCGGACCTCTCGACCCAGTCGAGGTACCAACCAGCGAATCCCGCCTCTCCGAGGGGGCTGAACCTTCCGTCGCCCGCACCTTCGTCAAGCCACATCCGGCCCCGCTGCGGACCGGACACGACCAGCCAGTCGAAGTATCCGCACCCTTCGTGGCTGAGGCACACAGCACCGGACGAGAACCAGTCGAACAGCCTCTCGTCCTCCGCCAGCCACCCGCGATACGCCTCACGGAACGCTGCTTCATCCTCGAAGTCGGACTCGACCGGCTCCTTGCGCTCGTGTTCGGCCTGGGCACGCGCGCTCTCCTCCCCACCCGGAAAAGGGAAGCGCAGTCGCTCGTGGACGGTACCGCCGCCCGGGTCGCTCCAGAGCCAACCGGCAGATGTACGACCCAGCACGGCGAGTCCATATCCCGGCCCCGCACCGCCGGCACCGACTTCGAGGAGGAAGCCCCGGTAGTCCACGGGCAGCGAGACGCCCCACTGCGCCTCCGCCTCGGCAACCTCCGCCTCCGCCAACGGGTCGGCAAGCCGGAAGTGATGCCCCGTTCCGCCGTACTTGCCCCATGCGCCGAAGACTTCCCGCTCCTTGTCAGCGCGCCTCAGAGCCTCCACCCGCTCACGGACACCGCTCCAGCTCACGCAATACCCGCCACTTACCGTCCCAGCCGAGCGGCCAGAAACACCGCCGCCACGGAGGGGCGGACCGCGTACGTCGCGCCCGTACCCCCCTCGGGGGCCTCCCACCAGGAGAACGGATAGCGCCGCCCGCTGTTGCCGTGTGCCTTGCTCATCCCGGACAGTACGCCTGCGACACGGCGCGCCGGATCGACGTCGTTCGACCCGCCCAGGGCCTGGTCCACCAGCTCCGTACAGTGGATCTCTCGGCCGGGGTTACGCAGCAGGTACTCGAACACCTGCAGGGCCTGTGGCGCCAGCTCGGTCAGGAACACCGCCGCGCGCTCAAGGTCCTCGGGCCCCCACTCCGGGCCGTGGTGTCCCTCTTCGCCAGAGTGCTTCGCCCAGCGCGGATCAGCCTCGATCAGATACACCGTCATATCCGCCTTCACTCATAGGAACAGGTCACTACCCTGCCAGGCTCAACTGTTCGGCGCCCAGAGGAGTACTACTTCCTCGGCGCACCGCACGAACGAGACGGAGAACCAGTCGTGGCGGACGAGGAGTTCACCCAGGCACTGGACGCGGTCCTGCACGACCTGCGGGCGCAGTGTGCCGTACGGCCGCGGCTGCGTGAGGACGAGGAGTACGGGCTCGTGCTGCACGCGCCCGACGGCAGCGGGCAGGGACTGGTGGTTCCGCCGCCGCGTCTCACCCCCGCCGAACGGCTCGCCGACCTCGCGGAGCAGGTGCAGGAGTGGGCGGTGGAGGCGTTGTGGGCGCAGGGTGCGCCCGCGGTCTGGCCGCACTGTCCCGACCACCCTGACGGGCATCCGCTGGAGGCCGGGGTCGTCGACGGGGCGGCCGTGTGGGCCTGCCCGAAGAGCGGGGCAGTGTTCGCGCGGGTTGGCGGGCTGAAGGGTGACGCCCTTGGCGGTCGGCCGCGGAGACGTGGTGCTCGGGAGCGATGAGGCGGGGGCTGGTGTGGTGGGGGTTGCCTGTGTGGCGAGCAGGAGAGGCACCCTCCACCAGGCGCACACTGGAAACACAGGGGAATGCCTCGTGAGCCGGACGTGGAGGTGGGCCATGAGCACCCTCGAAGAACACGTGGATGTCGGAGTCCCGATCGACCGGGCCTGGGACGGCCTGCACCCGGTGGAGAACTATCCCCGCTTCCTGGCGGGCGTACGCGGAGCCCGTACCGAGGCGGGCGGGCGGGCGCGGCTGGATGTCGAGGCCGGGGGGCGGGCCCGGGAGTTCGAGGCCGAGGTGTCGGACCGGGCGGGGGAACGCGTGCTGGAGTGGCGGACCACGGGCGACCCCCGGCTGGCGGGTTCCTTCTCGCTGCTGGCCATCGACCAGGGCCACACCCGGGTCCAGGCACGGGTCGAGTACGACCCGGGCACGGTCCGGGAGGCCTTCGGCGGGCCCAAGGGGTTCGCCCAGGCGAACGCGATCGAGCGGCTGGTCCGGGGTGACCTCGAGCAGTTCAAGGAGTACGTCGAGCAGGGGCGGTGAGAGGGAAGGGACGGGACCGCCGGGGCTGCACAAGCCCGTCGGCCCCGCCCGCACCCTCAGGGCTTGCGCCCCACCCCGCAGTACGCGTCGACCGCGGCCGTCGCCGGATCCGCCGGGCCGAAGGCGTCGGGGCGCCACTCGGGTACCTGGACGATGCCGGGGTCGACCAGGTCGAGGCCGTCGAAGAACGCGGCGATCTCGCCGATGCTGCGGACGTGGTACGGCACGGCGCCGCTCGCGTTGTAGGCCTCCGACGCGGCGATCATGCCCTCGCTCGTGGCCGTGCTGTCGCTGATCACCAGGTGGCTGCCCGAGGGGAGGCCGGCCAGGAGGCGGCGTACCAGGTCGAGGGCCTGGTCGTGGTCGGCGACATGGCCGAGCGTGTTGAGGATCATCAGGGCGACCGGGCGGGAGAGGTCGAGCGTGCCCGCGGCGGCCTCCAGGACCACCTCGGGGTCGTACAGGTCGGCGTCCAGGTACGTCGTCATGCCCTCGGGGGTGCTGGTGAGCAGGGCGCTCGCGTGGGCCAGCACGATGGGGTCGTTGTCGACGTACACGATCCGCGCGTCCGGCGCCACGCGCTGGGCCACCTGGTGCGTGTTGTCGGCGGTCGGCAGTCCGGTGCCGATGTCCAGGAACTGCCGTATGCCCGCCTCACCGGCCAGGTGGCGTACGGCGCGGCCCAGGAAGTGGCGGCTGGTCACGGCCACGTCGACCAGGCCGGGGAAGATCTCCTTGATCTCGTCGCCGATCCGCCGGTCGACCTCGTAGTGGTCCTTGCCGCCGACGAAGTAGTTCCAGAAGCGGGCCGAGTGCGGCTTGGAGGTGTCGATCCGGGCCCGCGTCCGCTCGGCGGCGCTGGTGGGGACGGCGGGGTCGGGGTCGGGCACGGGGGGCCTCCGGGGGATGGGACGGGACGGGTCGGGTCGCCGGCGTGGTCAAATCATCAACCAACCTAGTGAACTCCCGTGGTGTATACGGGAGTTACCGAAGAAGCGCCTCACGCACCGTGAAGTTTTGGCCACCCCGCCCTCATTCCCGTGACGACCGGGCCGAAAGGCCGGTGGGAACCACTCCCCTCTCGGCCGATCGGGGCGGGCGCTGCAATCCCGCCAGCGTCAGCGTCACCGTGATCGACGCGGCAGCCATGACGGTCATCCCCGTGGCGGGCGAGGTCAGTTGGGCCACCGTTCCCGCGAGGGCCGCGGCCACGCCCTGCATGGTGAGCATCCCGGAGGACCGCAGTCCGAGGGCGTGGCCCGCCAGGTCGTCGGGCGTGAGGGACATCAGACGTTCCAGCTGGACCAGGCTCGCGGCGAACCCGACGTTGGAGAGGCACACGGCCAGGGCCGCCAGCGCCACGCCCGGCCGTAACGCGAAGACCAGGTACGGCGTCGCCAGCAGCAGGAGCAGCGGGGTGGCCAGCCGGGGGCGCAGGGCGGGCGGTACGAAACGGCCGACGACCACGTCACCGACGAACATGCCCAGTGCCCCGGACGCGAACAGCGCGCCGGCGGCGTGCGGGGCGTAGGAGACGTAGAGGGAATCGCAGCCGACGACCAGGCCGTTGGGGATCCACAGGCCCAGGTAGGTGAGGCGGCGTGGCCGCGAGGACCACAGGAAGGCGTTGTTGCGCCAGGTCGCCGTGACCGAGAGGCGGCCCGAGGCGCGGGGCGGGCGGGCGGACAGGCCCAGCCGGTGGCCCAGCGCCTCCACGGCGTACAGCGTCGCCGCGAGGAGCAGGCAGGTGCGCGGGGACAGCAGCGCCAGGAGCGCGCCGCCCGTCGCGAAACCGAGGACCTGCATCAGCCCGGAGGCCATGTTGAACACCGAACGCCCCAGTACGAAGCCGTCCTTGGGGAGGATCTCGTTCAGCAGTCCCCCGGCCACTCCCCCGCCCAGCGACGCGATCAGGCCCTGCAGGAGTACCACGGCGAAGACCGCCCAGACCGGCAGTCCGGGCAGGGCCAGCACCGCCGTGAGGGCCGCGAAGGCGATCCCGGTCCCGGCCAGCGTCGCCCGTGGGGGCAGCCGGTCGGCGCCGGAGAGCAGGAAGGTCGCGCCCAGCACCTGCGCCAGCTGCGGACCGAACATGCTCAGCGCCGCCAGCAGCGGCGAGTCGGTGGCACGGTAGACCAGCGTGGCGAGCGACAGTCCACCGATCGTCAGGGCCGCGTTGAAGGCGGCGTAGGAGAGGAAGAAGGGCGTGAACTCCGGGGTGCGGAACAGCTGTCGGTAACTGCGCATACGGCGGAGTCTCGGGCGGCCGCCGAACGGGCCGTTATTGTTTCGCCACGGCGCGAAAGGTCAGGGGGAGGCTCATGGGCTGGTGGCAGGTCAACGCCGACACGCTCGCCGGAAGCCGGTTCGTGCTCTCCCCGCTCGCCGAGACCTTCGCCGCGCTGAAGCTGCTGCACTCGGCCGCCGCCGCCCACCCCGGCGAACGCGCCTGGCTGGACGCCCATCTACCCGGCTACCGGGACCGCCTGGCCGCCGACCCGGTCACCGCGCGGCTGGTGCGGGCCGGGCTCGGAAAGGACTGGATCGCCGACTTCCTCACCCCGACCCCGAGGGAGGGGGAGACCTTCGCGGACGGCGTGGCACGGGTGCGCGCGGCCGACCCCGGCGCGGCCCGCGCCCACCTCGCCGTCTCCCTCGCGGGGCCCCTGCCCGCCGTACTGGACCGGGACGACCTGCCCGAACGCGCCGCCGCGCTCCTCGCCTACGTCTGGACGGAGGCCGTGAGCCCGGACTGGGACCGGCGCCGACGTGTCCTGGAGGCCGATGTGGTCGCGCGGACCGCGCAGGTGAGCCGGGGCGGCTGGGCGGCGGTACTGGACTCCCTGCGCCCGGGAAGCACGCGCTGGCTCGGCGACAACCGGCTCCAGGTGAACCTGCACGAAAACCCGCCCCGCGAGATCTCCGGCGCCGAACTCGTCTTCGTGCCGGTCACACCGAAGGGCGGCTGGGTGTCCTGGGAGGAGCCCGACCGGTACGCCGTCGTCTACCCGTGCGCGGGAGCGCTCGCCGACCCCGGCGGGCGGACGGTTCCGGCGAGCCTCGGCGCGCTGCTGGGGGCCGCGCGTGCCGCGGTGCTCGTCCTCCTCGACTCCCCGCTCAGCACCACCCAGTTGGTCGCCGTGACCGGGCAGGGGCTGGGCTCGGTCGGCCGCCATCTGCGGGTGCTGCTGGACGCGGGGCTCGTGGAGCGGCGGCGGGCGGGGCGATCGGTGCTGTATTCGCGTACGGCGGCCGGGGAGGTGCTCGTGAAGGCGGCGGGACCGGGCCATGGGCCCGGTACCTACCGGAGCTAGCATCCGCTTATGACTGCTGACACCAACGCATCCCCCCTCGACGTCGAGATCGGCGCCCTCCAGGGCGGCTCCGCGGACCTCTCCCAGTACGCGGGCAAGGCCGTACTCGTCGTCAACGTGGCCTCCAAGTGCGGCCTGACCCCGCAGTACACGGGCCTGGAGAAGCTCCAGGAGCAGTACGCGGAGCGTGGCTTCACCGTGCTCGGCGTGCCCTGCAACCAGTTCCTCGGGCAGGAGCCCGGCAGCGCCGAGGAGATCGCCGAGTTCTGCTCGGCGACGTACGGCGTGACCTTCCCGATGACCGAGAAGGTCGAGGTGAACGGCGAGGACCGGCACCCGCTGTACCAGCGGCTCGTCGGCTTCGCCGACGCCGAGGGGCACAGCGGCGACATCCGCTGGAACTTCGAGAAGTTCCTGATCGGCCGGGACGGCGAGGTCGTCGCCCGCTTCTCGCCGCAGACCGAGCCGGAGGCGGCGGAGGTCGTCGCCGCGATCGAGGGTCAGCTGGCCGGTTGACCTTGCCCCAGGGGCAGGGTCGACCGTTCTCCGCACCGGGCGGAAGAGCCGCCCGGTGACGGAGGATGAGGCCGTGGACGACGAACTGCTCACCATCGGCGCGTTCGCCGCGCGGGCCAGGCTCTCGGCCAAGGCCCTGCGGCTGTACGACCGCCTCGGGCTGCTGGCTCCCGCGCACGTCGACGGGCTCAGCGGCTACCGCTACTACCGCGTCGACCAGATCGAACGCGCCCGCCTCGTGGCTCTCCTGCGCCAGCTGGACATGCCGCTCGCGCGGGTCGCCGAGGTCGTCGAGGCCCCGGACGGGGCCACGGCCGCCGACCGGCTCGCCGTGTACTGGGCGGACGTCGAGGCGCGGGTGGCGGGGCAGCGGACGCTCGCCGAGTACCTCCGTGGACGACTGTCGGGGAGGAGCTCCGAGATGTACGGAAAGTTCGTGGTCGAGACGGTGGACGTGCCCGAGCAGGTGCTGATCACCGAGACCCGGCATGTGCTGGCCGGCGAGCTGCCGGCCTGGATCGGCGCGTCGCTGGGGCGGCTGGAGGAGGGCGCGAAGGACTGCGGCGGCATCACCGCGGCGCCGTTCGTCGTGTACCACTCCGAGGTGTCGATGGAGAGCGACGGGCCCGCCGAGTCGTGCGTGCCGGTGGCGGACGAGGCGGCGGCCCGGGCGTGGGTCGAGAAGCAGGGCCGTACCCATACGACGAAGGTGCGGGTGGAGCCGGCCCAGCGGCTGGCCTACACCCGGATCACCAAGGCCCAGGTGGCCCATCCGCAGATCCTGGCCGCCTTCGAGGCGGTGGAGGAGTGGATTCCGGGGCAGGGGCTGTGGATGGCGGGACCGTGCCGGGAGATCTACTTCGCGGACTGGGACGCGGCGGGAGCCGACGACCCGGTGTGCGACGTGGCGTTCCCGGTGCGGTGACCGGGCGGGAACGGGGAACGGGGAACGGGGAACGGGACGAGGATCGGTCCGGTGACCGGTACCCGGGCGAGGACGGGCTGCGCCGGGGTTCACCCCTGGTGCAGCTCCTCCGGGCAGGGCGTCCCGCGCGGCACGTCGTACGGCGCCGCCAAGCGGTAAGTGCCGGCCTTGGGGGCCACCAGCATCGTCCACCTGTCGCCGAAGGCGTCCTCCTCCGTCTCCATCAGGCAGCCGTTGACGTTGTCGTACGACTTCGGCTCGTCGTCGGGACGCTCCTCGGACTCCTTCGTCTCCTGCGGCGGGTCGAGCTTTTTGCCCTCGGCGTCGACGATGCTCAGCCACGGCGAGTACGGGATGCGGATGAGGACGCGGCCCGGCTTGCTCACCCGCATCGTCATCTCGCCCTGCTCGGCCCGCTCGACGACCGCGTTCGGCTCGGCGAGCGGCGCCGGGGCGGTCACCTTGAACAGCTGCCAGTTGGCGTCGCCCCACACCTGCTTCAGATACGGCATGCCGCGCTGCACCAGCTCGCGCTCCCGCTCCGCCGCCGAGGGGTCCGGTTCGTCGTTGGGCAGCACCACGAAGTGCACGGCCCAGCGCTGGAGCCACTCGCGGTAGTTCGCGGAGTTGAGCGTGCCGTCGTAGAAAAGCGGGTTGCGCTTCATGTCGGCCTGGCGGTTCCAGCCGCGGGCCAGATTGAAGTACGGCGCGAGCGCGGAGGCCTCACGGTGGGAGCGGGCGGGCACGACCTCCACCCGGCCTTTGTCGGCGCCGGCCTCCTGGAGTTCGTTGACCAGCGGCGCCAGCTCACGCGCCCAGGAGGCCTCCGGGGCGGCGTGGATGACGTCGTCGACCGTCTTGTACCCGATCCACCCGGCGAAGGTGAGCAGCGCCAGCACGCCCGCGTACCACTTGCGCGACCGCGGCACCGTGAACGGCAGCGCCGCCACCAGCGTCACCCCGCCGAACAGCATCGCGAGCCGGGTGATGTTCGAGCCGATCTGCGAGCTGACCACCCAGACGAGGATGACCGCGAGGCCGTAGACCACCGACACCAGCCGGACCGTCTTCCACTCCTCGGGGACGATCACGAAGGTCACGACCGCGAGCAGCAGCGGAAGCAGCACCGAGCCGATCACCATCGGCTGGGTTCCGGAGAACGGGAACAGCCACGCGGACACGGCGACGACGGCGGTCGGCGCCAGGCCCAGCGCCCAGGCGCCCGGCCGCCGCTTCTGCAGGAACAGCGCTACCGCCACGAAGCCCACGAACAACCCCGCCACCGGCGACGCCATGGTGGCGAGCGCGGCCAGCGGGGCGGCGCACAGCGCCTTCGCCCACCGCTTGTAGCGCCAGCGGTACGGCCAGCAGAACACGACGGCGACCGCGCCCAGCGCGAACATCGTGCCGAGGCCGAAGGTCACCCGACCGGAGATCGCGTTGGCGATCAGCCCGAAGACACCGGCGAGCGCGCACCACAGCGGATTGCGCACCGACCTGCTGCGCAGCAGCACCAGTGTCAGCAGGGCCGCGGAGATCGTTCCCGCGATCATCATCGTCGTACGGACGCCGAGGACCGACATCAGATACGGCGAGACGACGCTGTACGACACCGGGTGCATCCCGCCGTACCAGGCGAGGTTGTACGCCGAGTCCGGGTGCCGGCCGACGAACTCGGCCCATGCGTCCTGGGCGGCGAGATCGCCGCCGCTGCTTGCGAACGTGAAGAACCAGACGACGTGGAGGAGCCCGGCCAGGGTGGTGATCGACAGCACCGGATGCCGCGACAGCCGCTCACGCAGGGTGAGGGCGGCGGTGGTCAGACGCGACGGCGGTCTGTTCTGAGGACCGCTCGGACGGTCGCCCTGGCGCGGTGCGGGTACGCGTATTCGCGGACCGGCTCCCCGTTCCGGATCGGCGTCGTCGGCGCGTGTCGGCTCCGCAGTGGCCACTTGTGAGGCACTCCCCGTGCTGTCCCGTCTTCTGTTCTGGCCGCGTCCCGTTTCCCGCGTGTTGTCGGCCCTGTCTCCAAGGGTTTCGCGGCCGTGCCTCGTGAGCGACGACCTGCCCGTTTCGTGACGCTAGCACGCAGCCCGCCGACGGGGCTCGTCGGCGGGCTGCGTGCTGGATGCCCTTCGGCCGCCGGCGGGTCAGCCGACGCGGGTCAGCTTGTCCGTGAAGCCCGGTTCCGCGAGGTCCGTCTGGAGGGCCACGGGAACCCTGACCGCGCCGCTCGTGCCGTCGCCGACGGTGAGCGTGCCGACCTTGGTGCCGGCCTTCGCGGTGTGCGGGACGTCGTCGGCGGCGAAGGACAGCTTCACCTTGAGGCCGGACCAGCCGACGGCGGTGACGTCCTGGGTGAGGACGACCGGGGTGCGGCCGCCGAGGCCGTCGTCGACGTATCCGACGACGTCGCCCTTCTTGAGGATCTTCGCCGAGGTCAGGGCGTCCTGGGCGGCCAGCATCGCGGTCTTGCTGACGTCGTTGACGGTCTGGATGATCGGCGACTTGTGCTGGCCGAGGATGGCGCCGACGAGGGTGACGGTCTCGCCGCCGACCTCCTTGCGGGCCGCGAAGAGGAGGTTGCCGCCGGCCGCGGAGGTCGTGCCCGTCTTGATGCCGATGGCGCCGTTGTACGGGACCAGGTAGTTGTAGTTGTAGTGCTTCTTCCCGGAGGGGTCGAACCACTGCCCCATGGACGTGATCTTCATCAGCTCCGGCATCCTGACCAGCTCATGCCCCAGCTTCACCTGGTCCTCGGCGGTCGAGACGGTGGTCTCCTTCAGGCCCGAGGCGTCGGTGTACGTCGTGTTGGTCATGCCGAGTTCCTTGGCGGTGGTGTTCATCTTCTCGATGAACGCCTTCTCGGTACCGGCGTCCCAACGGGCCAGCAGGCGGGCGATGTTGTTCGCGGACGGGATCATGATCGCCGCGATCGCGTCCCGCAGGGTGATGGTCTCGCCCTCCTTGACGGTGTTGAGGGTGGACTCGCCGTCCTGGTCGTAGCCGCCCTCCTTCTCCGCCAGGGCGTCGACCTTGATCTTCTCGCCGTCCTCGCCCGGCTTCAGGGCATGGTCCTTCAGGACGACGTACGCGGTCATGGCCTTGGCGACGGAGCCGATGGCGACCGGTGTCTGCTCGCCGAAGTCGCCCATCGTGCCGATGCCGTTGACGTCCATCCAGCCCTGGCCCTCGCCGGGCCAGGGGAGGGCGGCCTTGCCGCCGTCGAAGGTGTACGACTCCTCGGCGGTGAGGGCGAGGGTGGGGGCGGGCAGGGGGCGGACGGCCTGCGCGATCGCAAAGAGGATCGCGAGGAGCAGGACCAGCGGGGTCCAGATCTTGATCCGCCGGACGAGCGTGCGGACGGGGGTGTCCGGGGGCGGGGGCGTGTTCGTCAGCTCGGCGAGCAGGTCGAGCGGGGGCTTGGGCGGCAGGGGCTGCTGGGTGGTGCGCTCGGGGCCGACCTGAGGGATGGCGGCGGTTGCCTCCGGCGGTGCGGCGGGGGGGTTGGGGGTGGCCGGGGTCTTGGGAGGGTGCTGCCTGATGTCGGGCTTGAGGGCGACGAACTTGCTGGTGCGCTCGGAGGGGGATTCGGATTCGGGCTTGGATTCGGGCTTGGCTTCGGGCTTGGCTTCCGCTTTGGGCTTGGGGGACTTCAGCATGGTGGTGGGGTGGTCGACGGAGGGCTTGGTGGGGCGTACGGCCTTGAAGACGGTGGTCGGCTGATCGACGGCGGCCTCGGCTTCGCCCTCGTCCGATGTGTTCCCACCGGCACCACCCGTGCTGCTTTCGTCGCCGGGTGCGGGGGGCCCCTGTGGGGCGTCCTCGCCGTCGGCGGCCGCGGGTGTGTCGTCGGGGTCGTCTTGGGGTTCGTCGTGGGATTCGTTGGCGCTTGCGTCGTCGGAGGCAGTGACGGACGCAGGGGTGTCGTCGGCGATGGTGTCTTCCGCCGCGTCGGCTCCGGCCTCCGCCGAGCTGTCGGTCCTCGGCGCCGTCCTGGGCGCCTTGCCGTCCACGTCCTCCCCGGTACCGGAGTCGGCGTCCTCGGTCTTCTCAGCGCCCTCCGCCGCGGCAGCCTCGGCACCGTCGGCCTCGTCGCGCGTCTCGGCGGGCTTGGCGCCCTCGTCAGCGCCCGGCGTCTCCTTGTCGCCCTCCTTGTCGCCCTCCGCGTCCCCGGAGGCCACCCATGCCGCCACAGCGGCCCTCAGCCGATCGTCGCCCGGAGCGGCAGCCTCGGTACCCCGGCTCTCGGCACCCTGCGAGCTCTCACTCTCAACCGCGTCGGCGCCGTCGGCCTTCGCGTCGCCGCCGTTCCCGGCCGCCGCACCCGCGTCCTCGGCATCCCCGGCCACCACGTCGGCGCCGTCGGCCTTCGCGTCGCCGCCGTTCCCGGCCGCCGCACCCGCGTCCTCGGCATCCCCGGCATCCCCGGCCGACGCGTCGGCGCTTTCGGCGTCCTCGGCCGACCCGCGCCCCGCGTCCGCGTCCTCGGTCGCCCGGTCCTCTTCCCCGGCGTTCTCGGCCTCGGCCAGTCGCGCGCGTACGGCGGCCAGCTCGTGGCGGGACAGGACCCTGGTCGCCGTGTCCACGCCGCCCCGCGACGTGGTTGCCGTCGGGGCCGGGTTGTCGCGGGTCATCGCCAGTCGGGGGTCGCGCCGCTCCGGCGCGTCGGGGGTCGAGGGGGGTTCGGGGGCGGACTCGGGAACCGGGCCCGTGCTCCCCGACGTCGGTACTGCCGACGACTCGCGCTGCTTCGACCTGTCGGGGGACTCGCCCGCCACCGATGCCTCCTCCATGTGCCACGCACGCCATGCGTGCGGCTGCCGAACCGTGAGCCGTCGCCCGGACACGGCGCCCGTGCGACCCCCCGTGCCGCTGTCCGAACCGTGTACCAGTGTCCTGTGCGCGGCCCTCTGCTGGTGCGGTAGACGAGAACGACATACCTACCGGTTCCCTCACGAACCGGTCACGCACCCTCGACAGACCAATGTGAGAGGGGTCACCCTGTCTTTCATCCACGCGGGGAGGCATGGATGGGCAGGAGCCGCAGAACACTTCCGGAGGAGCTTCTGCTGCTGGCGTTGGACCCGGCCACGGGTACCACCGCACAGCCGCAGTCGCTCGACCTCGGTCTGGCCGGAGCACAGCTAGTGGAGCTGGCGCTGGCCGGACGGATAGCCCCAGACGGGGATCGTATCGCCGTGGTAGCCCCACGGCCGACTGGAGATCCGACACTGGACTGCGCGTTGGAGTTGCTGCGAAGGCGTGGCGCTCCCGTGCGTGCCGTCCACTGGATCGGCGGGCCCCGGCTGGGGCTGCGCCAGACCTACCTCTCGCATCTGGAGCGGTGCGGCATGGTGCATGCCGTGGCGGGTCAGATGTGCGGGGTGTTGCCGACGACTCGTTACCAGGCGACGGACAACGCCATCAGCCGGGAGATCAGGGCCCGGCTGGACTCCGCGATCCGCACCGGCGTACCGCCGGACCCGCGGACCGCGGCGCTCGCCGCCCTGGCACACGCGGTCGGCCTCGGCAAGCACCTGTATCCGGGGAACGAGGGGCGGTCCTCTCGGTCCCGGCTCAGGGATCTGATCAGGCATGACCCCATGGGCGGTCTCGTCGCGCACGCCGTGATGGACGTCCAGAACGGCGTCGCGGCCCAGCCGCGCCGCAGCCCGGCCCCGGCCGGCCGCCAGGCCGCCTCCGGTGGCAGGGCGGCAGCGGAACCCGCCCGTGGCGTTCCGGTGCAGCCGCGCCGCGGATCCATGGCGCGCGTCGTGGCCCACTGAGCCGCGGTACCACGACCCGCAGCACCACCACGGCCGTTCGCCGTTTGCCCGACCAAGCACCACGCACCACGCGCACCACGCACCACCAGCTCGTCTCGCACACCCAGCGCCGCACCGCAGTCCCCGAGACCGGTACGGGAGCCGCTGGTCCGCGCGGGGCGGCGGGACCGTCGTCCGGACGACGACACCGGTCCCGCCGCCCCGCGCGGCCGCATGTGCCGGGGGTCTTCCGAACTGGCGTGTATCCAGCGCATATCCACCGTTTCCCAGCGGTAGTAAGCACCTTGGTGGCAGTCTGCTCAACAGCAGATACACAAAGTGGCAATCACAGGCAGGCAGCCGGAGGTGCACGTCCCGTGGCGTCCAATGTCAATCCCACCGTCAGGCGACGCCGGCTGGGCCAGGAGCTGCGCCGGCTCCGCGAGCTCAAGGGCATGACGGCCGAAGAGGTGGCCGAGCGGCTGCTGGTGTCGCAGTCGAAGATCAGCCGGCTGGAGAACGGACGGCGCAGCATCAGCCAGCGCGACGTCCGCGACCTGTGCGGGGTCTACGAGGTGGAGGACCACCGGATCGTGGACTCGCTGATGCAGATGGCCAAGGACTCGCGGCAGCAGGGGTGGTGGCATTCGTTCGGCGACATCCCGTACAGCGTCTACATCGGGCTGGAGACGGACGCGGCGAGCCTGCGGGTGTACGACCCGCAGGTCGTCCCCGGCCTGTTGCAGACCAAGCAGTACGCGGAGGCACTCATCGCCGGGGCGTTGCCGGAGACCGCGTCCGCCGAGATCGAGAAACGGGTCCAGGTGCGGATGCGCCGACAGGAACGAATCTCCACCGAGGAGAACCCGCTCCGGCTGTGGACCGTCATGGACGAGGCCGCCCTGCGCCGGGTCGTCGGCAACAAGTCCCTCATGCGCGACCAGTTGGAACAGCTCGTCGAGCAGTCCCAGCTGCCCCATGTCACCGTGCAGGTGATCCCCTTCGAGATGGGTGCGCACCCGGGCCTCAACGGGCAGTACGCGATCCTGGAGTTCCCGGACGCGGCCGACTCCAGCGTCGTCTACATCGAGGGCGTCACCAGCGACCTGTACCTGGAGAAGGCGAACGACGTCCAGAAGTACAGCGTCATGTACGAGCACCTGCGGGCGCAGGCCCTGAACGTGGAGCAGTCACGCCAGTTCATCGCGGACATCGCGAAGGAGTACGCGCGCTGAGTTCCGCTCCCGGAGCGCCCGTCCCGGCCGGAGAACGCCGCACGGTACACCTTCCCCAGGCCGGGATGGAAGACTCCACTGGAATATGCACCCAGCCGAGTGAATAGTCGCTTCGTCAGCCGATGTTGGCGAGTAGCGTCGATCACGCCACCCAGCAACAACGTTGGCGTGAATCGCCCCACGGTCCGGTCGTCCGGAGGCGCGGGGCGATGACAGCAACTCGACATCTGGCAATTCGGAGCAAACATGGCAATTCGTCAGGGTTCCACGGACACGTGGACCAAGTCCTCGTACTCCACAGGAAACGGCGCGTGCGTCGAGGTCAAGTCACCGGTCACGGCGGCCATGGCGGTGCGGGACTCCAAGGTTCCCGAGGGCCCGATCCTGGCGTTCCCCGCTGACGCGTGGAACACGTTCGTGGCGTCGGTGAAAGCGTAAGGGGCGGATCTGTCCGGTCCTCATCCGCACACCGACCTCACGATCAACAACTGCACAAGCACCACAGATAGAGCCCTCTCGACCAGCCCGCCGTCCTTGCCGAGGGGGCTCGGCTGTGCCCGCGTCCGGCCCCCTCAGCGCAACTCGGCCACGTACCGGTCCGTTCCCGGCACCGTCGGGACGAACGGCGCCACCAGCTCCACCCGCCCCAGCCCACCGGCGGCCGAGCCGCTCGTGGATGCGGCCTCCACCGCCGTGTCCAGATCGGCGAAGTACTCCTCCCAGCACTCCCTCGGGTCCGCCTCCAGGAACCACAGCAGCGTCAGGCGCGTGTCCGTGCCCTCGACCTGCTTGACGTACGACATGCGGTCGAGCGGGAGGGGTGTGGGCCGGAAGATCGTCACCAGCGCGGCCGGGGAGCCCGCCAGTCGACGCGGGAGGTGACGGGTGCGCAGCCACTCCAGCAGCTCGGCGCGCCGCTCCGGCGACTCGGCGTCGATGACCTCGACCACCAGGCCCGCGTAGGGATGGTCCAGGGCGTGGAAGTCGCGGGGGCCCGCAGCGCCGTCGCGGTACACCGTCGCCTCGTGGTCCTGGAACGCCGTGAAGACATGGGTGCGGTCCTGGTAGACGCGGGCGTCGCGGTTGAGGCGCTTGTTGATGGCGACCGTCCAGCGCATGTGGTCGTCGTAGCGGCCGGCGGTGATCCAGTACGTCGAGATGTAGCAGCCGGCGGTGACCGGCTGGGCTATCGCCGACTTCTCCGGGTAGCGGAGCAGTTGGAGGTCCCTGGTCGCCACCCAGCGGCGGCCGGCGTACATCCAGGGCATGGCCATCGCGCCCGCGTAGTAGTGGTCGTCCTCGTACCAGCGGTTGTAGGCGTACTCATGGCCCGGATGCGGTTCCACCATGGTGATCAGGGCGTGGCCGGGGTGGACTCCGTACGGGCCGACGGCGGCCAGTTCGGCGTACGTCTCACTGCGGGTGTCCTCGCTCATGCCGTTCCCTTCCCTTCCTTCCTCCCTCGGACGCCCATACTCTGACGCTCCGTCAGATAAATCGCCAGAGTCAGAGCTACCGCTCGGAGCGCGAGCCGGCAGTCAGAGCCGGACCCAGGGAGGCCCCATGTCACTGCTCACCGGCAAGACCGTCGTCGTCTCCGGAGTCGGCGCCGGGCTCGGGCACCAGGTCGCGGCGGCGGTCGTGCGGGACGGCGGGAACGCGGTGCTGGGGGCGCGCACGGAGGCGAACCTGGCGAAGAGCGCGGCCGAGGTCGATCCCGACGGGGCGCACACGGCGTACCGGGCGACCGACATCACCGACGAGCGGCAGTGCGAGGCGCTGGCCGGGCTGGCGCGGGAGCGGTTCGGGGGGATCGACGGTGTCATCCATGTCGCCGCCTGGGACTCCTACTTCGGCGGCCTGGAGGACGCCGACTTCGCGACCTGGCAGTCCGTCATCGACGTCAACCTGCTCGGCTCGCTGCGGATGACCCGGGCCTGCCTGCCCGCGCTGAAGGAGGGCGGCGGCTCGGTGGTGTTCATCGGCACGCAGTCCGCCGTGGCCGCCCCGTCCCAGGTGCGCCAGGCCGCCTACGCCGCCTCCAAGGGCGCCCTCACCAGCGCCATGTACTCCCTGGCCCGGGAGCTGGGCCCGCACCGGATCCGGGTCAACACCGTGCTGCCGGGCTGGATGTGGGGGCCGCCGGTGCAGGCGTACGTGCAGTTCACGGCGCTTACCGAGGGGGCGCGGGAGGCGGACGTACTCGAGCGGCTGACCGAGCGGATGGCTCTGCCCGAGCTGGCGACGGACGGGGACGTCGCCGACGCGGCCGTGTTTCTCGCGTCGGACCGGGCCCGGGCGATCACCGGGCAGTCGCTGCTGGTGAACGCGGGGGAACTGATGCGCTGACCGCACTTCTTCGACCCGTTCGGGCTGTTCATGTGAGTGAACACAGGTCACCACTCAGAACTTTTTTACCCTCTGTTGACCTTACGTGCGCTTGTCGTGCCCGCGCCACCCTACCCACCATGGGCAAGCCGTTCACAGGACGGAACCCGGGGAAGGGGTCCCATGAACAGTCTCGACTGGGCCGTGCTCATCGGCTACTTCGGCGTGATGGTGGCGATCGGCGTCTGGTCGCACAAGCGGGTGGACAACGTCAGCGACTTCTTCACCGCGGGCGGCAAGATGCCGTGGTGGCTGTCCGGGATCTCGCATCACATGTCCGGATACAGCGCGGTGATGTTCACCGGGTACGCGGGCATCGCCTACACCTACGGCGTCACGTCCTTCGTCACCTGGTCCTTCCCCATCGCGCTCGGCATCGCCATCGGTTCGAAGCTGTTCGCGCCGCGCATCAACCGGCTGCGTTCACGGCTCCATGTGGCCTCCCCGCTGGAGTACCTGAAGAACCGTTACGACCTGAAGACCCAGCAGGCCCTGGCCTGGTCCGGCATGCTGCTGAAGATCGTCGACGTGGGTGCCAAGTGGGCCGCCATCGCGACCCTGCTGTCGGTGTTCACGGGCGTGTCCCTCAACCAGGGCATCCTGATCACCGGCACCATCACCGCCGTCTACTGCACCATCGGCGGCCTCTGGGCGGACGCGCTCACCGAACTCGGCCAGTTCGTCATCCAGTTCCTCGCCGGCATCGCGATGTTCATCGCGGTCATCATGGAGCTGAACGACCGGGGCATCGGCTTCCTCGGCGCCTGGGACGAGCCGGAGCTGCGGGGCCACGGGGAGCCGCTGGTCGGCCCGTACGGGACCGTGTTCCTCCTCGCCTTCCTCTTCATCAAGCTCTTCGAGTACAACGGCGGCATGCTCAACCAGGCCCAGCGCTACATGGCCACGGCGACCCCGTACGAGGCCGAGCGCTCGGCGCGGCTGTCGGCGCTGCTGTGGCTGGTCTGGCCGCTGGTGCTGTTCTTCCCGATGTGGATGTCGCCGCTGCTGGTCGAGTCGCAGAAGCCGGACGGCTCGGACTCCTACGGCCTGATGACCGAACAGCTGCTCCCGCACGGCCTGTTGGGCCTCGTCATCGTCGGCTTCTTCTCGCACACCATGGCCATGTGCTCCTCCGACGCCAACGCCATCGCCGCCGTGTTCACCCGGGACTGCGCGCCGGTGATCTGGCGCCGGGCGCGGACCTGGAGCGAGGGGCAGGGGCTGCGGGTCGCGCGGATCACGACCGTCGTCTTCCTCGGCCTTTCCATGGCGGCGGCGACGCAGGTCAACTCCCCCACCTTCAAGGACATCATCACGGTCGTGATCAAGTGGGTCGCCGGTCTGATGGGCCCGATGGCGATCCCGATGATGCTGGGCCTGCTGCGGCCGTTCCGCCGCTCCGGCCCCACGGCCGCGCTCACCAGCTGGTCGATGGGGCTGCTCGCCTTCTGGCTGGTCAACTACCCCATCAGCTGGCAGATCGAGGGCGGGGTGCCGCTCCAGTACCAGGTCTCCGTCCCGCTGGCGGTCTCGCTGGTCCTGTACATCCTCATCGGCTACATCAAGCCGGAGGACACCCCGGAGCGGCTCGCGATCGTCGAGCGCATCAACACGGACGACGACGGGTCCGCGGCGGCCGCGGTGCCGGGGCCGGCCGGGGGTGTGGAGGACGCGGTGGGTACGCGGGTGAAGGACTGAGGCCGGGGCCGGGACGGGGGCTGGGACCGAGGTCGGGGGCTGGGACCGAGGTCGGGGACCGGGACCGAGGTCGGGGACCGGGACCGAGGTCGGGGACCGGGACCGAGGTCGGGGACCGGGACCGAGGTCGGGTTCGGGGCCGGGGTCGGGGACCGAGGTGCCCATCCCGCCCGACCCGAGCCGGCGCAGCAGCCGGTGGCGGAAGGCCGGTACGGCCGCTCAGGGCGGGACGGGAGCGTCGTGCCGGAGGCGGGGAGCCGGAAGGCCGTCGAGGAAGTCCA
The DNA here is from genome assembly GCF_044455405.1 of Streptomyces sp. NPDC051243. Classification (NCBI taxonomy): domain Bacteria; kingdom Bacillati; phylum Actinomycetota; class Actinomycetes; order Kitasatosporales; family Streptomycetaceae; genus Streptomyces; species Streptomyces sp. NPDC051243. Next base: position 440,966 of record NZ_JBITES010000002.1, on the reverse strand, counting down.
TGTTCACCTGCGGGAAGTGCACGCGGGCCCAGGAGCCGTCCGCGAACCCGAGCTCGTAGTTCTTGTTGGACACGTCGTCACGGTTGCGAAGCCACGCGACCTGCCGGACGTCCACGGCCCAACCGGACTCGGCCCGGCCGAGTTCGCCGCTACGGCGGCCCTGCTGGACGTAGACGACCCGCAGCTGCCGGTCGGTCAGGACAACGACCCGCACCACGCCTGTCGTCTTCGAGAGGGGATGCAGCGCCGCCGCGAACTGCCCGGCAAGGCTGTTCCAACCGCCCTTGAGGGGCTTGCCCTTCTTGCGTCCCCAGTCGAACAGGGCGTCAAAGAGGGCGCCGGGGAGATCCATCACCGCCAGGAAGAACCAGAACCAGGCCTTCGCCCCTTCCCAGCGATCGCCGGGCATCCGCAGCCCGCGCAGCACACGGGGCCGACGCCCCCTGCGCGGCTTGGGAACGCGTTTCCCGCGCCGGACCTGCTGGCCGGCGACAAGCCGCTCCCCCGCCGGCAGCACCCGCGCCGCCCTTTCCTCCACGTCCTTCAGCCGCAACGAACGCAGCACCGCGCTCCACTTCCCTCGATCACCTCTGAGCCCGCGGATACAGCTCCAAAGCCCGCGGACACACCGCTAAGCCCGCGGATACCTGGCCAGCCATCCCGGCGACGACCCGGCGGGCCCGTGCAGGGCCGGGCCCTGGGTCATCTCCATGGCGAAGTCGTCGGCGAGTTCGAGGATCGTCGGGCGGCCCTCGAGTTCGGCCAGCCAGGCCGGGGGCAGGGCGGTCTCGCCGTGCAGGGCGCCCAGCAGGCCGCCGGTGAGGGCGCCCGCGGCGGCGGAGGGGCCGTCGTGGTTCACGGCGAGGCAGAGGCCATGGCGGACGTCCTCGCCGACCAGGGCGCAGTACACGGCGGCCGCGAGCAGCCCGTCCGCCGAGCCGTCGGCCGCGAGCTCCTCCACCCGGGCCGGGGTGGGCATGCCCTGCCGTACGGCGCCGAGCGCGTGCTGCAGCGCGTCCGACACGGGTTCGTGACCGGGCCGCAGGGCGAGCAGGGCGCGCGCCCGCTGTACGGCCCCGTCGAGGCTGTCCCCGCCGGCGAGCCCGTGCACGATCACCGCGTACGCGCCCGCCGCCAGATAGGCGACGGGGTGGCCGTGGGTCTGCGTCGCGCACTCCACGGCGAGCTGGACGACGAGCTGCGGTTCCCAGCCGACGAGCAGCCCGAACGGCGCGGACCGGGCGACGGCCTCGGGCCCCAGCTCGGCGACGTTCTTGGGCGACTCCAGCGTGCCCATGGTGTCGTCACCGAGGCCCAGCAGGAGAGCGCGCGTCGGGTCCCGGCGGGCGTACAGCCACTCCTCGCGCGCCAGCCACCCGTCGTCCTTACGGCGCTCGTCGGGCCCCCAGTCGCGCTGCGTGGCGGCCCACCGCAGATAGGCCCGGTGCAGGTCGGTCGGCGGATGCCAGGCGCCGGTGTCGCGCCTCACCTGGGCTCTTATCAGCCCGTCCACGGAGAAGAGGGTCAGCTGCGTGAGATGGCTGACGGCACCGCGCCGCCCGTACCCGAACCCGAAATCGACCAGGCCCTCGGCGCCGTACTGCTCCTGGATCTCCTCCAGCGCGAGCCCGTCGACCGGCGCGCCGAGGGCGTCCCCGACGGCCACGCCCAGCAAGGTGCCGCGCACCCGGCTGCGGAAGTCCTGCTGCTCGGTACGGCCCCAGACGGCGCCGCTTGTCGCACCCATCCAGACCTCCCCGCGTCAGCGACCGTCCGTACGACAGTTCGCCACTGTAATCGACCGGGGACGGTCGGTTCAGGGGGCGGATCGGTATGCGAGGTGTGACCGAAGTGGTCCCGAGTGGTCAGATATCGCCCGTGCCAGGTGCCGGAGGGCGGCCCGGAGCGAGCCGGCTAGCGCGCCACGCGGTAGCGGAGGTAGACGAATCTCGAGTTGAAGGTGCGGGTCTCGACGAGGTCGAGATCCACCCGACGCTCGTGCTGGGGAAAGAACGGAGTGCCGCCGCCGACCAGCACGGGATGGACCATGGCCCGGTACTCGTCGATCAGATCCGACGCGGCCGCCTCGGCGGCGAGAGTCGCGCCGCCGATGGCGATCTCGCCCTCGCCCGGCTCGGCCCGCAACCGCTCGATCTCCTCGGCCAGGCTGCCGGAGGCCAGGCGGGCGTTGCCCTGCACCGCCGAGAGCGTGGTGGAGAACACCACCTTCGGGAGCGGGTTCCAGAGCGAGGCCCACTCGAGCTCCGCCTCGCCGAGCGAGGGATCCTGGTCGGCGGTCTCCCAGTACAGCATCGTCTCGTACAGCCGTCGTCCCAGCAGGTGGACGCCGACCCCTCGAATGTCGTCGATCCAGAAGCGGAAGACGTCCGGGTCGGGCTCCGTCCAGTCGAAGCCGCCGTCCGGCCCGACGATGTAGCCGTCAAGTGAGACGCCCATCGAGTACGTCACGTCGCGCATCAGCAGTCCTCCTCGCCACCGGGTTCGACAGTACGACCGCCGCACGCCGCAGAACTCATCGCGACTCGCGGTCAGAACTCTTCCTGTCGTTCCTGTCCGCCCGCCATACGGCGCTCTGCCAGGCTCACCGCCCACGACGCCAGTGCGAGGCAGACGGACAGGTACACCCACATTCCGGAGGCGCCGCCGGCTGCGAGGAGGAGCCATGAAGAGACGGCGGCGGTCAGCAGCGCCGCGGGCAGCCACTGGCGCCAGGGAGGCAGGTGGCTCATCCGGAAGACCGACCATGCCATCCATGCGAAGACGCACAGGACGGGAAGCCCGAAGACCATGAAGGGCATGTGTACTCCCTGCCATACGGAGCGGGGTTTCAGGACCGAGACCGCTGAAGCTAGCGGCTGGGCCACGGGACCGGTCCCGCGTTCTGCGCTCCCGTTCTGCGCTCCCGTTCTTCCGCTCCGGTTTTCCGCCCCGTGCTCGCCGACGACAAGCGGTGATCCGCGAGCGGCCCAGGGCCGGGGCACGCGGTCCCCAGCCCTGGGCCGTTCCGTCGTCCGGGCGGTCTCAGCCGACGTCGGGGAGCGGCTGAGGCGTGATCGGCGAGTGGCCCTGGAGGCTGCTACCGAGCCGCGGTCGGCCGTCGGGTGACAGCAGGTACGACGTCGGGGTCAGGGTGCGTGCCCCGGTGACCGTGAGGGTGATGTCGGTGCCGAGGAGCGTGGTGAGCGCGCCGCTTCCGCCGTCCTCGCCGAGGGCCGCGACGGTCAGGTCCTTCCTGCCGTCGCCGTTGAGGTCGCCGATCAGCAGCCGGGAGCCGAAGCCGTCGCCGGCCTCGTTGTCGCCGGGGACACCCTCGCTGCCCTGGTCGAAGACCTGGCGGTTGGTGGTCGTGAGCCCGCTGGAGCCGCCGTACATGACGGTCACGTGCCCGGCGTCCGCGACGGTGTCGGTGTCGGTGTCCTCATTGGGGTCGCCGACGGCGAGGTCGTCGTGTCCGTCGCCGTTGATGTCACCCGCGGCGAGTCCGGCGCCGTACCGGTCGTACACGTCGCCGTCACCCGGTGTGTCGAAGTTGTCCTGGGTGAGGGTGTACCTGCCGACGTCGTCCACCGTCCAGGTGGGGTCGGTCTCGGAGACCGGGCGGCCCGGGACGTAGGTGATCTCGCCGCCGTTGCCGCCCTCACGGCCGAGGACGATGTCGCCGTAGCCGTCGTTGTCGAAGTCCCCGAAGACCGAGGAGTAGCCGCCTCTGCCGCCGACCGACATGGGCGACGGGTTGAGGCCGAGCGTGCTCGCGTCACCACCGCTGCGATAGAGCTGGGAGTGGTTGAACAGCAGGTCGTCGGCGCCGTCGCCGGTGACGTCACCGGCGGTGAGGGCGACGACCTCGCCACCCCAGGCATTCAGGTTGCCCAGTGGGTAAGTGCCGCTGTCGGCGCCCTCGTCGGTGATGCCGCCCGCGTACAGCCAGGCCTGGGCGGAGGTGTTGCCGGCGGCCAGGTCGGCCTTGCCGTCGCCGTTGAAGTCTCCCGCGGCGAGGGTCCGCCCGTGGGCGTCCTGGTCGGAGCTCGTCGGGTCGGCGAGGGTGGCGCTGCCCAGCAGGCCGGTCGGTGAACCCCACAGGATCTGGACGATGCCGGCGTCCTGGTCGTCCTCGACGTCCTCGCCCGGGGTGCCGGTGGCCAGGTCGGCGAAGCCGTCGTCGTTGAAGTCGGCGATGGCCACGGCGAATCCGAAGTGGTCACCGGCCTCCACCCGCCCGCCGACGGTCTTGGTGTTCTGGCTGATCGTGACCCGCTCGGCCTGCGTGGCGCCGGCACCGTCCGCGGAACCGTACGCGATGGTGACGGCCCCGGCACCCGCGATGCCGTCGACCGTGGCGTCGGGGGCGGAGGCGGCGAGGTCGACGTAACCGTCGCCGTTGAAGTCCCCGTAACGGCCGGACACCGAGGCGCGATCGCCGGTCGCGGCGAAGGCGCTGCCCGCGACTGCGGGGACCAGCACGCCGCCGGTCAGCGCGGCGATGGCGATGGCGGTCGCGATGCGGTGGTTGCGTCCGGACGTGCGATGTCTGCGTGGAGCGAATGTCACGCGATGTCTCCCAGTGTGAAAACGCGTCTGACCTCAGTTGGTGGTCCGTGGACCTGGCGTGGGGGGGTGGGAGAACGAACGTCGATACAGCTGGTCGTTCGGCCGACTGTCGATCAAGAACAGTCGGCCGAAAGGGTAACCCACAGGATCCGCACAGACATACGAATTCCGGCTGCGGAAGCGGTGGTTCAGCAAGGATCAGCAAGGAATTGCCGGTTGGTTCACGGGGTGTTCGCTACTTCGGGTCCCGGTTGAACAGCGACCTTGACCAGGCGTAGCCGAGCACCGCCAGCCCCACGCACCAGGCCACGGCCAGCCACCCGTTGTGGCCGATCTCGGTGCCGAGCAGCAGCCCGCGCAGCGTCTCGATGGCCGGGGTGAACGGCTGGTACTCGGCGATCGGCTGAAACCAGCCCGGCATCGCGTCGACCGGCACGAACGCGCTGGAGAGGAGCGGCAGGACCATCAGCGGCATGGCGTTGTTGCCGGCCGCCTCCGCGTTCGGGCTGGACAGGCCCATACCGACCGCGATCCAGGTGAGTGCCAGGGAGACGAGCGTCAGCAGCCCGACCGCGAGGATCCATTCGAGGGCGGTCGCGTCCGTGGCCCGGAACCCGATCGCCACGGCGACGGCCCCGACGAGGAGCACGCTCATCACGCACTGCAGCACGCTGCCGACGACGTGCCCGATGAGCACCGACCCACGATGGATCGCCATCGTACGGAAGCGGGCGACGATGCCCTCGGTCATGTCCATGGCCACGGACACCGCGCTGCCGATCGTGGTGCCGCCGATGGTCAGCATCAGGATGCCGGGGAAGAGATACGCGAGGTACTCGGACCGGTCGGCGCCGCCGTCGCCGATGCCGGCGCTCATCACGTCGCCGAAGATGTAGACGAAGAGGAGCAGCAGCACGACCGGCGTGAGCAGCAGGTTGAGGGTGAGCGACGGGTAGCGGCGCACGTGCAGCAGGTTGCGGCGCAGCATGGTGGACGAGTCGCGCAGGGCGAGGGGGATCCGGGTCGGGCGGGCGGGAGCGAGGGGGGTGCTCATCGGGCGGTCTCCTTGGACTGGTTCGGCCGGTCGGTGCCGCCGGTCAGGGCGAAGAACACGTCGTCGAGGTCGGGGGTGTGCACGGTCAGCTCGTCCGCCTCGATGCCGGCCGCGTCCAGCCAGTCGAGGATGGAGCGCAGTTCGCGCTGGCTGCCGTCGCTCGGGATCTGCAGCGCCAGTGCCTCGTCGTCGCCGGCGGCCTCGCGCAGGGCGGCGGCGGCCGACCGGTACACGGCCGGGTCGGAGAAGCGGAGCCGTACGTGCCCGCCGGGGATCATCCGCTTCAGCTCTTCGGCGGTGCCCTCGGCCGCGATCCTGCCGTCGTTCAACACCGCGATACGGTCGGCGAGTTCGTCGGCCTCCTCCAGGTACTGGGTGGTGAGGAAGACGGTGACGCCGTCGGCGACGAGTTCGCGGATGATCCCCCACATGGTGTGGCGGGAGCGCGGGTCGAGGCCGGTGGTCGGCTCGTCGAGGAAGATGATCCGTGGACCGCCGACCAGGGTCATGGCGATGTCGAGGCGGCGCCTCATGCCGCCGGAGTAGCTCTGGGCGGGCTTCTTCGCCGCCTCGGTGAGGTCGAAGCGCTCCAGCAACTCGGCGGTGACCCGCCGCCCCTCACGCCGGGGCAGGTGGTGCAGGTCGGCCATGAGGAGCATGTTCTCCGCGCCGGTGATCAGGCCGTCGACAGCGGAGAACTGCCCGGTGACGCCGATCGCGGCACGCACTCCGTCCGGCGAGATGGCGACGTCATGGCCGGCGACCTGGACCTGACCGGCGTCGGCGCTGATGAGCGTGGACAGGATCTTCACGGCGGTGGTCTTGCCGGCGCCGTTGGGTCCGAGCAGCGCGAACACGGTGCCGGCCGGGATGCGCAGATCGATACCGTCGAGGACGGTCTTGTCGCCGTACGACTTGCGCAGCCCGATGGCGGAGACGGCGGGTGGCGACTGCGGACCGCCGGGCCAACTGGACGTGGACATGACAGAGGAACCCATGGAGCTCTCCCGTTCGGGTGCTGAAGTGGCTTGGGTGTGGGGCGAGTTGGCGGGATCGGTGCTCAGGCCCGGGCGCGAAGGACGTCGATGTTGCCCCAGTTGGTCCGTGCGCGGACCTTGACGGTGTCCTCGGTCTGCTCGGGGGCCTCGGACGCGGCGAGCGCGTTGCGCACCTTCCCGCGGCTGGAGCTGACGTCGAGCCAGGCGGCGGTGCCCTCGCGGATGCCGATCTCGATGGAGCCGTTGGAGGTCTCCAACCGGACTTCGCCACGGGCGACTTCGGAGACGCGGAGATGGCCGTGGGTCGCCGTGCCGGTGACCGACGCCTCGGCGCGCGCGATGTCGATGCCGCCGTGGGCGCCGCTCACCCGCAGTTCGCCGGTCACGGCACCGACGGTCGTGGCACCGTGCGTGTTCTTCAGGACGGCGGGGCCGTCGACGGTACCGATGCGCATGTTGCCGCTGCTGCTGGTGATCTCAGCCCTGCCCTCGACGCGGTCCACGGTGATCGAGCCGTGCGACACGGTCAGCGTCAGCGGGCCGGTGGTGTCGAGGCGGACGTCGCCGGTCGAGGTCTTCACCTGGACCTCGCCGAACCGGCCCTCGCCCACCACTTGGGCCCAGGAACCGCTCAAGTCGATGCGCGAGCCGGTGGGCAGCTCGACCGTCACGTCGACGAGGCCGCTGGGGCCGATGATGCGGCGCTCCTTCGTCCTGATGGTGAGGACACCGCCCGCGTAGGTGACCTCGGTCTGCTCGGCGGCTCGCGCATCCTTGTCCCGCTTCGGGTTGCCGGGCCGTACGTCGACGACGGTGTCGAGGCGGTCACTCGCGACGAACTGGATGGAACCGGCGCCCACATGGGCGGTGACCGAGATCGCTTCGGGAGTCTCGAAAGAAGGCATAGCTGTCCCGTCCTCTTGGTTCGTTGGGGCGTCCCTGCTGGTGGGACGTGGTGTGAGTGCGGTTCTCTCCGGTGGGGCCGGGCTAGCGCACCCAGCCCGTGAAGCTCTGTCCGACGTTCTGGCTCTTCTCCGGCGCGCGCGGCCGGGTGCCGCCGTCGACCGCCGCCGACACGGCGCGCACCAGCCACGCGTTGACCGACAGGCCCTCGCGGTTAGCGGCCTCTTCGGCGCGGGCCTTGAGGTGGGCGGGCAGCCGCAGATTGACCCGCGCGGTGCCGCCCTCGTCCGTGGTGTCGGCCGGAGCCGGAGCCCTGAGCGGCTCGGCGGGCTGCGGCCCCCGGTCCTCATGGGCGACGTCACCGGGCGGCAGCGTCACCACGAAGTCGGGGTCGAGCCCGCGCAGCCGTACGTCGACCGAGCCGGGGGCGAGTTCACGGGTGATCTCGTCCATCGCGGCGGAGAGCACGTTGAGCATGGTCAGTCGGGTCGCCGACTCCAGGGGAGCGGTGAGCCGCTCGGCCAGCTCGCGGGCTTCGTCGCCGCCGGCTTCGGCGGCCACCGCGAGTTCGCGGCGGAGGGTGTCGACATACGGCGTGAGGTCCATAACGCCATGATGGCACCACAATGGCGCCACACGCAAGGCCGAATGGCACCCCGACTGGCATCAGACCGACCGAAGGCGCTCTACCTGCGGAAATGCGACGAGGGCACCCGGAATCATTGTCACTCACACCCCCAGAGAAGGCCAGAGTGGCACCATGTGGCACCACATGACACCACCTCGACGTCACCCCAACTCCACCCGGTGCCACGAGGCGCCACGAGGTGCCACGTGGTGCCCGGTGATGCCACAAAGGCGCCAACGGCGCACGCCTCACCCGGACGCACGCAGCACCCGCCGGGCGCTGTCGACCAGGCAGCCCGGTTCGCGCAGGCGGTCGATGTCGCGGCGGACGGTGCGGACGGTCACCTCCAGCCGGTCGGCGAGGTCGACCTCCTACCGAGCCTCTGCCACCGCACCCCGCGCGAACGCCGACTCGCCTCATCGGACGCCGGCACCTGAGGCCTCATGGAGTGTTTCCGCCCGTCAGGAGTGCCGCGCGGGCCTCGTCCGCCGCGGCCTGCGCGGCGTCGCCGAGCTGCCGGCGCACCTCCGCCCGCCGCAGCAGCGCCCAGGCGTACGACGGCCGTTGCTCCAGGGCCCGGTCCAGCTCGGCGAGGGCCTCCTCGTGGCGGCCCAGGTTGGCCAGCGAGGCGCCCCGGCTCGCTCGGGCGGAGCCGTAGTCGGGCTCCAGGGCGAGCGCGTGGTCGTAGTCGGCGAGGGCTTCCTCGTCACGGCCGGCGCCGCGCAGGGCGTCACCACGCTCGCAGCGCGCCCAGGCCCAGTCGGGGTCCAGGGCCACGGCCCGGTCGAGGTCGGCGAGTTGCCGTACGGCATCGCCGAGGCCGCGGTGGACGCGTGCCCGGCGGACCAGGGCCCAGGGGTAGTCGGGCTTGAGCCGCACTGCCCGGTCGAGGTCGGCGAGCGCGGCGTCGAGCTCGCCACGGCTGTAGTGGACGGCGCCGCGGGAGGCCGCCGCGAAGGCGTCGGCGGGGTTCAGGGCGAGTGCCCGGTCCAGGTCGCGGACCGCCTTGTCGTAGTCCTCCAGTGCGCGGTGGTACTCGCCGCGCAGGGTGAGGCTGTGGGGGTCGTCGGGGGCCAGTTCGAGGGCACGGTCCAGGGCGGTGACGGCCGCGCGCTGGTCGCCGGCGAGGTCGTGGGCGATGGCGCGGGTGCGATGGGCGCGTGCGGCCACGGCGGGGCCGAGCAGGACCTGCCGGCCGTACTCGTCCGCCCCTTCGTCCTGCGGACTCCGGTGCCATTCGTCGGCGCGAGACCGTACCGGAAACCCTGGCTGCGCCTGCTGGGGCTGGGGGCCGTGAGGCTGCGCGCCGGGCGGTGCGCCCTGCTCCTGGCCGGCCGTGCCGCCGAACACCACGCTGCCGCGGGATATCGCCGTGAGATGCACCGCCTGTCCGAAGACCGCCGAATCACGCTCGACTTCGGTCTCCCGCAGCACCAGGTCCAGGGCCGCCGCCGTCCCGCCACCGCCGAGCGCCTCCCCCAGCCGACGCCCCCACTCGGCCACCGCCCTCCTCTCGGCGTCCCACCCCGCCTCCACCAGAACCCACACCCACCGCCCGACGACGGACTCCCCGTGCTCGCAGGCGTCGACGACATCCGTCAGCACGCTCGTCAGCGCCGACCGCTCCCCCGCGCACAGCAGGTGGTACAGCTCCGCGAGCCGCAGCTCCCGCCACCCGTCGTCCGCCCACACCTCCTCGGCGCCGCGCCCCGCCTCGGCCTCGACCCGCCACGCGCGGAACACCGAGGCGAGCGCCTGCTGCCGGGCCGCCCACGCCCTGGGCGCCTGCTGCCGCTGCAACCGCAGCATCGGGGAACGTACGACATCGTGATAGCGGACCCGGCCCCCGCGCTCGCTGACGAACGGCAGGCCCCGCAGCCACGCGTACAGGACGTCCGGGGCGTCCAGGCCGTCCAGGCCGTCCAGGCCGTCCAGGCCGTCCAGGCCGTCCGGTTCGGCACCCGGGGGCTCGACGACCGCACGGAAGACATCCGCGTCCAGCGTCCGTGGCAGCGCGCACGCCAGCGCGACCGAGCGCCGTACCGGGTCCGTCTCCCACCTCAGGAACCGCTCCACGGCCGTGGCGCTGGGATCCCCCACGTCGGTCGGGACGGCGGGGCGGCTCTCCGCGAGCGTCGACACCAGCACCGGCAGCCCGCCGGTGAGGCGCAGCACCTCCGAGACGACCGGTTCGGCCAGCACGCCCTTGCCCGCGAGCAGGTCCCGCGCCTCCGGCTCGGTGAACGGCTGGAGCGGCAGGTCGGTCATGAAGTCGCCGAAGCCGCCCCAGCGGGCGGAGTCGAAGGGGAGCTGGCCGGCCGTCACCACCATGAGTGTGGCGGGCAGCGAGCCGTACCGCTCCGTGGTCATCACGGTGCGCAGCCAGCCGTCGAGGAACCGGCCGGTCCGTTCGTAGGTGTCGAAGAACAGGACGATCCACGGCGCGGCGGACGCGGCCTGGGAGAGTTCGTCCAGCAGCACGGGAGTGAGCACGCTCTCGGGGGCGAGCACGAGCCGCGCGTCCTCGTGGCTGCGGAAGCGGGCGCCGATTCCCGACCTCAACCGGTCGGCGCCCTGGGCGAGTTGGGCGGGGTCCAGCGCGCCCGCGAACGCCCCGATCCCCGGCACCATCCCCAGCCCCACCAGCCCGGCCCGGGCCACCGCCATGCTCGCCGCGGACGGCGTCGGCGTCGGCGCCTCCAGCGGCGGCGCGGTGATCGCGGCCAGCTCCGCCTCGTGCCACCGCTCCCGGTAAGCGGTCAGCAGCCGGTCGAGGTCCTTGAAACGCCGCCCCTGTGCCTCGAACTGACGGCTGATCTCCTCCAGGGCCTCCGGCACGCTCCCCGCGTTCTCGTCGACGTGTGCCGTCAACGCCCCACGCTCGCGGGCGATCTGCTGCAGCTCCCGCAGCAGGAAGGTCTTGCCGACGCCCGCGTTGCCGTGCACATGGAAGAGGAACCGGTGTCGCTCGTCCTCCGGCGAGGTGTCGAAGTTGGCGCGGAACGCGGCCCGTTCGGCGCCCCGGCCCACGAATCCGGCACGGCTGCGCCTGCCGATCAGCTGCTGCATCGACGGCCGCGCCTGCGCCACGCCTGGATCCTCCCGTTCGGCTCTGCCCCACCGTCGTTCATTCTGGCTCAATGGCTATGGGACGGCCCCGTCCGCCGGGGAAGATGACCATCATGCCTACGACACCCCCACGCACCCCCCTTCACCTCGCGGCCACCCTCCTCACCGCGACCGCCGCCCTCTACATCGCCCTCGTCGCCTTCGGGAACATCACCGACTTCGGGACGAACCAGCAGTTCGTGCGGCACGTCCTGGCGATGGACACCACGTTCAAGGACGAGGACCTGATGTGGAGAGCCATCACCAGCAAGGGACTTCAGGACGCGGCGTACATCGCCATCATCGTCTGGGAGACCGTCGCGGCCCTCGTGCTCATATACGGCACCTGGCTGTGGTTCCGCCGCGACGACCTCCGCGCCCGCCGTTTCTCCACCTACGGCCTGCTGATGCTGATGCTGCTCTTCGGCGTCGGGTTCATCGCGATCGGCGGCGAGTGGTTCTCGATGTGGCAGTCAGGGGACTGGAACGGGCTCGACGCCGCGACGCGGGTGTTCCTGCTGAGCGGCGTCGTGCTGATCGTCAACCACCTGCCGCAGCCGCAGCAGCCGTCGGCCTGACCCGTACCCCTATCAATGGCGCAGGGCCCATTTCTGGACCGACTCCAGGGGCCCTGCCGAAAATCGCCGCAGCCACAGCGTGGAGCCCACCATCAGCACCGCGCAGACCCCGGCCCACAGTCCCACGACCCACCACGGGCCGGTGTCGCCGAGCCGTTCCGCCAGGCCCAGTCCGATGCCGTACGAGACGAGCACGCACAGCACGTTCTGCAGGACGTAGCCGGACAGAGCGGTCCGGCCGACGGAGGTGAGGCCCGTCATCAGCGGGCCCGGCCGCCGTACCCGGTCCACCACGGCACCGACCAGCCCGATGTACCCGAGGGCCAGCAGCGGGGCGGTGCCGTACCGGGCCGCCAGGAACAGGTCGGGGCCGCCCAGTGTCGCCGCCACGTTGAGCGGCAGCCCGAGGCCCAGCCCCCACACCAGCAGGCGGGAACGCAGCCGGCGCCCCGTCTCGTCCGCACCGAACGCGCCGGCCCGGAACAGCCGTACGCCCAGCAGGAAGAGGAACAGCAGGAGGAAGAAGGTGAGGACCGGTTCCAGGCGCAGGGCTATCGCGTTTTCCAGACGGAACGCGATCTGGTCCGGGTAGCTGCCGCGCGCGTAGAGGTCGACGACTTCCTCGGAGACGGTTCCGCCGTCGCCGTTGTCCGCCGGGGCCAGGGCAAGGGCGGCTGTCAGCAGGCCGATCACCGTGAGATGGAGCCCCGCCGCCCACCACATCACCCGCCGCTGTGCCCGCTCCGAGCGGGTCAGCAGCCAGGCCACCAGGAGTGCGGTGACCGCGTACCCCATCAGTACGTCCCATGCGAAGACCAGCACGAAGTGCACCGTGCCCTCGCCGAACAGGAACAGCGCCCGCCACCGGTAGCGCCCCGGCCACGGCTGCCCGCGCCGCGCTGCCGAGCCGTACTGGATGGCGAGCCCGACGCCGAACAGGATCGTCAGCAGCGACAGGAACTTGCCGTTCGCCAGCACACCGAACGTGGCCTGCACGGCTGCGTCGGACGAGCCCGACTGCAACGCTCCCCACTCCGCGCCCGGACCGGTGAAGATCCATACGTTGGTCATGAGCGTGCCCAGGATGGCCACCCCGCGCAGGACGTCGAGGAGAGGGAGCCGTCGTCCGGTGGGCGAGGTCAGCGGTGCCGACGGGACTCGCGCGTGCGTGTGCGTCATCCACTCATCGTCACGGCGGCAGCGAGCCGAAACGTCGTGAGCGAAGCCGAATCCGCCGTACATCGAAGGATGCAGCGGACCCCTACTCGACCACGACCACCGACGTACCCGTCTCGCCGAACGACCACAACGCGTCCCCGTCGGCAGCGCGCATCCGCACCCCGCCGGTCTGCTTGCCCGCGGCGGGCGGCGGCGAGGAACCGTCGACGGCGTTGGAGAAGGCTATGGAGATGCCGGACTTCGCGGAGAAGTAGACGATGTTCTCGATCTCCACGCCGTCCGAGCCGGTGGTGGCGTCGAGGCGTGACGACACCGTGTAGCTGCCGGGGTCCGGGCTCACCGTGCCGGGCCAGACGGCGAAGGTGCGGCGGGCCGCGTCGCTCGCGTCGACCAGCCAGACCCGCTTCTGGCCGAGGGAGTAGACGATCCGGCGCCCCGTGCCCGAGTCGTCCGGCACCGCCGCGGGCCCGGCGGACTTTGTCGGGGCGGGGCTCGCGTCCGCCGTCGCCGACGCGCTCGGGCGGGCCGCCGCGGCCGTCGGATGCGGCCCCTTGTCGGCCTGCACGGCGAGGACGGCGACGGCGGCTATCGCGCCCACCGTCAGACCGGTCACCCAGACCTTGGGAGCAGGCACGGCACGCATCTCCTCAGCTACGGAACCCCTCCGGCGGGGGTCGGATCATCGTACCGACCCCCGTGACACGCTCCTCCTCAGTCCAGCACCGGCAGCAACTCCGGCAGATGCCCGTCCGAGGCGGTCGCCGCCCGCTGCCGTTCCTCCGATACCTCGCCGTACAGCGTCGTGCGGGGCCTGGCCGGGCGGCCGGCGGCCTCGGCGACGGCCACCAGGTCGCGTACCGACTTGTAGGAGCCGTACGACGAGCCCGCCATTCGCGAGATCGTCTCCTCCATCAGCGTGCCGCCCAGGTCGTTGGCACCGGAGCGGAGCATCTCGGCCGCGCCCTGCGTACCCAGCTTCACCCAGCTGGTCTGGATGTTGGGGATGTGCGGGTGGAGCAGGAGGCGGGCCATGGCCGTCACCGCGCGGTTGTCGCGGGTCGTGGGGCCGGGGCGCGCGATGCCCGCCAGGTACACCGGCGCGTTGGTGTGGATGAACGGCAGGGTCACGAACTCGGTGAAGCCGCCCGTGCGTTGCTGGATGCCGGCCAGGGTGCGCAGGTGGCCGAGCCAGTGGCGGGGCTGGTCGACGTGGCCGTACATCATGGTCGAGCTCGACCGGATGCCGAGTTCGTGCGCGGTCGTGATCACCTCGATCCACGTCGCCGTCGGCAGCTTGCCCTTGGTGAGGACCCAGCGGACCTCGTCGTCGAGGATCTCGGCGGCCGTCCCGGGGATGGAGTCCAGGCCGGCCTCCTTCGCCGCCGTCAGCCACTCGCGGACGGACATGCCGGTGCGGGTGGCCCCGTTCACGACCTCCATGGGCGAGAAGGCGTGCACATGCATGCCGGGGACGCGTTCCTTCACCGCCCGCGCGATGTCGAAGTACGCCGTCCCGGGCAGGTCCGGGTGGATGCCGCCCTGCATGCAGACCTCCACCGCGCCCACGTCCCAGGCCTGCTGGGCGCGGTCGGCGACCTGGTCCAGGGAGAGGGTGTAGGCGTCCGCGTCCGTCCTCCTCTGCGCGAAGGCGCAGAAGCGGCAGCCGGTGTAGCAGACGTTGGTGAAGTTGATGTTCCGGGTGACGATGTACGTGACGTCGTCGCCGACCGCCGATTTACGGACGTCGTCCGCTACGGCGCACAGCGCGTCCAGCGCCGGGCCGTCCGCGTGCAGCAGTGCCAGCGCCTCGGCGTCGGTCAGCCGGGTCGGGTCGTCGGCGGCGACGCGCAGCGCCTGGCGGACGTCCGTGTCGATGCGCTCCGGCGCCATGCCGGGGGCGGCCGCCTCGCGCAGGGCGCCCCAGTCGCCGTACACCTCGTCGAAGTCGTCGCGGCGGTCGGACGTACGGCCCTCGGTGTCGATGGTGCGGTGCAGGTCGGTGCGGCCGGACGCCTCGAAGGCCTCCTCCGGCTCCTGCCACGGATGGCCCTCGACGGTCGCGTCCGGCAGGGCCAGGCCCGTCTCCGGGTCGGCGAGCGCGCGGACGTGCGGGCGCAGCCGCGGGTCCAGCCAGGGCTCGCCCCGCCGCACGAACTCCGGGTACACGCAGAGACGTTCCCGCAGCGCGAACCCGGCCGCCGCCGACCGCTCGGCCAGCTCCTCGATCTGCGGCCACGGCCGCTCGGGGTTGACGTGGTCGATGGTGAGCGGCGATACCCCGCCCCAGTCGTCGATGCCGGCGCGGATGAGCCGCTCGTACTCGGAGTCGACGAGGTTGGGCGGGGCCTGCAGGCAGGCGGACGGGCCCATGAGGAGCCTGGCCACCGCCACCGTGGCGACCAGTTCGTCGAGTTCCGCGTCCGGCATGCCGCGCATCGCGGTGTCCGGCTTGGCGCGGAAGTTCTGGATGATCAGTTCCTGGATGCCGTGGTAGGCCCGGGAGACGCGTCGGAGCGCGAAGAGGGACTCGGCCCGCTCCTCGTACGTCTCGCCGATCCCGATCAGGATCCCGGACGTGAAGGGGACGGAGGAACGGCCCGCGTCCTCCAGCACGCGCAGGCGGACGGCGGGTTCCTTGTCCGGGGAGCCGTGGTGCGGGCCGCCGGGCTCGGACCACAGACGGGTGGCCGTCGTCTCCAGCATCATGCCCATCGACGGGGCGACGGGCTTCAGGCGCTGGAAGTCGGTCCAGGTCATGACGCCCGGGTTGAGGTGCGGGAGGAGTCCCGTCTCCTCCAGGATGCGGATGGAGATGGCGCGGACGTAGGCGATGGTGTCGTCGTAGCCGTGCGCGTCGAGCCACTCGCGCGCCTCGGGCCAGCGGTCCTCCGGCTTGTCGCCGAGGGTGATGAGGGCTTCCTTGCAGCCGAGGGCCGCGCCCTTGCGGGCGATGTCGAGGACCTCGTCCGGGGACATGAACATCCCGTGCCCGGCGCGGCGCAGCTTGCCGGGGACGGTGACGAAGGTGCAGTAGTGGCACTTGTCCCGGCACAGCCGGGTGAGGGGGATGAAGACGCTCTTCGAGTAGGTGATGACGCCGGGCCGGCCGGCCGCCTCGAGGCCCGCGTCACGCACCCGCCCCGCGGACGCGGCGAGGTCGTCGAGGTGCTCGCCGCGAGCTTGCAGCAGAACCGCCGCTTCTGTCACATCGAGGGCGACGCCGTCCCGGGCGCGTTTGAGGGCGCGACGCAGGGAGTTCTCGGTCGGGCCAGGTGTCGAGCCGGTTCCGGAGGTCGCGGAGGTCGTCATCCTTCGAGCATACGGTCGGGTTGATCAGGGCCGGGAGGTCGGTCGAGGAAGGCTTGACAGCCGTCCAGCGCCCGCAGAACCTCCGCCTCGCCCGCCGGAGGCAACTGCACTACGACCTCTTCGATCCCCAACTGCGCGTAGTGCGCCAGCTTGCCGGGGGTGGGGAACACGGCGTACGGCACGACCTGCAGGGCGTTCGGGTCGCGGCCTGCGTCGGACCAGACGGTGCGCAACCGGGGGATGGTTTCGGACAATCCTCGGCCGCCGATCGGGAGCCAGCCGTCGGCGTACTCGCTGATGTGCGCGAACAGCTTCGGCCCTGCGGCACCGCCGATGAGCGTACGCGGGCCGTTCACCTTGGGACCACGCGGCTTCTGCACCGGTTTGGGGTAGGCGAAACTGGCACGTACGGCACCGAACTCGCCCTCGTACGCGGTGGGTTCGTCCGCCCACAACGCCCGCATCAGGGCCATCCGGTCCCGGACGAGTTCGCGGCGCGTCCGCCACTCCACCCCGTGGTCGGCGGCCTCCTCGACGTTCCAGCCGAAGCCGAGGCCAAGGGTGAAGCGCCCGCCGGACAGGTGGTCCAGGGTCGCGATCTGCTTGGCCAGGTCGATCGGGTCGTGCTGGGCGACCAGCGTGATGCCGGTGCCGAGGCCGAGCCGTTCGGTGACGGCGGCGGCCTGGCCGAGGGCGACGAAGGGGTCGAGGGTGCGGCCGTACTCGGGCGGCAGGTCGCCGCCGGCCGGGTACGGGGTGGTGCGCTCGACGGGGATGTGGGTGTGCTCGGGCAGATACAGCCCGGCGAACCCACGCTGCTCCAGCTCACGGGCGAGCCGGATCGGGGTGATGCTCTCGTCGGTGAGGAAGATCGTGACGGAGATGCGCATGACTGCATCTGTACCGTTCCGAGGGTCGGGTGTCCATACTGACCGGTCGGCACAGTTGGCGGTGTCCATCCGCTCCTCCGCGGACCGTGAGCGCGGGCTCTCGTCGGCTGACGCGCCGCGCTCCGTCACCCGGCGCCCTCCGCGGAGGGCGTCCCCCGGCCGTGCCGGACGCCGGTCGGTTCGGGGCCGTCGATGCGGGTGACCTCGGGGGCGTGGTGACTGCGGCTCAGCAGCAGGCTCCACAGGGTGCTCCAGGCGAACAGGACGGTGGCGACGGCGGTGGCGGCCATGGTCAGGAACGCTCCACGTCCGCGGTGGACCGGAGCCTCAGCCGCAGTCGCGCCCCGCAGTGCTCGCAGCTCTCGGTGGACTCGCTCGGCCGGTCGGCGAACCGGTCCAGGCGTCCCGTACCGGCGTTGGTCAGGGTCGTCGTCCGCGTGCCGCCACGCCGTGGTGACGCAGGACGGACGTATGCCTGACCGCGTACCGGAAACTGTCCGAAACCCCACTCGCCACAGCGGCTCCCCCTCGCTCGACGCCCGCTGATTTCCTTCCCGCCCTTACCAGTTCACCCCCACGGGGAACGCTCACCGGCATGTGTGATGACGACGCAAGACTCGGAAGACGCGCCCTGTTCGTGACGGGCGCCGCGGCCGCGCTTACGTTGGGAAGCGTGACCTTTGCGAGAGGGGCGGACGACATGCACGACGCCGAGACCCGTACGGTACGCGGGACTCTGCCGCCCGGTTCGCCTGATTTCGTGTACGTACCCGTCGAAGTCCCCGACGGTGTGCGGGAGATCAAGGTCTCCTACACCTACGACCGCCCGTCCGTCCCCGCCGGCACCCCCGGCAACGCCCTCGACATCGGCATCTTCGACCAGCGCGGCACCGAGCTCGGCGGTAGGGGGTTCCGGGGCTGGTCGGGCGGTGCGCGCACGGAGTTCTTCATCCGCGCCGAGGAGGCGACGCCGGGCTACCTTCCCGGCACGATCGAGGAAGGCACCTGGCAGATCGCCCTCGGCCCGTACACGGTGGCGCCGCAGGGCCTCACCTACGAGATCGCGATCACCCTGACGTACGGCGAGCAGGCGGAGGCCGTCGAGCCGACGTACCCGCCGGAGCGGGCGAAGGGCCGGGGCCGCGCCTGGTACCGGGGCGACTGCCACCTGCACTCCTGGTACTCCGACGGCCGCCGCACCCCGGCGGAGATCGCGGCGCTGGCCCGCGAGGCGGGCCTGGACTTCATCAACAGCTCGGAGCACAACACGCACTCCGCGCACGCGCACTGGGCCGACGTGGCGGGCGACGACCTGCTCGTGATGCTGGGCGAGGAGATCACGACGCGCAACGGCCACGTGGTGGCCCTGGGCGTCGAGCCGGGCACGTTCATCGACTGGCGCTACCGGGCCCGCGACAACCGCTTCGGCAAGTTCGCCCGCCAGATCCGCCGTGCGGGCGGCCTGGTCGTCCCCGCCCACCCGCACGCCACCTGCGTCGGCTGCAACTGGAAGTTCGGCTTCGGCGAGGCCGACGCGATCGAGGTTTGGAACGGCCCGTGGACGCCGGACGACGAGGTGTCCCTCGCGGACTGGGACAGCATGCTGGTCGCGTCGGTGCGCGAGAAGGGCCGCGACTGGATCCCGGCGATGGGCAACAGCGACGCCCACCGCAGCCCCGACCCGGTCGGCTCCCCCCAGACGGTCGTCCTCGCCGACGACCTGACCCGCGAGGCGATCCAGGAGGGCATCAGGGCGGGCCGGTCCTACATCGCCGAGTCCAAGAACGTCTCGCTGTCGTTCACCGTCTCGGGCGGCCGCGGCGAACAGGCGGGCATCGGCGAACGGCTGGAGGCCGACCGGGACACCCCGGTGACGGTACGCCTGAAGGCGTCCGGCGCACCCCGCTGCACGGTCCGCTTCGTCACCGACCAGGGCGTACTGTTCACGAGCGCGCCGCTGCCGGTGTCGGGGTCCGGGGTCGTGGAGTGGCGTACGACGCCCTCGTACGCGGCGTACGTACGCGCGGAGTTGCGGCACGAGGCGGCGGTGGGGCCGTTGCCGGGGGCGTTGGCGGCGTTCACCAACCCCATCTTCCTGGGGCGCTCGTAGCAGCCGACGGCGCCGGGCGGCGCGCCGCCACATCGGGGTGCCCATGAGAGGGCAGCCGAGCCCGACTACGCCGCGGACGTGAAGAGCTCAGCTTCTCCTCCGAGTGCCCGGGGTCGACGCTGACCTCTCAGGCGATCAGCCCGGAAGCGTCGGCCTCGCGCCGCCCGCCCCCACGCCGTGATCATCACGGCTTGAACCCGGACGGAGTCTCGACCCGAAACGGGCGCTAGCAGTCGCGTGAGGTGATGTCAATGCCCGACTCGCGCGCAAATGTGTGACGGATCATCAAGCCAGCCCCCCGATCGGCTCAACCAAACCCCAAGCTCCCTCTGACTGCGCTTTTCTGACGCTCCATCAGGCACAAGCGTCCGGGCATCCGTGCGCCCGATCGGCCCCTTTTCGAGGCCCCCCAAACTTTCTGAGGTGGCGACAAAATTAAGCATCAGTATGTTCATTCGTAGTCGGCCAGGCCCGGTCGACACGCCGGAGAGATGGAGCAAATGCCTGTGAAAAGAAGAATCGAAATGCGTACGCGCACCGTCGTCGCGATCGCATTGTCGGTCGGCGTCACCGTCCTTGCCGCCACCAGTGTGAACTACGCTTCCGCTTCCAGTCCCGTCGTGAAGTCCGCCCCGTCGGTCCAGAAGGCCGACGCCTCTGTCCCCCAGGGAGGCGACGGCCAGACGCAGTACGACTACCAGAGGGACCATCGCGGAAACTTCCGGAACGACGATCGGGGACAGATCCACGTCAACGAGCGAACGTTTTCAGCCGAGCAGGGTGTGTGCACCGCTGTGATCAGTAGTCCCGCGACCAGCTTCAACGTCCGAAACGACAGCAATAAGACCATCGAATTCTTCACGGGGATTACCTGCGACAACGGGGCTGCAATTGCTACTATCGGGCCCCGGAACTCCAGCAGCGCAATCGCCGGCACGCCGGTATTCGACGGGATGGTCGTGCCATTCGCGCTTGTCGGCAGCTTCCGAGCAATCGACAAGCATCACCACTGACGCTCACCTCGACCAGGGACGGCGAAAGCCCGGCCCGTGTGGCACCTGGACCCGGCCCGCCGCAATCGGGCCGGGCCGCCGGCACGGAGTCAGCGGACGGTCACCTCGTAAAGGAAGTACGCCGGGTCGGCACCTGGCCCTGTCGGGCCCGTGGCCGTGGGGATCGGAACGGGCGTGGCCTCGGCCTCGGCGGCACTGCCGCAGCTCCCGAGCGGGCAGTGGAGCAGCTTCACCGTCGCCTTCCCGGAGGCGACCGCCGTGAAGTCGAAGTACTGGGTGCCGTCCCCACCACCGGAGACGCCCTCATCGGTGCCCTCGATCTCCTCCCGCTTGCCCTCGTAGCGGAGCACCTCGGAGTCGGGACGCGGTTCGGCCAGGTACCAGTTCTGGCCCATGTTGGGATTGGCCGGGACGGTGAGGGTGAAGGCCTCGCCCGCCTCGACCGTGATGGTGCGTTCCTTGGTGCCGTACTCGGAAGTCCCGAAGACGCCGCAGGCCGTCAGGGCGAAGAGGAGGGAGAGGAGCGAGGGGACGAGAGCGACAACAGCCGTGCGGCGACGTGCTGTTGCTCTGGGGGAGTAGGTGATCATATCGGCGGGGAACGTAGCACAACGGCGCCGGTGGTCAGGCGGTGGCGTAGTCGGACAGGGCGGGCTCCAGCAGGCTGAAGGCCTGGGCGGCTTCGGCAGCGATGACGCGAGCGATCTCGTCGCCGGGGCGGCCGGCCAGGGTGAGCGTCTGAGTGCGGTGGAAGAGCACGCGCTGAACGGTGCCCAGCAGGCCGGCGGCGGTCTGGACGGTGATGTCGTCGGGTTCGGCGCCGGTGGCCTCGGCGAGCGCCTGAGCGAGGTGGTGTTCGCGCTGCTCGTGCAGGCCCTGCAGGCAGGTGGTCAAGGTGGGGCTGTCAGCGACCATGCGGGCGAACTCCTGCCCGGAGAACCCGGCGACGGGGTCCTGGGCGGCCACCGCGTCGGCGAACGCGCGGCGAAGTGCGGCCAGCGCCGATTCGCCCGGGCGCCGGGCGGCGACGGCGCGGGCCAGGGAGGTGGCGAACTCCTCCTGGTGGTCCAGGGCGAGGTCTTCCTTGCGGGCGAAGTAGTTGGTGACGGTCTTCTTGGCGACGCGGGCGGCGGCGGCGATCTCGGCGATGGTCGTCCGTTCGAAGCCCTGGGCGATGAACAGCCGGGTGGCGTGGTCGGAGATGAGCTGCCGCGTCTCCTGCTTCTTCGCCTCGCGCAGCCCGGCGGCGGGGGCGGGGGCGGGCATCTGACTAGCCATGGCGCAATCTTACCCTCGTAGCATATTTACGTTGACACTCCAAAACTCCTGGCATAAATTTACACCCGACGTAACTTTACGCCGACTGAAACCTTGTCGGCCGCCACACCCACACCACACACCCAGGAGACCCGTGCAGTTCACCGCGTCCACCATCTCGCTGACCGTTGACGACGTCACCGCCTCCCAGGAGTTCCTCACCACCCACGTGGGCTACACCGTCCAGCAGACCGCCGACGGCTTCGCCTCCCTGTCACGGCCCGACGCGGTCGATGTCGTCCTGCTCGCCCGCGGCATCGAGGTGCTGCCGCCCGACCAGCGCGACCGGCATGCCGACGGCCTGATCCTGGCCTTCACTCTCGCCGACGGCCTGGAAGAAGAGGAGAAGCGACTGCGTGACGCCGGAATCGAGATCACCATGCCGCTGCGTCAGGAACCCTGGGGTGAACGGCTGTTCCAGGTCACCGACCCCAACGGCGTGATCATCCAGTTCGTCGAATGGGCCGCGCCTGAACAGGGCTGACCGGCTGAATGCCACCGCACACCACCCGAGTAACACGGCCAAGGGTGTCGGATACGCGTACCCCACGGACGGAGGCCGCAGCCGGGGATCTCGCTGGGGCCGCTGCCGGGGGCGTCGGCGGCGTTCACGAAGCCGATCTTCCTGGGACATGATGCGAAACACGAGTGGGAGAGAAGACGACCGGACAGGCCTGATGTGATGAGGACACGCACCCTGAGGTTCGGCTTGTACGCGGACGAAGAGGGGCTGGACTGGGTGAGGGAACTCGTCGCGGAGGCGGCGGGTTCCCGGAGCGCCCGGATCGTCGGGGAGAGCATCGCGCGGACTCTTCCCGGGAGCGGGATGTCCACCGCCGACATGTATGACTTCCTGGCGGAGCAGTGGGCGTGGGAGCACCCCGGCCAGAGCAGCGGTGCGCGGGAACCGGTCGAGTTGCGCGTCCGCCTGGTGTGTTCCTTGCGCACCTGGCGGGCGATCCGCAAGACACTGATCAGAACGCTGTGCCCGGAGCCCGATGCGCACCACGCCTGCCGCGTTCCGTGGTTCGCCGCCTGAGCAGGTTTCGGCGCGGCCGCGCTCCCCGTCCTCCGGTGCGCTCAGTCCACAACCTGTGGATCACGGAAGTAGTACACGACAGTCACGCCCATGCCCAAGGTGTGCGTGTACACGACCGTGATCGCCTCCGCCGAGTCGCGGGCCATAGGCGTCGTGTACGTGTATTCCACGGAGGGAGGCCGCCACCCGGGGATCTCTCGGCCCACGGCCGGGTCGCGCCCGATGGTCGTGAGCGCTTCCCGTACGACTTCCCGCTCCCCCTCCGTCAGGTCGCCGAACGCCTTCCTAGCGGGCTCGGCCTCCTCCAACGGGACTTCGTTCACGTGCCGCCGCCTCCGGTGCGGGCGTCCTCCAGGGCCGACATGATGTCGGGTGAGTTCCTGATCAGGACCCGGTGCCGGTACGCGCGGACCACCGCCGTGGCGCCCGCGAGGTCGTTGGTCGGGGATGCTCCTATGGCCGCCGCCAGCTCCTCCTCGAATCGCTCCCGGTCGCCCGGGAAGCCGTAGCGGCTGAGCGCACTGCGCAGGTCGTCCACGGTCCGGATCTCCGGGAGGGGCATCGTTCCCCAGCCGCCGTGTTCAGGTTGTGCGCTCATGGTCTGCTCCCGGTGAAAGGGCATCGCTCCGCCTCCCAGTATGGCGCCGCCCGCCAGGGGCGAACATCGCGTTCCCGCGTCCAGGGCTCCGCTCACCACGCCGCCACCCCGCCTCCGCACGCGGCCCACAGCAGCTTGCCGCCCTTCGCCGCGGCCGAGTCGCCGAGCACCGACGCGCCGCATGCGTCCGCGCAGGCCCGTACAAGGCGCAGTCCTCGGCCGTGCTCATGCTCGGCGGGCGGTGGGGGTTGCGGAGCCGGCTGATCCGAAAACCCGAATCCGTACAGCACCGTCATTCACGAAGCAGCCCTGCACATGCGAGTCGGCGGGCGACGGGTGGCCCATGAACAGCTCCGGCATCTGATCGACATGATGGAACGGGAGCACATCACCCTTCGGGTCCTTCCGTTCGATGTTGGTGCGTTCCCGGGATCAGGGCAGTCCATCAACTACCTCTCCGGGGCCGTACCACAGCTCGACACCGTGCAGTTGGATCAGTTCCACGGCCCTGTCCTGCTCGACGCCGAAGCCCACCTGGAGAAGTACCGGCGTCTCCTGGACATCGTCGAATCGACCGCCCTCGGACCCGGGAAGTCCCGGGACCTGATCCATTCCATCGCCCAGAACCTGTAAGGAGCCCAACATGCCCACCAGCACCTGGCACAAGTCGTCCTATTGCCAAGAAGGTGAGGCCTGCGTCCACATATCCGCCACCATCCCGACAGCCATCCACCTGACCGAAAGCGCCGACCCCGCCCAGACCGTCCTCACCACCACCCCCGCCACCTTCAACACCCTCCTCAGCGCCCTCAAGTCCGCCCGCACATGACTCTTCCGCGATCACTGCGCGGCCAGTGGGTGAGCGGGGCGCGCAAGGGTCGGCCCGGCTGGGATAGCGTCCCTCTCGCTTCGGACAAGTGAGGGGGACGTCGTGCAGGTTCAGGTGCGCGGGCGCGGTGCGCGCCGGTGGATCACGTTCGGGGTCATCGCGTTCGGTGGGCTGTTCCTGGTCGTCGGGCTGATCCTCGCGGGAGTGTCGGTCTCGTTCCTGACGGATGCGGAGCGCGCCCGGGGCACGGTGGTGGCCCTGGAGTGGCGGAACGACGGCACCGGCACGGCTCGCAAGAAGCGGGTGAACGACGATCCCGCCGCGTACCCGGTGGTCGAGTTCGCGTCGGCGGACGGCACGCCGAGGAAGTTCCGGGACTCCACGGGTTCCAATCCACCGTCGTACGAGGTGGGCGAGCAGGTGGAGGTGCTCTACCGCGCGGACTCCCCCGAGGACGCGCGGATCAAGGGGTTCGCCTCGCTGTGGCTGCTGCCGTTGATCTTCGGCGGGATCGGGCTGGTGATCGGGGGGATCGGGACAGTCGTCGCGCTGGTGACGCGGAGGCGTCCGTAGCGCCGGGGGGCGCAGAGGCGTCCGTAGCGCCGGGGGGCGCGGAGGCGTCCGTAGCGCTCTGTCGCCCGTCAGGGCGTCGGCCCATCCCCCAGGTCCGCCACCACCGCCGCGTGGTCGGACGGCCAGACGCCGTCGACCGGCCCGTCCCCCGCCCGCCGCACGCCCCGCACATGCCCCAGCCCGCCCGCCCCCGGCGGTCCCACGTGGATGTAGTCGATCCGCACGCTCGGCCCCTGGCCGGCCGCGACGTACGGGTTCTCGCGGTCCCAGGTGGCGCAGGGGGCGTCGGGGTCGGCGTACTGCCAGGCGTCGAAGAAGACCTGCTTGGGCACGACCGGCGCGGTGCGGTAGCCGCCGAAGAGGCGGATCTCGTCGGAGTCCGGCCAGGCGTTGAAGTCGCCGGTGACGACGGTGGGGAAGGGTGTGTCGCCGCGGTTCTCGGCGATGAATTCCGCGAGCGCGGTGACCTGGCGGCAGCGGACGGCCGAGGCGTGCAGGGCGGAGGTGAGGTGGGTCGTGAAGAAGGGGATGTCGTAGGAGGGGGTGGACAGGCGGGTGAAGAGGGCGAGGCGGCCGTCGTCGACCTCCGAGGGGGCGGGGAGGCGCAGCGTGCGCTGTGCCACGACCGGCCATCGGCTCAGTACGGCGTTCCCGATGTCGACCGTGGGGTCGCCGATCCGGCGGCGCCAGCGGTCGGGGGCGGGTGAGGGGGCCCAGGCCCAGTGCATGCCGAGTTCGCCGGCCAGCCACTCCGCCTGGTTCTCGCCGTCGGCGGCCCAGACCTCCTGCAGGCCGACGACGTCGGGGCGCAGGTCGCGGAGCTCGGCGAGGATGGCCTTCTGGCGGGCCTCCCAGGGCCCGAACCGCCACCACAGGTTCCAGGTCACGACCCGCATCGGCAGCCACCCGCTCTCGTCATGCCGCGTCGGGGACCATTGAAGCAACAGTTCGACCGTCGCGCCCATGACAGCCCGCACGAGACAGGAGACTCACCCATCATGTCCCGCCTCGCCGACCTCAGATTCCGTGCTGCCACCACGTTCCAGCGCCGCGTCGGCAACCCGGTGCTGCGCCGCCTCCCGCTCCAGACCGTCCTGGAGACCACAGGCCGGGTCTCCGGCGTGCCCCGGCAGACACCGGTGGGCGGCCGCCGGGTCGGGGATTCCTTCTGGCTGGTCTCCGAGTTCGGTGAGAAGTCCCAGTACGTCCGCAACATCAAGGCCGATCCGCGGGTGCGGGTGCGGATCCGGGGGCGGTGGCACACCGGCACGGCCCAGCTGCTGCCGGACGACGACCCGGTCGCCCGCCTGCGTTCCCTGCCCCGGTTCAACAGCGTCGGGGTCAGGGCGTTCGGGACCAACCTCCTGACGGTGCGCGTGGACCTGGCGGACTGACGGTCGGACGTGCCTGATCAGGGCGCACGTCGGGACCCGTCCCACGGCCTGCCCGGTAGAACCGCCGCATGGGACACACCACGAAGCTGAAGCTGGGAGCGACCAGGCGCGCAGCCGCTCGCTCCCGCAAAGTCGCTATGGGCGCGGCCGCTCTCGCTCTGGCTGTGACGGGTGTCATGGCCGGCACGGCGGGTGCAGCGCAAACGCGCGCCGTCTCCTATCCCCCGCGCCTGAAGAAATGCGCCGACCTCGACTGCAAGGTCCAGGTCAAGAAGGGTGAAGGGTTCAAGGCTCACCGCTTCTGGATCGAACGCGTCACCTTCCCGCAGATCAGCAGGAACAACGTCCAGATCAAGGCCTATGGCGACGGCACCGAGATGGGCTGCGGAGGCACCCCGCCGCTGCACTGCACCATCAACGGCGTCGACTTCACGGTCAAGGACGTCCACGGCAGCACGGCCCGGACAGTCCGAATCCACCCGTAGACGCCCCCCAGCGCAGGGTGCCGACGAGCCCTACCGCGCGAGCCGGCACCCTGCCCGTGTGCGGGCGCAAACGAGCGCCATCCTGACCACCGTCACCCCTGCCACCGTCACCCCTGCCACCGTCACCCCTGCCACCGTCACCCCGGCCACACGATCGCCTGCACCTCGCTGTACGCGTGCAGCGCGTACGACCCCACGTCCCGCCCGACCCCGCTCTTCTTGAACCCCCCGAACGGCGCCTCCATGTTGCGCCCGACGGTGTTCACGCCCACCCCGCCGGCCCGCAGCCGCCGCGCGACCCGGAAGGCGCGGGCGACGTCGCCGGACCAGACGTAGTCGATCAGGCCGTAGTCGGTGTCGTTGGCGAGGGCGATGCCCTCTTCCTCCTCGTCGAAGGGGACGACGCAGACGACGGGTCCGAAGATCTCCTCCCTCGCGACCCGCATGTCGTTGGTGCAGTCCGCGAGGAGGGTCGGCGCGACGTAGAAGCCGCGCTCGTGCGGGGGCCGTTCGCCGCCGGCCACCACCACCGCGCCTTCCTTGCGGCCGAGTTCGACGTAGGACTCCACCCGGTCCCGGTGCGCCGCCGAGATCACCGGCCCGACCACCGTGTCCCGCTCCCTCGGGTCACCCACCCTCAACCGGCCCGCGTATGCCGCGAGTTGCTCCACCAGCCGGTCGTACACACCCCGCTGGGCCAGCACCCGCGTCGGCGCCGTACAGATCTGTCCGCTGTAGAAGGAGAACGTCGTCCCGATCCCGGCCACCGCCGAACCGATGTCCGCGTCGTCGAAGACGACCGCCGCACCCTTCCCGCCGAGCTCCATCAACTGGCGTTTCATGTCCCGCCCGCACGCCTCGGCGATGCGCTGCCCGACGGCCGTGGACCCGGTGAAGCTCACCATGTCGACGTCCGGGGACGACACGGCCGCCTCGCCGACCTCCACCGACCTGCCCGATACGACGTTCACCACCCCGCGCGGCACCCCCGCCGCCTCCAGCGCCTCCGCCATCCGGTAGACGGACAGCGGATCCTGCGGGGCCGGCTTCACGACCACCGTGTTGCCCATGGCCAGCGCGGGGGCGATCTTGCCCGCCGGGTTGGCCCACGGGTTGTTGTACGAGGTGATGCAGGTGACGACCCCGACGGGCTGGCGGACGGCCAGCGCGCCCATCACGCCCGCCCTCCCCATCGGTCCGGCCTCGTTGATCTGCGGCGGGATCGCCCACTCGGCGGGCTCCACGCGCGCGTACCGCCGGAACCGGGCCGCCCCGACGCCCACCTGCATGCCCCGGGCCGTCCCCGTGGTCGCGCCGGTCTCGGCCTGGGCCAGTCCGGCGTACGGCACGAGGTGGCCCTGGATGATGTCCGCCGCCCGGGCCAGCACGGCCGCCCGCTCCTCGGGCGCCGTACGCGACCACGGCCCGAAGGCCTCGCGGGCCGCGGCGCAGGCCGCGTGCACCTGATCCCGCGAGGCCTGCGGAGCCCACCCGACGGTCTCCTCGGTGGCCGGGTCGATGACGGCGTAATGGCCGCCGTCCGGTTCCGCCCACGAGCCCCCGAGGAACAACCGCTGCCCGTCGACGGCTGCCTTGGCACTCACCGCGTGGCCACCGTCCTGGTGTCCCGCCCCGACCGCAGCACACGCCCCGGCACGGCCCCGGTCACCACGTCGTCGCGGATCGCCTCGACCCCGTTGACCCACACGGCCCGCACCCCGATCGCCTTGGAGTCCAGCCGCGGGCTGTCACCCGGCAGGTCGTGCACCAGGGTGGCCGTACCGGCGTCGATCCGCTCCGGGTCGAAGAGCACCAGATCCGCATGGAAGCCCTCCGCCACCCGCCCCCGCTCACGCAGCCCGAAGAGCCGTGCGGGATCGTCCGTCAGCATCTTCACCGCCTGCTCCAGGCTCGCCAGCTTCCGCCCGCGCAGACAGTCCCCGATGAACCGGGTGGTGTACGGCGCCCCGCACATCCGGTCCAGATGCGCCCCGGCGTCCGAGCCGCCCAGCATGACGTCCTCGTGCTGCCAGGCCTCGGCGCGCATGGCCCAGGAGGCCGGGTCGTTGTCGGTCGGCATCGGCCACAGCACCGTGCGCAGTTCGTCGGCCGCGCAGATCTCGACCAGCGTGGCGAACGGCTCCTGCCCGCGCTCGGCGGCGATGTCCGCCACGATCCGCCCGCTCAGACCCCGGTTCGCCGCGCTGTAGGTGTCCCCGATGACGTACCGCCCGAAATTGGTCAGCCGCCGGAAGACACCGGCCTCCTTGGCCTGGGAGTGCCGCAGCAACTCCGCCTGTACGCCCGGGTCGCGCAGCTTCTCGATCCGCTCGGGGACGGGGAGGCCGAGGACCGGACCCCAGCCCGGTATCAGGTTCAGGGCACAGAAGGTGCCCAGGGACATGTTCATCGGCGTGAGGATCGGCATGGTGAGCGCGACGACCCGCCCGCCCGCCTTCCGGGCCCGCTCACTGGCGAGCAGCTGCCGGGGCACCCGTTCGGGCACGGCCGAGTCGATGGTCAGCACGTTCCAGTTGAGCGGCCGCCCGGCCGCCGCGCTCATCTCCGCGAACAGCTCGATCTCCGCGTCGCTGAACTGATCGAGACACCCGGCGACGATCGCCTCGATCTGCGTCCCCTCGTGCTCACCGACGGCCCGCGAGAGGGCCAGCAGCTCGGCGGGCAGCGCATGCCGCGAGGCCACCGGCTTGCCGTCCCCGTCGGAGTGCGTGGACGACTGGGTCGTGGAGAACCCCCAGGCACCGGCGTCCATGGCCTCATGGAGGAGACGGAGCATGGCGGAGAGCTGCTCGTCGGTGGGCTGTCCGCCGATCGCGTCGGGGCCCATGACGTATCGCCGGAGCGCGCAATGCCCCACCATGAAGCCGGCGTTGACCGCGATGCGCCCGTCGAGGGCATCCAGATACTCCCCGAACGAGTTCCAGCTCCAGGGCGCCCCTTCTTCGAGCGCGACCAGCGACATGCCCTCGACCTTGGACATCATCCGGCGGGTGTAGTCGGCGTCCTCGGGACGGTCCGGGCTCAGCGGCGCGAGCGTGAACCCGCAGTTGCCGGCCGCGACGGTGGTGACACCGTGATTGAGGGACGGGGTCGCGTACGGGTCCCAGAAAAGCTGGGCGTCGTAGTGGGTGTGGGGGTCGACGAAGCCGGGGGCGAGGACGAGTCCGGAGGCGTCCTCACTGGTGTGGGCTTCCCCGGTGACGGTACCGATGACGGCGATTCGACCGTCGCGTATTCCGACGTCGGCGGTGTAGCCGGGCGCGCCCGTACCGTCGACGACGGTCGCGCCTTTGATGAGGTGATCGAGCATGACGTCAACTCCTCGACTCACGTGTGGGAGACGCCGTTGAGGGGCGCGGGCTGTATCGATTTGCGGCTCCGCCGCGCGGGCGCGACCAGCCCTCACGCAACCCGCACCCCGCACCCCGCACCCCGCACCCCGCAACGGCGATTACGCGGCAGCCCGGAACCGGGACGTCCGATGAACCGGATCCGTGTCGATCTTCGGAATCACGTGCTCCCCGATCAACCGAATCGTCTGCAACGTCTCCTCCTTCGGCACCCCCACCGGCAACCCGAACGACAACTGATCCGCCCCGGCCTGCTCCCACCGCTTGCACTGCGTGAGCACCTCGTCCGGATCCCCGCAGATCAGCAGCTCCTCCTCGATCAACAGCTCGACGAACTCCGGCGTGTACTCGGGCAACGTCTCCGGCCACACCGGAAACCCCTCGGGGCGAGGGAACGTGTCGTGGTACCGGAACACCAGCGAGGGCAGATAGTGCAGCCCCCCGTTCACCGCGATCTCGATCGCCTCGTCATGCGTCGGCGCACAGATCGCCGTGGTCGTCACCATCACGTTGTCGTTGACGAAGTCCCCCACCGGCTCCGCGTCCACGATCGCCGTCTTGTACTGCTCCAGCACCCACTCCATGTCGGCGACCTTCTGCACACTGAAGCCCAGCACCCCGAGCCCCTTCTTCGCCGCCATGGCGTACGACGGCGGCGACCCGGCCGCGTACCACATCGCCGGGTGCGACTTCCCGTACGGCTTCGGCAGAACCTTCCGCGGCGGCAGCGACCAGTGCTTGCCCTGGAAGCCCACGTACTCGTCCTGCAGCCACATCTTCGGGAACTCGGCGATGGTCTCTTCCCAGATCTCCTTGGTGTAGTTCATGTCGGTGATCCCGGGCAGGAACCCGAGGATCTCGTGCGACCCGGCCCCCCGCCCGCTGCCGAACTCGAACCGGTTGCCGGTGAGATGGTCGAGCATGGCCACCTTCTCGGCGACCTTGACCGGGTGGTTGACCTGGGCGAGCGGGTTGAAGATCCCGGACCCGAGGTGGATGCGCTCGGTCGCGTGCGCCAGGTACCCCAGGTACACGTCGTTGGCCGACAGGTGCGAGTACTCCTCCAGGAAGTGGTGCTCGGAGGCCCACGCGTACTTGAAGCCGGACTTGTCCGCCTGGATGACGTACTCGGTCTCCTCCATCAGCGCCTTGTGCTCGGCGAGCGGGTCGGTCTCGGCGCGCTTGCCCACGTATCCCTGTACAAAGAGCCCGAATTCCAAGGAGGTTCACCGTCCCCGGTCGCGAAGATTTCCGAGACGCCAAGGTTCCTGACGCCATTTCTGACGCTCCGTCAGTTTCGACAGACTGTCGCACCACCGGCATGGCGGGTCAATAGCTGATGGGCAGTCAGATGACACTCACGCCCGCCAGCCACCCACCGTCGATCACGAACGGCTGCCCGGTGATGTACGACGAGTCGTCGCACGTCAGGAACAGCGCCAGCCGCGCCACCTCCTGCGGCCTGCCGATCCGCCCGAGCGGCACGAGCTTGCGGTACAGCTCGTCCAGCGCCCGGCTCGTCTCCGCCGCGTCCGCCGCCGGGTCCAGCTGGGCCGGGTTGGACATCGCGGTGTCGATGGCGCCGGGGCACATCGCGTTGACGCGGATGCGCCGGTCCGCGAGTTCGAGGGCGGCGACCCGGGTGAGGCCGAGGATGGCGTGCTTGGTGGCGGCGTACGTGCCCACGGCCGCCATACCGGTCACGGCCGTGTAGGAGGCGGTGTTGACGATGGTGCCGCCGTCCTCCATCACCGGCGCCACGGTCTTCACGCCGAGGAAGCAGCCGACCTGATTGACCCGTACGACCTGCATGAACTCGTCGAGGGGCGTGTCGACCAGGGAGTTGAAGCGCAGGATGCCGGCGTTGTTGACGAGGCCGTCGATGCGGCCGTACGTCTCCTTCGCCGCGGTCACCGCGGCCCGCCAGGCCTCCTCCTCGCCCACGTCGAGATGGACGTACCGCCCACCGATCTCCCGTGCCAGGGCCTCGCCCTGCTCGTCGAGGACGTCGGCGAGCACGACCTCGGCCCCTTCCGCTCTGAACAGGCGGGCCTCCTGCTCACCCTGTCCACGTGCCGCGCCCGTGACGATGACGACACGTCCGTCCAGCTTGCCCATGCCGTTCTCCCTAGAGGTCGGGCGCCACCTCGGCGCCGAACGCGGCTATCTGGTCGGTGAGTTCGGTGCGGCTGCGGCTGCGGAACCGCACCTGGATCTGGTCCACGCCCATCGCCCGGTACGCCCGCAGGGACTCGGCCAGCACCTCCGGCCGGCCGGTGAGCGTGCGGCGCCCCACGTCCCAGCGCGGCTCGCCGACGTACAGGGGCTCGGCGATGGCGCCGACGGAGAACGGCCCCTCGATGCCCGCTTCCCCCCTCAGCCGCCGTATCCGCGCGATCTGCGCGGGCAGCCGGTCCCGCGGGTCCCCCTGCGGCAGCCAGCCGTCCGCCTTGAGGGCGGCCCTGCGCACGGCGGCCGGGGACGATCCGCCGACCCAGAGCGGAACGTGCTCCTGAGCGGGGCGCGGGAGCTGGCCCAGGTCCGCGAAGTCGTAGAGCTTGCCGTGGTGCTCGGGGAACTCGTCGGGCCCGAGGGCGGCACGCAGGGCGTCGATCGACTCGTCCAGCACGGCCCCGCGCCGCTCGAAGTCGACCCCCAGCGCCTCGAACTCCTCCCGCACGTGCCCGGCCCCGACCCCGAGGATCAGACGACCGCCGCCGAGGTGGTCGAGGGTGGCGTACTGCTTGGCGATGAGGAGCGGATGCCGTAGGCCCACCACGGCCACGTGGCTGAGCAGCCGGATGCGCCCGGTGGCCGCCGCGAGGAAGGCGAGGGTGGCCACGGGGTCGTACCAGACCGTGCTCATCGCGGACGCCAGGCGGCGTGGGATGGCGACGTGGTCGCAGCTCGCGAGGTAGGCGAAACCGGCGCGGTCGGCGGCGCGGGCGACGGCGACGAGGTCGTCGGGGCCGGCGGTGGCCTCCCAGGGTTCGGCGTAGATCGTGCTCTGGGACTGGACGGGCAGCTGGATGCCGTAGGCGAGTCGTCGCCCTTCCGGCGGCAGGGCGGGCATGGCGCCCCCTTCACTGGCGGTCCGGCGGGTGGAGTGACGCGGACTACATGCTCGTAGCTGACGGACCGTCAGACAAGACCCGGGGCGATGGCGGATGCCTACGCCATCCGTGCACGCTCCGTGCATACTCTGTGCACGCTCGGTGCTCGAACCGCGCGTCCGGGGCCGCCGAGGCAACCCGCCCGGCACCCTGGACATCTACCCAAGTGACCCTCTGGCGCATGATCGCCTCCAGAGGGTGGAAGAAGTGATGAATGGGGTGAAGGTGGACGGGGATCAGCGACCCGCCATGTCCGTCGTCGTGATCGTCTACAACGACGAGGCCAGACTGCCCACGGCCGTGCGCTCGGTGCTGGAGCAGACACTGCGCAGCGTCGAGGTCGTGATCGTCGACGACCACAGCAAGGACGGCTCGTACGAGGTGGCCCGCCGGCTCGCCGCCGAGCACCCCGGCCGCGTGCGCGCGCACCGGCTGCCCGAGAACAGCGGCGGCTGCGGCGCGCCCCGCAACCGCGGCATCCAGGAGGCACGTGGCGCGTACGTCGTCTTCCTCGACAGCGACGACGTCCTGGAGCGCGACGCCTGCCGCAACTTCCTGGACGCGGCCGAGACCACCGGCGCCGACCTCGTCTCCGGCATGTGCGTGCGCGTCCACGTGGACTCGCGGCACCGCAAGGAGGTCAAGTGGTACCCGTGGCTGTACGCCCGCACCCGCACCCTCGACTCGATCGCCGAGCTGCCTGACCTGCTGGTCTTCGACACCCTGTCGACCAACAAGTGCTACCGCCGCCAGTTCCTGCTCGACGCCGGCCTGGAGTTCCCGGTCGGCATCCACTACGAGGACCTGCTCTTCTCCGCCCAGGCCTACGTGGCGGCCCGCCGCATCACGCTGATACCGAACCGGGTCTACGACTGGAACGTGGTCGAGAAGGCGAACGCCAAGTCGATCAGCAACCGTCGCGCCGAGATCGCCAACTTCGCCCATCGCATGGAGATGCACCGCCGGGTCGACCGGTTGCTCGCCGACCAGGGCATGACGGAGCTGAGGTTCCGCAAGGACGTCAAGTTCCTCAAGCACGACCTGGTGCTGCACCTGCGCGACCTGCCCTTCCGGGACGCCGCCTACCGTCAGGAGTTCGCCGCCCTCGCCCGCGCGTATCTCACGTCGATCGACCCGGCCGCCTACGACGAGGTCGAGCCGATCCACGCGGTCTGCGCGTATCTGCTGCGGATGAGCGACTGGGACAACCTGCTTCCGGCCGTGGACACGCTCACCAACCGCGACAAGGTCTCCGCCCCGCTCACCGAGCGCGACGGGCGGGTCTACTGGTGCGCCGAGCACATCGACGACGATCCCTTCGCGCGCAGGATCCTGGACGTCACCGAGCTCGGCTACCACACCCGGCCGGTCGCCAAGCTGTTCCCGCGCAACGAGCTCACCGAGTACCGGCAGGACGAGCAGCGGGGCAAGGGCGGCGTCGTCCGGCTCGCGGGGCGCGTCACCAACCCCCTCGGGATCATCCCGGCCGGCGCCCGGCTCACCGCCGAGCTGGAGTTCTACGCCCGCCGCCAGGGGCTGCGCTTCCAGACCTTCCGTTTCCCGGTGGCGACGGTCCGGCACGAGGGCCCGTACGTCTCCTGGGAGGCCTCTGCGGACCTGGCGAAGGGCCTGCGCCCGCTCGGCATCGTGGACGCCGTGTGGGACGTACGGCTCCACCTGGACGTCGACGGCGAGCGCACGTCGACGCGCCTGACCGCCACCCGGCCCGGTCTGGTGACCGGCGAGGTGCCGGTGCGCCCCCGCCTGACCCGGCTGGTCGCGGACCGGATCGAGCCGGAGGTCTCCAGCCGCGGCCACCTCGCCTTCCGTCTCGTCCCCGGCAAGAAGGCCAACGACCTCGTCGTCCGCGGTCTGCGGGGCACCCCGGGCCGACTCGCCAAGACCGGCTACCGCAAGGCGAAGGCGCTGCGCGCGAAGGTCACCAGCGGGGAGACCAAGCTCCGCCTCTACCACGACGTCTTCCTGCGGATGCCGGTGCAGAAGCGGCTGGTGGTCTTCGAGAGCCACCTCGGCCGGCAGTACAGCGACAGCCCCCGGGCGATCTACGAGGAGATGCGCCGCCAGGGGCTCGACTTCGAGGCGGTGTGGTCGTACACGGGCAGCCCGAAGGGCTTCCCTGCCGACGCCACGCTGGTGCGCCGCTGGTCACTGCCTTACCTCAAGGCGCTGGCCCGCGCCGAGTTCTGGATCGACAACCAGAGCTACCCGCTGAAGCTGACCAAGCGCCCCGGGACGACCTACATCCAGACCTGGCACGGCTCCGCGCTCAAGCGGATGGGCTTCGACGAGGCCGGCTGGAAGCTCAAGTCCCGCCCCGAACAGGCGGAACAGCAGCGCTCCCTCGACCGTTTCGACCACTTCCTGATCCGCTCGGAGCACGACGTCCGCACCCTCGCCAAGGCCTTCCGGCTGCGGGAGAAGACGCTGCTGCGCGTGGGCTACCCGCGCAACGACGCGCTCGCGGCGGCGCGGGGTGCGACCGAACGGCCGCCTCTGGCCGATGAGTTGGGCATCCCGGCCGGGAAGAAGGTGCTGCTGTACGCGCCCACCTTCCGCCACCACGGACAGCGCCGTTTCGCGCTGCCCTTCGACGTGGACCGCTTCGCGGACGAATTCGGCGACCAGTACGTCCTCCTCGTCCGCGCGCACTACCTCAACCACGTCGTGCTCCCGCCGTCCGTGCGGGGCCGGGTCATCGACGTCTCGGACCACCACGACGTGACGCCCCTCCTCGCGCTCGCCGACGCCCTGATCACGGACTACTCGTCGGTGATGTTCGACTACGCCCTGCTGGACCGCCCGATGCTGTTCTTCCCGCACGACTACGAGGAGTACGTGCACGAGGGCCGCGGCACCTACTTCGACCTGCTGGAACGGGCACCGGGCCCGGTCGTGCGCACCGAGGAGGAGCTGCACTCCGTGCTGGCGACGTCGTCGCTGGAGGAGCAGTCGGTCAAGTACGCGGCGGCGCGCGAGCGGTTCGTGGCCGACTTCGGCGAGTACGACGAGGGCACGGCCGCGCAGCGCATCGTCGAGGAGTTCTTCAGCCAGTGGAGGAAGGCATGACGGGGCGGGACATCTTCCTGGTCTCCAACAGCGTGGACGAGCTGGGCGGGGTGACCAGCTGGTCCCACCAGATGGCCCGCCTGTTCACCGAGCGCGGCCACCGCGTCCACGTCATCGGGATCACGACCCCCGAGGACCCGCACGACCTCGGCGAGCTCCCGTACCCCACCACCCGGTTGTACGCCGGTCAGCCGCCGGCCCCCGGCCGGGCGCGGGACGCGAGCATGCGGGACAAGGCCGGCGTGCTGACGAACCTCTTTCGCGCCGCGCGCCCCGGAGCGGTCGTCATCGTGACCCAGGTGTGGGCGATGGAGTGGGTGAAGCTCGCCGACACCAGCGGTCTGACCGTCATCGGGATGAGCCACGAGTCCTTCGAGACCTCGAAACGGTCCTCGCGCTTCCGCCGGGTCCTCAAGCACTACGCGGACGTCGACCGCATGCTCGTCCTCACCCGCGAGGACGCCGACCTGTGGATCGGCGCGGGCCTCAACAACGCCTCGTACCTGCCGAACGCCGTGCCCTGGCTGCCGGACGTGCCCTCGCCGCGCACCGAGAAGGCCGTCATCAGCATCGGCCGGCTCAGCGACGAGAAGGGCGTCGACATGCTCCTCGACACCTGGTCCGAGGTGGCGTCCCGGCACCCCGGCTGGGTGCTGAAGATCTACGGCTCCGGGGAGGACGAGGAGATCCTCAGGAAGCAGTGCACCGCCCTGGGGCTCGACGACTCGGTGGCGTGGATGGGGCGTACGGGCGATGTGCCGGGCGCGTTGCGGGGCGGCTCGGTGTTCGCGCTGTCGTCCAGGGGCGAGGGCTTCCCCCTCGCTCTGATGGAGGCCATGGCCATGGGCGTGCCCTGCGCCGCCTTCGACTGCGCCCCCGGCGTTCACGAGATCATCCGCGACGGCGAGGACGGCCTCCTGGCCAGGCCCGGCAACACCGGTGAACTCGCCCGCAAGCTGGACCTGTTGATGTCGGACGCGGGGCTGCGGGACCGGATGGGGGACGCTGCGCGTGAGAACATCCGCAGGTACGGGGCGGAGGAGATCGCGGGGCGGTGGGAAGCGCTGTTCGGCTTCTTGGAGAGGTAGCGCGCTTGCTGGAGAGGCAGCGCGGAAAGGCAGCGCGGAGAGTGGAGCTTGGGGGGTGGGGCCGGGGGCCTCACCCCCCAAGGGGTTTCAGGCGGGGTGGTTCCGGGTCCAGCCCGCCCACGCCGACGCGATCATCTCGTCCACCCCGTACCGCGCCTTCCAGCCCAGCTCCGCCGCGACGCGGTCCGCCGAGGCGACGACCCTTGCGGGGTCTCCCGGCCGCCGGTCCACGACCTCGGGGGGCAGCGCGTGGCCGGTGAGCGCGTTGATCCGGTCGATCATCTCGCGCACCGAGACGCCCTCCCCGCGCCCGACGTTGAGGGTGAGGTCCGTACCCGGTGCCTCGCGCAGCCGCCGCGCGGTCGCCACATGGGCCTCCGCCAGGTCGACGACATGGATGTAGTCGCGGACGCAGGTCCCGTCGGGGGTCGGGTAGTCGGCGCCGAAGATCCTCGGCGGGGCGCCCTCGCTCAGCTTCTCGAACACCATCGGGACGAGATTGAAGACGCCGGTGTCGGCCAGTTCGGGGGTGGCCGCGCCGGCCACGTTGAAGTAGCGGAGCGAGGCCGTGGCCAGGCCGGTGGCCCGGCCCGTGGCCCGTACCAGCCACTCGCCGGCCAGCTTCGTCTCGCCGTACGGGCTCATCGGCGCGCACGGCGTGTCCTCGGTGACGAGATCGACGTCGGGCATGCCGTAGACGGCGGCCGAGGAGGAGAAGACGAACGACGCGACCCCGGCCTCGGTGACGGCGGACAGCAGGGTGCGCAGGCCCTCGACGTTCTCCCGGTAGTAGTGCAGCGGCCGCTCGACGGACTCGCCGACCTGCTTCTTCGCCGCGAGGTGGACGACACCCGTGACGCCGTGGTCCCGCAGGACGCGCCCGAGCCGCTCACCGTCCAGCGTGGAGCCGACGACCAGCGGTACGCCGTCGGGCACCCGCTCGGCGATCCCCGTGGACAAGTCGTCGTAGACGACGGCTCGTTCGCCCGCGTCGAGCATCGCACGCACGACGTGCGCCCCGATGTAGCCGGCGCCACCGGTGATCAGCCAGGTCATGTACAGCGGGTCCCTTCCAAGGAATGTGTCAGGTCGACGGGATGTGTCACGCCGACGGAATGTGGTCACGTTCAGCGAAACAGGCGCTTGAGGCGACGGCGCACGACGTCCGTCACCCCGCTCAGGCCGGGCGCGAGCCGCACCGCCAGCGCCCCCGAGTGGGTCGCGTACGGCTGCACCAGCAGCACGGCGTGCCGCAGGCTCGGCAGTGCGTGTCGGCGCAGCAGCCCGGCGCCCGCGACGGCGTGGGCGGTGATGACCCGGTGAGAGCCGTCCCTGAAGCACAGCCGCAGGCTGAGGTCCCAGGTGCCGCTGCCCAGCGCCGCCAGGTCCAGCGGGAACTCGGCCGCCCAGGTGCCGGAGCCCGGGTGGGCCGCGAGGGGCGCCGTAGCGGCGAATCCCACCCGCCCGCTGTCCCGCTCCACGAATTCCGCCTCGACGGTTTGCGGTCCCGCATCCGCCAGCCGCCCGTACATCTCGTGCAGGCGCAGCCGGAGCACCGTCCCGCGCACGCGTGGCCGCAGTTCGGCGTCGACGGCGGCGGGCAGCAGGTGCACCGGGTCGACCAGGAGGTGGTCCAGCTCCACCTGGGGCAGCTCCGCCGACCAGATCGGGGAGCCGTCCTCCGCGCGCGCGTACGGCGGGTTCAGCCGTGCCGGGCGGGCCGCGAACTCCTTGAGCCGGCCCAGGTCGCACGGCTCCTCGGAGGCGAGGACCACCCGGGCGACGACCCGGCCGGGCGCGGGCGCCGCCGCGAAGTCGCCCTCGTCGAAGGTGGCCAGGTACGCGCGCGTGAGGTGCCACCACTCGCGCCGGTACTCGGCGCCCCGCAGGTCCAGCTCACGCGCGTACATCCGCAGCGAGTGGTCGAGGAAGCGCCCCCGCGTGGCCCGCGCCAGCAGCTTCTCCCCGGCGCCCAGCAGGATGTCGTACGACAGCTGGTCGGCGTCGAGACGGGCCCGCCAGTTGTTGATGTTCGAGCGGTCGAGGGAGATGGACAGCCGGGCCGCCGACCGGCGCACGTGCCAGATGTAGACCGGCTCCGGGACGAGCGCGACGCTCGGCCCGGCGGCCCACACGCGCGCGGTGAAGACGAAGTCCTCGTAGGGGAAGCGGCCCTCGGGGAAGCGGATGCCGTGGTCACGCAGGAAGTCGGTGCGGTAGAGCTTGTTGACGCAGAGCGTGTCGTGCACCAGCCGCTCCCGCCGGGCGGGGTGGGCGACCAGCGTGCGCCGGGTGTAGAGCTCGTGCCGCCAGGGGGTCTCGCGCCCGGACGGCAGCTCCTTGCGCAGGCACAGCCCGGCGGCGACCGGCGCGTCATGCCCTACGGCCGCCTCCAGCAGCGCGTCGACGGCACCCGGCGGCAGCACGTCGTCACTGTCCAGGAACATCACAAAGGGCGACGTCGCGGCGTTCAGCCCGTCGTTGCGCGGGGTGCCGCAGCCGCCGCTGTTGGTCGGGCGGCGGATCACCTTCAGGCGCGGTTCGTCGGCGGCCAGGCGTTCCAGCAGCTCGAGGCTGCCGTCCGTGGAGCAGTCGTCGACGGCGATCACCTCGCCGACGGCAGGCCCCTGCGCGAGCGCCGAACGCACCGCGTCCGCCACATGGGCGGCGTCGTCGTACCCGATGACGACGACGGTGACCTGCGCCTGCTGGAGAGCCATGCTTGCCCCGACCGTAGAGAGATATATACCGCAATATTCAGGTACGAGACGCTTCGCACCTCGGTGGGGAAGATGGTGTGTACGGGTTCGGGGTTCCGTTCAGAAGGACTTCATTGCACTTTCGAGAAGCCGTCTTGCCGGGCAGCCGTGCCGCCCCCTGCGGCTGGTCCGAGGGGGCCGCGGCTCTCTCATGCGCTCCCGGGCCACAGCCCGTCGTCCGTCAGTTCCAGCAGCTCGATCGCGTTGCGCCGGACGATCCGCTCGACCACGTCGGGGTCCAGGTGCCCCATCTGCGCCTCGCCGACCTCGCGGGACTTCGGCCAGGTCGAGTCGGAGTGCGGGTAGTCGGTCTCGTAGAGCACGTTGCCGACGCCGATGGAGTCGAGGTTCCTGAGTCCGAACGCGTCGTCGAAGAAGCAGCCGTAGACGTGCTCGGCGAACAGCTCGGACGGCGGCCGGTGCACCTTGTCGGCGACCCCGCCCCAGCCGCGGTTCTCCTCCCAGACGACGTCGGCGCGCTCCAGGATGTACGGGATCCAGCCGATCTGACCCTCGGCGTACATGACCTTCAGGTTCGGGAAGCGCTCGAACTTGCCGCTCATCAGCCAGTCGACCATCGAGAAGCAGCAGTTGGCGAAGGTGATGGTGGAGCCGACGGCGGGCGGCGCGTCGGCGGAGGTGGAGGGCATACGGCTGGAGGAGCCGATGTGCATGGCGACCACCGTGCCGGTCTCGTCGCAGGCGGCGAGGAAGGGGTCCCAGTCGTCGGTGTGGACGGAGGGCAGCCCGAGGTGCGGGGGTATCTCGGAGAAGGCGACGGCGCGGACGCCGCGCGCGGCGTTGCGGCGGACCTCCCGCGCGGCCAGCTCGGCGTCCCAGAGGGGGATGAGGGTGAGCGGTATCAGCCGGCCCCGGGCCTGTGGCCCGCACCACTCCTCCACCATCCAGTCGTTGTAGGCCTGGACGCACAGCAGGCCCAGCTCGTGGTCCTCGGCCTCGGTGAAGGTCTGGCCGCAGAAGCGGGGGAAGGTCGGGAAGCAGAGG
The DNA here is from genome assembly GCF_044455405.1 of Streptomyces sp. NPDC051243. Taxonomy (NCBI): domain Bacteria; kingdom Bacillati; phylum Actinomycetota; class Actinomycetes; order Kitasatosporales; family Streptomycetaceae; genus Streptomyces; species Streptomyces sp. NPDC051243. The sequence continues at coordinate 399,969 of NZ_JBITES010000002.1, read as the reverse complement.
GCGGACTGGACGTGGTTGACGTCCATGTCGGCGAGGCGGGCCGGGACGTCGTGGGAACCCGGGCGCATCTGCTCGTAGGTGATGACCTCGAGCTTGATCTCGTCCCTGCTGTAGCCGACGGCGGTGTCGAGGCGGGTGAGGGGCCGGTGCAGGTCCTCGTACACCCACCAGTCGCCGATCGGGCCGTCGTCGCCCGGCCGGCCCATGACGGGCTTGAACCGCCCGCCCAGGAAGGTCATCTCCTTCAGGGGCGCGCGGACTATGCGCGGACCGACGTCCAGGTACTTCTTCGGCAGCCGGTCCTGCCAGACGGTCGGCGGCTCCACCGTGTGGTCGTCGACGGAGATGATCAGCGGAAACGTCGTCTCGGTGTCCATGTCGGCCACGGTAGCGCCGATCTGACGGTCCGTCAGCTATGCGGACGTACGCCTCCCGGCTGCGAGAGCGGCCACCTCCTTGCGAAGAGCGCGTGAGGGCCTTGTGATATCCCGCGCGCCCGGCTGTGATCGCCCTCTCCACAGCTGACGCATCTGCCATGAACAAGGCAAACTGGCGGGGATGTAAACGGGTCCTAGGGGGACTGCGATGAGCGGGGTACCGCGAGTGCCGGAGCAGAGGCGTGTCGGCTCCTCGGCGGAGGCGACGGAGCCTGCGGCGGCGCTGCGCTTCAGCGTGCTCGGTCCGGTACGCGCCTGGCTCGGCGAGGAACAGCTCCCCACCGGCTCCCCCCAGCAACGCGCCCTGCTCGCGGCCCTGCTGCTGCGCGAGGGCCGTACGGCGACCGCGGCGGAGCTGATCGACGCCCTGTGGGGCGAGGAGCCGCCGTCGCAGGCGCTGGCCGCGCTGCGGACGTACGCCTCCCGGCTGCGGAAGGTGCTGGACCCCGGGGTTCTGGTGAGCGAGTCGGGCGGCTACGCGGTGCGCGGCCTCGCCGAGGGCGCGCTGGACCTGGCGGTGGCGCAGGAGCTGGCGGCGGAGGCGGAGAAGGCGCGGGGCGCCGGGGACCTGTGCCACGCGCGGAAGGTGCTGGGGCGGGCGCTGGCGCTGTGGGACGGCGAGGTGCTGGCGGGCGTCCCGGGGCCGTACGCGGAGGCGCAGCGGGTCCGCCTGGAGGAGTGGCGGCTGCAACTCCTCGAGTCCCGCCTGGACATGGACCTGGAGCAGGGCTGCCACGCGGAGGCGGTCTCGGAGCTGACGGCGCTGACGGCGGAGCACCCGCTGCGGGAGCGGCTGCGCGAGCTGCTGATGCTGGCGCTGTACCGCAGCGGCCGGCAGGCGGAGGCGCTCGCGGTGTACGCGGACACGCGGCGCCTGCTCGCCGACGAGCTGGGCGTGGACCCGCGTCCGGGCCTGAAGGAGCTCCAGCAGCGGATCCTGCGCGCGGACCCCGGCCTCGCGGAGCCGTCGGCGCCGGTCGCGGAGCCCGCGGTGGTCCCGGTGCGCCCGGCGCAGCTCCCGGCGTCCGTCCCGGACTTCACGGGCCGGTCGGCCTTCGTGCGGGAGCTGAGCGAGGTGCTGGCGTCGGCCTCGGGGACCGACGGCCGGGTGATGGCGGTGTCGGCGCTGGCCGGCATCGGCGGCGTGGGCAAGACGACGCTGGCGGTGCACGTGGCGCACCAGGCGCGGGCGGCCTTCCCCGACGGGCAGCTCTACGTCGACCTGCAGGGCGCCGGCCCGCGCGCGGCGGAGCCGGAGACGGTGCTGGGGTCGTTCCTGCGGGCGCTCGGCACGCCCGAGTCGGCGATCCCGGACTCCCTGGAGGAGCGTTCGGCCCTGTACCGCTCGGTCCTGGACGGCCGGCGGGTGCTGGTGCTGCTGGACAACGCCAAGGACGCCGCCCAGGTGCGTCCGCTGCTGCCGGGCACCGAGGGCTGCGCGGCGCTGGTGACCTCCCGGGTGCGGATGGTGGACCTCGCCGGGGCGCATCTGGTGGACCTGGACGTGATGTCCCCGGACGAGGCGTTGCAGCTGTTCACGAAGATCGTGGGCGAGGAGCGGGTCGCCTCCGAGCGGGAGGCCGCGCTGGACGTCGTCGCGGCGTGCGGTTTCCTGCCGCTGGCCATCCGCATCGCCGCGTCCCGGCTGGCGGCCCGCCGCACCTGGACGGTGTCCGTGCTCGCCGCCAAGCTCGCGGACGAGCGGCGCCGGCTCGACGAGCTGCAGGCCGGCGACCTCGCGGTGAAGGCGACCTTCGAGCTGGGCTACGGCGCCCTGGAGCCCGCCCAGGCGCGCGCGTTCCGGCTGCTGGGGCTTGCCGACGGTCCGGACATCTCGCTCGCGGCCGCCGCGGCCGTACTCGATCTGCCGGTGGAGGACACGGAGGACCTGCTGGAGTCCCTCGTCGACACGTCCCTGCTGGAGTCGGCGGCGCCCGGCCGGTACCGGTACCACGATCTGGTGCGGCTCTACGCGCGTGCGTGCGCGGAGCGCGACGAGCAGCCGCCGAGTGAACGGGACGCGGCGCTGTCGCGGCTGCTGGACTTCTATCTGGCCACGGCGGCGGGGGTCTACGCGATCGAGCGGCCCGGGGACCGGCTGGTGGACCACCTGGAGGCCACCGAATACCCCGGCCTGAGCTTCGCGGACCGGCACGAGGCGCAGGACTGGCTGTACGCGGAGGCGGTGTCGCTGCTCGCGTGCGTGCGCCAGTCCACCCGGCCGGAATTCCTGCGGCGCGCCGTCGACGCGCTCTGGGCGTCGGTGGATCTCGCCGAGTCCGGCTCCAACTCCAAGGCGTACGAGGACGTCGCCTCGGTGCTCCGGGACGCCGCGAAGGAGGCGGCCGACCCGCACGCGGAGGCGCGGGCCCTGATCATGGTGGCGTACGTCCACTACTACACAGGGCGCTTCGACATCGCCAACCAGGCCACCGAGGAGGCAGCGGCACTCAGCGCCGGCAACGACCCGCTGACCAGCTGCTGGGCCTCCAACACGAGGGGCGTGATCGCGCTCTTCCAGAACCGGTACGAGGACGGCGAGGCCCACCTCACCAGCGCCATCGAAAGCTTCCGCGCCTGCCAGGACCGGCCGGGAGAGGCCAGCGCGCTGTGCAACCTCTCCCGTATCCACCTGGCCACCGGGCGCACCGGCAGTGCGGTGTCCCTGGCCCAGGAGGGCACCGACATGTACGACGCCATGGGGCACGCGCTGAAGGGGGCCAACGGCCGTTACGCACTGGGCCTCGCGCTCACCCAGAGCGGTCGGCTGTCGGAGGCCACGGCACGGCTGCAGGAGGCCCTGGCCGTCTTCCGGGACAGCCGTCAGCGCCTGTGGGAGGGCATGTCCCTGTTCCGGCTCGCCGAGGCCGACCTCGCCGGCCGGCGTCCCGCTCAGGCGGCCGCGAGCGCCGAGATGGCCCTCACGGTCCTGCGGGGCATCGGCGGCGAGTGGCGCCGGGGCAATGTGCTCGTCGTCCTCGGCCACGCCCTGAACGGCATCGGCCAGGCCGGCCGCGCCCAGGTCTGCTGGCGCGAATCCCTGGAGATCTACGAGGCGTTGGGCGCCGCGGAGGCGGAGGCGGTCCGTGCTCTGCTCACGCCGGCCGCCGTGGCCTGACGCCTCAATGCCGGTGTCATGATCGGGCGTTCATCGTTCGTTTATCGCTGCCCGGCACTCTCGTTGTGTCGTTCCGTCGCGTCGGGGGGCAGACGGGGTGACCTGGCCGTTCACATTAAGGTGACGGCTTGTGAGGCCGGCCCGGCGGTCCACGGGGGAGTCGCCGGGCAGGCCTCACGTCAACGCACCGGAACGTCCAGGGGAGGCAGTCGACATGAGCGACACCACCGGCACCGAGAACATCCACGCGACCGACGCGGACGCGGGCGACGTCAGCACGGAGAACATCCACGCGACGAGTGAGCCCGCCAAGAAGAACCCGCTCAAGGCGGACGACGGCACCGAGGCCGGCACGGAGAACATCCACGCCACCAACGAGCCCGCCTGACCCCAGAACCTTCTTCCCACACGGGGATCGGCCGCGGCGGCGCGGAGGGGGAGCCGCCGCGGCCGAGGCGTGTCCGGTGCAAGCCGCCGTGGCCGAGGTGCGTCCGGTGCAAGCCGCCGTGGCCGAGGTGCGTCCGGTGCAAGCCGCCGTGGCCGAGGCGTGTCCGGTGCAAGCCGCCGCGGCCGAAGTGTGTCCGGCGGAAGCCTCCGCGACCGAGGTGTATCCGCTGGAAGCCTCCGCGACCGAGGTGTATCCGGCGGATGCCGCCGCGGCCGAAGTGTGTCCGGCGGAAGCCTCCGCGACCGAGGTGTATCCGCTGGAAGCCTCCGCGGCCGAGGTGTATCCGGCGGATGCCGCCGCGGCCGAAGTGTGTCCGGCGGAAGCCTCCGCGACCGAGGTGTATCCGCTGGAAGCCGCCGCGGCCGAGGTGTATCCGGCGGAAGCCGCCGCGACCGAAGTGTGTCCCGCAGAGCCGCCGCGACCGAGGTGTACCCGCTGGAAGCCGCGCGACCGAAGTGGTCCGGCGGTGCGCGGCGCGCAAGGCCGCGTCCGTGCACCCTCCGCGCTCCGTTCCCCCTCCCGACACCCACCCGTCGCACCTGGGCGCCAGTCTCGGGTGCCATGGCATTCGACCAGAGCGCGACGGCGGGTCCCGGGCAGCCGTCGGCGATCGTCCAGACGGTCCGGTTCGTGCCGCTCGGTGCGATGGCCGTCGTACTGCTCGACTCCGCCACCGACTTCTTCCCCGACGACCCGGTCGAGTCGGTCGTGGGCGTCGTCACGCCGACCCGGCTCGCCCTGTTCCTCGGGCTGCTGGCGCTGGTGGTTCCCGTGCGGGGACGGGCGCGGGCACGGCTCAGGGACTTCCGTACGCGGCTCGACCTGCCCGTCGGCCTGCTGGTCGCCGCGTCGGCCGCCGCGACCTACGCCGGCGGACATCCCACCGCGCCGCTGCGCGGCCTGCTGACCGTCATCGCCTGCTACTACCTGGTCGTCGGCGTACGCCGCACGCAGCCCGAGTCGTGGCGGGCGGTCGGCATCCTCGCGCTGACCGGCGTCGCGGTGGCCGCCACCAGCGCCTTCTCCCAGGTCACCAATGAGACGCCGACCGGCTTCTGCCGCACCGGACTCCTCACCGACGTGGCCTGCGACGCGGGCGGCGACGGCATCCTCATCCGCGCCACCGGTACCTTCGCCAACCCGAACCTGCTGGCCGCCTTCCTGGTCCTGCTGCTGCCGTTCGCGCTGCTGGCCACGGTCTGCGTCGACGAGCGCACGGCACGCACGTCGGTCATCGTGCTCGTGGTCATCGGCTACGGGGCACTGCTGACCACCTTCTCGCGCGCCGGGTACGTCGCCGCGGCGGCCGGCCTCCTCGTCCTGGCCGGCGCCTACTGGCTGGCGCCCCGCCTCGCCGACCGCGCACAGCGCCGGCTGTTCATCACCCTGGGCACGCCGGCCCTGCTCGCCGCGACCGGCGTCATCTGGGCGGTGTCCCGGGCCGGAGACTCACTGGGCGTACGCGGACAGGCCTGGGAGGCCGCCCTGGGCCTGGCCGCCGACAACCCGCTCGGCGTCGGCCTCGGCCGCTCCGGCGCCGTCATATCCGCCGCCGCACCCGGCGACCGGGTCTTCGTCCACGCCCACAACCTCTGGCTCAACTGGCTGGTGGAGGCGGGCCCGCTCGCCCTCCTCGCCGTCACCGCCGTCGCAGTGATCGCCTGGTCCTCGGCGGCCCGCGCCGCCCGCGCGAAGTCGGCCATCGGAACGGTCGGACTCGCGTCCCTGACCGGCTTCTTCCTGGCGAGCATGCTGGACCACCCGGCCAACCTGGATCGCGTCGACATGCTGTTCTGGTGCGTCCTCGCGGTCGTCATGGCCGAGGCACCCGCCGGATGGCGCCCCCGCCCGGACCCCGCACCGGCCCCCGTCCCCACCCAGCTCAGGCGCCCACGCCACGGGGCACAGCGCGTGGGCGCGCCGATGTGACCGGGGACCTTGCCGGCACGGCCGTCACCCCGCCGACGCCGAACGGCCCGAAGCCCGGCTCCGCAACGCCCCCTTGACCACCTTCCCGCTCGCGTTCCGCGGCAGCTCCGCGACGAACTCCACCACCCGCGGCACCTTGTAGTTGGCCATTTCCCGCCGCGCCCAGGCGATCAGGTCGTCCCCGGTCAGCACAGCCCCCGCCCGCCGCACCACATACGCCTTCCCGACCTCCCCGAGCCGCGCGTCCGGTACGCCGATCACCGCGACGTCGGCCACGTCGGGATGCAGCCCGAGCACCTGCTCTATCTCCGCCGGGTACGCGTTGAAGCCGCCGACGATGAACATGTCCTTGATGCGGTCGGTGATCCGCAGGCAGCCGCCCTCGTCCAGCACCCCCACGTCCCCCGTCCGCAGCCAGCCGTCCTCCGTAAGGACCTCGGCCGTCGCCACCTCGTCCTCGTAGTAGCCCCGCATGACGTTGAAGCCGCGCACCAGGACCTCGCCGGGCTCGCCGAGCGGCGCCTCGACCCGCACCTCGGTCCCCGGTATCGCCCGCCCGGACGTCGACGCGATCACCGACGGGTCGTCGCCGCGCCGGCACATCGTCACGATGCCGCTGGCCTCGGACAGCCCGTACGCCGTGAGGACCGTATCCACGCCCAGTTCCCCGCGCAGACGTTCCACCAGCCGCAACGGCACGACCGCCGCGCCGGTCACCACGAGCCGCAGCGCGGAGAGGTCATGGGTGTCCCTCGCCGGGTGGTCCAGCAGCGACTGGTGCAGGGTGGGCGGGCCAGGCAGCACCGACACCCGTTCCGCCGCCACGTTCGCCAACACGGTCTCCACGTTGAACACCGGCTGCGGGATCATCGTCGCCCCCCGCATCAGACAGGCGATCACCCCGGCCTTGTAACCGAAGGTGTGGAAGAAGGGGTTCACGATCAGGTAGCGGTCGCCCTGCCGAAGTCCCGCCAGGTCACTCCACACCTCGTATGCCCGCAGGGTCTGCGCATGCGTGATCACCGCGCCCTTCGGGCGGCCCGTGGTGCCGGACGTGTAGACGATGTCCGACGGCCACGAACCGACGACCGCCCCCGCACGCGCCCGCACCTCGGCCTCCCCCACTCCCTCCCCGCTCGCCAGGAAGTCCTTCCAGGTGCGGAAGTCCGCCGGGGCGTCGTCCGACAGCACCACCACCTGCTCCAGCTCCGGCAGCCCCGGCCCCTCCGCGACCGCCCGCCGCAACGACGCCACATACGACGTCCCCAGGAACGTGCCGGTCACGAACAGCAGCCGCGCCCCGCTGCGGCGCAGTACGTCGACCGCCTCCCCGCCTTTGAAGCGGGTGTTCAGGGGGACCAGTACCGCCCCGGCCGACACCGCGCCGAGCGCCGCCACGATCCAGTCGAGCGTGTTCGGCGCCCAGATGGCGACCCGGTCGCCCGGCTCGATCCCGTTGGCCACGCACGCCGCCGCCGACCGTTCGACGCGGGCGCCCAGTTCGGCGTACGAGATCCTGGTGCGGCCCTCGACCACCGCCTCGGCGTCCGCGTACCGCTCGGCCGCGGTGCGGACGAGTTCCGGAATGCTGCCCCACTCCAAGTCACCGCGCACGGCACGCCTCCCAACACCGGAGCTGACTACCCGTCAGATTAGCTGTACGCTGACGGCCTGTCAGCAGCCCTTCAGCAGCGTGGAGGTGTGCGCATGGCCGGAATCAAGGACGCCACCGCGATCGTCGGCATCGGTCAGACCCCCTTCGCCAGACACCTCCCCGAGGACGAGAAGACCCTCGCCTGCCGTGCCGTCCTCGCCGCCCTCGACGACGCCGGGATCGCCCCCTCGGAGGTCGACGCCCTCGCCTCCTACACCATGGAGGAGACCGACGAGGTGGAGCTGGCGAAGGCCGTCGGCCTCGGCGACCTCACCTTCTTCAGCAAGGTCGGCTACGGCGGCGGCGGCTCCTGCGCCACCGTCGCCCACCTCGCCGCGGCGATAGCGAGCGGCCAGGCCACCGTCGGTGTCGCCTGGCGGTCCCGGAAGCGGGGGTCCGGCCCCCGCCCCTGGACCAACACCGCCGTCCAACTCCCCACCCCGGCCCAGTGGACCCGCCCCTTCGGGCTGCTCCGGCCCGCCGACGAGATCGCCATGCTCACCCGCCGCTACATGCACGAGTACGGCGCCACCCGGGACCACCTCTTCAACGTCGCCCTCGCCTGCCGGAACCGGGCCAACCAGAACCCCGCCGCGGTGATGTACGAACGGCCCCTGACCCGCGAGATGTACATGTCGTCCCGGTGGATCAGCGAGCCCCTCTGCCTCTTCGACAACTGCCTGGAGACCGACGGGGCGTTGGCCTGCGTGATCGTCAGCCGCGAACGCGCCCGCGACTGCCGCCACACCCCCGTCTACGTCCACTCCGCCGCCCAGGGCCTGCCCGCCCAGCACCACGGCATGGTCAACTACTGGAACGACGACCCGCTCACCGGACCCGCCTGGACCGCCGCCCGGCACCTGTGGAAGCACGCCGACCTCACTCCCCAGGATGTGGACGTCGCCCAGATCTACGACGCGTTCACGGCACTCATACCGCTCTCGCTGGAGGGATACGGCTTCTGCGGGAGGGGCGAGGGCGGCGCGTTCACCGAGCAGGGAGCCCTGGAGATCGGCGGGCGGCTGCCGCTCAACACCAGCGGCGGCGGGCTCAGCGAGGCCTACGTCCACGGCTTCAACCTCATCAACGAGGGCGTCCGACAGCTCCGCGGCACCAGCACCGCCCAGGTCCCGGGCGCCGCCACCTGTCTCGTCACCGCCGGTGAAGGCGTCCCCACCTCCGCGCTGCTCCTGAGGAGTTGATCCACGGATGCTCTCCCCCGTCACCGACCCCGACGGCGCCCCCTTCTGGCAGTACGCCGCCCAGGGCGAACTCCGCGTCCAGACCTGCGCCGACTGCGGCGAACCCCGCTTCCCGCCCCGCCCTTGCTGCCCGCACTGCCAGTCCTTCGCGAGCGAGTGGCGCAAGACCTCGGGGCAGGGCCGTATCTGGTCGTACGTCGTCCCCCACCCGCCCCTCCTGCCCGACTACGCGGACCAGGCGCCGTACAACGTCGTGGTCGTCGAACTCGCCGACGCGCCCCGCATACGGCTCGTCGGCAACCTCCTGACCGGCCCGGACGCGCCCCTCAACTCCCTTCCCCCGGACCGGATCCGCATCGGGGCCAAGGTGCAGGCCGTCTTCAGTCGCACCGGTCTCCCGCAGTGGGTCCTGGAGCGCCCATGAGCCTTCGCCTCACGGCCGACAAGGACAGCGGCGTCGCCGTCGTCACCCTCGACCGGCCCGACCGCCTCAACGCCATCGACCTCGCCCTGCGGGACGAACTCGTCGCGGTGTGGCGGGAGTTGCGGTTCGACGACGCCGTACGGGCCGTCGTCCTCACCGGCGCCGGGGAGCGGGCCTTCTGCACGGGGCTGGACCGGGACGCCGTCGTGCCGCAGCCCAGCTCGCCGTACATGATGGACGACCCGCTGCTCCGGGTCGGTCCGAAGTCCAACGACCTGTGGAAGCCGGTGGTCGCCGCCGTGCGGGGCATGGCCTGCGGGGGCGCCTTCTATCTCCTCGGCGAGGCGGACTTCGTCGTCGCCGACCCGACGGCGACCTTCTTCGACCCGCACACCGCTTACGGCATGGTCAGCGCCTACGAGTCGATGCTCATGGCCCTGCGCATGCCGTACGGGGAGGCCGCGCGGATGGCGCTCATGGGGAACGCGGAGCGGCTGTCGGCGCGGCGGGCGCACGAGATCGGGCTGGTCTCGGAAGTCACCGAGCCCGGCGGGGCGTTGGACGCTGCTGTCGGCTGTGCCGCCGTCATCGCCGGGTATCCGACGGAGGGGGTGCAGGGGACGGTGCGGGCCCTGTGGGCGGTCAGGGAGGCCGCCCTCGCCCAGGCGTTCGCGCAGGCCCCGCACCTGATCGCGCTCGGCAACCTGCCCGCCGACCGCCAGGCGGAGCTGTTCGCGGCTCGGCGAGCGGGTGGGTACCGGGTTCGGTGAGCGCCCGTCAGTGGGTGGCCGGGGCCTCGGGTTCGGCCCGGCAGTGGTCGATCTTCGCCACGAGGTCCGGGCTGGGGAGGTCCACCTCGACCCGCTCCATCTCGTTGCCGCCGACGAACACGTCCTTGGTGGCCTGCTCAACCCGGCGGTTCCCGGCGTCGAGGAAGTCCACCGTCACGGTGAAGAACTCGCTGCCGGGGTTCGGGTTGGTGACCGTGACGGTCGCGTAGGGCCGGCGCACGCTGGTGCAGGTGACCAGTTCCACGGTGGCGTCCTGGGCGGAAGCCGTCGGCGTCGGCGAGTAGTCGCCGCTGCCGCCACCGCTGGTGCCGGTGTCGTCGTCATCGTCGTCGTAGTCGTGGTACGTCGCACCCGACCCGCCGCCGGAGGACGTGCTGTCGTGGTCCTGGCTGGAGCTGCTGCACCCGCCGCCCCCGCCGCCGCTGCTGTCGCCGTCGGATCCGCCATGGCCGCGCCCCTTGGAGGAGAAGCCCGTCAGCGCCATGACGACCAGAACCGATACCGCCGTGAGTTTGAGAAGGTGCCCCCGTCGCTGCATGGCGACGACTCTAGCGACCGACTGTCACGGCCATGTCACCGCGTGGCGACCTCCGCGTACTGGGCGTAGCGTCTGCTGTGGCAGCGGTGACAGAACCGCTCCCCCACAGCGACGGCCGCCGTCCGGCCCCCCTTCCGTGCACCGCACGACGGCCGTCCCAGGGGCACTTACGAGCAGGCGGTTCGCACAGCGCCCCGACAGGGGCGCGGGGCTGTAGCGATATGCGGCTCCGCCGCGCGGGCGCGATCAACCACGACGGACCCGCAGCCGCCCGACGACATACCGCGGCACCCCACTAGGCACCCCCTGGGCACCCCACTACGCACTCACGCGGTCCGAGCCGTCCCCGTCCCCTTCTCCGCGTCCAGCGCGTACACGCACCGGTCCTTGCTGCACGCGTACACAACCCCGTCCTTCACCACCGGCGACCCGGTGATCTCGCCCCCGGTCGCCAGCTTCCAGCGCAGACGGCCGTCGTCGGCCTTCAGGGTGTACAGCAGATGGTCGGTGGAGCCGAAGTGGATACGGCCCTCGGCCACCGCCGGGGCGCCCACGATGTCCCCGCCCGCCTGGAACCGCCACTTCGGCGTCCCGGTGACCGCGTCCAGGGTGTACAGCCCCTTGCCGCTGCCCACGTGCACATGACCGGCAGCCACCAGCACCGGCTCGATCGAGGACCGGGACTCCGTGGCGATGCGCCAGCGGTCGCGGCCGTCGGCGGCGTCCAGGGCGTAGACCGTGCCGAGGTAGTCGGCGAGGTACACGCCGCCGCCGGTCACCGCCGGGCCCGGCACGAAGGCCGGCGGGCACAGGAAGACCGCCGGGGCCTCGAAGTGCCAGCGGACGCGGCCGCTGGCCACCTCCAGCGACAGCACCCGCGTCCCGGCCGAGACGTACACGCAGCCGTCCGGCGCCTGCGCCACCCGCACCGGGACGCCGCCGCAGGAGGCCGCGTCACCGATCGGGTACGACCAGCGCTCGTCCCCGGTGCGGGCGTCCAGGGCGCGCAGGCGGGCGTCCTGCCAGACGTACACCGTGCCGTCGTACAGCGCGGGCCCCGCCTCCGGGGACTCGAAGTCGGACTGTGCCCCGGTGATCTCCCACAGCTTCTGGCCGTTCGAGGCATCCCAGGCCTGGACGCCGCCGCCCCGGGTGCCGGTGACGACGGTGCCCCGCTCGGCCTTGAGCGAGTAGACCCAGGCGTCCGTCTGCAGGCGCCAGAGGTCCGCTCCCTCCCTGCTGTCCAGGGCGAACAGGGTCGGGCCGTCGGAGGCGTGGATACGGCCGTCCGCGACCGCCATCGACCAGGCCACGTCCCGCGTCTTGAAGCGGCGCCGGCCGGTGGCCACGTCCAGGGCGTGCACCTCGAAGGAGGTGACGTAGACGAGGTCGCCGGCGACGGAGGGGGTGCCCCAGACGTCGTTCGACATGCGGAAACGCCAGGGGCGCCAGCCGGCCGCCGGCTCCGGGGGGGCCGGCGGGGCGGCCGGTACGGCGGGGCCCACGGCGGCGTCCGTGCCGTTGACGCCGGGTCGGGGCTTGGACCAGGAGGCGACGAGGCCGGCCTGCGGCGGGGGCGCCTGCATGGCGGCGGCGCGGGTGTCGGCGACGCGGGGTCCGGGGCCGATCGGGACGGCGGCGCCGGCCAGCCGTACGGGGCCGGTGTCGGGGGCGCCGACCGGGACGGGCGGGGGCTGCGGGCCGGGCACGACCGGGTCGTGGGAGGGCGGGGGCGGGACGGGCGCCGGAGCGGGTGCGGGGGCGTTGCGGCCGCCGCTGCGACCCGAGGACGACGAGGGCTTCGTCGCCGGGCGGCCGCCGCGCCGGGCCTCGATCAGGCTCACGGCCCGCTCGGGCAGCCACGCCGACGCCGTACCGCTGTCGTCGGAGCCGGAGCCGAAGAGGTGCGGGGCCAGCTGGGCCTGGAGGTCCGCGGGGTTCGGGCGGGCCGTCGGGTCCATCTGCATACAGGACTCGATCAGCGGGCGCAGCTCGTTCGGGAGGCCTTCCAGGTCCGGGCCCTCGCGCAGCAGCATGAAGACCGTCTCGACCGGGTTGGCGCCGTGGAAGGGCGGGTGCCCGGTGGCGGCGAACACCAGCATCGAGCCGAGCGAGAAGACGTCACTGGCGCCGGTGACGCTGCGGGAGTCCTTCGCCTGCTCCGGGGACATGTAGGCGGGGGTGCCGACGGCGACGTTGGTCATGGTCAGCCGCGTGTTCGAGACGCCGGAGGCGATGCCGAAGTCGATCACCCGGGGGCCGTCCTCGACGACGAGGACGTTGGAGGGCTTGAGGTCGCGGTGGACGAGACCGGCGCCGTGAATGGACTGGAGCGCCTCCGCGACCCCCGCCGCCAGCCAGCGCACCGCCTGGGCCGGGAGCGGCCCGCACTCGTTCACTATCTCCTCGAGGGAGGGCGCGGGGACGTACGCGGTGGCCAGCCACGGCACGGCCGCGCGCGGGTCGGCGTCGACGACGGCCGCCGTGTAGAAGCCGGAGACCGCGCGGGCCGCCTCCACCTCGCGCGTGAAGCGGACACGGAACAGCTGGTCCTCGGCCAGCTCGGTCCGGACCGTCTTGATCGCCACGCGCCGGCCCGAAGCCGAGCGCGCCAGATAGACCAGCCCCATGCCGCCGGCGCCCAGCCGTCCGAGCACCTCGAACGGCCCGATCCTGCGCGGATCGTGCTGAGTCAGCTGATCCACCACTCTGCCTGCCACCTCCCCGTACGGGCCCCGTCCACCCACATATGTACGCGACCCCGTGCAGCGTCTCACCACCGCACCGCCTTGGCGGCACGCACCCCGATTCTTCCTGTCCGAGGGCGTGGTTGCGAACCCGAGGGCGGAACGGGGTGTCTCGGGACAAAACCACACGCCGGCACCTCGCGGAAAGCGCCGGTTCGTATGTTGGGACGCCAGAGGTAAGAGTGAGGTCAGTCTTCCGGGGCCGCCGGGCGGCGTTCCACGCGTTCCAGCCGTTCCAGAACCGCGAAGGAAGCCCCTTGATCGTCGGTGACGACCGCGACCTTCCCGTACGACGTTTCGAAGGGCGGCACCTGGACCCGCCCGCCGAGCCGGTTCACCGTGCCGAGGACCTCTTCACAGTCCGCCACCTGGAAGTGGACGACGAAGTGGGGCGGCATCACCGCCGGGAAGACCTCCGCGACGGCCGCGCGCCCGAAGTCCGGCTCCGCGTCCGGCCCGAACAGGGCGTCGGCGAAGAGCCCGCCGTAGAAGGCGTTGGCGACCTCGGTGTCCCGGGCGTACAGCTCGGCCCAGCCGAAGGTGCCGGGCTCGTGCCGCTTGCCGAACCCGGGGTGGCTGCCCGCCTGCCAGAGCGCGAACACGGCGCCCTCGGGGTCGGTGACCAGGGCGGCGCTGCCCAGCCCCGCCCCGACTGGCACGGGCGGGATGACCACCTGACCGCCCGCCGCGCGGATCCGCTGCCCCAGCGCCCGGGCGTCCGGGGTGGCGAAGTACACCGTCCACACACTGGGCAGCCGCCCGTCCGCCTTGCGTGCGAGCGCGGCGACCCGCTCGCCGTCCTTCAGCGCCCACACGGTGGAGTCGTAGGCCTCCTCGAAGTCCCACCCGAAGAGCTCACCGTAGAACCGCTTGCCCGCCTCGACATCGGGAAGCTGCGCGTCCACCCAGCACGGGACCCCCTCCGCGTATCCCGTTCCGTTCGCGGATGCCCTGTTTTCGGCCATGTCGCCAAAGTAACGGCGTCTCACGCAGCCCGCAGACCAGGCACACCAGACTCCGCGTCCCCGTGCACCCCATTTGCAGTCGGCCGAATCGCGCCCCGATCACGCCTCGGTAAGCTGACGACATGACAGGACAAGTGCGTACCGTCGACGGCCGCGTGGCCGGCCGGCGTGGGCAGGCGACCCGGCAGAAGCTGCTCGACTGCCTCAGCGAGATGCTCAGCTCTTCCCCGTACCGGGACGTCAAAGTCATCGATGTCGCCCGGAAGGCGGGTACTTCACCCGCGACCTTCTATCAGTACTTCCCGGACGTCGAGGGCGCCGTCCTGGAGATCGCCGAGCAAATGGCCGCCGAGGGCGCCGGGTTGACCGAGCTCGTGGAGGGCCGCAGCTGGGTCGGCAAGGCCGGCTGGCAGACGGCGCAGGAACTCGTGGACGGGTTCCTGGAGTTCTGGCGCAAGAACGACGCGATCCTCAGGGTCGTCGACCTCGGCGCGTCCGAGGGCGACAAGCGCTTCTACAAGATCCGCATGAAGATCCTGAACTCCGTCAACAACTCCCTCGCGGAAGCGGTCACTCAGCTGCAGGCCAAGGGCAAGGTCGACAAGGACGTCAACCCGGCCGCGGTCGCGGGCTCGATCGTCGCGATGCTCGCGGCGGTGGCCTCGCACCAGAAGGGCTTCCAGACGTGGGGCGTCAAGCAGGCCGAACTCAAGCCGAACCTGGCGCTGTTGGTGCACCTGGGCGTGACCGGGAAGAAGCCGACGAAGTAGTTCTCCGGTTAAGCAAGTCCTGTCTGGCAGGCGGCGGCTCACCCGAGGTGGGCCGCCGCCTGCCGTGTTATGCGGGCAGCGGACGATCCTGTACGACGTGCTTCATCACCAGCGTCGAGGTGAGCCGCTGCACCCCCGGCAGCGTGGCCAGCCGCTCGTCGTACAGCCGCTGGAAGGCGGCGAGGTCGGCTGTGGCGACCCGCAGCAGGTAGTCGGGCTCGCCGAACAGCCGTTGCGCGTCCAGGACATGGGGGATGTCCGAGATGGCCCGCTCGAACCCGGCGACGGTGTCCCGGTCCTCCTGCCGCATGGAGACGAAGACCAGCGCCTCGAAGTTCAGCCCGACGGCGGCCGGGTCCACGACGGCCCGGTACCCGCTGATGGCGCCGGCCCGCTCCAGCTCCCGCAGCCGCCGGTGGCACGGCGAGACGCTGAGCCGCACCCGCGCGGCCAGCTCGGTCACGGTCAACCGCCCGTCCTGCTGGAGCTCGGCAAGAATCTTTCTGTCCACGTCATCCATGAGGCAAATCTTCCCTCACTACGGGCGATCACGGGCAAACTTCGACAACACTTTCGGGCCATTCCCGCCTAATGTCCCCACCATGGACTCCGGACTGCTCCTCTCCTTCCTCGCCATCGACCTGCTCCTCGTCTGCGTACCGGGCGCCGACTGGGCGTACGCGATCTCCGCCGGGCTGCGCGACCGCTCGCCGGTGACGGCCGTGGCCGGCCTGGTCACCGGGTACGCGCTGCACACGGTCCTCGCCGTGGCCGGTCTGGCGGTGCTGGTGGCGGGCGAGCCGGGGCTGCTGACCGCGTTGACGGCCGCCGGCGCCGCGTACCTGGTGTGGCTGGGGTGGGGGGTGCTGCGCCGGCCGGGCACGCCGGGCGCGGCCGAGGAGAGCGTGGCGGCGAGCCCGGCCCGCGCCTTTCTGCGGGGTGCCACGATCAGCGGACTCAACCCCAAGGGCCTGCTGCTCTACCTCTCCGTGCTGCCCCAGTTCCTGGTGACCAAGGGCGACCACCTGCCGGTCCCCGCCCAGACCGCCGTACTCGGCCTGCTCCACATGGCCTGCTGCGCCGCCGTCTATCTCACGGTGGGCCTCGCGGCCCGCGCGGTGCTCGGCGCCCGCCCGGCTGCGGCCCGGGCGGTCGCGCGCACGTCGGGCGCGGCGATGCTGGGGATCGGCGCGTTTCTGCTGGTGCAGCGCCTGGCGACGCTGTAAGGCCGGTCGGGCGGATCAGCCCGGCAGGGATTCCTTGCGGACGATCCGGAACAGCCGGATCTCCCGCTCCACCCGCGCCTGATACGTCGCGTACGGCGGCCAGAACGCGAGCGCCGTCTTCCATACGGCCGCCCGCTCCTCCCCCTCCAGCAGCCGGGCCGTGACGGGGATGTCCCGCCCCTTCCAGCTGACCTCGGCGTCGGGATGGGCGAGCAGGTTGTGGGTCCAGGCCGGGTGGCCGGCGCGGCCGAAGTTGGAGCCGACCAGGATCCAGGAGCGGCCGTCGTCCTCGGGCATGCAGGCGAGCGGCGTACGGCGGGGCAGTCCGCTGCGGGCCCCGGTGGAGGTCAGGATCACGCCGGGCAGCAGCTGTGCGCTGAGCAGCACCCTGCCCCGGGTGAGCCGGTGCACGGCACGGTCGAGCGCGGGGATGACATGCGGGGCGACCTTGGCGAAACCCCGCGTCGAGGACATCTTCTGCACCGCTCGTACGACCACGGGAACGCCGATCACACCGCCACCCCCTGGACGTCCGGTATCTCGAAGATCCGGGCGGTGTCGGCGGCGTACGCCCGCAGCCGGTGCACCGGCCCGAAGAGCAGCTCGTCGCCGGCCGCCCGTTTGAAGTACAGGTGAGCCTCGTGCTCCCAGGTGAAACCGATGCCGCCGTGGAACTGGATCCCTTCGGCGGACGCGGTCCGCAGCGCCTCCAGTGCCTGCGCGAGGGCCAGGCGCTCCGCGGGGGGTGCCGCGACATGCCGGTGGTCGGCCGCGGGTTCATCGTGGCTGGTCGCGCCCCGCGGCGGAGCCGCATGTTGATACAGCCTCGCGCCCCTAGGGGGCGTCGCAGCCCAGGCCGCGTAATACGCCGCCGATCTTGCCGCCTGCACCGCCACGTACACATCCGCCAGCCGGTGCTTCACCGCCTGGAAGGAGCCGATCGCCCGCCCGAACTGCTCCCGCTGCTTCACATACTCCACGGTCCGCTCCAGCGCCCGGTCGGCGGCACCCACGGCCTCGCAGGCGAGGACGGCGCCAGCCATGCTCCCCGCACGGGCGAGGGCACCCAGCACATCCGCATCCTCCTCACCCAGCAACTCGGCCTCCACGTCCCGGAGTTGGACCCGTCCCTGCGGCCGGGTGGCGTCCAGGGCGGTCTGCCGTACCCGTACGACCCCCGCCGCGTCCCCGGCCACCAGAAACAGCAGGGTCCGCGACCGGGCGAACCCTCCGGCGTGCGCGGCGACCACGACCAGCCCCGCGCTGTGCCCGTCCAGCACCTGGTCGACCTGCCCGTACAGCCGCCAGCCGCCCGCCACCCGCCGCGCCTGCACGCCCCCGGCGCGCCCGCCGCCGGCCCAGTCGCCGCCGTTGTCTCCGGTGAGCGCGAGGGCGGTGGCGAGCGCGGTCCCCGGGACGGCGAGGGTGGCGGTGAGCGCGCCGGAGGCGAGGCGGGGCAGCAGCTCGGCGCGCTGGGCGTCGGTGCCCAGTGCCGCGATCAGCGGTGCGGCGAGGACGGCGGTGGCGAGCAGCGGCGAGGGCGCCAGGACCCGGCCCGTCTCCTCACCCGCCAGGGCGAGCTCGGTGACCGAGCAGCCGACGCCGCCGTACGCCTCGGGAAGGGCGAGCCCGGGCAGGCCGAGCTGCTCGGCGAGGGCGGTCCACAGGGCGGGGTCGTGGCCGGCGGGAGTGTCCACGGCGGCGCGCAGCTCCCGGGGGCCGCAGCGGCTGTGCAGCAACTCGCGGAGGGTGCGGCGGATCTCGTCCTGTTCGGGGGTGAAGCTGGCGTCCATGGCTCTTCCCTCCGTATCTGACGGCCCGTCATATTAGGGGGGTCGCAGCGAGATGCACAGAGGTTGGAGGCCTCGCATGACTCCCGGAAGCCGGAAAGTCGCCGTCGTCGGAGTGGCCCTCGCCGACTGCGGCCGGGTGGACGACGCGACCCCGTACGCCCTGCACGCCCAGGCGGCCCGCCGTGCCCTGGCCGACGCGGGCCTGGACCGGACGGTGGTGGACGGCCTCGCGTCCGCCGGACTCGGCACCCTGGCCCCCGTCGAGGTGGCCGAGTACCTGGGCCTGCGCCCCACCTGGGTCGACTCCACCTCGGTCGGCGGCTCGACCTGGGAGGTCATGGCGGCGCACGCGGCGGACGCGATAGCGAGCGGGCACGCGAACGCGGTGCTGCTGGTGTACGGCTCGACGGCCCGCGCGGACATCAGGGCGGGCCGGCGCACGGGGAACCTGTCCTACGGCTCCCGGGGCCCTTCGCAGTTCGAGGTCCCCTACGGCCACACGCTCATCGCCAAGTACGCCATGGCCGCCCGCCGCCACATGATCGAACACGGCACGACCGTCGAGCAGTTGGCGCAGGTGGCGGTCCAGACGAGGGCGAACGCGGCCCTGAATCCCGAGGCCATGTTCCGCGACCCGATCACCGTGGACGACGTCCTGTCCGGCCCGATGATCGCGGACCCGTTCACCAAGCTGCACTGCTGCATCCGCTCCGACGGCGGCGCGGCGGTCCTGCTGGCCGCCGAGGAACTCGTACGGGACTGCCGTACGGCCCCCGTGTGGGTGCTCGGCGCCGGGGAGCACGTCTCGCACGCCGCCATGTCCGAGTGGCCCGACTTCACGACGGGCCCGGCGGCGGTGAGCGGACGGCTCGCCTTCGAGCGGGCCGGGGTGCGGCCGCAGGAGATCGACTTCGCGGAGATCTACGACGCGTTCACGTACATGACGCTGGTGACGCTGGAGGACCTGGGCTTCTGCGGCAAGGGCGAGGGCGGCGCGTTCGTGGAGAAGGGACGGCTGCTCGTGCGGGGCGGGGAGCTGCCGGTGAACACGGACGGCGGCGGGCTGTCGGCCCAACACCCCGGGATGCGGGGGCTGTTCCTGCTGGTCGAGGCGGTCCGGCAGCTACGGGGTGAGGGCGGGGAGCGCCAGGTGTGGGCGCGGGGGCGGGCCGGGGAGTTGCCGCGGCTGGGGGTGGCTTCCGGGACCGGCGGGTGGTTCTGCTCTTCGGGGACGGTGGTGCTGGGGCGGGGCTGAGCGAGCTACGGACAGGCCGTGGCCGCTTGGACAGGTCGCCTCACACCACCGCAACCGAGAAGGAATCAGATGATCCAACCCGTGTGCGGACGTGACGAGACAGCGGGTCGTCACCGGCGAACGCGTCAGCGAAGGTCGTGTCACGACATCATGGCCCGTGGTCCCTCACGACGGTGATCGGACGGGTGCTTCAACGACCCCGCCACGACCGGCATCGACGACGTCCATCGCGCCGCGGTCGGCGCGGAGGTCGTCGAGGTCAACGGCTGCCACCGCGGGGCTCCTTCTGCCGCTGAGATCAGCCAATCGGTCTCACCCTCACCATTGACCCCTCGGTACGCTTGTACGACTTATTGACGCTGCTTCAGATCGAGCGCACCACGGGGGAGTTCATGGGCGTCACACTGCCGAGTTATCTGGACGAGGCGCTGGACCTGATCGGCGTCAACTGGCCGAATGTGGATGAGGACGACTACCGCGAGATGGCGGACGCCATGCGGGAGTTCGCCGACGACATCGACAACGGTGCGGCCGACGCGCATGCGGCGGTCATGGACTTGATCGGGACCAACGAGGGCCCGGCAGTGCAGGCGTTGGAGCAGCACTGGGGGAAGGTCAAGGGCACGCATCTGGCCAACCTCGCCGAAGCGGGCCGTCTGGCAGCGACCGCGCTGGACGGTGTGGCAGTGCTGATCGAGGGGGCCAAGCTCGCCGCGATCACCCAACTTGGCATTCTGGCCGCGGAGATCGCGGCGGCGATTGCTGCCTCCACGGTCACCCTGGGGCTGTCGGCGCTCGGCGGCCTGGCGGCGACTCAGGCGACCCGGGTTGCAGTGAAACGCATCTTTCAGGAGGTGTGCGAGGAGGTCGCCTCCCGGGTGATCGAGGTCGCGATGGGCCCGGTCTACGAGGCCCTCGGCTCCATGGCCGGCGACCTTGTCGTCCAGCTCGGCGGCAACGCCCTCGGCGTGCAGAACGGTGTCGACCTTGGCCAGACCGCGCGGGCCGGCCGGGAAGGTCTGGCCGAGGGGGCGGACAGCGCCAAGTCGTCGATGAACCTGGCCAGCGCCGGTGGTTCCGGAGGCGGCGGTGGCGGTGGCGGTGGCGGTGGCCAGTTCAGCATGGATCTGGCGGCGTACGAGCGGGCTGGTACCAGTCTGGCGAGCGCAGGCGGCAGGATCCGTGACGGGGCAGGCGGGAAGATATCCCGCGCCCGGTCCGCTCATGGCCGTACCAGGGGCAGGGACGCGATCGCGGATGCCGCCAACGCCATGCTCGACCAGGTCATCGACGGCATCGAGAAGGGCGTGAAGACCTCCGCCAAGCACCTCGACGACAGCATGACCCGCGGGCTGAAGAAGATGGCCCGCAACCACGATGACAACGACCGCAGCCTCGCCGACGCCTTCGACGGCATCCGCAAGGGCGGCAACGGCACCTCGCAGTCACCGAACGCGGGGGCGCCCACCACACTGGCCTCCTCGCCGACAGGGAGGGGCGGGCGCGGCAACGGTTCGTCCACCCCGCTGCGGGACGGAGCGGACCGCGATGGACTCGGCGCGGCGCAGCCATCGGGAGGCCGTTGCAAGGGCGGCGATCCGATCGACCTGATCTCCGGCGAGATGATCCTGACCGAGACGGACGTGCGGCTGCCCGGTCTGCTGGAGCTGGTCATCGAGCGCACCCACGTCTCGTCCTACCGGTTCGGCGACTGGTTCGGCCGGTCCTGGGCCTCCACTCTCGACCAGCGGCTGGAGGCCGACGGCGACGGGGTGGTACTGGCCGCCGCTGACGGAATGCTGCTGGTCTACCCGGTGCCGCTCCCGGGCGAGCCGGTGCTGCCGAAGCACGGCCCCCGCTGGCCGCTGACCTGGGACGGCACACCGGACGGGGCAATCGAGGTGAGCGACCCGGCCACCGGGCAGACCCTCCACTTCGCCCCGACGACCGCACGCCACACCCCGGCCAGCGGTCGAGTGACTCTGCCGCTGTACGGGGTGTCCGACCGCAACGGCCACCGCGTCGAGATCGACCGGGCCGAGGACGGCACCCCCGTCGAGGTCTGGCACAGCAGCGGCTACCGGATCGCCGTCGACACCCACGACCGCCGGGTCAGCGCGCTACGGCTGCTGGACACTGAGGACGGCGGCCCCGACGGCACGGTCCTGCGGCGCTACGGGTATGACGTGCACGGCGATCTCGTGGAGGTCGCTGACGCCCTCGGCCACACCGCCCGCTTCACCTACGATGCGGCCGGCCGCATCATCGAGCGCACCGACCGCAACGGCGGCTGGTACCGCTGGGAATACGACAGCACGGACCGCTGCATACGCGGCACAGGCGCCGACGGCCTCCTGTCCTGCACCCTCGAGTACGACCCCGCAGGCCGGGTCAACCGGTACACCGACTCCCTCGGCCACACCACCACATACCGCTACGACGAGCACCGCCGGCTGACCGGTTGGACCGACGCCGAGGGCCACACCACCCACCGGGTGTGGGACGGCCCCGACCGCCTTGTCGCCGCCACCGACGCACTGGGCAACACCACGCGCTACGAATACGACGACGCCGGGAACACCACAGCCATCATCCGCCCCGACGGCCACGCCGACCGAGCTGTCTACAACAACCTGGGCCTGCCGGTCGAGGTCACCGAGGCCGACGGCGCGACCTGGCGTTACACCTACGACCAGCAGGGCAACCGGCTCTCGCGCACCGACCCGGTCGGCGCCACCACCCACTACACGTACGACGACCACGGCCGCCCGGCCACGGTCACCGACGCGCTCGGGCACACCCGCCGGATCGCCACCGACGCGGCGGGCCTGCCCCTGGCGCTGACCGACGCCCTCGGCCACACCACCACCGTCGAGCGTGACGCCTTCGGCCGCGTCCGCACCTACACCGACGCAGACGGCCGTACCGAACGCTTCGGCTGGACGCCAGAGGGCCGGCCCGCCTGGCGCGAGCTGCCCGGCGGTGCGCTGGAGACCTGGGAGTGGGACGGCGAGGGCAACCTCGTCACTGCAACCGACCGAGCCGGGAACACCTCCCACTTCACCTACACCCACTTCCGCCTCCCCACCTCCCGCACCACCCCCGACGGCACCCGGCACACCTTCACCCACGACACCGAACTCCGGCTCACCGGCGTCGAGGACCCGGCCGGACGCACCTGGCAATACGCGTATGACACAGCGGGCCGCCTGATCCGCGAAACGGACTTCACCGGCCGCACCCTGACCTACCGGCCCGACCCGACCGGCGCACTGGCCGCCCGCACAAACGGCGCCGGCGAGACCACGACCTATGTCCGCGACGTCCTCGGGCGCCCCGTCGAGGAGCACTCGGCCGACGGGATCAGCACCTTCACGTACGACCCCGCCGGCAGCCTGCTGCGCTCGGCCAACGCCACCACCACGGTGGTGCAGGAGTACGACGCCCTCGGCCGCAAGCTCTCCGAGAGCATCAACGGCCGCACCACCACCTGGACCTACGACGTTCTCGGCCGCCGCACCTCAAGGCGCACCCCGTCCGGCACGGTCTCCACCTGGACCTACGACGCCGCCGGCCACCCGATCGTCCTGGACACCGACGGCCACCGGCTCGACTTCACCTTCGACGCCACCGGCCGCGAAATCGCGCGCATTCTCGGCCCCGACCTCGCCCTCACCCACCACTGGGACCCGGTCGGCCGCCTCGGCGCCCAACGCCTCGCCCACGGCGACGAACTCCTCCAAGACCGCCAGTACACCTACCGCCCGGACGGCTTCCTCACCGAGATCCGCGACCTGACCGGCGGCAGCCGCCGCTTCGACCTCACCCCCGCCGGCCGGGTCACCGCCGTCCACGCCCACGGCTGGAGCGAGTCGTACGCCTACGACACCACCGGCAACCTCACCAACGCCGCCCTCCCCGGCCCCGCCGACGACCCCGTCCGCGAGTACACCGCAGGCCGCCTGCGCCGCGCGGGCCGCACCACCTACACCTACGACACCAACGGACGGCTGGTCCGCCGCGACACCCGGCTCCTCAACGGCCAGACCCGCACCCACACCTATACCTGGAACGGCGACGACCGGCTCACCGCCACCACGACCGCCGACGGCAGAAGGTGGGTCTACGAGTACGACGCGGCAGGCCGCCGAACCGCCAAACGCAGGCTCGACGCCCACGGCGGCATCGCCGAGGAAACCACCTTCACCTGGGACGGCACCCGGATCGCGGAACAGCTCACCAGCACCGGCACCGCCACCACCTGGGACTACCACTCCGGCACCCACCGCCCCCTCACCCAACTCGACCGCCGCCCCGGAACCGCCCCCCGCTTCCACGCCGTCGTCACCGACCTCTCCGGCACCCCAGCCGAACTCGTCGCCCCCGACGGCACCATCACCTGGCGCCTGCGCACCACCCTCTGGGGCATCCCCCTCCCCGACACCTCCGGCAGCGCGGACACCGACTGCCCGCTGCGCTTCCCCGGCCAGTACGCCGACACCGAGACCGGCTGGCACTACAACTACTTCCGGCACTACGACCCGGAAACCGCCCGCTACCTCACCCCGGACCCGCTCGGCCTGGCCGCCGCCCCCAACGACTACGCCTACGTCGACAACCCCTTCACCATCGCCGACCCGCTCGGCCTCATGCCCGCCATCCACGGGCCGAACGGCAGGTGGATGCGTGACCCCAACGCGCCGATCATCCAGCACAACCGGGACACCGAGTACCCCAGCAGCTACCGGCAGTCCACACACGACGCGATGGCCTCGCAATGGACCGTGGAAGGACAGCAGCAGGGCGGTGTCCCCGTCTACCCAGCCGGACACGCCAGCGCCGGCCAGCGCATCCCCCGGGACCAGCTGAACTGGTTCGACTCCAACGGCAACCCGGTCCCCAGCGGCCAACTGACCTACGAGCACCTCCACCCGGTCGTCGACCACTGGAACCAGACCGGCTACAACACCGACCGAGGCACCCGCAACGACTACTACAACGACACCAATAACCTGGTGCCCATGACCCGCAGCCAGAACTCCGCCGGCGGCGGACGCATGACCGCGACATACCGGCAGGACACCGGACCGAACTACTCCTGCTCCTGACCCCACAGGACACCAGCAGGAGCAGGGGACAGCACACTGAGAACAGGAAGCGAGACAAGACGATGGACCTGACGGCGAACGTATCCGCCCAGCCGGGCGCCGCTCCCATCGAGGGCCTTTCCGACGCCTGGCACTGGTCCCGTATGATCTTCAACTTCGACGCCGTCCTCACCCCGGACCACCAGCACCTGCTGGAGATGCGCGTCATGGGACGCTACGACGCGGCCCTGGCCCAGGCCGTCTTGAGGTTTGCCCGCGAACGCAGCGACCAGATCACCGGGAGCGGCCGACCGCTGGTGCCCCTGGGGGGATTCGCCTGCCCCGGCTGGGAGTTCGACACCGTCGCCGCCGTCAGCCCCGGTATCCACGAGAACCACGCCCAGGACGACCCCGACCTCCACAAGGCCACGTACACCCTCTTCCCCGGCTACCGCACCGAGTTCTCCGGCACAGAAACCGAGGACGAGGCCATCCATCTGTTCCGCCGCGCTCTTCAGCCGACGAAGCTCGACCGTGAACCCGTCCCTTTCCTGAAGATGCGCTACGACAACACCCGGACCAAGAGCCACAGCATCGGCCCCCACCGCGGCCTGGCACCCCTGGAGGTTCTCCTCCACGAGCTGTCGCTGCTTGAGGGCGCCCCCGGCAGCTACGTCGAGTGGGAAAACCGCCTCGGCCAGGTCTGGAAAGCCGAATACCTCACCGCCCTCACCCTGCACGGACCTTCGCAAGCACCTCAGGAACGAGCCACCACCGCTGACGCGCTGATCTCTCTCGCCGAACAGAGCGTGATCCGCGCAGACAAGCCGGAATGACCATCATGGCCGCGATCAGGGCGATCACGGAAAGCGGACAGACCTACGACGACCCGGACGAGGAAACCCTCTACGACCTGCTCAGCGAACTGAACCTGCGCTACCGGTTCCTCATCGTCGAACGCCCGGACTCCCCGCAGCACTACATCCAGGTCCGCCTGGAAGACGACGGCAGCTGCCTCGTCGAATACCGCGACGGCGGCCCTCACGCCCACTACCAGGCCCGCATCCCTGCCCCCTACGCATTCCACGGCCACGACACCGCCGCAGGCATCGTCAACAGCTGGGCACACGACGACGACCAATGGCGGACCGCCCTGCCCTGGACGTTCCTCACCACATGAGCCACATGTTTTGGGTGGCCCGGGCCGGCCGGGGCACTTCGACCACGGTCTCGACGTCCACGCCGAGGGAACGCATCCGCTCGACCACACCCTTGCCCGCGAGCGGGCCCTCCTCGGGCAGCACGATCGGGGTGCCGTCCGTGATGGCCATCGGGTCCCAGGATCGGGAGAGCTGGACGGGCTGCCCGTCGGCCAGGAACTCGTGGTGCGTGGTGACGCAGAGTCGCTCCTTCACGCCGGCGCCGTAGAGGGAGCCGCCATGGTGTGCGGGGTGCCGCGAGCGGACGAGGCGCAGGCGCTCACGCGGGACGCGGACGTACGTGCCGGAGCCCGCGCGCCCTTCGAGGAGACCGTCACCGATCAGCTGGTCCACGGCCCGCTGCGTGACGTTGCGCCCGACCCCGTACTCCTCGGCCAGCCGCAGCCGCGACGGCAGGCGCTCCCCGATGTCCCACTCACCGGCGAGCACACGCTCGCGCAGCGCGTCCGCCGCTGCAAGGTACGGGCCTCTCGGGGCATCACGACTCTCTTGGTGCTGTGCTGCGCTGCGAGGGCCGCCGGAAATACGTTCGGTGCGGTCCTGGAGAAGCCGCCACCGGAACGGTCGGCGAGGCACGCCTCCTGACTGCCGGGAACACGTGCTCCCCGAGCAGGTGTTGTGCTGCCAGAGGCACGAGCCCTGGAGGAGACTGCAGATGGCCCTGACCCGGGAAGAACGTGAACAGTTTCTGGCCGAGCCGCATGTCGCCGCGCTGGCCGTCGACGCGGGGGCGGGGCGTGCTCCGCTGACCGTGCCGATCTGGTACCAGTACGAACCCGGCGGCGACGTGTGGATCACGACCGGGCTGGATTCCCGTAAGAACGAGCTGATCAGCGCTGCGGGCCGGTTCTCGCTGCTGGTCGACCGGACCGAGCCCACCGTTCGGTACGTGTCGGTGGAGGGGCCGGTCGTCGAGACGACCCCCTCACCGTCGAGCAGCTCCGGGAGATGTCGGCCCGCTACCTGCCGGCCGAGGTGGTCGACTCCTACGTGGAGTACGCGCAGAAGAACCACGGCGAGAGCGTGGTCATCCGTATGCGGCCCGAGCGCTGGGTGTCGTCCGACCTCGGTTCCGTGTCCGACTACGCTCCGGAAGGTGCCTGATCTTCATGAGCTGCTGAGGTCGCTGCGGGTGTGGGACGCGGAGGTCACCGAGCTGCCGCCGTTCGACCCCGCCACCGCGCCCGCCGACCCACTCGCCCTCTTCACGGCCTGGTTCGCGCAGGCGGTCGCCGCGGGACAGGTGGAGCCCCACACCATGTCCCTCGCCACGGCCGACGCGGAAGGTATGCCGGACGTACGGACCGTGATGCTGCACGGCGCCGACGCGTCCGGCTGGTCCTTCGCGACCCATGCCGGCAGCCGCAAGGGCCGCCAGCTCACCGCCCGCCCGTACGCGGCCCTCGGCTTCTACTGGGCGGCGCAGGGCCGCCAGGTACGCGTCCGCGGCCCGGTCACCGCGGCCCCGGCCACCGATTCCCAGGCCGACCTGCACGCCCGCTCGACCGGCGCGCTGGCGGCGGCACTGACCGGGCGTCAGAGCGAAGTCCTGTCTTCCCTGGCCGAGTTGGCGCGCGAGTCGCAGGCGGCCTGGGAGCGTGCCCAGCGCGAGCCGGACGCCCCGGTCCCGTCCTGGACCCTCTACCGCCTGCGCCCCGACGAGGTGGAGTTCTTCCAGGGGGACGCGAGCCGACGCCACGTACGGCTCGTCTACCGGCGTACGGAGGAAGGCTGGCTCAAGGAGCTGCTCTGGCCCTGAGCCGAGCTGTCAGAAGCCCCGGCTCCCCCGGAAGTCGTACGCCGTGAAGTCGGCCACCGGCCGGTACCCGATGCGCTGATAGAGGCTGTTGCTCGTCTGGTTCGCCAGGTCCGTGAAGAGCAGCACCTCACGCACCCCGGACGCGAGCACGGCCCGGCTGACCTGGGCGGTGACCGCGCCCGCGTAGCCGCGTCCGCGCAGGTGGGCCGGGGTGTAGACGGGGGCGACCCGGACCTGGCCGGCGACCACCTGGGTCACGCCGGCCATGGAGAGGGGGGTGCCGTCCTCGCCCTCCCAGAAGGTGACGCCGCCGTAGGAGATCCGGGACTCGGCCCAGCCGGTGGCGTCTCGGGCGGCGTGATCACCGACGGCGTCGATGAACTCGCCGTACCAGCACACCAGTTGCTCCCGGTCCTCCTTGCCCGCGATCCGCGCCCGGCCCGCCGGGACGGGCTGCGGGACGGTCAGGTTGCCCAGCCGGTACAGGCGTTGGCGCTGGACGACGGTGCTGCGGCCACCCGTGCGCCGGCGCCAGGCGGCGGTGAAGGCCTCGGCGGTCTCGCGGGCCGCTATGACACCGGGGACCGAGTGGCCGAGGGCGACCAGGTGGGCGGCGAGGGACTCGGCCTCGTCGGGGGTGAGGGGCGTGACGTTCAGCCGGAAGGGCGGGGTACGGAAGTAGGCGGCCCGCACCTGCCCGCCCACCTCCAGCACACCGAAGACGGGCGCCTCGTCGCCGTATGCGCGCAGACCGCTCGTGCGCAGCGTCTCGGTCACCGTCAGGGCGACGGTGTGCAGATCGGGGCGTGAGCGCAGGAAGCCTCCGGCGTGGGCGAGGAAGCCGGTGAGATCCTGGGTGCAGTACCAGTCGTCCGGGCGCATGCCTCATGATCCCGCGCCCGGGCGGGGGATGTGCACCCTTTTCCTCCGCGGACACCAAGCCGACACAAGAGGCCACTCCCAGGCGGGCGTCGGAGGGCCCGGGATTCACGTGACGACGGGCCCACAGGTTGACGTTCGCGTCCGCCGGCCTACACGTCGACGTCCGGATCCGCTGCGAGTCGCGCGTGCAGATGCATGTCCCGGTAGGCGTCGTGCCGCCCCGCTTCCCACATCGCGCCGCGCAGCGTCCCCTCGTAGCGGAAGCCGCAGCGCTCGGCGATATGGCAGGAGGAATCGTGGCCTACGGCGTGGTCGAGTTCGAGGCGGTGCAGACCGAGACCAAGGCTCTGGCCCGGCTCGGTGAGAGCCCAGCGGGCGACGAGGGAGAGCGCGTGGGTGGCGACGCGACGACCGCGGGCCTCGGGCAGAACCCAGTAGCCGACGCGGGCGGACTTCATCACCGGGTTGATGAGGTTGACGCCGATGTGTCCGAGGGGTGTGCCGGTCGCCGCGTCGGTGACGCAGTACGACGCCGCCGTGCCCTCCGCCGTGTTCCACGCCGTGTCGCTCAGCGAGTCCCTGGCGCTGTCGAGGTCGGTGGTGATCCTCAGCGGGGTGTTCCAGCGCCGGAACTCGGGGTCGGTGCGCCCCCGGAACCACGCCTCGACGTCGGCCTCGGAGTCCGGGTCCCAGGGGCGCAGGTGGAGGCCGTGGCCGTGCAGGTCGGGGGAGGGGTGGCCGGCAGGGGCGGGGACGCGGTGGTCGAAGTGGCTGTCGTCGGCGTGGCTCATGCCGCCCTATTGAAACGACCTGACGATCAGCACGTCAGCGGTTCGGGCCGGAACACCGGCACCCCGTCCCGGAAGGCCACCTCCAGCTCCGTCCCGGCCCTCAGCCGCCCGGCGTCCGCGCACTCCACGACCTCGGTCATCATCCTCGGCCCCTCGGCGAGTTCGACGACCGCGGCGACGTAGGGTGTCCGCTCCCCGAAGGGCGGCAGGTCGTTGCGGTGTACGACGGACCAGGTGTAGAGGGTGGCCCGGCCGCTCGCGGGCTCCCACGTCACGTCCTCGCTCCAGCAGTGGGGGCAGAACTCGCGGGGGTAGTGGTGGGCGCGGCCGCAGGTGCGGCACCGGCGGATGAGCAGCCGCCCGTTCGCCGCCGCGTCCCAGTACGTCCGCGTGAAGGCGTCGGCCTCTGGAATGTCGTACCGCTGCCCGCTCATCGGAACAGCCCCAGCGCGCTGTCCACCGACCACGACTGCCACGACATCCCGAACAGCGCGACCAGCGAGATCAGCGCCATCATCGAGTTCTGCCCCTGCTCGGCCCAGTCGTGGATCATCAGCGCGAAGTAGAGGCCGTTGAGCAGCAGCCCGCCGAGGAGGGCGATCGGGGTCAGGAACCCGAGGATCAGGCCGAGCCCGAGGGCCAGTTCGGCGTAGAGGACGACGTACGCCATGGTGCGCGGCCGTGGTGCGACGACGACCTGGAAGCCGGACCGTACGGCGTTCCAGCGGTGCTTGCCCGCAACGTCCGCCGCCCAGGCGATCCCGGCGCCCTCGAACCAGCTCTTCCTGTCCTTGTGCCGCCAGCTCTCCAGCCACCACAGCCCGAGGCCTATCCGGAGCACGGCCAGCCATTCGGCACCTGTGAGCCAGATCGCGTCCATGGACCTGACGGTACGTCAGATCAGGGGGGTCGGCAATCGCCCGCACATCGGCTTTGCCCACGACGCCGAGCCCGGCGCACGTCAGGAGTCAGGGCTCGGCGTCGCGCTGTGTCGCCGCGACATGCCTTCAGGCGTCGAACTCGTGGTCGCGGGTCTCGGGCAGGGCCAGCAGGCACAGGAGGCTCAGCAGGCAGAGTCCGCCGGTGTAGAAGCCGAGGACGAGCGGTGAGTCCCAGTGGCTGTTCAGCCAGGTGGCGACCAGCGGGGCGAAACCGCCACCGAGGGTGTTGGCGAGGATGAAGGCCGCGGAGGCACCGGTGTAGCGCAGCCGCGCCGGGAAGAGTTCGGGGAGGAAGGCCGCCACCGGCGAGAACATCAGCGCGAGCAGTGCGAGTCCGACCGTGTAGGCGCCGGTGATCAGCCAGGGGTCGCGGGAACTCAGCGAGGCGTACATCGGTACGGCCCACAGCACGCTGCCCACGGCTCCGGTCAGCATCACCGGGCGTCGGCCGATCCGGTCGGCCAGCCCGGCCGCCGGGAGGGTGACGGCGATTCCGGCCGCCGCGCCGATGCTCGCGGCGGTCAGCATCGTGTTCTGCGGGATGCCGAGTTCCTTCGGCCCGTACGACAGGCTGTAGACGATCGTCAGGTAGTAGACGGCCGAGCCGCCCAGCGCGGCGCCGATGCCGAGCAGCAGCCTGCCGGGATGCCGGGCGAGAAGCGTGCCGAGCGGGAAGCGGGATGTCGGTGCGGGCGCCTCGGCCGGCCGCGTGAACAGCGGTGACTCGGAGACCGCCGTACGCACCCACAGGCCGATCACGACGAGCACGGTGCTGAGCAGGAACGGGATCCGCCAGGCCCAGTCGGCGAAGCCGTCCCGGCCCGCGATGTTCAGGGTGGGCAGGATGACCGCGCTGGACAGCAGGAAGCCGAGCGAGGGGCCGACGTTCGGGATGGACGCGTACAGCGCGCGGCGTCCGGGCGGCGCGTGCTCC
The DNA here is from genome assembly GCF_044455405.1 of Streptomyces sp. NPDC051243. Classification (NCBI taxonomy): domain Bacteria; kingdom Bacillati; phylum Actinomycetota; class Actinomycetes; order Kitasatosporales; family Streptomycetaceae; genus Streptomyces; species Streptomyces sp. NPDC051243. The sequence goes on along the minus strand of NZ_JBITES010000002.1, from coordinate 369,058 downwards.
GCGGCGAGCAGCACCGCGCCGCCCCACTCGCCGCCCATGCTCACGCCCTGCAGCAGACGGAGCGTCACCAGCAGGACGGGGGCGAGGAGTCCGGCGGTCTCGTAGGTGGGGAGCAGTCCTACGCCGACGGTGGCCACGCCCATCAGCAGGAGCGAGGCGACCAGGGCGCGGCGGCGGCCGAGGCGGTCGCCGATCGTGCCGAACAGCGCGACGCCGAGGGGGCGGGCGAGAAAGGCCGCGGCGAACGTGAGGAAGGCGGCCAGCGAGGAGACGGTCGCGTTGCCGGAGGGGAAGAAGGCGGGTCCGAGGACGAGCGCGCTGGCGGTGCCGTACACGGCGAAGTCGTAGTACTCGATCGTCGTGCCGACCAGGCTCGCGGCGGCGACCCGCGGCGCATTGGTCCGGGCGGTCCCGGTCGGCGCCGGCCGTGGGGACGCGGCGGTCACGGGCGCGGCAGGTGGCGGTGATTCGGGCATGGGGAATCCATTCCGACGGTGGGGTGGAAGGCACCCTAAGCCGTGGAATTGAATTTCGACAAGGAATTCGACGAGGAAGCCAGGCCGTTCGAAAAGCCGGACAGTGGAATAGTCAATTTACACGCGTTACCAGCGACGAAACGCCTGATGCGGCTATGAGTGCGGACAGATCGGCCTTATGCATAGAACTGCGCCCGGAACAGCCCGAGGGTGCACCCGCCCGGGGCGTCAACCCCCAACTCCTGTCAACCAGCTGTCAATATTCATGCAATTTTTTGAATAAATATTCGACCGCCACTGCACCTTGCCAACGGCCGATCGCGCACGAAATGCTGACGCTCGGGGGAACTTGAAAGTTGTACAACCGTCGATTTTCAGACATTGGAAGGAACTGCGGACCAAGGTTCTCCGGACGGGGAAGGCAATTACGCATGCTGAAAACCGGCAAGCTATTTCGCTTGAGAAGACTTTCGCTGGCCGGGGATGGCCGACATCTTCTCGTGCCGCTCGACCACAGCGTTTCGGACGGCCCGATCGTCCCCGCCGACAAGTGGGACGACCTGTTGCGCGCGCTGGTGGACGGCGGGGCCGACGGGGTCATCGTCCACAAGGGACGTGCCCGCGCCTTCGCGCCTGACATCCTCAAGAGCTGCGCGCTCGTGGTGCACCTGAGTGCCAGCACCGCCCACTCCGCCGACGTGCACGCCAAGGTCCTGGTGGCCGACGTCGAGGAGGCGCTGCGGCTCGGTGCGGACGCGGTGAGCGTCCACGTCAACATCGGCTCGGACACCGAGGCCCAGCAGCTCGCCGATCTCGGCGCCGTGGCGCGTTCCTGCGACGCGTGGGGGATGCCGCTGATCGCGATGATCTACCCGCGCGGCCCCCGGATCACGGACCCGCGTGACCCGGCCCTGCTCGCGCATCTGGCCAATGTGGCCGCGGACCTGGGCGCGGACATGGTGAAGACCTCCGTCGCCCTGCCGCTGGAGCGGATGGCCGAGGTGGTGGCGGACAGCCCCATCCCGATCCTCGCGGCCGGGGGTCCGCCGGACGGCTCCGACCTCGTCGAGTACGGCACCGCGGTGATGGCCGCCGGCTGCCGGGGGCTGGCCATCGGCCGCCGGATCTTCTCGGCCCCCTCCCCCCGTGCGCTGGTGTCCCGGCTCGCCTCCGTCGTGCACGGGCGGGCCCCGGAGGCGGGCGGCGCCACCGGCATGAGCGCGAGTTCCCCCGCGGGCTCCCCCACGAGTTCCCCCACCACATCCCCCACCGACTACTCGACGATCGTGGCAGGTGTCGCATGAGATTCGCATGGATCGATCTCCGTGAAGTCCCCCGACAGCAGATCCAGGCGGTCGTGGACGCGGCCGTCCACGCCCGGATGGCAGGCGTGGTCTCCGCCGACGCAGAGCTGCTCGCCACCCTGCCGCCGACGGTCACCCGGGTGCTGATGCCCCAGGCCCCCGCCGCGAAGAAGACCGCCACCGACAAGGACAAGGACACGGGGGACAAGGCGGCCAAGGAGCCCTCGAAGGAGACCAGGCCCGCCACCGGACACGACGTCCTGCTGCGGAAGTTCGCCACCCAGGACGAGCTGGACGCCCTCGCCGCCGACCATCGCACCGGCACCCCCGTCGCCGGCTTCGTCGACGTACGGGACGACCGAACCCTGCAGCTGTCGTGCACGGGCGCCATGGCGCTTCCGTACACCGTCATCCACTTCGCCGACCCGACCAAGATCCCGCTGGAGATCGTGCTCGCCGCGGCCGAGTCCGCCGAGGGAAAGCTGGTGACCGTCGTCGACGGCCTGGAGGAGGCGGCGATCGTCTTCGACGTGCTGGAGCGCGGCTCGGACGGCATCCTGTTCACGCCCCGCGGCGCCGACGACGTGTTCGCCCTGGCACGGCTGCTGCAGGCCTCCACACCGCAGCTGGAGCTGTCCACGCTGACCGTGGAGAGCATCCGGCACGTCGGACTCGGCGACCGGGTCTGCGTGGACACCTGCTCCCACTTCGAGGAGGACGAGGGCATCCTCGTCGGCTCCTACTCCTCCGGGTTCGTGCTGTGCTGCTCCGAGACCCACCCGCTGCCGTACATGCCGACCAGGCCGTTCCGGGTCAACGCCGGTGCCCTGCACTCGTACACGCTCGGCCCCGACAACCGCACCAGCTACCTCAGCGAGGTCGGCTCGGGCACCGCCCTGCTGGCGGTCGGCGCCGACGGGCGCACCCGGCGGGTGGTGGTCGGCCGCGCCAAGCTGGAGTCCCGGCCGCTGCTGGAGATCCGCACGCACGCCGAGGACGGACGGCTGGTCAGCCTGACCGTGCAGGACGACTGGCACGTGCGGGTGCTCGGCCCGGGCGGCAAGGTCCTCAACGTCACCGAACTCCAGCCGGGTGACGAGCTGCTCGGCTACCTGGCCACCGACAAGCGCCATGTCGGCCTGCCCATCGGCGAGTTCTGCAAGGAGGTCTGAGCCCCATGCGCGAACTCGCGGCGCAGCTCACGGCGGACGGGCCCGACGACGGCATGACCGACCTCGTCCGAAGACTCTTCGACGCGCACGACGACGCACTCCCCTACCTGGCCCACCGCCAGGAGCTCCTCACCCGCGGCGAGCTGCGCGACCGGGTGGCCAAGCAGGCCGCGGTCTTCGCCGGATACGGCATCGGCGCGGGCAGCACCGTCGGGCTGCGGACACCGCCCAGCTTCACCCAGGTCGAGGTGCTGCTCGCGCTGTGGCGGCTCGGCGCCCAGGTGCTGCTGTTCGACTTCCGGCTCAAACCGGCCGAGGTGGCGGCGCTCCGCGCCACCTGCCGACCGCAGTTCATGGTCAGCGCGGGTGTCAACGTCCGGGCGACGTTCGGTTTCCGGTCCGAGTACGAGGTCGTCACCGAGCGCCTCGGCGGTGGTCGCCCGGCCGGCACCGGCCACCGGCTGGTCCAGTTCAGCTCGGGCTCCACCGGGCGGCCGAAGGTGATCGGCAGAACCGCCCGTTCCCTCGCCGCCGAGGTGGACCGGTTCACCCGCGTTCCGGGTATGCCCGCGGCGGGCGACCGGCTGCTGCTGCTCAGCTCGACGGCGCACAGCTTCGGTCTGATCGCCGGGCTGCTGCACTCGCTCGTGGCCGGCGTCCAGGTCGTCTTCGCCCCGCGGATCTCCGCCCGCGACATCCTGCGGACCGCGGTGGAGCACCGCGTCACCACCCTGTTCGGGGTGCCCATGCACTACGAGCTGCTCGCCGCCGCCTCCGATCCCCCCGCGCTGCCCGAGCTGCGCGTCGCGGTGTCGGGCGGTGAGCTGATGCCCCCGCAGGTCGCGGCACGCTTCGCGGAACGCTACGGGATCGCGGTCGGCGAGTCCTACGGCACCACGGAGACCGGTGTGGTCGCCATGGACGCCGGCGGCACCCTGCGGCCGGCGGTCGGCCCGGCCGCACCGGGCGTGGTGGTACGGGAGCACCGGGGCGAACTGGACGTCGCCCTCGACGAGTCTCCGTATCTCTTCGACTCCGGCGGCACCCAGTACGAGGACGGCTGGCTGCACACCCGGGACCGGGCCACCGTCGACGCCTCCGGGACGGTGCGGGTGCACGGCCGCGCCGACTCCCTCGTCGTGATCGGCGGCCTCAAGGTGGACCTGTCCGAGGTCGAGAACGTGCTCCGCGAGCATCCGGCGGTCGAGCAGGCGGTCCTGGTCCACGAGGGCGTGACCGAGGCGTACGTCGCCGTGGCCGACGGGGCCGAGCGGCCGTCCGAGGCCGAACTGCTGCGGTGGTGCCGAGAACGGCTGGCCGACTACAAGCTGCCGCGGCTGATCCGGGTGCTCGATGCCCTGCCCCGCACGTCCAACGGGAAGCTGCTGCGCCAGGCGGCGGTGCTGCGTACGCACTCCGCTGTGTGAGCCGGGTACCGCGCGGTTCCCCCGCCCCTGGTCTCCCCCACCCCTGGTCGCTCGACCCTCTCACCGAAATCATTCTCTGGAGACACCGATCATGAGTACGTCGACCCTGGAAGACGAGATCCGCGAGTTCGTCCTGACCGCGGTCATCGACGAGATGAACGTCCTGCTGAGCCGCGACGGCATCACGGACGACAGCCCGATGACCGTCGGCGGGCTGGAAGTGGACTCACTGAGCCTGATCGAGCTGACGCTGCGGCTGGAGTCGCGGTTCGGCGTGGAGATACCGGACACCGACATCGAGCCGCTGGCCTCCCTGACCCTCGGCGGACTCGTCGCCGAGGTGATCCGTCGCGGTGCGAAGGCGTGAGTGAAGGCATGAGGGAAGGCATGAGTACGGCCACCTTCACCACCGACTCCGTCCGCGAACTGCTGTCGGACCGCAACATCTTCCCGGGACTGCCCGACGATCTCGACGAGGACGCCGAACTGGTCCTGGACTCACTCGGGTTGGTGTGGCTCCTGCATGTGATCGAGGAGCGCCACGGCCTGGTCGTGGAGCCCAGCGACGAGGAACTCTCCGGGCTCACCTCACTGCGGCGGCTCACCGCGTACCTGCGTGCCGTCGAGGAGGGCGGCCACGATGAGCGGTAGGGGTAGCGGTAGCGCTGAGGTCACGGTGACCGGATTCGGGGTGCGCACCGCGTTCGGCAGCGGCGCCGACGCTGTGCGGCGCGGGGTCTTCGCGGGAGTCCCCGCGTTCGCGCCCACCACCCGGTTCGACACCGGCCCGTACCGTACGCCGATGGCTGCCGCCGCCCCCGACGGCCCCGACGCGGTCGAGGACTGGGCACTGCGTCACGCGCTCGCCGAGTGCGGTACGCAGGCCCTCGACATGGCGGGGTTGCGCCCGGGCACCCGGGCGGCCGTCCTGCTCGGCGTCGCGGGCGACCACACGAGCGTCACGCGGTACTGGCGCGGGGGCGGGGAAGGCGAGACCGGCACCGACACCGGTACCGGCACGGGCGCGGGCGGCGTGGCCGAGCGGGCCACCGAGGCCGACCGGGCCGCCGAGGCCGACCGGGCCGCCATGTCCGAGCGGGCCGCCATGTCCGAGCGGGCAGCCGATGCCGTACCCGCCCGGCTCACCGAACTGCTCGCCGCACGGCTCGGGTTGACGGGATCGCGGCTGACCTTCACCAACGCCTGCGTCGCCTCCGCCGCCGCGATCATCCACGGCTGCCGGCTGATCTCCTCCGGGCGGACCGACGTGGCGGTCTGCGGCGGCGGCTACCTGGTGGAGGAGGAGACCTTCGGGAAGTTCGACTCCGGGCGGGCGCTCTCCCGGGACGGCATGGTGCGCCCGTTCAGCGCGGACCGCAGCGGGCTGCTGCTGGGCGACGGGGTGGCGGTCGTCGTGCTGGAGTCCGCCGAGCACACCCGTCGCCGGGGTGCCCGGCCGCTGGCGTCGGTGGTGGGCTGGGGCGCGGCCACGGACGCCCACCACATCGCCCAACCGCATCCCGAGGGAGCGGGGTTGGCGCGGGCGGCACGGCAGGCGATGCGGCTGGCCGGCGATCCGGACGGGGCGGCCCTCGGCTACGTCAACGCCCATGGCACCGGCACCAAGTACAACGACGGCGCCGAGACCCGCGGACTGCGCGCCGCCTTCCCGGACCGGGCGGAGTCGATACCGGTCAGCTCCACCAAGAGCACCACCGGCCACCTGCTGGAGGCGGCGGGCGTCGTGGAGTTCGTGATCACGCTGCTGGCCCTGACGGACGGCGTACTGCCGCCGACCGCCGGGTTCACCGCGCCGGACCCGGAGTGCGACCTCGACTACGTGCCGAACCGGCCGCGCCAGGCCGACCTGCGCCGGGCGCTCACCGTCAACGCCGCGTTCGGCGGCGCCAACACCGCACTCGTGCTGGAGCGGCCGTGACGAAGCTGACGACGACGGGCGAGAAGAACGTACTCCGGGCGCCCCTGGGCATCCTCGCCAGCGCCACCGCCACCCATGGCACGGGCCGGGACGACGACATCCCGCTGCCGAGGCTGCCCGGCTTCGTGGAGTCCGCGTTCAGCCCGCTGGCGTACGAGGTGAGCAGACAGTGCCTGACCGAACGGCCCGGTGACGGGGCCCGCACCGCCGTGGCGCTGGCCAGTCTGCTGGGCGACACCACCACCGCCGACCTGGCCAGCACGCGCATGGTGTCCGGCAAGGTCCACAACCCGCTGCTGTTCATGCAGGCCACGCCCAACTCCGTACTGGGCCACACCAGCCGGGAGTCCCAGATCACCGGGCAGATGTTCAGCATCTCCACCTTCGACGACCCGGTGACCGAACTGCTGGCCATGGCGGATCTCCTGCTGGAGGACCCGGAGCTGGACCGGGTCCTGGTGCTGGGCGTGGAGTTGGGCGGCAGCGAACGGCTGGCCGCCGTCCACCGGGAACTGACGGCCGACGGCGACAGCCCGGTACCGGACCTCCCCGCATCCGCCGGTCTGGCGGCCGCGGTGCTGCTCGGCCGCCCGGGAGCAGGGACGCCGGTGACGGTCCGGCAGGCGGAGACCCCCGCCGCCGCCGACGCAGACGCAGACGCAGACGCCGGGGCCGTCGACCGCCCCGGCAGTATCCAGGGCCTGTTCGACCTGGCCGCCGCCCACCGACGGCTGCTGCGGGACGGCGGGAACCTGCTCCTGCCCGGCCCCGCCGCGTTCGTCCTCGCCACGGATACCACCGACACCGCCGACGATACGGAGACCCATGCTCATCAGTAGGCAGGAGCGGGCGCGGATCTGCTCCGACACCGAACTGGGCGCCGGCAACGTCCTGGCACGCCTGAAGGCGTACGGCCGCCCGCTCGACGAACCCGTACTGCGCACGGACGGCACCTGGCAGGCGCCCGACGGCAGCCGCCCCGAGGTGCTGACCCTCGGCGAGCTGTACGAGGCGGTCGAGACGTACGCGGGCTGGTACACCGCCCACGGTGTACGGCCCCGCGACCCGGTCGCCCTCCACTCGTACTCCAGTGCCGAGTTCGCGGTGAACTTCCTGGCGCTGACGTCCCTCGGCGCGATCCCGTCGTTCGTGAACGGCAATCTGGCCCCGGAGATCGCCCGGGAGTACGTACGCCGCCAGGGCGCGGTCGGCGCGTTCACGGACGAGGCTCATCGCGAGGTGCTCGCGGACTGCGGGCTCGGCTTCCGCGTCACCGCCGCCGGCATCCGCCCGGAGCACCGCGCCTCGCTGCCGGCGTCGTACCCGTACCGGCACGACCCGACCGACCCGGTGCTCATCTCGCACTCCTCCGGCACCACCGGCATGCCCAAGGGCGTGCCGCACACCCACCGGACCCTGATGTACGCCCAGTTGCACCGGCTGCGCTACTCCACCGGGACCGACATGGAGCGCACCCTGGTGGGGCTGCCGGGCGCGCACAACGCCATGGTGGCGACGCTGCTGTACTGCCTGCTGCTGCGCACCGACATCAAGCTCCTGTCCAGCCAGCGCGGCGCCGATGTGCTGGACGCCGTCGAGGAGTTCCGGCCGACCACCGTGCTGGCCTTCGCCGGGACGTTCGGCGAGATGGCCGCCGAGGACCTGACGAGACGTGATCTGTCGAGCGTGCAGGTGTGGTTCAACACCGGGGACGCGGCGCACGAGGCGCACATCCGCGCCCTGGTGCAGCACGGCAGTCACCAGACGATCGGCAAGGACCTGCGCCGCGTACGGGTCGACGGCTCGGTCTTCGTGGACGGGCTCGGCTCGTCGGAGGCCGGCTACTCCGTCTTCCACAACCGGCACACCAAGGACACCGACGCCTACTCGCGCTGCATCGGCAGACCGATCAGCTTCGCCGAGGCCGCCGTACTCTCCGAGGACGGCATCCCGCTGCCGCCCGGGCAGATCGGCCGACTGGGCCTGAAGTCCCCGACGCTCACGCCCGGTTACTGGAACGACTCGCTGACCTGGAACCGGATGCGGCTCGGCGGCTACTGGCTCACCGGGGACCTCGCCCACCAGGACGAGGACGGCAACTTCTACCACCTCGACCGCGCGCCGGACGCCGTCCGCACCCGGGCCGGCATCGTCTTCAGCACCCGCACCGAGGAACTCCTGCTGGCCGAACTGCCCGAGCTGGCCGACTGCACGGTCGTCGGCATCGCCCCGGACGGCGTACGGGCGGACTGGGACGGCGACGGAGAGGGCGAGGCGTACGCGCTGCTCCAGGTGACCGACGGAGAGGGTGCCGACGGAGAAAGCGCCCACGACGAGGCGTGGACCGAGCGCGTGAACTCCGTGCTGACGGCCGCCGGATACCCCCCGGTGCACCGGGCCCTGCGCATGAAGCCCGACGACGTGGCCAAGGGCGCCACCGGCAAGGTTCTCAAACGAGTGATGCGCGACAGGTTCGCCGCCGAGGAGCAGCACGCATGAGCACGAGCACAGCAGACGGCGACGGCGTCAACCACCGCGCCCGGGCGAGCGAGGCCTACCGGCTGTGGTGGCAGCACGACGCCAACTGGTACCAGGGAGTGGCCGCCCGGTTCGGGCAGGAGGCCGCCAACGAGATCAACGCCGAGGCGTTGCGCAGGATCGCCCTGAGCGTCGCACAGCGCGTCGGCCGCCTGGCCGGTCCGCTCCCCGACACCGGTGACACCCGCAAGGACCTGGAGGAACTGCGCCGCCGCTACGACGACTGCGGCGATCGGATGTTCCCGCCCGAGCTGCGCAACGCCTCCACCGAGGTCGAGGACGACGACCTGATCGTGCTCACCCTGAAGCGGAGCTTCGCCGTCACGATGGTGCGGATGGCCGGTTCGCTGGAGGGCTACCGCTGCCCCTGCACGGACATCCACGCGGGCTGGTCGGAGGGGCTCGGCGTGACCCTCACGGAGAACAGAGCCGAAAGCTGCCTGCGGGACGGCGACAAGGCGTGCCGTCTGCTGATGCGGGTCGCCACGCCCCTTACCGCCGGCGGGGAGGGCTGACGTATGCGTGTGCTGGTCGCCGGGGCCACCGGCGTGATCGGACATCCGCTGGTGGGCGCGCTGCGGGCACGGGGCCACAAGGTGAGCGCACTGGTACGGGACGCGTCGCGGGCCCCGGAGGCGGACGACGTCGTCGTCGCCGACGCCCTCGACCGGGAGGCCGTGCTGTCGGCGGTGTCGGCCGCCCGGCCCGAGGTGGTCGTCCACCAACTGACGGCGTTGAGGCTGCTGCGCGACGACCCTCCGGCGGCCTTCGCGCAGACCGCGCGGCTGCGCACGGAAGGCACCGCCAACCTGATCGAGGCGGCCCGCGCGGCCGGAGCACGGCGGCTGGTCGCGCAGTCCATCGCCTTCGCCGCCGTGCCGGAAGGGCCGCCGGCCCTCGACGAGGACGCGCCGCTGTACGTGGACGCCCCGGATCCCGGCTGGGCCGCCACCGTACGGGCCGTCGCCGAGCTGGAGCGGCTGGTGGCGGGCAGCGGCCTCGCGGGGGTGGTGCTGCGGTACGGCACGCTGTACGGCCCCGGGACCGCGTACGCCCGGGACGGCGGGACCGGGCTGCGGGTGCTGGCCGGGAAGCTCCCGCTGCCGGAGGGCGGCGCCGGAATCACGTCGTTCCTGCACGTGGACGACGCGGTGCAGGCGGCCGTGGCGGCCGTCGAGTCCGAGGCGACCGGCGTCTTCCACGCGACCGACGACGACCCGGCCCCGGCCGCCCAGTGGCTCCCGCACTACGCCCGCGCGCTCGGCGCCCCGCCCCCGCGCACCGTCCCGACGGCGCTCGCGCCCCGGCTGCTGGGTTGGTTCATGGCCCATCAGCTGACCGCGGCACACGGCGCGGCGAACGACCGGGCGCGTACGGCACTGGGCTGGAAGCCGCTGCACCCGAGCTGGCGCGACGGGCTGGGCGAGGAATGACCGCACCCGGCGACGTCCTCGCCGTCTGCGTCATCGGCGTCGGCCCGCGCGGCCTGTCCGTCCTGGAGCGGATCTGCGCCAACGCCGAAGGCACCGCCCGGCCGGTCGCGGTCCACCTGGTCGACCCGTACCCGCCCGGTCCGGGCGCGGTGTGGCGCACCGGCCAGCCGGACGAGCTGCTGATGAACACGGTCGCCTCCCAGGTGACCCTGTTCACCGACGACAGCGTGGACTGTGCGGGGCCGTCGGTGCCGGGACCCAGCCTGTACGCATGGGCGCGCATGATCGAGCGGGACCACACCGGCCGCTACCCGCTCCGGGTCCTGGACGAGGCGCGGCAACTCGGCCCGGACTCCTATCCGACCCGGGCGTTCCACGGCCACTACCTGGAGTGGGTGTTCCGGCATCTCCTGCGCACCGCCCCCGAGGAGGTGACGGTCCACACGCACCGGTCGACCGCGGTCGCGCTGGACGACACCCCCGACGGGCGGCAGACGGTGACGCTGGCGGACGGCCGCCGGCTGGCCCGGATGGACGCGGTGGTGCTGGCGCTCGGCCACGCCGAGCAGCTCCCCGGCCAGGAGGAACGCGCGCTGGCGGGTTTCGCCGCCCGGCATGGTCTGACATATGTGGGGCCCGCCAACCCGGCCGACGCCGTGACGGCCGGCATCGCGCCCGGCACACCGGTCGCCCTGCGCGGTCTGGGGCTGAACTTCTTCGACCATCTGGCGCTGCTGACCGAGGGCCGCGGCGGCACGTTCAAGGACAGCGAGAACGGACTGGTGTACCTCCCGAGCGGCAACGAGCCGGTGCTGTACGCCGGTTCGCGGCGCGGGGTGCCGTACCACGCCCGGGGCGAGAACCAGAAGGGCGCGCTCGGCCGCCACCACCCCCGGTTCCTGACCCCGGAGGTGATCGCCGGACTGCGGCGGCGACCGGTCGGCTTCCGCCGCGACCTGTGGCCACTGATCGACCGGGAGGTCCGGACGGTCTACCACGAGGCGTGGATCCGCAGGTCCCAAGGGGCGGGGGCTGCCGAGGAGTTCGTACGGGCTGCCCTCACCGGCCGGTGTTCCGAGGCGCACCTGCTGGACCGGTACGAGTTACCGGCCGACGAGCGATGGGACTGGCGGCGCATCGAGCGCCCGTACGGCGAGCGCGTCTTCGCCGGTCGCGACGACTTCCGGCACTGGCTGCTGGACTACCTGCGGCGGGATGTCGCCGAAGCCCGCCTCGGCAATGTGGACGGACCGCTGAAGGCCGCCCTGGACGCCCTGCGGGACCTGCGCAACGAGATACGGCTGGTGGTCGACCACGGCGGCGTCCTGGGCGAGTCCTACCGCGCCGAACTCGACAGCTGGTACACGCCGTTGAACGCCTTCACCTCGATCGGCCCGCCGGCCTTCCGGATCGAGCAGCTGATCGCGCTGATCGAGGCCGGGGTGCTGCACGTCGTCGGACCGGGAATGCGGGTGCGGCCCTCGGCCCGCGAGGGCGGTTTCCTCGTCGACGCGGAGCAGGTGTCCGAGCCGCCGGTACTGGTCGACGCGCTGATCGAGGCACGGCTGCCCGGCATCTACCTGCGGGCCACGGCCAACCCCCTGCTGAGATCGCTGTTCTCTGCCGGCGACTGCGCGCCGTACCGGCTGGGCGGTCACGAGACGGGCGGGCTGGCCGTGACCGGCAACCCGCCCCGGCTGCTGGACGCGACCGGCCGGGCGCACCCGCGCCGGTTCGCGTTCGGAGTGCCGACGGAGGGGGTGCGCTGGGTGACGGCGGTGGGGGTCAGGCCCGGGGTCGGCTCGGTGACTCTGGAGGACTCGGATGCGATCGCGCGGGCGGCACTGCTGCCTCCCGAGGACGAAGTCCCTTTGTCTCCCCCTTCTTTGACATCACATCAGGCAGGCGAAAGAGGGAGTCGACGCACGTGAACGCGCTGTCCGTGGGCACTGACGCGGGCCTGCTCGCCCCCACCTGGGCGGACACGCCGGCGGCTGCCGAAGTGACCGACGAGGCCTGGTTGCAGGCCATGCTGGACGCCGAGGTGGCGCTGGCCCGGGCCCAGTACACCGTCGGACGCACGCCCGCCGCCGCGGTGGAGGCGATCGCCTCGGCCGCCCGCGCGGACCAGTTGGACCTGGCCGCCCTCGCCCGCGCGGCCCGGGCCACGGCCAACCCGGTGGTGGCTCTGGTCCCCGCGCTCACCGAGCTGGTCGCCGCCAAGGACCCGGCCGCCGCCGAGTACGTACACCGCGGATCGACCAGCCAGGACATCCTCGACTCGGCGGCCATGCTGGTCGCCCGCCGGGTGCTCGGCCTGATCACCGCCGACCTGGAACGTGTCCGCGCCGCCCTCGCCGCCCTGGCCGACGCCCACCGGCATACGGTGCTGGCCGGGCGCACCCTGGCCCAGCACGCGGTGCCCACCACCCTCGGCCTCAAGGCTGCGGGCTGGCTCCAGTTGGTCGCCGACGCCCTGGCCCGGGTACGGGCCGTCGCGTCCGCACTCCCGGCCCAGCTCGGCGGCGCGGCGGGCACGCTCGCCGCGTACGCGGAGTACGCGGCACTGGACGGCGGACAGGGCGACGGCGACGGCAGAAAGGGCGACGGCGGAGACGGTACGGAGTTGCTCCGGCCGTTCGCGCGGGAGCTCGGGCTGGCCGAGCCGGTGATCCCCTGGCACACCGCGCGCACGCCCGTGGCCGACCTGGCGGCGGTGCTGCAGTTGGTCACCGGGGCACTCGGGAAGTTCGCACTCGATGTGCAGACGCTGTCCCGCACCGAGATCGGCGAGGTGTCCGAGCCCGCGGCGACCGGACGCGGGGCCTCCTCGGCGATGCCGCAGAAGCGGAACCCCGTACTCGCCACCCTGATCGTGTCGGCCGCCCGTCAGGTCCCGGCGCACGCCCTCGTCCTGGCGCAGTGCATGCTCGCCGAGGACGAGCGGCCCGCGGGGGCGTGGCACGCCGAGTGGCAGCCGCTCCGGGAGGCGCTGCGGCTGGCCGGCGGGGCCGCGCACACGGCCGTGGAGCTCGCGGAGGGGCTGGTCGTGCATCCGGAGCGGATGCTGGCCAATCTCGAGCTGACCGGCGGGGCCGTCGTCGCCGAACGGCTGGCGGTGGCACTCGCCCCGGCGCTCGGGAAGGCACGGGCGAAATCGCTGCTGACCGCCGCCACGGCCGAAGCGTCCGACACCGGGCGCCCGCTCGCCGAGGTGCTGTCCGAAAAAGCCGAACTGTCGGCCCGGTTCGCCCCCGCCCGGTTGGCGCAGCTCCTCGACCCGGCCGGCTACACGGGCGCGGCCGACGCGCTCGTCGACCGGGCGCTGCGCGGATACGGGGCCGTCGACGTCACCGCCGACTCCGGGGACCTCGGCCTCACCACTCACGAGGAAGGCACGCGATGACCATCGTCAGCAGGACCGAGGAACAGGCGTCGCCCACCCGCTCGTGGCCCGTCCTCCTGGTCGTCGTCTGCGCCCAGATGCTGATCTGGCTGGACACCTCGGTCCTCAACGTCGCGGTCACCACGCTGGCCGACCCGGCCGAGGGCCTGGGCGCGACCCCCGCCGAACTGGAGTGGGTGGCGAGCGCCTACACCCTGGTCTTCGCCGGTGCCCTCTTCGCGGGCGGCGCGCTCGCGGACCGCTTCGGCCCGCGAGCCACCCTCCTCGCCGGTCTGGCACTGTTCGGTGCCGCCTCCGCGGCAGGCGCGTTCGCACCGGACGCCGGCTGGCTGATCGTGGCGCGGGCCTTCATGGGCGCGGGCAGCGCGCTGCTCATGCCCGCGACCCTGTCGGTCATCGTGCAGAGCGCCCCGGAGGAGAAACGCACCCGGGCCATCGCGATCTGGAGCTCGTCCAGCGGACTGGGAGTGGCGGTCGGCCCGGTCGTGGGCGGGGTGCTGCTCGACCACTTCTGGTGGGGTTCGGTGTTCCTGGCCAACGTGCCGATCGTGGCCCTGTGCCTGGCCGGGGTGGCGACCGTGGTGCCCGCGCTGAGAGGCCCCGGGCGCAGGGTGCTCGACCTGCCCGGCCTCGCCCTGTCGGTGCTCGGTCTCGGCGGTGTGGTCTACGGCATCATCGAACTCGGCACCGGCCGGACCTGGTACGGCGCCCACGTCCTGCTTCCGCTCGTCCTGGGCGGCGCCCTGCTCGCCGCCTTCGTGGCCGGTCAGCGCAGATCCCCGGCGCCCAGCCTGGACCTGCGGCTCTTCCGGCAGCCCGGGTTCACGGCCGGGAGCGTGGTGCTGCTGATCACGTTCATGGCCCTGGCAGGACATCTGTTCTACGCCGCCTTCTACCTCCAGGGACCCCGCGGACTCTCCCCCGCCGAGGCCGGCACGGTGATGATCGCCGCGGCAGTCGGCGTCGTCCTGGGCAGCCAGGCGTCCCCGGCGATGAGCAGGCTGCTGTCGGCCCGTTGGACGATCGCGGCCGGCGTCCTGGCCACGGCGGCCACGTACGCCGCCTATCTGTGGTTCGACGAACGGACCCCCATCCCGGTCGTCGCCGCCCTGCTGTGGGTGCAGGGCTTCGGCATGGGCCTGGTCGGCACACCGGTCACGGCCGTGATGATGCGCGGAGTGCCGCCGCAGCTCACGGGCGCCGGATCCGCCGTCAACAGCGTCACCCGGCAGGTCGGCGGCACGCTCGGGGTGGCGATGACGGGCTCGATCCTCTCCGCCGTCTACCGGGACCGCATGGCGGATGCCGCCCTGCCCGTCGGTCCGCAGGGACTGTCGGCCGACGCGGCGGCGCAGGCCCGGACCTCGGCCGAGTCGGCCCGCTCGCTGGCCGGTTCGCTACGGCTGCCGGAGCTGGCGGCCACGGCCGACCGCGCCTTCCTGGACGCCATGTACACGGCCACGTTCTGGACCGCCGTACTGGCCTTCATCGGGTTCGTCACGGCCGTCGTGGGGCTGCGCGCACGGGCCGTCGACAACCAGCGGGAAAGGGACTGAAATGGCAGGCACGAGGGAACAGACGGCAGCCCGCTCGGTGTTCGTGACCGGCGGGAACAGGGGCATCGGGCTGGCCATAGCGCGCCGCTTCGCCGCGGCGGGAGACCGGGTCGCGGTGACCTACCGCGGGGACGGGCCACCCGCCGACGCGAACCTCCTCGCCGTACGGTGCGACGTGACGGACGCCGGGCAGGTGGACCAGGCCTTCAAGGAGGCCGAGGCGGCCCACGGCCCGGTCACCGTCCTGGTCGCGAACGCCGGTGTCACCCACGACCGGCTGCTCATACGGATGAGCGAGGAGGACTTCACCTCCGTCATCGACACCAACCTCACGGGGGCCTTCCGAGTCGCCCGCCGCGCGGTGCGCGGGATGCTCGCGCAGGGCCACGGCCGTATCGTGCTGGTCTCCTCCACGGCGGCCCTGCACGGCGCCGCCGGGCAGACCAACTACGCGGCGGCGAAGGCGGGTCTGGTCGGCTTCGCCCGGTCGCTCACCCATGAACTCGGCCCCCGTGACATCACCTGCAACGTGGTGGCGCCCGGCCTGACCGAAACGGACATGACCCGCGCGCTCACCGAGGACCAGCGCCGGCACCTGCTAGCCCGGACCCCGGCCGGCCGCCCGGCCCACCCCGACGAGGTCGCCGACGCGGTGGCGTTCCTGGCCGGTGCGGGATACGTACGCGGCGCCGTGATCCCGGTCGACGGAGGGGCCGGACTGGGCCACTGATGCCTTCACTCCAGCCCCACACCCAGGAGTCCTACGCCACAGACCCCACCCACTCCTCCTACAGCCGTGATCGATCCGCAACCAATTCCGGTCTTGACCGAGACCCATCAACGGGCTGCGTGATTACGCTCCCGACCATGGCCGACACCCCCCAGCCCACGGACCACCCCGCAACGGGCCGCCCCGTCTACGTCATCGGCGGCGGCCCCGGCGGACTCTCCGTCGCGTACGCCCTGCGTGCCCAGGGACTGCGTGCGGTCGTGCTGGAGAGGTCGGACCGGATAGGCGCCTCCTGGCGTCGCCACTACGACCGCCTCCATCTGCACACCACCCGGCGCCTGTCGGCCCTGCCAGGCCTGCCGATGCCCCGCCGCTTCGGGCGCTGGGTGTCCCGGGACGACGTCGTGCGCTACCTGGAGAAGTACGCCGAACACCACGACCTGGAGATCGTCACCGGCGTGGAGGTCTCCCGCGTCGAGCCTTCCCCCGACGGCTCCGGCTGGCTGCTGCGCGCCACCGGCGGCCGTGAACTGACCGGCGCCGCGGTCGTCGTGGCCACCGGCCACAACCACACCCCGCACATCCCGGACTGGCCCGGCCGCGACTCCTACACCGGCGAGTTCCTCCACGCCGGCGAGTACCGCAACCCCACGCCCTACGCCGACCGCGACGTCCTGGTCGTCGGCATCGGCAACACCGGTGCCGAGATCGCCGTGGACCTGGTGGAGGGCGGGGCCTCGCGGGTGCGGCTGGCGGTGCGCACGGTCCCGCACATCGTGCGCCGCTCCACCGCCGGGTGGGCCGCCCAGTTCACGAGCATCCTCGTACGACGGCTACCGGTCGGCCTCGTCGACCGGTTGGCCAGGCCCGTCGCGAAGCTCAGCGTGCCTGACCTCTCCGCCCAGGGGCTGCCACGCCCCGACACCGGTCTCTACAGCCGGGTCAAGCAAGGGTCGATCCCCGTCCTCGACGTCGGCCTCGTCGACGCCGTACGCAAGGGCCGGGTCGAGATCGTGGCCGCCGTCGACGGGTTCGAGGAGGGGAAGGTCGTCCTCGCCGATGGTGCCCGCGTCTCGCCCGACGCCGTCATCGCGGCCACGGGATACGTTCGCGGCCTGGAGAACCTTGTCGGCCACCTCGGCGTACTCGACGCGCACGGAAGGCCAGTCGTCCAGGGCGCTCGAACCCCGGCGGGGGCGCCCGGCCTGTACTTCACCGGCTTCACCAATCCGATCAGCGGCAACCTCCGGGAGATGGCGATCGACGCGCAGAAGATCGCGAAGTCGATTGCCCGGAGCGGGGACGGACCGGTTTCGCGTCTCCCATGAGATCCACGGTGCCTTTGAACAGTACTGGCGCCCTCCCGGTGACATAGTCATCCTCAACTCTCTGCTCGGCCCCCCTTAAGAACGGACAGGGGGCCGAACGGCAGTCGGGGGATCCTCGGGCGGCTGCCGGCCTCAGTCTGCTTCGGGTCGCCAGGATGGCGCGGCCCGGCGTGCCGAGTGCGCCGCGAGGAGCCCGATCGTCACAGCGGCCAGCGAGAAGCCGGTGGCTGCTGTGACCAGGACTGGCCAGGAGAACTTGCCTTCTCGCAAGGAGATGACGAAGAACAACGAGTGCCAGTTGGTGATGAATGTGGCGATGCAGGTAGCGAGGAGCAACGGCACAGTCAGGTACCACGTGGCGATGGTGCGGAAGACTCGGGTGTTGCCGGTGAGGACGCTCAGCGGTGCCAGTCCTCGTCTGATGCGTACGAACTCGGCCGCTGCGCTGATCAGTCCTGTCACAAGCAGCAGGCCCAGACCTGTGCCGCCGAAGAGGTAGAGCCAGTAGTTGAGCCGATTCTTCTCTTGGGCGCCGATGACCCAGGATTCGCCGGGTGTTTCCACATTGATCCCGGGGAGTACGGCATAGGCGGCTTTCTCGATCTCCGCTCGGCGCCCAGGCTCGTCGGCGGTCACGATCAGCGACTGGCGGGCATGACCAGTCGGTAGGACGCCGCTGACGGCTTTGACCGTGAGGTTGCCCTGGTAGGGGGCGGCCAGTTCTTTCAGCCGTGGGTCCTGTGTGGTGACGGGCTTGGCGGTGGTCGGGCAGGGCAGGCGCAGTGCCTTGAGATCGTGGCAGGCACCCGCCAGGTCGATGTGGGGGTGGTCACCCTCGGGATGGGCCGTGGTGGCCAGGAGGTGTGTTCTGTCCGGCAGGGCGCGTGCCAGGCGTTCTGTGGCGCGGGGGGTGAGGTTGCTGCTGGAGACGGTGAGGAGGGTGTCCCCCACTCGCTGGGTCAGTTGCTTGGCAGCCGCGGCGCTGTCTCCCAACCGGCTGTTCCAGACCTGCAGATGGCTGATGAGACCGATCCCGATGATGAAGACCACGGAGAGGCGGACGAGCACTCCCGGATGAGCCGCGGTCCAGCGGCCCGCGATGAGGCGCCCGGGGTTCCCTTTGCGATAGCCGCTTGCGGCGATGCGCTTCCCATTGGCGACGCTCAGCATGGCGACAGCTGACGGCAGCGTGGCCCACATCAGCACGGTTCCGGCCAGGAAGACCACAACGTCCGGGCCCTTGGGGGCATATTGACTGCAGGCGATTGCCATGACACCGATGCCACACAAGGCCAGGCGCCACTTGGGCAGGTGCGAGGAGGAGGTGCTGGGCCGTGTCGCCGTCTTCGGACGCTGAACCCGGTGAAGTCCCACGACAAGCAGGAGTGTCAGGACGAGGGAGGCAGCGAACGCGGCGATCAGCTGCGGCCACGCATGGCGCAGGTCATCGGCGTTGACGATGAAGCCCGTGAAGGGCAGCCGTACGTCGGTTGCCAGCAGGACGGTGGCAGGGATGACAGCCAGGAGTGTCCCTAGGGCAGCCGGGGTGAAGGCTTCCCCTACGTTCATCACCGCTCGGTGTGTCCACGAGGCTCCCAGGGCGTTGACGAGGTGGCTGCGGCGGTCTCGGGTGGCTGATCCGACCCGGGTGGCCACGACCAACAGAGCCAGGCCCGGTACGGCCATCAGGACTGCGATGACTCCGACAGTCTCCGCCTTGGTGTGGGGGTAGATGTCCTGGTTCATCGGGAAGAGCTGGCCGAAGCCCGCGATGTACTGCCAGGACGCCGCCGTGGGGTTGGCCGGCGGGTGAGCGGGGCGGGCGTAGGCGATTCGTTCAGACGGCGACCTGAGCCCCTGCTTGTCGATTGTTCCGGCGTAACGGCCGTATCGGTCGAGGCTGTTGTTGTCTTTTGCCGCTTCGGCGAGTTCCGGGGACAAGAAGACCTCGCCCGGCCGAGGCCAGCGCGAGAGGCCCGGTGGCGGAGGCGTGTCGGCCGCGAGAGGCTCGACGTAGATGATGCTGTGCGGTGACGCGCCGAACGAGTCGATGGCCTCTTTCCACAAGGCTGTGGCCTGGTGCGCGTCGCCGGCCAGAAGGGGGCCCCGCGCTGTATCGCGCTGCGCGCGACCGTCGAAGGTCGCGCTGGTGGTCACCATGGCCAGGGCGGTCAGCGCAATAGCGGCTGAGGCCGTCATCAGGGCCCACATGCGCAGTCGCGTGCCGGGCGTGGTGCGTCCTGCGGCACGCCCGATCCGCAGCAGCTGGACCCAGAGCCGTCCAGGACGGCGCAGACGTGGTGAGTGCTGGTCAGTCACGCCTGCGACCCCCGCTGGACTGGGATGAGCGTGCTCTCCTGGAGCTGGAGCTCGTCGTCCGCCCGATCGGCGACCGCGGGATCGTGAGTGACTACCAACAGCGCGCAGTCCCGCTCGCGACAGATCCGGAACAACTGGTCCGCCACGTTCTCGCGTGCTTTCGGGTCCAGCGCACCGGTGGGCTCATCCGCCAGCAGCACGGACGGCTGCGCAATGAGCGCCCGGGCCACGGCCGTGCGCTGGCGTTCTCCTCCGGAGAGCATGCCCGTTGGGGTACTGCCATGGGGCACTTCGAGTTCTTCCAGGAGCCGTGTGGCTGACTCGTGGGCACGCTGATGGTCGGCGCCGTCGAGGAGCATGGGCAGAGCCACGTTCTCCACTGGTGTCAGTTCGGGCAGCAGCTCACCGAACTGGAAGACCATGCCGAGGTGCTTGCGGCGGGCTTTGGTCAGAGAGCCGGGCAGGAGTCCCGTAAGGCGATGCCCGCCCGCAGTGATCGTGCCAGAGGCCGGTTTGATCAGACCGAGCACGCACATGAGCAGTGTCGACTTGCCCGATCCACTGGGCCCGGTAACAGCCACCGACTTCCCCGGGTCCACAGTGAGGTCGACGTTGTTGAGGAGAACACGGTCTCCGACCTGATACGTCAGGCCCTTGATCTGGAGACCGCCGCCCAGCGGAGGGGTGTGGGTCACAGCACGTCCGTATCTTGAGGTAGGCGAGCGGAGATGAAACGGACCCGTCGGGTAAGCCATGAAACGGCCTACCCGACGGGCACTCAAGCGATAACTCCGGTTACGGAGCCTTCCACCCGGAGCAGTCGTCACTGTCCCAGTCGTTGTCGTCGCACGCCTTGAACTTGATGACCTTCGAGCCGTCGCCCGAGATCACGCGGGTCTTGAAGCCGCTGTGGTTCCACAGCGTGCGCAGTTCACCGGGGCTGGCCTGGCGGTAGTACTCGGCCTTGCCCGGGTCCCCGTCGTCGCTACCGTCGTAGACGGAAATAAGGCCGCTGTCGCCGTTCCACGGGCTGGTCGCGATCACGCCACCGCCCTTGGCTTCCAGCGCCATCGCGGTGCTGGTCGGCACCCCTATACCGATGATCAGTGCTATGCCGGCAATCGCCTTGATTCTGCGCATAGTTGATCCCTCCCCTGTTTGAAGTGACCTGTGCGGCTCATGTGCCGCACGGTGCAGTTGATGATCATGGTCCGATCAAGATTCCTTCACAAGGGAATTACTCTCGGCGTGAGAGGTGTCACCCAGCGGAGCGCTGGATTCCGGACCCGCCTCGTCGCATTCGCCACCAAGTCGCGGGACCGGCGAGGGAGCGGCAGGGAGCGCAAGGAGAGAACGGCCCCCAACTCCCCTGCGTCACCTACTCGTTACTTGTGAGTCAGATGTTGTGCGAGAGCTGTACCGCGCCCCCGCACCGGGCCAGAATGTGAACACTGCTCAACTTTCTGGCTCCACTCCCTCTCGCTACGACGGAGGACGCACGTGGCACGCGAAAGACAGCTCTCCCGGCGCTCGCTCCTGGGCGGCGCAGCCGCCGCTGCCGGCGCCGCAACCCTCACCGCCACCACCGCCACCGGCACGGCCTCGGCCGCAGCCGCCCGCGACGTCGACGTCGCCATCGTCGGCGCCGGGCTCGCCGGGCTCACCGCGGCCCGCGACCTGGTCGCCGCCGGCAAGTCGGTGGTCGTCCTGGAGGCCCGGGACCGCGTCGGCGGACGGGTGGTGGGCCTGAACCTCACCAACGGCGGCATCACCGAGGGCGGCGGCGAGTTCATCGGCCCCACCCAGCACCGCATCAAGGCCCTCGCCGACTCCCTCGGCGTGGGGACCTTCGCCACCTACAACTCCGGCAACAACCTCCTCTACAAGGACGGCAAGAAAACCCCGTACGCCACCGACGGCATCCTCGGCGCGGTCCCGCCCATCGACGCGGCAGGCCTCGCCAACGCCGCGATCGTGCAGGCCACACTCGACGACCTGGCCAAGCAGATCCCGGTCGACGCGCCCTGGACCGCCGCGAAGGCGGATGAATGGGACCGGCAGACCTTCGAGACCTGGCTGCGCGCCAACGCCGTCATCCCGTCCGCCAGGTTCCTCTTCGACGTGGCCTGTACGTCGATCTTCTCGGCCGAACCGCGAGAACTCTCCTTCCTCTTCGTCCTCTTCTACATCGCCGCCGCCGGCGACGCCTCCAACCCCGGCACCCTGGAGCGCCTCACCGAGACCGCGAACGGCGCCCAGGAACTCCGCTTCGTCGGCGGCTCCCAGTTGGTGCCGATCAAACTCGCCGCCGCGCTCGGCGACCGGGTCGTGCTCAGCGCCCCGGTGCGCACGATCGCCAGGTCCGGCGGCAAGTACGCGGTGACCGCCGACGGCGTCACCGTCAACGCCAAGAAGGTCGTCGTGGCCGTACCCCCTCCCCTCGCTGCCCGCATCACCTACGACCCGCTACTCCCCGCCGCCCGCGACCAGCTCACCCAGCGCCTTCCGATGGCCTCGGTCGGCAAGGCCATCGCGATCTACGACACCCCCTTCTGGCGGGCCGACGGGTTCAACGGCCAGGTCGTCAGCGACACGGGCGTGATCAGCTCCACCTTCGACAACTCCCCGCCCGACGGCTCCTACGGCGCCCTGATGGGCTTCATCGAGGCGGACGAGGCGCGGAAGCTGGACGGGGCGAGTGAAGCGGATGTCCGGGCCGCCGTACTGAAGGACTACGCGACCTATTTCGGCGAGAAAGCCGCCTCCCCCTCCTCCTTCGTCCTGCAACGCTGGAACAACGAGGCCTACACCCGCGGCGGCCCCGTCTCCATCGCCGCACCCGGCGTACTGACCCAGTACGGCCCGGCCCTGCGCGAGCCCGTCGGCGGCATCCACTGGGCCGGGACGGAGACCTCCACCTACTGGATGGGCTTCATGGACGGGGCGGTGCGGTCGGGCGAGCGAGTGGCGAAGGAGGTGCTGGCGGTGCTGTGAGCGGGCGACGGCCGGCGACGTGCCTGCACACCTTCCGCCGTACTCGAGCCTGCTGTCGCCGGGCCGCTCGCCCAACTTTGCGTGCACAGCCGTTCCTGACTTGGCGTCAGTTCCTTTAATCTGACACTGCGTCAGTTAATCGCTGTCACACAGGAGCGGGCGGACCGATGCTTGGATCAACCCACGGCACCCTCACCACCGACTCCCGCCGGGCCCGGGTCATCGCCTGTGGCGAGCAGCCCGGGCCCGCCGTCCACGGCCGGCCGGCCGAGGTCGACGATCTCGACGTCAGCGGCCGTCCGCTGTACTCCCACGTGCCCGATCTGGACCGCTTCTTCCGGCCGGAGTCGGTCGCCGTGATCGGCGCCTCGGACGCCGAGGGACGGCCGAACACCGGTGTCACCCGCCAGCTGATCGCCTGGTCGGAGCGGGTCGGCGCGCGGCTCCATCCCGTGCACCCGAGCCGCCCGTCCGTCTTCGGCATCCCGTGCTCTCCTTCCGTCGCCGACCTGCCCGAGCAGGTCGATCTCGCCGTACTGCTGGTCGCCGACCCCCTTCCGGTGATCGAGGAACTGGCCGAGGCCAAGGTGAAGTTCGCGGTCGCCTTCGCCTCCGGTTTCGCCGAGACCGGCGAGGAGGGCGCCGCCGCCCAGGACCGGCTCACCGCCGCCGTCGAGCAGTCAGGGATGCGGCTGCTGGGCCCCAACACCAACCTCAACGCCTTCGAGCGGTTCCGCGACGACCTGGAAGGTCCCGCGATCGCCCTGATCACCCAGTCCGGCCACCAGGGCCGCCCCGTCTTCTCCCTCCAGGAGCTCGGCATCCGGCTGAGCCACTGGGCGCCCACCGGCAACGAGGCCGATCTGGAGACCGCCGACTTCATCTCCTACTTCGCCGAGCGGCCCGAGGTCGGCGCCATCGCCTGCTACGTGGAGGGCCTCAAGGACGGCCGTTCCTTCCTGCTCGCCGCCGACCGCGCCGCCCGCCGCGGAGTGCCGGTCGTCGCCGTCAAGGTGGGCCGCACCGAGACCGGCGCCCGCACGGCCGCCTCACACACCGGCAAGCTGACCGGCGCGGACGCGGTGGTGGACGCGGCGATGCGGCAGTACGGGGTGATCCGGGTCGACGGCCTCGACGAACTCCAGGACACCGCCGCCCTGCTGGCCCGAGCGCGGCCGCCCCGCGCCGACGGCGTCGTCGTCTATTCGATCTCGGGCGGCACGGGCGCGCACTTCGCCGACCTGGCCACCGAGGCGGGGCTCGCCCTGCCGGTGCTGCCCGAGGCCAAGCAGGCCGAGCTGCACCAGTGGATACCCGAGTACCTGAGCGTGGCCAACCCGGTCGACAACGGCGGGCATCCGGTCGGCGACCACCGCGGCCGGAAGATCATCGACGCCATCCTCGACGACCCCGCCGTGGGCGTGCTGATCTGTCCGGTCACCGGGCCCTTCCCGCCCCTGAGCGACAAGCTCGTCCAGGACCTGGTGGACGCGGCCGAGCGGACGGACAAGCTGGTCTGCGTGGTGTGGGGGTCGCCGGTCGGCACCGAGCCGGCGTACCGCGACGTCCTGCTCGGCTCCTCGCGAGTGGCCACCTTCCGCACGGTGGCGAACTGCATCACCGCGGTCCGCGCCTACCTCGACCACCACCGCTTCGTCACCGGCTACCGCTCCCCCTTCGACCACGCGCCCCGCACCCCGTCCCCTTCCTTCCGCAAGGCGCAGCCACTGATGCGTCCGGGCCAGCAGCTGAGCGAACACGCGGCGAAGCAGCTGCTGCGGGCGTACGGAATCCGCGTCCCGCGCGAGCAGTTGGTGACCAGCGCGGCGGCGGCCGTACGGGCCGCGGGACTGGTCGGCTACCCCGTGGTCATGAAGGCGTCCGGCGCGCGGATCGCCCACAAGACCGAGCTGGGACTCGTCAAGATCGGGCTGACCTCCGCCAGCCAGGTGCGGGACGCCTACCGGGAGTTGACCGACATCGCGCGCTACGAGGACGTCTCCCTGGACGGCGTCCTGGTCTGCCAGATGGTCGAGCGGGGCGTCGAGATGGTCGTCGGCGCCACGCACGACGAGTTGTTCGGACCGACCGTGACGGTCGGGCTCGGCGGCGTGCTCGTGGAGGTCCTGGGCGACAGCGCCGTACGCGTGCCGCCCTTCGGTGAGGAGCAGGCGCGGGACATGCTCGCCGAGCTGCGCGGGCGGGCCCTGCTGGACGGGGTCAGGGGGCGTCCGCCGGCGGATCTCGACGCGCTCGTCGAAGTCGTCCTGCGGGTGCAGCGCATGGCCCTGGAACTGGAGGACGACCTCGCGGAGCTCGACATCAACCCGCTGGTGGTGCTGCCCAGGGGGCAAGGCGCGGTGGCGTTGGACGCGCTGGTGGTGTGTCGTTGAGATGACGATGGCGAACATGCCCGATTCCCCCCGTGGGACAGCAAAGGACGACCAGACGGAAAAGCCCGTCGAGCCGGAAAGTCACGCTGAGTCATTGGTACAGCACGCCACTGACAACCAGGTCTGCCGCATCACCCTGAACCGCCCCGAGGCCCTCAACGCCATCACCCCTGACCAGCGCGAACGCATCATCCAGCTGCTTGCCGACGCCTCTGCGGACCCCGCCGTACGGGCCGTCGTGCTGACCGGAACGGGCCGTGGTTTCTGCGCGGGCGCGGACCTGCGGGGCGGGTCGGCGGCCGGTCAGCGGGTCCCCGGCGACGTCGCCCGCACGATCCGCCTCGGCGCCCAGCGGCTGATCGCTGCCGTCCTCGACTGCGAGAAGCCGGTGATCGCGGCGGTCAACGGCACCGCGGCAGGGCTCGGCGCGCATCTCGCCTTCGCCTGCGACCTCGTACTCGCCGCCGAATCGGCGAGGTTCATCGAGGTGTTCGTCCGACGCGGCCTCGTCCCCGACGGCGGCGGCGCCTATCTCCTCCCCCGACTCATCGGCCCTCAGCGGGCGAAGGAGCTGATGTTCTTCGGCGACGCGCTCAGCGCGCCGGACGCCGAGCGCCTCGGCCTGGTCAACCGGGTTGTACCGGACGAGGAGTTGGACAAGACGGCCCGCGAGTGGGCCGAGCGCCTCGCCACCGGCCCGACCCGCGCCCTCGCCCTCACCAAACAGCTCGTCAAC
The DNA here is from genome assembly GCF_044455405.1 of Streptomyces sp. NPDC051243. NCBI lineage: Bacteria > Bacillati > Actinomycetota > Actinomycetes > Kitasatosporales > Streptomycetaceae > Streptomyces > Streptomyces sp. NPDC051243. The sequence continues at coordinate 343,307 of NZ_JBITES010000002.1, read as the reverse complement.
GCCTCCCTCGACACCGACCGCACCACCGCCTTCGCCGCGGAGGCGGCCGCGCAGGAGATCAACATGACGACCGAGGACGCGCGGGAAGGGGTGGCGAGTTTCGTGGAGCGCAGGGGCGCCGAGTACAAGGGGCGGTGAGTGCGAGGCGTGCCGCGCACCAGGGGCGCCGAGGACCGGGGACGGTGCCCGCACGAGGCTTCCAATCTGACACACCGTCAGCTTCAATGGTTGGCGTGATGGGACACGCAGGGATGGCGGCCGCCGCCGTCCGCTATCTCAGGTCGGTCGAGACAGCCCCCGCACGAGGGCCCGTGGAGGCGCTGCCGCGCCCTGAGCTGCGGTGCGTCGGCGAGGACGAGCGGGCGCCGGTCGGGCAGGCCGAGTTCCGGCGCGTGCTCGGGAACTTCGCGACGGGCGTGGCCGTTGTCACGGCACCACCCGAAGGCGGCACCGGCTCCCCCGCCGGCTTCGCCTGCCAGTCCTTCTCCTCCCTCTCCCTCGACCCGCCCCTGGTCGCCTTCATGGTCGGCCGTACGTCGACGACGTGGCCGCGCATCGCACGCGCGGGCGTGTTCTGCGTGAACGTCCTGAGCGCCGGGCAGGGCGAGTTGTGCCGTGGCTTCGCGGTGAGCGGCGCGGACAAGTTCGCGGGGGTGGCGTACGACGCGGCCCCGGCGTCCGGCTCCCCCCGCCTCGCGGGCACGCTCGCGTGGATCGACTGCACGATCCACGCGGTGCACACGGGAGGCGACCATCTGATCGTGGTGGGCCGGGTGGCGGCCCTGGGCGCGAGCGACGGGGACGAGGCGCCGCTGCTGTTCCACAAGGGACGGTTCCTCTAGGCCGGCACCGCCCAGACCCCCAGGCGGCCACGGGTCCGCCGACGCCGTTCGTCCACCTTCTCCTCGGCGAACGGGAACTCCCTTGCGCCAGAAGCCATCTCCCTTTGTATCGCCTTGTATCGAGGGTTTGACACAAGATCCCGACCGGGGCATCTTGTACCCACTACTTGATACAAGATGTTCTGGGGGGATCTCCATATGCTCGACCACGTCCCGCTCCAGTCCCGGTTCCTCGACCACGCCGACCACTACGCCCGCTGGTCCGGTCTGGCCATCGGCATGGTGGCCGCACAGCAGTTGGTCACGATGGAGAGCGGCGACATCGCGATGCCCCTCGTGTTCGCCATCACCGCTTTCGGTCTGTGCGCGGTGGGCGGTGTCCTGCTCGGTGACGCACTGACCCTGCGTCCCCAGGAAGCGGTACGCACCGCGAGTCTCGCCCCGCGCCTGATCCGGGACCAGGTGCCGCCCCGCATGGCACCCCTGCTTCTTCTGCAGGCGGCGTCCCTCGTCACCCTGCTGGTGATCGGCGCGGTCACGGCGTCCGACCCCGAACGGACAGGCAGAGCGGGGCGTGTCATCACCGTCAGCTGCGAAGGGTTGCGCGCATCCCTGGGCCCCTGGCCCGGCCTGTACTACAGCGGCCCGATGTTCGCCGCCCTCGCGGTCGGAACCCCCGTCTGCGTCTGGGCCCTGCGCCGTATCGCCCACGGCCCGGGCGACGACCAGCAGCGCCGCGACCGCGCGTGGGCGATCACCGGAGCCTGGGGGCTGCTGGTGTCGAGCCAGGTGCTGCTCGTCGTTCTGATGATCTTCGTCGCGCTCACCGAGAACTCCTGCGCCGGCCCGCTGGGCGCCGCCACCGTCGTGGTGGTCAGCCCCCTGGGCCTGCTGAGCCTGTTCTCCTTCGGATGGTCCCTGGTCACCGTCGTGGCTCCCCGGGCGGTCGACGACGAGGCAGCCGACGATGGGACCTACGACGATGAGTGAGCCCGCCGTCCGCGTCGACACCACCAGCCAGGTACCGCCGTACGAGCAGATCCGTGCCCAGTTGGCCGCGCTGATCCGCACCGGCCGGCTGGCCGAGGGTGAGCGCCTGCCGACCGTGCGCCAGCTCGCCGCCGACCTCGGTCTGGCGCCCGGCACCGTGGCCCGCGCCTACCGCGAGCTGGAGGCGGCCGAGCTGATCCGCACGCGCCGTGGCGCGGGCACCCGGGTCGCGGCGCTCCCGTCCGAGCCGCACACGCACGACGTCGACCAACTCATCACTCTGGCCCGCGACTTCACCTCCGCCGCCCGAGCACTCGGCGCCGACACCGAGGACATCCTGACCGCCGTACGCGACGCCCTGGACCCGGGTCACGCCTCCTCTTCGGCCACCGCCGGCAACGGAGCGGGTGGGCCCAGGACGGCGGAGGTGTCGGCGCACGTCACAGGCGCGCGGAAGGCCCTTGAGCAGTAGGCGGAACCCGCAACGCCGCGACCGGCGACGCTCGTGGGCAGGGCGGGAAGCGGGGGTCTGCCAGGTGCCAGGGCTGTACACGGCTGGAGCCGTACTCGGCCAAGGCTGTACTCGGCCAGGGCTGTATTCGGCCAGGGCTGTACTCGGCTCCACCTCGTGCGCGGTCGAGACCGGCCGCGAGGTGGAGCCGGCGCCACCCCGTCGCGCCCTACGCCGCCATCCGCACCGGTTCCGTACGCCGCCGGATCACCAGCACCATCAGCGCAGCCGCCCCACACAGCGCCCCCGACGCGTACCAGACCATGTCGTACGTGCCGAAGACGTCCCGCGCGACGCCGCCGAGGAAGGCCACCAGCGCCGCACCCACCTGATGGGAGGCGAGGACCCAGCCGAAGACGATCGCGCTGTCGTCGCCGTAGTGCTCCCGGCACAGGGCGACCGTGGGCGGGACGGTGGCGACCCAGTCGAGGCCGTAGAAGACGATGAAGAAGACCATCGGCGGGCGGACGCTCGGGGCCAGCAGCATCGGCAGGAACAGCAGCGAGACGCCGCGCAGCGCGTAGTACACCGCGAGCAGCCGGCGCGCCTCGAAGCGGTCGGTGAGCCAGCCGGAGGCGACCGTGCCGACCACGTCGAACACGCCGATGACCGCGAGCAGCGAGGCGGCTGCCGGGACGGGCATGCCGTGGTCGTGGGCGGCGGGCACGAAGTGGGTCTGGATGAGGCCGTTGGTGGAGGCGCCGCAGATCGCGAAGGAGCCGGCCAGCAGCCAGAACGGGCCGGTGCGGGCAGCCGAGAAGAGCACCCTCACCGCCCTGCGCGCGGCGCCCGGAACGGGGGGCGGCTTGGGCACGAACTCCTTGGCGCCGTACGGCTTCAGGCCCACGTCGGCCGGGTGGTCACGCAGCAGCAGCCAGACGAAGGGGACGACCGCGAGGGCCGCGAGGGCGACCGTGACGGCGGCCGGGCGCCAGTTGCCCGCATCGACCATCAAGGCCAGCACCGGCAGGAAGATCAGCTGGCCGGAGGCCGAAGCGGCGGTGAGGATGCCGGTGACCAGGCCGCGCCGCTCGGTGAACCAGCGGTTGGTGACCGTCGCGGCGAAGGCCAGGGCCATCGAGCCGCTGCCCAGGCCCACCAGCAGGCCCCAGCACAGCAGCAACTGCCAGGCGGCCGTCATCCAGATCGTCAGGCCCGAGCCGACCGCGATCATGGTGAGCGCGACGGCGACCACGCGCCGGATGCCGAAGCGGTCCATCAGCGCGGCGGCGAAGGGGGCGGTGAGCCCGTACAGCGCGAGATTGATCGAGACAGCGGAACTGATGGTGCCGCGCGACCAGCCGAACTCCTGGTGCAGCGGGTCGATGAGCAGCCCCGGCACGGAGCGGAACGCGGCGGCGCCGATGATCGTCACGAAGGCGACGGCGGCGACGAACCACGCCCGGTGCGGTGACATTCCGCGGCTCCGCCACGGGCGGGGCTTCCTGGACGGCCGGATGTCCTCTTCGGTGGTCGCTGTCTCCGTTGTCTGGGTCACGACATAGAGCTTCGGGCCTGTGATCGACCGAAACGAGTGGCCCGAAGGACAGCATTCGTTAGGATCGGGCCATGGACGCGGACCCGGACAACAACACCGCCACCGGCTCGGACAACGACACGGACAACGACACGGACAAGGACACGGACACCGGCTCGGCGCGCGCCCGGCACGAGCCCCTGCACCCGCTGCCCGCGCAGCAGGCGTTCCGTCCGCACCGCGTCGTCGTGCTCGCCCTCGACGGCGCCCTCCCCTTCGAACTCGGCATCCCGCACCGCATCTTCGGACGCCCCAAGGACGCCCAGGGGCGACGTCTGTACGAGGTGGTCACCTGCTCGATCCGGCCGCCGGGCCCGGTGCAGACGGACGCCGACTTCGCCATCCAGGTCGAGCACGGCCCGGAAGCGCTGGCCACCGCGGACACCGTCGTCGTACCGGCGTCGTACGAACTCGGCCCCGTCTTCGAGCAGGGCGTTCTCACCGACGACCTGGCCGCCGCCCTCGCCCACATCCGCCCCGGCACCCGCCTCACGTCCATCTGCACGGGTGTGTACGTCCTCGCCGCCGCCGGCTATCTGGACGGCCGTCCCGCCACCACCCACTGGGCGGACGCCGACCGCTTCCAGGAGCTGTTCCCGCAGGTCGAGGTCGACCCGGACGTCCTCTTCATCGACGACGGCGACATCCTCACCTCGGCCGGCGTCGCGGCCGGGATCGACCTGTGCCTGCACATCGTCCGCCGCGACCACGGCACGGCGATCGCCAACGAAGTCGCCCGCCGCACCGTCGTACCGCCCCACCGGGACGGCGGCCAGGCCCAGTACATCCACCGCCCGGTCCCCGACCCGCAGCAGTCGTCGACGACCACGGCCCGCGCCTGGGCCCTGGGCCGGCTCCACGAGCCGATCCAGTTGCGCGACATGGCGGACCAGGAGTCCATGTCCGTACGGACCTTCACCCGCCGCTTCCGCGAGGAGGTCGGCGTCAGCCCCGGCCAGTGGCTCACCCAGCAGCGCGTGGAACGCGCCCGGCACCTGCTGGAGTCCACCGACCTGTCCGTCGACCAGGTAGCCCGGGACGCCGGCTTCGGCACGGCCCAGTCGATGCGACAGCACCTACAGGCGGCGCTCGGCGTCACACCCACCAGCTATCGGCGGACCTTCCGCGCCGGGAGCCGCGACGACGTCCAGGTTCACGGCGGCACCTGAGCCCGCCCCCGAACCCTCCCGGCGGGCCTCTCCCCACCAGCCGAGCGCCGTCAGCACCAGCGTCAGCTGCACCCCGGCCAGGACGGCCGTGGACGGCTCCACCCACTGGAGCAGACCGCCCGCGAGGGAACCCGCCGCCGCGTAGCCGGCGCCCGCGGCCGCGTACAGCACGGAGTACCCGGCGGCCAGGGCGCTCGGCGGCAGTGCCTCGCGCAGGGACAGGTTGCGGGTGATCAGCGCGCCCGACTGGAGCATGCCGGCCAGGACGAGGGCGATCGCGATCCCGGCGGCGCCCGGTATCAGTGCCGCGAGGGACACGAAGACCGACATGCCGCACATCAGCACCACACTGCGCGCGCGGAGTCGCCCCGGCCACGACCGGAGGCCGTACAGGAACGCCCCGAGCCCCGCCCCCACGGCCATCCCCGCCAGCATCGGGCCCGACCAGCCCACGCCGATGCCGCGCTGTTCGAGCAGGGCGGGCACGGTGAGTTCGCACAGGCCCAGCAGGGTGATGCTGGCCGCTCCCGTGACGTACACCGGCCACGCGCGTATCAGCACCCGTGACTTCGCCCGGCCTGCCTTGCCCGCACCCTCCTGCTCACCGTTCGTCCACCCGGCCGGCAGCAGTAACTGGCCCACGATCGACGCCGCCATGAGGGCCCCCGCCAGAAGCAGCGGTACCCGCGGCGCCACCGCGAGGGCGAGGCCGGCCACCGCGACCGGGGAGACGGCCCATACGCCCGACATCAGCATGGACTCGGCCGACAGCGCCTGCGGCACGGCACGCTCCGGCACCAGCGAGGTCAGCAACGCCCGCTGACCACCGGCGGTCGCGGCCGGCGCCGCACCGGCCAGGAACGCGAAGGCTCCCAGCACCACGGGGTGCGCCCCCGCCAGCACCCCGAGTCCCGCGAACCCCACCGCCCCGCCCGCGAGCCCGACGACCAGATGCCTGCGGCCACGGGCCGGATCCAGCCGCAGCCCGAGGACCGGGGCGGCGATGATCTCACCGAGCACGTACACGGCCGCGAGAGCCGCGCCCAGCGTGTACCCGCCGGGCCGCTCCCGCACCAGGAACACCAGGGCCAACGGCGTCATGGCGACCGGCATGCGAGAGGCGACGGCGGTGCAGGCCCAGATCAGGACCTGCCTGGAGGCGACGTCTCGATAGGTCATGCAGATGACGGTAGGCGCCGCCACTGACAACCCGGCAGGCAATTTCCGGGCCTTTGACACCCTTCCCCTCTTGACAGAGGGGGATTCCAAGCCAGGTGGCTTGAGGTTCACGGGCGCTCGAACGGCCGGCGGCCGTCGTCACCCCTCCGGCACCGGCTATACGCCGGGGGCGGGGAATCCCGCCCTGTCCTGCCGCGACGTTGTGGCTTGCGTTGGTGTCCGCGTAGCAGGTGAAGCCGCAGGATACGCACTCGAAGTCGGCTTGGCGTCCGCGTTTGCGGCGGCCAGCCATTCGTTGTCGCGCCGGGCCTCGGTGAGCTGACGGCACTGCTCCGCGAAGCCGGGCGCGCTTTTGCGGCGGGGCTTCCAGTGCGCGTGCTGCTCGACAGCCAGGTTCCACACGTACCTCGCGTGCGCGCAGTGCAGCAGCATCTGCTGCTCCTGCTCGCACGTGGGGTACATCCGAAACCTCGACATGGCCCCATTTTAGGGCCACAGTTGATGCATGATCAAGCTGAACCTTCGACTTCCTGACGACCTCTACGACACCGCCAAGGCGCTTGCCGCTGCCGACGACCGCTCCCTGAACTCATGGCTGGTCGCCGCAGTGCGACGCGCCGTAGAAGCCTCCGGCACGCCGGATCGCCCTGACGGCGATCCGGCTACTACCCCTGCCCCGCTACGCAGGAGCGGGCATTCATCCCGGCCCTGAAAGACCGCGCACCCAGCCCCGAGAAGGTGGGAAACGGCGTCCGCAGGCACCCAGCCCGCATCCGTCAGGTGCCCAAGATGACCAAGGTCCCAAGCCAGCCTCAGAACGTGAGCACCCCGCGAGCCACCTTCCCCGCCTCCGCGTCCGCCGCCGCCCGCTCGAACTCCTCGACCGGATACGTCTCCGTCACCAGCTCGTCCAGGAGCAGCCGCCCCTCCCGGTACAACTCGGCGTACAGCGCGATGTCGCGCTGCGGCCTCGACGACCCGTACCGGCACCCCAGGATCGACTTGTCCAGGTACATGGACGACACGACGAAGGATGCCTCGGCGCCGGCCGGCGGAACCCCCAGCAGAATCGCCTGCCCGTGCCGGTCGAGCAGATCGACGGCCGCCCGGATCAACTCGACGCGCCCCACGCACTCGAAGGCATGGTCCGCCCCCGTCGGCAACAGCTCGCGCACCCCCTCCACCGACGTCAGGAAGTCCGTCGCCCCGAACCGCCGCGCCACCGCCTCCCTCGCCGGATTGGCATCGACGGCGACGATCCGCAGCGCACCCGCGATCCGCGCCCCCTGAAGGACATTGAGCCCGATGCCCCCCGTACCGATGACGAGCACGCTGTCCCCACGGTCCACCTCGGCCCGGTTGAGCACGGCGCCCACCCCGGTGAGCACCCCGCACCCGATGAGCGCGGCCGAGGGCATGGGGATGTCCTTCGGGATCCGAACCGCCTGGACGGCCTTGACCACGGTCCGCTCGGCGAACGCCGAATTGGACGCGAACTGGAAGACGGGCCGCCCTCCCCGGGAGAACGGCTGTCCGGGCCGCCCGATCGCCTGCCGGCACATGGTCGGCCGCCCCCGGTCGCACTCGGCGCACGTACCGCAGTTGGCGAGCGTGGACAGGGCCACATGGTCCCCCGGGACGACATGGGTGACGCCCACACCCACCGCTTCCACCACCCCAGCCCCCTCATGGCCCAACACCACAGGAACCGGAAAAGGTATGGTCCCGTCCACCACGGACAGGTCGCTGTGGCACAATCCCGCCGCCGCGATGGCCACCAGCACCTCACCCGGCCCCGGATCCCGCACCTCCAGGTCGTACGCGACCTCCACCCGCTTCCCGTCGAACACCACGCCGCGCATCACACAACCCCCTTGGGTTCCCTGGGCAACCCGAGCACCCGCTCGGCGATGATCGTGCGCTGAACCTGGTCCGACCCGCCGTAGATGGTGTCGGCCCGCGAGAACAGGAAGAGATGCTGCGCCTCGTCGAGTTCGTACGGCGCGGAGGGCGACCACTCCACCGGCCCGACCCCCGCCGCGGCCCCCCGCACCAGCACCGCCAGCTCCCCGAGCCGCTGATGCCAGCCGCCCCACAGCAGCTTCGCCACACTGGGAGCCCCCGCGTCCCCGGCCCGCCCCAGCGTGCGCAACGCGTTCCACCGCATCACCCGCAGCTCGGCCCACTGCCGCACCAGGCGCTCCCGTACGACGGGATCACCCACGGCGCCGGACCGTACGGCCGCCTCCACGACCCGCCCCAACTCCCGCGCGAACCCAATCTGCTGGGCGAGCGTGGAGACCCCCCGCTCGAACCCGAGCAGGCTCATCGCGACCCTCCACCCCGCACCCTCACCACCGACGACGTGCTCCACGCGCGCGTGCGCCCCGTCGAAGAACACCTCGTTGAAGTCGCTGGTGCCGGTCATCTGCCGGATGGGCCGCACCTCGATACGCCCCGGCTGGTCCATGGGAACGAGCAGGAAGCTCAGGCCCCGGTGGCGGCTCGACTCCGGATCCGTCCGGGCGAGAACGAAGCACCAGTCGGCCTCATGGGCGAGGGAGGTCCAGATCTTCTGCCCGGTGACGCGGTACGTCCCGTCCGAGGCACGCTCGGCCTTCGTACGGACCCCCGCGAGGTCGGACCCCGCCCCTGGCTCGCTGTACCCCTGACACCAGAGCTCCTCACCGAGCGCGATCGGCGCAAGGAAGCGGCGCTTCTGCTCATCGGTCCCATGGGCGATCAGGGTGGGCCCCAGCAGGTTCTCCCCGATGTGCCCGGACCGCGCGGGCGCCCCGGACCGCGCGTACTCCTCGGCCCAGACGACTTGCTGGGTAAGGCCCACACTCCGATTCCCGTAACCACCTCTGCCCCACCCGAGCCCGATCCACCCGGCTTTCCCGAGGGTGCGTTCCCATGTACGACGCTCCTGCGCACCCCCGACATGCTCGGCAAGCCAGGCTCTGGCCTCCGCCCGGAACATGTCATCCGCATCGGTGAATCCAAAGTCCACGGGGACCTCCAAAGCGACGGTCGGATTTCCCACCCAGGGGCGCGGGGAACTGCGCGACCGGCCACGAGACAACCGGCGGTCGCCGACCCGGGACACCCCCCGAGCTCTTAGGCGTTCGGCCGAGAACCGTCCCGCGCCGCCCTCTCCATCCCCTCCACCCGCGCAAGCATCGGCATGGGATCCACCCCCACGGACCCGGGCAAGGCCTGAGCGATCAACTCCGGCGTCCACCCGCCGGAGGCATACGCGGCCCGCAACTCCCGAGGCTGGGCCCACACCGCGATCTTGGCTCCCGCGACCGTGTACACCTGCCCCGTGACCCCCTGCTCCCGAGCCGCATCCGACAGCAGGTACACGACGAGCGCGGCCACGTCCTCCGGCTCACCGATCTCCGCCAACTCCATGGGAACGTTGGCGGACATACGCGTACGCGCGACCGGCGCCACCGCGTTCGCGGTCACCCCGTACTTGTGCAGGCCCAGCGCAGCGCTCCGCACCAGCGAGATGACCCCGCCCTTCGCCGCGCTGTAATTGGCCTGCGAAACCGACCCCTGGTGATTGCCACTGGTGAAGCCGATCAAGGTCCCCACCCGCTGCTTGCGCATCACGGCGGACGCGGCCCGGAAGACCGTGAAGGTCCCTTTCAGGTGGGTGGCGACGACGGGATCCCACTCCTCCTCGGTCATGTTGAACAGCATCCGCTCCCGCAGGATGCCGGCGACGCACACGACGCCGTCGAGGCGTCCGTACGACTCCAGCGCCACGTCGACGACCCGCTGGCCACCCGCCATCGTGGAGATGTCGTCCGCTACCGCGACCGCCTCCCCGCCCGCGGCCTCGATCTCCTTGACGACAGCCTCGGCGACCTCGCTGGTGGGCGACGCGCCGTCCACGGAGACCCCGTAGTCGTTGACGACGACCCGGGCCCCTTCGGCGGCAGCCGCCAGCGCCACCGCCCGTCCGATCCCCCGGCCCGCCCCCGTCACGGCGACGACCTTGCCTGCCAAGAAGTTCCCCATGCCCCGGCCCCTTCCCGCAGTTTCTGACGGTCCGTTAGATTCGACTCGATTCTACGACCCGTCAGATACGCGGAGACAAGCCCCGGGGAGGACTCATGTCACTGCCGGACGCGTTCCACGAGATCGCCAAGCGCGTGAACAACTGGGGCCGTTGGGGCTCCGACGACGAGATCGGCACCCTGAACCTGATCACCGACGACGTCGTCCGCGAGGCGGCCGCCTGCGTCCGCACCGGCCGCCGCGTCCCCCTCGCCCTTCCCCTGCAACAGGACGGCGTCCAGACGGGGATGATCCCCGGACGCGTCAACCCCCTGCACGCCATGGTGCAGATCAACCAGGAGCTCTTCGGCCCGGGAACCGTCGCCTGCAGCGACGACATCGTGACCATGGGCCTGCAGGCGGCCACCCACTGGGACGCGCTCACCCACGTCTCGCACTCGGGCCGGCTCTACAACGGCCGCCCCGCCGGCACCATCACCCCGCACGGCGGCGCCGAGTTCAGCGGCATCGACAAGGCGCGGCACATCGTGTCGCGGGGCGTACTGCTGGACGTGGCACGCGCGCGGGGCGTCCCTCGGCTCGACGGCGGGCACGCGGTGACCCCGGAGGACCTGGAGGCGGCGGAGGAACTCGCGGGCACGCGTGTGTGCGCCGGCGACATAGTGCTCGTACGGACGGGCCAGATCCAGATCTGCCTCGCCGGCGACAAGCACGCGTACGGCTACCCCTCGCCCGGACTGTCGGTGCGTACGCCGGAGTGGTTCCACGCGCGCGATGTGGCGGCCGTGGCGAACGACACGCTGACGTTTGAGATCTTTCCGCCCGAGATGGAGGATCTGTGGCTGCCCGTGCACGCGCTTCACCTGGTGGAGATGGGGATGCTCCAGGGGCAGAACTGGAATCTCGAGGAGTTGTCCACAGCCTGTGGAGAAGCGGGCCGCTACGCGTTCCTGCTGTCGGCGATGCCCGAGCCCTTCGTCGGCGGCACGGGGACCCCGGTCGCGCCCGTGGCGGTGCTCTGAGGAGGTCGGTTGGCGGCGCGGCTCCACCCACTCCCGGCTACGCTCGAGCGGGAGGAGCCCCCATCCGCCCCGAGCACGGCACCGCGCCACCATCCGACTCGGCGCGCCTCCCCCACTCTCGACTCCCCCTGCCCTGAGAGAACCGGCGCCGAATCACGACCCACACTCGGCAAGGGCCTCCGTCACCGAAACCCTCGTCGTCCCCTCGCGGCGAATCGCTGACCACAAGCGTGATCAACCGGACACTCGGCGTCAACACCCAGTCGGAGATTTGTTACTTACGCCCTATTTGCAGCGGCCGCGCACAGGAGCACACCCGGGCGCACCCGACACCCACCTGAGCAGGAGTGACAGCGCTTTCTGCAACCGTGCACCGAAGCCGGCGGAATTGCGGGCACGTGCGCCCGTCACACCGCTTCGTACGCGAGACCCTCATACGCCGACGCCCCGCTCCCATAGGCGGAAGCGGCCCCGTTCGACTCCGCGGCGCGGTCCAGTTCGCACCAGATCCGCTTGCCGGCACCCTCGGAGCTCCAGCCCCACCGGTCCGCGAGACCGTCGACGAGCGCGAGGCCCCGGCCGCCCGTCGCGTCACCGTCGGCACACCGGGGCACCGGGGCGCGGCCACTGCGGTCGGCCACCTCGAGCCGTACGGTGGCGCACTCCTGGGCGGCCCCCGGCAGGGACAACCGCAGCACGGCCGGACAGCCGGTGTGCACCACGGCGTTGGTGACCAGTTCGGACACGAGCAGGATCAGCGTCTCGGCGAGCGCTTCGTCGGCCCCTATCCCGGACCCGGCGAGCCGCGAGCGGGCCCACCGCCGGGCTCGCCCCACCTCAGCGGGGTCGGGCCGGATCTCCAGCTGCACTTGAAGCACCTGCACCGCTCACACCATCCGAACCGGCGGACACATAGCCCCGCGCCTCACGAGGGCCACGATCCTAGCCATTTTTTTCATGGCCAGAACAATGGCCAAAGCCAGGGTCACGGAACGTGAATCCCTTAGCTGACAGCATGGTTGACGTACAGTCACCTCAACAAGCGCTTCGGGCATATTCCAGCGCGAAGGAGTACCCGTGCGGCATACTGTGCGACGCTTGTTGCGAGGAGTCGAACAGGCGGGGGCAGAAAGCCCTCCCACCCTGCGAGGAGCGGCGCGCACCGCCGGATCCGGGGCCGCCTCAAGGGCAACTCCGGCATGGCTCATGCTCGGAACCACTCGCATCTCACACAAGGTACCGGAGCGGACCGCCGACTCCAGGACGTGACGAGTCACGCGTAGGACACAACCCGATATCAACGCTCCGTAATTCCGGTATGCCACATTCCGCGACATCCACGCGGGCGCCTGGGGTGACATCGCAGACCACGAGGGTTTAGGTCGGGTGTGCGAGCAGTTCGGCGGCCAATCGTTCCTCACCGTCCGTCACGTCGCCTGCACGATGCGTCCGCACCCAGGCTCGCTTCAGATGCAGATGGACCTCGAACTCCCAGGTGAATCCCATGCCGCCGTGCACCTGGAGACACTCACGGGCGCCGCGTACGGCGGCCTCGTCGGCGAGCAGCCGAGCCGTGTCGACGTCGACCGGGTCGACGGTGACGGCCGCCGCGTAGACGGCCGCGCGGGCCGTCTCCGTGCGCACCAGCATCTCCGCACACAGATGCTTCACCGCCTGGAACGCCCCGATCGGCTGCCCGAACTGCTCACGCACCCGGGCGTGTTGCACGGCCAGCTCGCACGCGCGCGTGGCGCTGCCGAGTTGCTCGGCGGCGGTGAGGAGTACGGCCGCGGGCTCCACATCGGAAGCCACGGGAACGCGATGCAGCGGCGTCAGCGGGTCGACCGACCGCAGGGGTACGGCCGCCTCCGCGTCGCCCCGTACGACGTCCGCCTGCGCGAGCCACTCCACCAGGCCGTTGCCCTCAGCCGCCACGACCGCCTCTCCCGTGGCCGCGCCCGGCACGTCCCCCGCGGCGAGGTGGGTGGCCACCAGCGGCCCCGGCAGCAGGGCGCGGCCCGCCTCCTCGAACGCCAACACCGCCTCCGGGAGCCCGAGTCCGACCCCGCCCGCCGCCTCCGGCAGCCGCAGCGCGAAGAACCCGGCGGCGCCGAGCTCGCGCCACAGCGCGCGGTCCAGGCGTCCGGGCGCGTCCACGGCCGCCCGCAGCGCCTGGGGGCCGAAGCGCCGCGCCAGCAGCTCCCGTACGCCGCCTCGCAACGCCCTCTGGTCGTCGGTCAGTTGGAAGCGCATCGGTCACCGCCCCTTCGGCAGCCCGAGAATCCGCTCGGCCACGATGTTCCGCTGGATCTGCGAGGTGCCGGCCGCGATGGTGTACGACAGCGAGGACAGCCGGTCGAGGACCCACGGCCGGTCGAGGTCGAGGGACTCGGGGCCCAGGACGTCGGCCGCCGCGTCGTACAGCTCCTGGCGGGCGTGCGAATACCTCAGTTTGAAAACCGAACCCCCGACACCCGGCACCCCGCCCGTCAGCTCGGCCTCGCTCACGTTCCACTGCGTCAGCCGCCACAGCGCCCGGAACTCGGCGTTCAGCCGCCCCAGCCTCCGCCTCAGCACCGGATCGTCCCAGCGCCCGTTCTTGCGCGCTTCGACGGCGAGTTCGCGCAGGACGCGCCGGCAGGCGACGACCTCGCCCACGAAGGCCGTGCCGCGCTCGAAGGACAGGGTCACCATCGTCACGCGCCAGCCGTCGTTCTCGTCCCCCACCCGGTTGGCGACCGGCACCCGCACCTCGTCGAGGAACACCTCGGCGAACTCGGCCGACCCGGCGAGGGTCCGCAGCGGCCGTACGGTGATGCCCGGCGCGTCCATGGGCATGGCCAGCCAGCTGATCCCGCGGTGCTTGGGCGCCTCGGGGTCGGTGCGTACCAACAGCTCGCACCAGTCGGCCACTTCGGCATGGGAGGTCCAGATCTTGGATCCGCTCACCACATAGTCGTCGCCATCCCTGCACGCGCGCGTGCGCAGCGCCGCGAGGTCGGATCCGGCGTCCGGTTCGCTGAAGCCCTGGCACCAGACCTCGTCCCCGCGCAGGATCGGCGGCAGCCAGCGCGCCCGCTGCTGCGCGGTTCCCTCGGCGGCGATGGTGGGCCCCGCGTGCAGCAGCCCCACGAAGCCGGCGCCCACATAGGGCGCGCCCGCCTTCTCGGTCTCCTCCAGGAAGATCAGACGGACGCTCGGTGAGCCCTCCCAGTGGACCTCGGCGTACCCGGCGTCGTACAGCCTGCGCTGCCAGCCGAGGTCGTAGGCGCGGCGTGCGGGCCAGTCGCCGGGGGACGGCTTCGGCGGGAGCGTCGGCAGGACCCTGCCCAGCCACTCCCGCAACCGCGCCCGGAACTCCTCCTCCTCGGGCGTGTACGTGAGGTCCATCCATCACCTGCCTGACGGTCCGTCAGATTTACCAGCAGGCTAGCCCCGCACCCCTGGACCGACAAGGCGCCCGGCCCTACGCTCTCGGACACGATCTGACACACCGTCAGCAATAGGGGGTTGTCGTGAACGACACCGCACACGCCCTGGGTTCCTCGCATACACTCTGGGACCTGGTCGCACGCCGTGCCGAGCTGACCCCCGACCGCCCCGTCCTCCTCCAGGACGACCGCTCACTGTCCTTCGGCGAGCTACGCGCGCGTGCCGAGCGCGTGGCGGCCGGCCTGTACGACATGGGCGTACGGCCCGGCACGGTCGTCGCCTGGCAGCTGCCCACCCGTATCGAGACGGCCCTGCTCTCCTTCGCGCTGGCCCGCCTGGGCGCCGTACAGTCGCCCGTCATCCCGTTCTACCGGGACCGCGAAGTCGGCTTCGCGCTGCGGGAGTCGAAGGCGGAGTTCTTCGCGGTGCCGGGCGAGTGGCGGGGCTTCGACCACACCGAGATGGCGCGGCGACTGGGCGCGAAGGGCGTCTTCGAGGCGTACGGCAGCCTGCCCGACGGGGATCCGGCCGTACTGCCCCCGCCGCCCGCCGAGGGCACCTCGGTGCGCTGGATCTACTGGACCTCCGGGACGACGTCCGACCCCAAGGGCGTGCTGCACACCGACCGTTCACTGCTCGCGGGCGGCTCCTGCCTGGCGCACGCGCTGCGCCCCACGGCCGCCGACATCGGGTCGATCGCCTTCCCGTACGCCCACATAGGCGGCCCGGACTACATGGTGATGCTCCTGCTGTACGGCTTCCCCGCGGTGCTGTTCGAGCAGTTCGCGCTGCCGGACGCACTGGAGGAATACCGCAGGCACGGCGTGACGATCGCCGGCGGGTCGACGGCGTTCTACTCGATGTTCCTCGCCGAGCAGCGCAAACAGCCGGACGGCGGGAAGGTCGTCCCCTCGCTGCGGCTGCTGGCGGGCGGCGGGGCGCCGAAGCCGCCGGAGCTGTATCACGCCGTGGTGCGCGAGATGGGGGTGCAGCTCACACACGGGTACGGCATGACCGAGGTGCCGATGATCACGATGGGGGCGCCGGACGACACGGCGGAGAACCTGGCGACGACGGAGGGGCGGCCGCCGGAACAGATGGAGATACGGATCGTCGATGGAGAGGTGCGGCTGCGCGGGGAGGCTGTGTGCCGGGGCTATGTGGATCCGGCACATACGGCGGCGGCCTTCGATGGGGAAGGGTTCCTGCGCACCGGTGACCTCGGCTATCTGACCGACAGCGGACATCTGGTGCTGACCGGGCGTCTCAAGGACGTGATCATCCGCAAGGGCGAGAACGTCTCGGCGAAGGAGATCGAGGACCTGCTGCACCGGTATCCGGGGGTCGGGGACGTGGCGGTGATCGGGCTGCCGGACCCCGAGCGCGGGGAGCGGGTCTGCGCGGTCGTGGAACAACCGGCCGGCGCACAGAGGCTGACACTCGCGGAACTGACCGCCTATCTGCGCGGGGAAGGGCTGTCGACGCACAAGCTGCCGGAGCAGTTGGAGGTGGTCGACGCCCTTCCGCGCAACGAGACCCTGCGGAAGGTGCTCAAGTACAAGCTCAGGGAGCGCTATTCGGGGACCGTGAAGTAGCGGGCGAACGCGGTCACGATCTCGCTCTCCGCCACCTTGCCGTCGCCGTCCGCGTCGAGCGCGGCGGCGGCCGCCCGGGCGATGTCCTCGTGGACCCCGAGGCAGCCGAGCACGCGCGCGGTGTCGGTGACGGTGGCGTACCCGTCGCCGTCGGGGTCGGCCACGGCGAGGGCGCCGTGCAGGAAGGGGCGGGCGATCTCCGCGAACCGGTCCGGGTTGTCACGCAGCCGCTTGACCGCGCCGTTCACGAACTCCTCGCGGGTGATGCGCTGGTCACCGTCGCGGTCCGCGATCCCGGCCATGCCCTGCCAGAACGCCTCGGCGCCGCCGTACAGCGCCTGGCCCTTGTCGGACCGGGCGGCGGTGCCGAACTCCGCGAGCAGCGCCTTGGCCGCCGCGCTGAAGTCCTCCCGGTCGATGTAGCCGTTGCCGTCCTGGTCGAAGGTGGCGAACCGGGCGGCGATCCTGCGCTCGTACTCGCTGCTGACCATGTCTTATCGGGCCGCCTTACGTCACGTGGGGTACTTCTGGCACGGAGCGTACGACGCCGGGAGGCGTCCGGGCGCGAGAAAGTGGCGGTTGTGCCAAGACCGAGGGAATTTCGGTACAACGGTGTGGCACTTCGGGGGATGGTGATCGGGCCCCTCGAGGTTGGCGGGCAGTGCGGCCCCTCAGGCCGACAGCGGTCCCGCGTCCTCCGCGACCGCCGCCGCGACGTCCGGGTAGACGTCGAACAGCCGGCGCACCCCCAGCGCCCCCAGGACCCGGTTGACGTGCGAGCCGTCCGCCGCGCCCTGCGCGGGGAGTATCAGCCGCAGGCTGCCCTGGCAGGAGCGGATCAGGCGGCGGGCGGCGATGAGGACGCCGACCCCGCTGGAGTCGCAGAACATGACCTCGGAGAGGTCGAGGACGAGGCTGCGGCGCCCTTCGGCGACCGCCTCGTGGACGTGCTGGCGAAGCACCGGCGAGGTCACCAGGTCCAGCTCCCCCGAAACCTGGAGCACGGCCCAGTCGCCCCGCTCCTCGTCGATCACTTTCACCGTCACCACCACGCCCCTCGCGCGCCGAAACCCGCTGAAACGGAAGCGACTCCTACGCTTCCTTGCAGCGCGGCTGCCCAGCGGCTGTTCCCTGAAACACCCTCCGGAAAACGGTCACCGATCAGAAGAGGCTTGTTTCAATCGCATTCGATCCTGTTCGATCGGTTCCGATCGCACTACGGTCGGGTAGCCGAGCGGGTGCAGGGTCGGGCGGGTCCTCTATCACGAGTGCGAGGTACGTCACCAGCGATGGCTCTACGAGGGGCGCACATTGCGACAAAGGGGCGTGCGCTGTCATGCGTGCCGACTACATTCGGGGAGACGGCGGACGCACGCTGGACAGGGACGGACCGGTGAGGGGGCCGTATGGCGAAGAAGGACGCACCGCCCCGCTGGGACCGCAAGATGCAGCAGCGACTCGCCCGCGGTGAGGCGGCCGCCCTCGGCGAGCTCTACGACCGGTTCGCCTCGCTGGTGCACGGCCTCGCCCACACCGTGCTGGGCGACGAGCGCGCCGCCGACCACCTCACCCGCGACGTCTTCGCCCATGTCTGGGAGCACCCCGACACCTACGACCCCAAGCAGGGCCCGCTGCGCTCCTGGGTCGCCGCACTGACCCACCGCCTCGCGGTGCAGCGACTGCGCGCCACCGAGACCGCCGCCCTCGTCCAGGCCGGCCAGGGCTCGACCGAGGAGCTGGAGCGCAAGGTGCGACACGCCTCGGTCGCCGCCCGCGCCGACTACATCGTCCAGTCGATGCCCGTCCCGCTGCGCGCCGCCCTGGAACTGGCCTATTTCCAGCGCCGCGACTACCGCCAGACCGCCGCCGACCTCGGCGTCACCGAGGACGAGGCCCGTCGGCGCCTCCGCCTGGGCCTGCAACTGCTCTCCACGGCCCACGACACCGGAGCCGCGCCGGGGGCGCCGCCGGGATACGGGGGTGCCGTGTGAACGAGGCGGGACGGTTCGAGGTGTACGACGAGAACGAGGGGCCGGGGGACCACGGGAGCGAGGAGCCGTACGACGAGCACGCGGGGCCGGGGCACCACGGGAGCAAGGATCCTTACGAGAAGGAAGACGGCGAGGGCGACGCGGCAGACGTCTCCCGTGGCGCCGACGGCATGAGCAGCGGCAACGGCGACGACCGGCACCCCACCCCCGAGCCGAGGCGGGACCAGCCGCCCCGCATACCGCTCCCTCGCGCCTCCGTCGAGGACACCGGACAGCCCCTGCCGGACCTGCGGATGGACGACCTCGCCGAACCGGCGCCGCGTCCGGCCCCGCTGCTGCTGGAGCACCGGGTCCTGAAGTCGCTCCTCGGGGCGTGGGCGCTGGCCGCGTGCTCACCGGAGGAGACGGCCGCCGTGGAGGACCACCTCGGCGGCTGCGGCACCTGCGCGGACGAGGCGCGGCGACTGCGCGAGGCCGTCGGCCTGCTGCACCCCGCCGAGACCCTCGACCTGGACCCGGCCCTGCGCACCCGGGTCCTCGCGGGCTGCCTGGAGCGGCGCCCACCGCGCATCCCGGTGCCGGAGTGGGCGACACCGTACGACGCCGAGACAGCCCGCCTCGACGCCCTGCTGCAGGACTTCGGCGACGCCGAGTGGCACGCGCCCGTGCGGCTGCGGTGGTTCGAGAAGGACGAGCCGGCGAGCCGCCGTACGACCGTCGCCGGGGTCATCGCGCATCTGCTGACGGTGGACGGGCTGGTGGCGATCGCGCTGGGCCTGGATGACCCGATGGGCGACGTGGCCGCGGACCGCCCGACGCCGTCCGCGCGCACGGAGGCGTACTGGCGGGCCTCGCACTACCCGCCGACGCGCGCCGTACGGGCACCGTGGCGCGAGCAGACCCACGACCTGGTCCGCACGGTGTCCTTCACGGGCGGCGGCACCGGCCGGCTGTCGGTGCCGTACGGCGGCTTCGAACTGACCCTGCACGACGCGATGCTGGACCGCGCCTTCGAGTGCTGGGTGCACGCGGAGGACATCGCCGAGGCGGTGGACTACCCGTACGAGCCGCCGTCCGGCGGCGATCTGCACCAGATGGTCGACCTGGCGGCCCGCATGCTCCCGACAGTGCTTTCGGCTCGCCGCCGTGCGGGGCTGGCGGCGCCGCCCGCGGGCCCCGGCCGCCACTTGGTGACCGCGGGCGAGCCCGGCCGTAGCCTCCGGCTGGAGATCGAGGGATCCGGTGGGGGAGAGTGGCTGATTCCTCTGGACTCTCCGGCGGCGGTGGGCTCGGCGGAGCATGAGGTGGCACACATCGCGCTGGACGGTGGGGAGTTCTGCCGGTTGGCCGCCGGGCATGTCTCGCCTCAGGAGGCGGCGGCTGGGCAGGTCGGCGATCGCGAGGCCATCAGGGACGTGCTGTTCGCCGCGGCGAGCTTGAGCCGGATGTAGGGGGGCGGCTGCGGGTTGTTTGTGGCTGGTCGCGCCCACGTGGCTGAGCCGCAAATTGATACAGCCCCGCGCCCCTGAAGGCACGTCCACTGCACGTACTCGAGGGGCGCGGGGAACTGCGCGAACCGCCCCCACACACCCGCAGCCGTCCGCGAAACAGACGAACCCGAGCTACTAGGCGAAAACAACCGTCCGCCGGCCGTTCAGCAAAATCCGCCGCTCGGCATGCCACTTGACCGCCCGAGCCAACGCCTGGCACTCCACATCCCGCCCGATCGCCACCAGCTGATCCGGCGTGACGTCATGCCCCACCCGCTCGACCTCCTGCTCGATGATCGGCCCCTCATCAAGGTCGGCGGTCACATAGTGCGCCGTCGCGCCGATCAGCTTGACACCCCTGGCGTGCGCCTGGTGATACGGCTTCGCGCCCTTGAAGCTCGGCAGGAAGGAATGGTGGATGTTGATGATCCGCCCGCTCAGCTGCTTGCACAGGTCGTCCGAGAGGACCTGCATGTAGCGGGCCAGCACGACCAGCTCCACGCCCTCCTCGCGCACGATCTCCAGCAACTGCGCCTCGGCCTCGGACTTGTTGTCCTTCGTCACCGGGATGTGGTGGAAGGGGATGTCGTACGACCCCACGAGCTCGGCGAAATCGGTGTGGTTGGACACCACGGCGGCGATCTCCACCGGCAGCGCCCCGATCCTGGCGCGGAACAACAGGTCGTTCAGGCAGTGCCCGAACTTGCTGACCATCAGCAGGACCCGCATCTTCTCCTCGGCCCGGTGGATCTGCCAGTCCATCTGGAAGGAGTCACCGATCGCCGCGAAGCTCGCCCGCAGCTTGTCCACCGTCACCGGCGCCTCCGCCGAGAAGTGGACGCGCATGAAGAACAGTCCCGTGTCGTGGTCGCCGAACTGCTGGCTGTCCTCGATGTTGCAGCCGGTCATGAAGAGGTAGCTCGACACGGCGTGCACGATGCCCTGCTTGTCGGGGCAGGAGAGGATGAGGACGTACTGGTCGGCGGGGACCGCGGCTCGGGTGGACTGCTGGTTCATGCAGGACAGGGTCCCATATCCGACGCGACCGGTGGGCAGCCGTCCCGTTACGCGGACCGCGTCATGATCCGCAGTACCTCGAGCGTGCGCGGCGGGGCCTCCGGGTCCTCGCCGTCGGCCATGGCCATCCGGACGTGCGCGTCCCGCGCCGCCCGCACCGCCTCCGGCCACCCCTGGTGTTCCATGTACGCGGAGACCGGCGCGTCCGGGCCGACCTGGTGCATGATCCGCAGCACCCGCAGCACGGCGGTGTCGACCAGCGCCGCCTCCTGCGAGTCCCGGAATATGGTGCCGACGTATTTCTCCGCCGACCAGTTGTCCAGCCAGGTGTCCTCGACCAGGCGGTAGACGGCGTCGGTGACGTCGCCGTATCCGTCGACGCCGGCCAGCCAGACGTCCCGCTGGAACACCGGATCGGAGAGCATGTGCAGCGCGGAGCGCACATTGCTGCGCCAGCGCCACCACGGCATGTCGTTGTGTGGCATGCCGCCCATGGTGGATGAGCGACGGGCGCGACGGGAAGAGCTGTCCGAACCTTGCACGGTCATCGATCGTACGTTTCCTCTCCACAGGCACATCACGGGCCCCCGTAATTCACCTTCCAGTCACCTCTTGATAACCAAGGGTCACGCGCAGGTTTGTTGTGTGGCGGAATCGTGCGTGACCATGACCGGCAGGCCACGCATGCGCAGCACCAACCTCCCCGCGTCCCGCAAGCGGCCCGTGAGAGCCGCGGCTCGCTCCGCGGCCGCTTTGGCGGCGTGTGCGTCACTCGCCGTCGGCTGCGGGGTCATCCCCGGTACCACGGGGGGTTCCGGGGATGACTCGATCACCGTCATGACCTGGGCCCCGCAGAACACCAAGGCCACCAACAAGCCGGGCATGCCCGCCTTCGCGCAGGCCTACGCCCGCTGGGTCAACGCCCACGGCGGCATCAAGGGCCGCAAGCTGAAGGTCCTCACCTGCAACGACCACAACGACAGCGTGGCCGCGGCGAAGTGCGCCGACCGCGCGGTCGAGGAGAACGTCGTCGCGGTCATCGGCTCCTACAGCCAGTTCGGCGACACCTTCCTGCCCTCACTGGAGGGCGCCGGCATCCCGTACATAGGCGGCTACGGCGTCACCAACGCCGAGTTCACCAGCCCCCTCTCCTACCCCGTCAACGGCGGCCAGCCCACCCTCCTGGCGGGCCTCGGCAAGGAACTGGCCGGCCGCTGCGGGCCGGTCGCGCTGGTGCGCCCGGACACCATCGCGGGCGACGAACTGCCGCCCCTGCTCGACTCCGGCCTCAAGGCGGGCGGGCACACCCCCTCGGGCGACCAGCTGGCCGACGAGGACGCCACCGAGTACGCGAGCCAGTCGGTGCGGGCCCTGGGCTACGCCGCCGACGACCTGTCGGACACGGGCTGCGTGGTGCCCGCCCTCGGCGACCGCACCAGCACCTTCATGGACTCCTTCCGGCGATCGCGCGAGGACTACTCCGACGTGCGCACCGCCACCGTCCTCGGCAGCGTCGACCAGACGGTGATCAACACGACCGGCGGGGCGTCCGTGTACGACGGGTCGTACATCACCGGCTGGTACCCGGTAGCGAGCGATCCGCGCTGGGACGCCATGAAGAAGGTGATCAGCGAGCAGGCCTTCGGCGACAACCGCATCGACCCCGCGGACCCCGGCGTACAGACCACGTGGATCGCCTACACGGTGTTCAAGAAGGTCGTCGAGTCGCTGGGCGACGGCGAGGTGAACGCCGACTCCGTGCGCGACGCCCTGGACGACGGCATGAAGATCTCCACGGACGGACTCACCCCGGCCCTCCAGTGGAAGTTCCAGGACGTCCTGGCCTCGGTCGGCTTCCCCCGTCTGGTCAACCGCAAGGTGACGCTGCAGGTGGTACGGGACGGCCGGCTGGTGGCGGCCCGCAAGGGCTTCATCGACGTGACGAGGACCCTGCAGAACGCCGACCTGAACTGACCGTCCCCCCTCCCTACAGCTGGGTCGGCTGGCGCTCGGTGAGGCCGTACTTCTGGGCGATCGAGTTCCACAGCCGCGCGGCCGTCTTCTTCTGCTCGCTGGCGGTGCCGCTGGCCCGGTTGCCGGCCTGGGTCTGGCCGGTGGAACGGGCCTGGCCCTTCTTGCAGAGCTGCCCCTTCTTGGCCGCGACCTGGTCCGCCCACGCCGCGTAGTGGTTGTCGGCGGACGCCGACGCCTGCCACGCCTTGGTGAGGGCGGTGGTCAGCTCGGTGTGGTTGGGGAGCTTGTCGACGGTGAGCTTGGACAGGTCGGTGACCAGCTGGTTGCGCTGCCCGGCCGCGTCACGCAGGTCCTTGGCGGCCTGCGCGAGGTTGCCGCAGGACTTCACGTCGGCCACCGCGTTGATCACGGCGGTACGGCTGTCGCCGCTGTCGGCCAGCAGCTTGTCCAGGGCGATGGCCTGCTGCTCGGCCGGGTCGGCGGACGGCGAGGAGGAGCCCTCGGTCGCCGGGGCCGTGGCGGCGGCGGGCCTGTTCTCCTCGGTCTTCTTGTCGTCCCCGCCGCCTCCGGCGAGCAGCGCGCCCGCGCCGATGCCGAGGACGGCGATACCGACGCCGACGGCGGCGATGAGCGGCACCCGGGAGCCGGTACGGCCACCGTGACCGCCCCGGCCACCGTCGTCACCGCCCGCGCCGTAGGGACCGTGCGGGTCGTTCGGGCCGGGCGGGAAGTACGCCCCCTCGGGCCGGCCCTGCGGTTGCGGCTGCTGGAAGCGCGGCAGCTGCTGGGTGGACGCG
The DNA here is from genome assembly GCF_044455405.1 of Streptomyces sp. NPDC051243. Lineage (NCBI taxonomy): Bacteria > Bacillati > Actinomycetota > Actinomycetes > Kitasatosporales > Streptomycetaceae > Streptomyces > Streptomyces sp. NPDC051243. The sequence goes on along the minus strand of NZ_JBITES010000002.1, from coordinate 319,729 downwards.
GCCGGGGGCTCGCCGCCGGGCCCACTGCGGAACAGGCTGTCGAAGTCGGACAGCGGCTGCCGCTGCGGCCCGCCCTGCGGCGCCCCCGCCTGACCGGGCACCGGGGGGATGTACTGCGTGGCGTCGGCGTCGGACCCGGACGCGGGCGGCAACGGCCCGGCACCGCCCGCGGCACCGGCGGCGCCGCCCTGCCGGGCCCGCCCCAGAATCTGCGTGCTCTCGTTGGACATCTCGGGCGGCAACGCGCCCGGCCCCACCGGCGGGATGTACTGCGTCGCACCCTCGTCGGCGGCGCGCACGTGAGATGCCGGTGATGCCTGTGACGCTTGTGATGCGGGGAACCCGGCAGGCGCGGGCGGTGTGCCGGTCGCGCCGACGGGCGGTATGAAGCGGGTGGCCTGGTCTTCGCCACCCGCAGGGGAGGCACTGACCGGCGGTATGTACTGAGTGGCCCCTTCGTCGGCCGGAGGCAGCGGAGCCCCGAACCCACCGGCACCTGCGTGCGGGAGCGGCGCGTTGGGGCCGCCGTGCGCGGCGGGCGGCAGCGGCGCACCCGGGCCGCTCTGCTGAGCGGGCGGCAGCGCGGCACCGGAGCCGGGGGCCCCGTACGCCTCCCCACCGGCAGGCGGCAGCGGCGCGCTCCCGCCCGGAGTCCCGTACGCCTGGCCACCCGCGGGCGGCAGCGGCGCCGCGGACGGGCCGCCGCTCTGCCCGTACGGCGGCTGCTGCGCCGGCATCGGTGCACCGGCCGGGCCGCCGTGGCCGTACGACGGCGTGCCCGGCGGCGCGCTCTGCGCACCCTGCGCGCCCCCGCCGTACGCCCCGCCCTCCGGCGGCAGCGGCTGGGACGGTATGCCTCCGGCGCCCTCCGGGGCCGCGCTCCACGGGGCCGGGGACGGCGGCTGGTACTGCTGCTCCTGGCCGCCCCAGGACTGGCCGGGCTGTGCTCCCCAGGCCTGTCCCGGCGCGGCCGCCGGCGGGGTCGGGGCCTGGGTCTGGTCGGGTCCCCACGGGGTGCCCCAGGCCTGCCCGCCGTGCGGCGCCGAGGGCGGGGGTGTCGTCGGCGGCGTGGCCGGTACCGGGGTCGGCCGGCCCGTCATGCCCGGCAGCAGCGGCTCACCACCGTCGGAGGGCAGCACGATGCCTTCGCGCGCTTGCCGCGCCGAGGGCTCCTCGCCCTGTCCGCTCTGCGTCACCGGGACTCCTACGAATGGGGGACCTTCGGAATCGTCGGCTCACGCTACCGGGTCCTCCGTTCCAGGTGCTACGCGGCCGAGGACGTGACCTGCGTCCCTGTGACCGCGGTAACAGCAACGGCCCCCAATCCGCTGTATACGCCCTCCCTTCCCGTCCGCGCCTTCGTTTCCCTGCCGTTCACACCGCCGTACCCCCTGGTTTCATGCCGCGGCCTGGAGGTCCAGCCGGGCCCCGAACTCCCTTACCACCGGCTCGTCCCGGAACGGCTCCAGCCGCTGCTGGAAGTCCTCCAGGTACTCGGCGCCCCGGTTGGAACGGAGCGTCCCGAGGAGTTCGACGGCCTTCAGACCGGTGTGGCAGGCCTGTTCGAGCTCACGCTGCTGCACCTGCGCTGTGGCGAGCAGCACATAGCCGATCGCCCGGCGCCGCGCCTTCGTCTCGGGGAGCCCGGCCAGCGACTCCTCCGCGCGCCGCGCCGCCGCCTCGGCCTGGCCGAGGTCGCGGTGGCAGTGCGCCAACTCGTCGGCGAGGTAGGCCTCGTCGAAGTGCGCGATCCACGCCGGGTCGTCCCCGGACTCCGGATCCGCCGTCTCCAGCGCGCTCACCGCACGCCCGGACGCCACCTGAGCGGACCGCGCGTCGCCCATCAGGGCATGCCCGCGCGCCTCGGCCGCATAGAACATCGACTCCGCGCGCGGGGTCACGCGCCCCCGCGCCCCCTCTTGCGCCGCCCGCGCCAACTGCGCGATCTCACGCGGGTTGCCGAGCTGCGCGGCGAGGTGGCTCATGGAGGCGGCCAGCACATAGCCGCCGTAGCCCCGGTCGCCCGCCGCCTGCGCGAGCCGCAGCGCCTGGATGTAGTACCGCTGGGCCAGCCCGGGCTGCCCGGTGTCGACGGCCATGTACCCAGCGAGCTCGGTCAACCGCGCGACGGCGGCGAAGAGTTCCCGCCCGACCGTCTCCCGGTACGACCCGGCCAGCAGCCCGGAGACGACACTGTTCAGGTAGTGCACGACGACCGGCCGCACATGCCCGCTGCCGTACTGGTGATCAAGGTCGACGAGCGCCTGCGTCATCGCCCGCACGGCGGCCACGTCGGACTGCCCCACCCGCGGCCCCGCCGAGCGTGACACCTGGGAGTCCGGCGACGAGATCAGCCAGTCCCGGCTGGGCTCGACCAGCGCGGACGCGGCGACGGACGAGCCGGACAGGAAGTCCCGCCGCCCGACGTCGCTGCGCCACAGCTCGCAGACCTGCTCGATGGCCCCCAGTACAGTCGGCGAGAACTGGAGGCCGACGCCGGACGCGAGGTTCTTGCCGTTGGCCATGCCGATCTCGTCGATCGTGACCGTACGGCCCAGCTTGCGGCCGAGCGCCTCGGCGATGATCGCCGGCGCCCGTCCCCGCGGCTGCTGTCCGCGCAGCCAACGCGCCACCGACGTCTTGTCGTAGCGCAGATCGAGGCCGTGCTCGGCACCGCACATGTTGACCCGGCGGGCCAGCCCGGCGTTCGAGCAACCCGCTTCCTGGATGAGCGCCTGCAGCCGTTCGTTCGGCTGTCGCGCGACGAGAGGCCTTGCGGCCATGGCGTACCCCCTGTGGCTGCGGTGCCTGCCCACGCACCGAGTTGACGTTCTTCCATCGCCGAATCCGGCCCGGTTCACTGGATGTGCACCGCAAGGTTCCGGCCGTGAAGATCAATGCCCCGTCGGCATACCGAAAATGCGAGGCTTGCGAGGATTGCCGGGGTAAAGGCGGAAGCCGACCCCACAGGTGGCTACCCAGTTCGGACCGCGGTCCCTACCACGCGCCCCCACACATGCACCCATGCGCCCCAATTGAGAAATCAATGCTCCTCCCCCGCGCGCGTCATGGCCGTAACCAGGGGTGGGTGCGGGAGTTGTGTTCAGCGTGGAAGAGACGATCCCGGCCACCGAAGCCGCCCAGATTCCGAAGCAGCGCGGCGAAACGCTGCTGGAGACCGCCGTTCGCTACGCCGAGGAGCGCCACTGGGACGTGTTCCCGGGGACCTGGCTGGAAGCCGTCGACGGCGTGCAGGTCTGCTCCTGTGGCGACACCACATGCCCCGCGCCCGGCGCGCACCCCTCGCGCCCCGACTGGGCGACGCAGGCCACGGGCAGCGCGACGGTCGCGCGACGGATGTGGCAGAAGCAGCCGAACGCGTCGATCCTGCTGCCGACGGGGCGGACCTTCGATGCGATCTCCGTCCCGGAGACGGCCGGTTTTCTCGCGCTGGCCCGGATGGAGCGGATGGAGCTGTCGCTGGGACCGGTGACGTTGACGCCGGACCGTCGGATGCACTTCTTCGTGTTGCCGGGGGCGTCGGTGAAGGTGCCCGAGCTGGTGCGCAAGCTGGGGTGGTCGGTCGCGTCGCTGGATCTGGTGGCGCTCGGGGAGGGGGCGTACGTGGCGGGGCCGCCTACTCGGTTCGGGTCCCGGGGGGCTGTGCAGTGGGCCTGTCGGCCTACGCCGGCGAATCGGTGGTTGCCGGATGCGGAGGAGTTGATCTCGCCGTTGGCGTACGCGTGCGGCAGGGATCGTTGAGAGCGCCTTCTCATCTGCCTGGTTGCTGATCGAGGGCGGCTGCGGGTTGTGCGTGGTTACTCGCGCCCACGCGGCGGAGCCGCATATGGATAACAGCCCCGCGCCCCTTTTAGGTTGGCTTCCATGACGTCGGCCGTATGTGTGCGTGGGCTCTGGAAGCGGTTCGGGCAGCAAGTCGCCGTTGCCGGGATTGATCTGGAGTTGCCCGCCGGGAAGTTCATCGGGCTCGTGGGCCCCAACGGAGCCGGTAAGACCACCACCCTCTCCATGGTGACCGGGCTGCTCAGGCCCGATGCCGGGTCCGTCGAAGTCGTCGGGCACGACGTCTGGCGGGACCCCGTTGAGGTGAAGGCGCGGATCGGGGTGCTGCCCGAAGGGCTGCGGCTCTTCGAGCGGCTCTCCGGGCGGGAACTGCTCGCCTACTCGGGGCGGTTGCGCGGGCTGCCCGGGGTAGAGGTCGACAAGCGGGCCGCGCAACTGCTCGACGTGCTCGATCTCGCGGGGGCCCAGCACAAGCTGGTCGTCGACTACTCGACCGGTATGCGCAAGAAGATCGGGCTCGCGGCGGCACTTCTGCACAATCCCGAAGTGCTGTTCCTGGACGAGCCGTTCGAGGGCGTCGATCCCGTCTCCGCCCAGACCATCCGCGGAGTCCTCGAGCGCTACACCGCCTCCGGCGCGACCGTCGTCTTCTCCTCCCATGTCATGGAGCTCGTCGAGTCGCTGTGCGACTGGGTCGCCGTCATGGCCGCCGGGCGCATCCGGGCCCACGGGACCCTCGCCGAGGTGCGCGGTGACGCGGCCTCGCTGCAGCAGGCGTTCCTCGAACTCGTCGGCGCGAACGGCCGCGACGCCGGGACCGACCTCGACTGGCTGGGCGGCGGGGCGGCGCGATGAGCACCGACGTCACAGCGGTCGTCGTACGGCTGAAGCTGTCCCTGCTGCGGAACGGACTGCGGCAGTCCGCCGGACGGCGGGCCGCCTACATCGCCTCGGCCGTCCTGGTCCTCCTCTTCGCCGCCCTGCAACTCCTCGGGCTGGTCATGCTGCGCGGCGACGCGCACGCCGGCTCCCTGGTCGTCCTGCTGGTCGCGGTGCTGGCGCTCGGCTGGGCCGTGATGCCGCTGTTCTTCCCCGGCGGCGACGAGACCCTCGACCCGACGCGGCTGGTGATGCTGCCGCTGCGTCCCCGGCCCCTGGTGCGGGCGCTGCTCGCGGCCTCGCTGGTGGGAATCGGTCCGCTGTTCACGCTGTGCCTCTTCGCCGGTTCGGTGATCGCGCTCGCGCGGGGCGCGGCGGCGTACGTCGTCGGTGTCGTCGGTGTCGTCCTGGCCCTGCTGGTGTGCGTGGCGCTCGCGCGGGCCGTCGCCGCGGCCAACATCCGGTTGCTGACCAGCCGGAAGGGGCGCGATCTGGCGGTGCTGAGCGGGCTGGTCATCGCGATCGGCGCGCAGGTGGTGAACTTCGGGGCGCAGCGGCTGGGTTCGGCCGGGCTCGGTGAACTCGATCCGGTGGCGGATGTGCTGCGGTGGGTGCCGCCGGCCTCCGCGATCGGGGCGGTGGAGTCGGTGAGCGAGGGGTCGTACGGCGTCGGGCTTGTCCAACTCGCGCTGAGTGCGGGCGCCTTGGTGGCGCTGATCGCCGTGTGGTCACGGCATCTGACGCGGCTGATGACCTCGCCCGACGGCTCCACGCTGCAGGCGGTCACCGAGGCCGCCGTACGGGAGCGGACGTCCACCGGTCCGGCCCGGTTCCTGCCGGCCGGCCGCACCGGCACGGTCATGGAGCGCAGCCTGCGCTACGTCTGGCGGGACCCGAAGACCAAGGCCGCCTGGGTGACCTCGCTCGCCATCGGCCTGATCGTGCCGCTGTTCAACGCCCTGCAGGGCACCGGCTCGATCTACTTCGCCTGCTTCGCCGCCGGGATGCTCGGCATCATGATGTACAACCAGTTCGGCCAGGACACCTCCGCGTTCTGGATGGTCGCGATGACCATCTCGTCCCCCCGGGACGCCTACGTCGAGCTGCGCGGCCGGGCCCTGGCCCTCCTGCTGATCACCCTGCCGTACGCCACCCTCGTCACCGTCCTCACGACAGCGCTCCTCGGCGACTGGCCCAAGCTCCCCGAGGCCCTCGGCCTGTCCTTCGCCCTCCTCGGCGCGATGCTGGCGACGGGTGCCTGGACGTCGGCCCGGTTCCCGTACTCCATCCCCCAGGAGGGCTACAAGAACGTCGCTCCCGGCCAGACGGGCCTGGCGTGGATCTCGATCTTCGGCGGCATGATCGCGGCGGCACTGCTGTGCGCCCCCGTGATCGCGCTGACGATCTGGCTGAACGTGAGCGCGGACGGGGAGGCGTGGACGTGGCTGTTGCTGCCGGGAGGCGCGGCCTACGGGGCGGCGATCACGCTGCTGGGGCTACGGCTGGCGGCGCCGCGGACGGCGGCCCGACTGCCGGAGATCCTGACGGCGGTGAGCAAGGGCTGACGGGACTTTTGACCTGCGGTCCTGCAACGGCCTAAGGGGCGCGGGGCTGTGTTCAATGTGCGGCTCCGCCGCGCGGGCGCGACCAGCCACGCACAACCCGCAGTCGCCCACTCAGAGCCACCGGCAGACGAGTAGGCGCCCGTCACCCTGTCCGCACCGCGTCCAAGAACGGCTCGATCGCCGCCCGCCACCCTTCCGGCTGGTCGTAGTGCACAAGGTGCCCCGCATCGGCCACCTCCGCATACTCCCCCCGAGGCAGCACCCGAACCATCTCCTGCGCCTCGGCCCGCCCAAGCTCCCCGTCCAGCCCGCGCACGACCAGCGCGGGGCACTGCACCTGCGCCAACTCCTCCCAGTGCGCGTCGTACACCCACGTCTCCCGGGAGGCCAGCATCTGGTCCAGCTCGAAGACCGGCCGCCAACCGTCCTCGCACTCGTGCATCACCTCGGCGTAGAACTCTCCCCGCGCGGGGTTCGGCCGCTCGACCCACGGGTCGTCCTCACCGAACCACTTGCGTACGTCGGCCAGCGTGGCGAACGGAACCGGCCAGGACTTGAACCAGTCCGCCCACTCCCGCTGCGAGGCCGCACCGAGCGCGGAGGCCCGCATGTCGCAGATGATCACGCCGCGCACCAGGTCGGGCCGCTTGGCCGCCAGCTGCCAGGCGGTCAGCGCACCCATGGCGTGACCGACGAGGACCGCCGGGGCGAGGCCGAGCTGTTCGAGGGCGGCCTCGGCGTCGTCGACGTACGCCTCGCGCGTGAAGGCGGCCTGCTCGGGCTTGTCGCTACGGCCGTGGCCGCGCTGGTCGAGTGCGACGGCACGGTGCCGTTCGGAGAGCCAGCGGGCGGTGGAGGCCCAGTGGGAGGCGCGGCCCATCAGGCCGTGCAGTAAGAGCACGCCGGTCGTACCGTCGGGCTCCTTGGCGGGGTCGGTCCTGAGCGGGTCCGTCTTCGGAGGGTCGCCGAACTCCCAGGCCGCGAGACGTACGCCGCCTGCCCCGGTCACGTCGATGCGCCGCGCCATAGATCCTGGCACCCCCCTAGCTCCGCTCGGACCGCTCGCTCCCGATCGAGCCGGCCGATCCTGTGGACCGCGTCCTGCCTGCCGTTCCTGCCGTGCCTGCCGTATCCGCCATCGCTCACCGGGCACCGCGCGCCGCTTGCGTCACACGCGCCGCCGATGTCCTGGCATGCGATGTGCACGTCCTGTGTGTCTCACGTGATCTTATGCGCACATTCCTGAAGCGCGCGTTCCGCCTGACCCGTCACCCGTACACTATCGAACTCGTATTCGAAAATGCGGTCTCGGCGGGCAACACCCCTCATTCGAGTGACCCCCGGCGAGGATTGATCGCCACCGCTGAGGGGAGATCTTCACCGGGAGGCGGACCGCTCGGGGAAAACGGTCCGAGGGGGATGACCCTGAGAGCTCGGGGCTCCGGGTCAGCACAGGGGAGGACAGGCCCCGGCGCCGCAAGGCGCCGGGGCCCTCTCCACAACCACGGCACATCCGCCCGCCCCCTCACCGGCCGGTCGCATCGGCGGCGATCACGGCCAAGAGCCCTCAGGTCATATGCCTCACGCGACAGCCTCGCACGCGCAGGGTCCGAGCGCTGCGATTCGACAGAGTGGATCTTTGCTGCCGAGGCGCCCGACGGATCACCTCAACTCCCGCTCCCGCACCGGGAATTACGCGGAAGAGAACCCGAACTGGGCGGGTTCCGATGCCTCAGTGCCCGGCGACGAGCACGAAGGCTCAGCGCTTGGCGACGAACACATGGGAGGCGACGTCCGCCTCCAGCTCGGCCGCCTCGCCGCCGCTGCCCACCAGGACACCGCCCGCCGACTCGGTCACGCTCACCACCGAACCGGGCTGCACTCCCGCCCGCCGCAGCGTGTACATCAGCTGCGCGTCGGTCTGGATCGGCTCGCCGATACGGCGCACGACGACCGTCTTGCCCTCGACGCCCGGGTCCAGATCGGCCAGCGAGACCATGCCCTCGTCGAGGAACGGATCGGCGCCGTCCTTCTCGCCGAGCTCCTCCAGGCCGGGGATGGGGTTGCCGTACGGCGACTCGGTCGGGTGCCGCAGCAGCTCCAGCACACGCCGCTCCACGGCCTCGCTCATCACGTGCTCCCAGCGACACGCCTCGGCGTGCACCTGCTCCCACTCGAGCCCGATCACATCGACGAGCAGACACTCGGCGAGCCGGTGCTTGCGCATGACGCGGGTGGCCAGCCGCCGCCCCTCGTCCGTGAGCTCCAGATGCCGGTCGGACGCGACGGACACCAGCCCGTCACGCTCCATCCGTGCCACCGTCTGGCTGACGGTCGGCCCGCTCTGGTCCAGTCGCTCGGCGATCCGGGCGCGCATGGGGACCACACCTTCCTCCTCCAGCTCGAGGATGGTGCGGAGATACATCTCCGTGGTGTCGATCAGTCCGGACATACGTGCCCCTCGATTAGCTCTGCGATTAGCTCAGCCGGAAGCGAGACAGCTCCACGGCGCGTGCGCTGGCCCTGCACTCAATTCTGCCGGATACCACTGACAACCGTGCCGCGCCGTTGAAACCAGCGGGTTACGTACACATCGCCGGCGCCCGTACCCCCGTATTGACACCACACTGGTCCAGACCGCACGGTGATCCGCGACACACACCCGTCCGACCGCCGCCACCCCCACCCCGGAGGGCCCCGCATGAGCGACAGCAAGCCGGCCGACCAGTTCTTCGACGCCGCGATCGGACTGCTCCAGCGGGTCCGGGACGAGGAGGCCGAGAACATCGGGGCGGCCGGCACCCTGCTCGCCGACACCGTCGCCCGCGGCGGCAGGCTCTTCGCCTTCGGCGCCGGTCACTCCTCCCTGGCCGCCCAGGACATCGTCTACCGCGCCGGTGGCCTCGCCCTGATGAACCTGCTCGCGGTCCCCGGTGTCGTAGGCGTCGACGTCATGCCCGCCACCCTCGGCTCCGCCCTCGAACGCGTCGACGGCCTCGCGAGCGCCGTCCTGGACAGCTCCCCGCTTCGCGACGGCGACGCCCTCGTCATCATCTCCCTCTCCGGCCGCAACGCCCTCCCGGTGGAGATGGCCATGAGCGCCCGGACCCGCCGCGTCAAGGTCATCGGCGTGACCTCGGTGGCGTACGCCTCGGAGACCGAGTCCCGCCATGTGTCCGGCACCTATCTGAGGGACCACTGCGACATCGTCCTCGACTCGAAGATCGCGATCGGTGACGCGGAACTCAGCCTCGACACCATCCCGGCCCCCTTCGCCCCCGCGTCCACAGTCGTCACGTCGGCCCTCCTCCAGGCGGTCATGGCCACAGCGGCCGCCACACTGGCCGACCGCGGCATCGAGCCCCCGCTCCTGCGCTCCGGCAACGTCGACGGCGGCCACGAGTGGAACCGGCGGGTGTTCGAGAAGTACGGCGACCGGATCTTCTACCGGCACTGAAGCCGCGCACCGGCCGGACGAGGGCGCGGACACGGCAGTCGTCACGGGGCTCGGGCGCCCAGTGAGCCGTCTCGGGGCGCGGGTCCGGTTGGCCGTCTCGGGGCGCGGGCCCGGTTGGCCGTCTCGGGGCGCGGGTCCGGTTGGCCGTCTCGGGGCGCGGGTCCGGTTGGCCGTCTCGGGGCGCGGGCCCGGTCAGCTGTCTCGGGGCGCGGGCCCGGTCAGCTGTCTCGGGGCGCGGGCCCGGTCAGCTGTCTCGGGGCGCGGGCCCGGTCAGCTGTCTCGGGGCGCGGGTCCGGTTGGCCGTCTCGGGGCGCGGGCCCGGTCAACCGTCACGGGGCGCGGGCCCGGTCAACCGTCACGGGCCCCGGACCCGGCAGCCGTGACTACTCCGAGCCCAGCGCCCCCGCCAGATCCAACGCGGAAGCGATCCGCACCGCCACATCCTCCGCGTACGCCGCGTCACCCCGCTCGAACGCGCTCCGCCCCGCGCCACGCAGGAACGTCACGACCCCGAGCGTCCGACCCCGACTCCGCAGCACGGCACACAGCGCGTGCACCGCGTCCGTCGGCCACTGCCGCCCCGCGGCCCACTCACGCGCCCGCTCCGCCGACAGATTCCCCGCGTCCGCCCGCACCGACCCGGCCCGCGCCACGCACTGCAACGCCGGATGACCCTCGGCGTACCGCACCGGCAGCCCGGCCTCCCCGCCCAGCAGACTCGGCCCCGGCGCCCCGGAGGGCGTGACGGCGACCCGGACCAGCCGCACCGGCTCCGCACTGTCCCCGTCCGCGACCGAACCGCCCGCGACCCGGTCGATCAGCGCGTGATCGGCGAACCCGGCCAGCGCGAAGTCCAGATGCACGGTCGCCGCCTCCGCCGGGTCCTCGCACTCCGCGGCGGCCCGCGCGGCCCGATGCAGCTGGTTCGTCCGGAACCGCAGCAGCGCCGCCTCCTGCTCCCCCTGCTTGGCCGCGGTCACGTCCTGGAAGAGCCAACCCACCCCCAACGGCACCGGCTCCTCCGCGAGCGGCGAGGCCAGCCGCACGAAGCCGCACCGCCAGCACCTGCGCCGTTCACCCTCCGGCGTCCGCACACTCACCCAGACCTCGGCCGGCGCGGGCGGCGCGCCCTCCGCCAGCACATGCGTGAGCGCGCTCTCCAACTCCTCGACACCCTGGGCCAGCAGCTCACCGAGCGGCCGCCCCAGCACCGACGTACGCCCGATGCCCAGCGCCCGAGCCGCATGCGCGTTCACCACCGCGGGCCGCAGATCGGCGTCGACCAACACCACACCCCACGACGCGTCCTCGAACAACGCCTCGCTCAGCGCGATCGACCGCTCCAGATCGATCTGCGCGTGCACCTCGCTGAAGGCGCAGTACACCCCGGCCGGCTTCCCGTCCGGCCCGCGCACGGCAGCCGACTGCGTCCGTACGAGCACCCGCCCGCCGTCCTTGGTCAGCAGCGCGAACTCGTGGACCTGCCGCCCCGGAGCGTGCATGGCGGACATCAGCCGCCCCTCGACCTCCTCGGCGTCGGCCTCGCGCACGGCCCACCCCGCGAACCCGTGCCGCCCCACGGCCTCGTCCGCGCTCCATCCGAGGATCCGCTCCGCCTCACGGTTCCAATGGGTGACGACCCCGTCCGCGTCGAAGGCGCACAGGGCCGCGTCCATTCCGTCCAGCAGCGCGGCCAGCAGATCGGAACCGCCCGCCGAACCCTCCGAGCCGGCCGACGAACCGACCGGACCGTCCCGCTCGGGTTCGTCCGGTCCTAGCTCGTCGGTGGTCCCACTACGCCGGGAAGCACTCACATGGACCCCCTGCCAAGCTGCGTCCGCACGTACGACTCGTCGGTGCGCTCACTTGCAATCATCTAACTGGAACGTGACGCAGCACACACCGTGTTCCCCAAGATTGAGGGAATCGTTGTACGCGCCGCCAGGCGAGCCATCGCGCGACTACGCCAACCGCAGGTCGACCCACAGATCGGTCTCACCGTCCAGCACATACCGATCGATCTCGACGAACCCCCGCGCCTCGGCGAACCGCAGCCCGTCCTCATTGACGGCCAGCACACAGGTCTCGACCGCCTTGGCACCCAGCACGCGCGCGTGGGCGAGCCCCTCCTCGTACAACGCCGAGCCGTACCCACGCCGCCGGTACCCGGGCAGCACGCGCGCGATGACCGTCGCCACGGCTTCCTCGCCGTCCGGCGGCCGCACGGTCGAGCAGCCGACGAGGACGTCACCGACGTACGCGTTCCGCAGCCGGTACCGCCGACTGCGCTCCCGCACCTCGTCGAGATCCATGGCCGCGGGCGGAACGATCACGTTGTGCACATGCCGCCACTCCTGAAGCATGACCTCACCGTCGACCGGCTCTATCCGGAGGTCGGACACACGCACCACTCCCCCGCCGGGCACACCTCGACCTCGATGTTTGTCATGCACGGAACGCTAGGTGACCAGCGCCGACACGTCTAACACGAAAACAACCACGGCCACCAGCCGCGTCTCGACGGCCCGGAAAGTGCGCGCCGGTGACAGCGGGGTGTCCGCTTAGCGGCCGTATCGACTCCTCGTTCGAGGAATTCTGCCGGTTCGCACGAAGGGGCGACTTCGGGTGGCTACGACCCGGTGCGCGGATCTTGGCCGGTAGCGTCAGCCATCCACACGTGACCGGCGGGCGCGGCACCAGGGCACGCCGGCGTCACGCCAAGAGTGCCGCCCCGGCGGCGCAGGCGGCAGAGAACGGGAGCGGTGACGCTCCCATGCGCAACCCGTCGCACAAAGGCGGGGTCGGCGCAAGCAGAGTCTTCGTGCTGTCCAAGGAAGGACAGCCCCTCATGCCCTGCCATCCGGCCCGGGCCCGCGAACTCCTCGGCAAAGGCCGAGCCGTGGTCGCGCGCCACAAGTCCCCTTCACCATCCGCTTGAAGGACCGCACACGGGCCGAATCGGCCATTGACGGTCTGCAGTTACGCATCGACCCCGGCTCCAAGGGCACCGGCCTCGTCCTCACCGACGAGAAGAAGGAGACCGACGAACACGGCACCACCGTCACCGTCCGACGCGGCCTCATCTCGATCGAGCTCCGGCACCGCGGCGACCAGATCAGGTCATGCATGCGTCAGCGCGCCGGATACCGGCACAGACGGCGATCCACCCACCGCCGCTATCGAACGCCCCGCTCGGACAACCGCACCCACCCGACAGGCTGGCTACCACCCTCCGTACGCCACCGCGTCGACACCACCTTCTCCCTGACCGACCGACTGAGCCGCTACGCACCCGTCACCGAGATTCACATCGAACGCGTGGCCTTCGACACCCACTCCATGAGCGCAGGCCGAACCCTCAAAGGGGCCGAGCACGCACAAGGGACACCTGCAGGAACCGATGCCCGAACCTACCTGCGCGCCAAGTGGAACAACGCCTGCGCCTACTGCGACGCCACCGGCGCCCCCTGAACATCGAGCACCTCAGGCCCCGCAGCCGAGGAGGCTCGAACCGCCTCGCCAACCTCGTCCTCGCCTGCGTCCCCTGCAACGAGGCCAAGGGCAGCAAGTCCGTCGAGGTCTTCCTCGCCCACCGACCCGACCGCCTCGCACCATCCTCCAGCAGACCGAGACACCATTCCACGATGCCGCCACCATGAACACGACCCGGTGGCAGCTCACCGAGGCACTGGCCACCCTCGGCAAAGCGGTGCGCGCCTCGACGGGCGAGTGCGCCAAGGAGAACCGAAGCGCCATGGGGCTGGCCAAGACCCACACCCTGGACGCGCTCTCCGTCGGGTACCTGGATCACCTTGCGACGGGCCCGCACCAAGCAGCACTTCGGATACATGACCGGAGACCTCGTACGGGCCAGCGTTCCGACCGGGCAGTGGGCGGGCACGTGGACCGGTCGCATCTCGGTCCGCGCCAGGGGACAGCACAGCCTCACGACGCCGATGGGCAGGTTCAACGTCTCCTACTGGAATCTGGAGCTCCTGCAACGGGGCGACGGCTATGGCTACAGCACCCGACCAGAATCGCCACCGTCAGCATCGCGAAAAACGGGTTGATCGGTGACCGACCGGTTCCTAGGGTGAGGCTCAGCGAGGAAAGGAGGTGATCCGGTACATGTATGAATCCCGGACGCGCGAGGTGGCTGCGGGCTAGCGGCCCGTCACCACACGTAGTGCGGTGCCGGACCAGCACGTGAGAGACGCGTGCAGCCGGCCCATTCCCAAGCAGTCCACCCGACCCGCGGGCCGCCGGTACGTCCGACCGGCTCCTCCAATGGAGGACCAGGCTCGCGGGTCGTCTGCTGTCGAGGGCCCTCTACCCTCCAGCGGCTCCACCGGTCAGGGACTGAGCCGCTCCACCCGCCAGCTCCCGTCCTGTTCCGCCACATACCGAAGCCGGTCGTGCAGCCGGTTCTCGCGGCCCTGCCAGAACTCCACCGTCTGCGGTGCCACCCGGAAACCGCCCCAGTGCGGTGGCACCGGGACCTGCTCGCCCTCGGGGTAGCGTGCGGCCAGCTCGGCGTATGAGGCGTCGAGGTCGGCGCGGGTGGCGATGATCGAGGACTGGGCGCTGGCCCAGGCGCCGAGTTGGGAGCCGTGAGGGCGGGTGCGGAAGTACGCGGCCGTTTCGTCGCGGCCGGTGCGGCGGGCGACGCCCGTGACGATGACCTGGCGGGCCATCGGATGCCAGGGGAAGAGCAGGGAGACGTACGGGTTCTCGGCGAGGTCGCGGGCCTTGCGGGAGTCGTAGTTGGTGTAGAAGACGAAGCCCTGATCGTCGAACTGCTTCAGCAGCACCGTCCGTGAGCTGGGCCGTCCCTCGGCGTCCGCGGTGGAGACGATCATCGCGTTCGGCTCGAAGAGGTGGGCCTCCGCGGCGGCCTGCTTGAACCAGCGCGCGAACTGCTCGACGGGGGTGGCGGCGAGGTCGTTCTCGGCGAGGCCCTCGGCCCGGTAGTGCTTGCGCATGGCGGCAGGGTCGAGGGGGACGGCGTCTCGGTCGGTCACGCGGTCATCTTGCCGTATGGGCCGGGCGGCGTACGCGACGGTGTCCTTCGTCACTGCATGGCACTGAGTGCCGCAAGGCCTCCCCAAGGGTGGCACTCGGGGTTATCGTGCTGTTGCCGTCGCGGTTGGATGACCGCCAGCCGCACGGGGCATCACAGGGGTACGCCCCGGACCGCGAGTCCGCGCGGCTCGGAGTGCCGGACGCCCGGAACCTGGCGTCCGAATCGAACCGAACCGAGTCCGTGACCGTGGATCCATCGGCGTACGTCCATCTCTGCCGACTGACATGTGGTCGTGCCACCCACAACCCCACCTGTCGCACACATCATGAGGAGCCGCCTGATGTCCGACTTCGTACCCGGGCTCGAAGGAGTCGTCGCGTTCGAAACGGAGATCGCCGAACCGGACAAGGAGGGCGGCGCCCTCCGGTACCGGGGCGTCGACATCGAGGACCTGGTCGGCCACGTCTCGTTCGGGAACGTGTGGGGGCTGCTGGTCGACGGCGCGTTCCGGCCCGGTCTGCCGCCCGCCGAGCCCTTCCCGATCCCCGTGCACTCCGGCGACATCCGCGTGGACGTCCAGTCCGCGCTCGCCATGCTGGCGCCCGTGTGGGGGCTGAAGCCGCTCCTGGACATCGACGAGGAGCAGGCCCGTGAGGACCTGGCCCGGGCCGCCGTGATGGCCCTGTCCTACGTCGCCCAGTCCGCGCGCGGCCAGGGCCTGCCGATGGTTCCGCAACATGAGATCGACAAGGCGCAGTCCGTCGTCGAGCGTTTCATGATCCGCTGGCGGGGCGAGCCCGACCCCAAGCATGTGGCCGCCGTGGACGCCTACTGGACGTCCGCCGCCGAGCACGGCATGAACGCCTCCACCTTCACGGCCCGCGTCATCGCGTCCACCGGGGCCGATGTGGCGGCGGCACTCTCGGGCGCCGTAGGGGCCATGTCCGGCCCGCTGCACGGCGGCGCCCCCTCGCGTGTGCTGCACATGATCGAGGAGATCGAGCGCACCGGCGACGCCGAGGCGTATGTGAAGCAGACCCTCGACAAGGGCGAGCGGCTCATGGGCTTCGGCCACCGTGTCTACCGCGCCGAGGACCCCCGCGCGCGCGTGCTGCGCCGTACGGCCCGTGAACTCGGCGCGCCGCGTTTCGAGGTCGCCGAGGCGTTGGAGAAGGCGGCTCTGGCGGAGCTCCACGCCCGCCGTCCGGACCGTGTCCTCGCCACGAACGTGGAGTTCTGGGCCGCCATCGTCCTGGACTTCGCCGAGGTCCCGGCGCACATGTTCACGTCCATGTTCACCTGCGCCCGTACGGCGGGCTGGTCGGCGCACATCCTGGAGCAGAAGCGCACCGGCCGCCTGGTCCGCCCGTCCGCGCGCTACATCGGCCCCGGCCCGCGCGACCCGCGCGAAGTCGAGGGCTACGGGGACATAGCGCACTGAGGGGCTCAGGCGCTGATGCGCTGAAGGGCTGAAGGCTGATGCGCTGATGCGCTGATGCGCTGAAGGGCCAAGGCGCTGAGGGGCTCGGGCTCGGGTGACTGAGCCCCACACGCGCGTGTCCCTCCCATGCCGGTGAAGATCGCACACGGAACGTGACTGATCCACTCCGCCAGTATGCTGGGGCGGCTGCGGCCCCCCCCCATCACCCCGTCCTGCGTGGTGAGTTACGGCCTGCGGCGAACAGGACGTCTCACGGCATGGGGATGGGTAACAAGTGCTGATAGCGGGCCGCTACCGGCTGAGCGAGTCGATCGGGCGCGGTGGGATGGGGGAGGTCTGGCGGGCGTACGACGAGACGCTCGCCCGGCACGTGGCCGTCAAGCTTCTCCTGCCGCAGGACTCCGACCCCACCGCGACCTCCCGCTTCCGGTTGGAGGCCCAGACCGCGGCACGGATCGACCATCCGAACGTCGTCGGCGTACGGGACTTCGGCGAGCACGACAACCGGCTCTACCTGGTGATGGAGCTGGTCGAGGGCGACAGCCTCGCCCGGACGCTGGCCCGCTCCGGCGCGCTGCCCGCCGAGCGTGTGGCCCGTATCGCCGCCCAGGCCGCCGCCGGGCTGGCCGCGGCGCACCGGCAGGGCATCGTCCACCGGGACATCAAGCCCGGCAACCTGCTCCTGGACGCCGACGGCACCCTCAAGATCGGTGACTTCGGGATCGCCCGCTTCCTTGACGACCCCGGCGCCGCGCTCACGGCCACGGGACAGATCGTCGGCACGAGTCTGTACCTGGCCCCCGAGCGCGCGCTGGGCCAGCCCGCGGGCCCGCCTTCCGACGTCTACGCGCTGGGCTGTGTCCTCTACCAGCTGCTGACCGCCCGCCCGCCCTTCCACGCGGACACGGCGGTCGCGATCCTGCACCAGCACCTGGACACCGCCCCGGTACCACCCCGCGAGCTGGGCGTCATGGGGCTCCCGCCCGCCTTCGAGAACTACCTCCTCGGCCTGCTCGCCAAGGACCCCGAGCACCGGCCGACCGCCCAGCAGGCCGCCGACTGGTTCGCCGGCGGTGCCTGGCAGGGGCGTCCCCAGCCACTGCCCGACCCGGCTTCGCCGTCGGGGCGATCGACGGTCGCTTCGGCGCCGACTGGCGGGACACAGCAGGTGGGTGAGACCAGCACGCCCACGACGTACATGCTGCCGTCGGCCCGGGGGGCGGCGCCCACCGGCAGGTCCGGGTCCGGGTCCCGTTCCCGGAGCGGGACCCGGCGCGTGGTCGCCACGGCTGCCGGAGCGGTGCTCTTCGTGATCGCGATGCTCCTCGGCATGCTGTGGTTCTCGCCCGACAACACCGGGTCGGAGGGCTCGAAGTCCGAGGCACCTCCCAGCCCGAGCACGTCCGCAGCGGCGGACTCCCTGGTGTCGAGCCCGTCACCGACGGCCTCCCCGAGCCCGGTGGCGGAGACGAGCGCCGGCCAGGAAGGGCAGGACGGGCAGCAGCAGGAACAGCGGAAGCAGGGGCGGGACCAGGAGAGCCGGGAGCAGCAGAGGCAGCGCGATGTGCAGCAGGACGACGACGGTGACGAGGACGACTGACGGCTGACGGCTGACGGCTCGGATGACGGTTGACGGGTGATCAGCGGTCTCCCGGACATCGGCGGTCAGAGCTTGCCCCACACGTACGCCGTACGGTGACCGTCCAGGAGCTCGGATATTCGGGTGCGGAACTCCTCGGTGAACGGGGGCCAGTTCCAGAACTCGAACCCGAGGTGGGCGAAGGCGAAGTAGTCGTCGGTCCAGGTCCAGTCGGGCAGCGGGACGGCCTCGGTGCAGGCGGGGCAGTCGACTGGGGCCTCGCCCGTCTCGTGCCAGGCGCTTATGGCCGTGCCGAACGGCGCCCACGCGTCGTCGATGTCCTCCCACTCGTCGGTGATCAACCGGGTGGTGACCCCGCAGCGCGGGCAGCTCACCGCCTCCGGCCCGCCCTGGCCGCCGTGGAAGACGGTCCGCTCGCTGTACACGGCGAGGCCCTCGCCCGGTCCGAAGCGGGCGTCTTGCGGTGCCACCGCTCGCTGCCAGTCAGGGCCGGGCATTCGGCCGAGCGGCTGCCCGTACACGCAGTCCGGCACCAGTTCGGCGCGCACGATGCCCTCGGCGACGAGCCACTCGACCACGCGCTCGGCGAGGCGCGGCGCCTGCTGCGGGCTCGCCTCGAGGTCGACGATCGTCTGGAAGTGATCACCCATGTCCGAACCGTAAGCCCCGCCACTGACAACGCCCTCAGCCCAGGGCCTCCTCCAGCAGCTCCGCCCACTGCGCCACCACGCGGTCGCGGCGGGCGGTGTCGTCCGTGAGGAGGTTGGCGAGGCCCAGGCCGCGGGCCATGTCCAGCAGGCCCTGGACCGTCTCCCGGGCGCCCGGGCGGGACTCGTCCGCGCCCAGCAGGTCCACCGCTATCCGGTGGGTCTCGCGTCCCACGCGGGCCTCCAGTTCGGTGACCCGGGGGCGCAGTTGCTCCTCGTTCGACGCGGCCACCCACAGGTGCAGGGCGGCGCGGAACAGGGGGCCGGTGTAGAGGTCGACCAGTGCCGACACCACCGCCTGGCGGTCTTCCGCCGCGCCCTCGGGGAACAGGGCCCGCAGTGCCGTGGAGCGTTCCTCGGCGACGTACTCGACCGCCGCCGTGAAGAGGTCCTCGCGGGTCGGGAAGTGGTGCTGGGCGGCGCCGCGGGAGACGCCGGCGCGTTCGGCGACGACGGAGACCGTGGAGCCCGCCCAGCCGTGTTCGGCGAGGCAGGCCACGGCGGCTTCCAGGAGCCGCTGCCGGGTGGCGCGGCTGCGGTCCTGCTTGGGTACGCGGTCGGCCCGGTCCGCTCGGTCCGTGCGGTCGCCGACCGTGCTCACACCACCCATTCCGGATCCCGTCTTTCGAGGAAGGCCGTCATCCCCTCGCGGGCCTGCGCGGAGGAGAACAGCCGGGCCGAGAGCGCGGTGAGGTCGGCCGCGTCCCGGTCGAAGGTTTCCAGCACCTTAGCCGTGAGCAGCGCCTTCGTCTCGGCCAGGGCCTGGGGGGAGGCCCGGCGCAGGCCGTCGAGGATGGGTGTCAGGGTCTGGTCGACGTCCTCACCGTGTGTCGTGAGCAGGCCGATGCGGGCCGCCTCCGGGGCGGTGAGGCGTTCGCCGGTGAGGTAGTAGCGGGCCAGGGCTCTGGGGTCGGTGCGGGGCAGGAGGGGTAGGGAGATCACCGCGGGGGCCACGCCTATGTGGACCTCCGTGAAGGCGAACGTGGCCTGGGGCGAGGCCGCCGAGATGTCGCAGGCGGCGAGCAGGCCCAGGCCGCCCGCGCGTACGTGGCCGGTGACCCGCGCGACGACGGGTTTGGGCAGTTCGACGATCTGGCGGAGCAACGCCACCAGTCCGGCCGGGGGCGGGGGGTCGCGCAGGTCGGCGCCCGCGCTGAACGTGTTGCCGGTGTGGGTGAGGACGATCGCGCGTACGTCGGTGTCCTTGGCGCAGTCGCTCAGCGCGTCGGCGAGCTCGCCCACGAGCGCCGCCGAGAGGGCGTTGCGGTTGTGCGGGGAGTCGAGGGCGAGGGTTTCGACGCCACGCGCGCGTGTGCGGCCGATCAGTGTCATGTGGCCTCCCTGCGGGCCCGCAGTTCACGGCGCAGGATCTTCCCGGAGGCGGCCCGGGGGACGCCGTCGATGAAGGTGACCTGGCGGACGCGCTTGTAGGGGGCGACGCGCTCGGCGACGTACATCATGACCTCTCCTTCGGAGAGGTCGGTGGCGGTGGGCTGGCGGACCACGTACGCGTGCGGGACCTCGTTGCCGTCATCGTTGTAGACGCCGATCACCGCGGCGTCCGCGATGCCGGGGTGGGTGAGCAGAAGGGCCTCCAGTTCGGCGGGGGCGACCTGGAAGCCCTTGTACTTGATGAGTTCCTTGACGCGGTCCACGACGAACAGCCAGCCGCCCTCGTCCACATGGCCGACGTCACCGGTGTGCAGCCAGCCGTCCGTGTCGATCATCGCGGCGGTGGCGTCGGGGCGGCCTAGGTAGCCCTTCATGACCTGGGGGCCGCGGATGAGGATCTCGCCGGACTCGCCGACGCCGAGGTCCTTGTCGGGGTCGTCGAGGGAGACGATGCGCATCTCGGTGCCGGCGATGAGCCTGCCGACGGTTCCGGCGGGCGCGTCGCGCATGGCGTCGAGCGGGACGACGTGGGTGCCGGGGGACAGTTCCGTCATGCCGTACGCCTGGCCGACCGGCGGCAGTCCGAGGCGCTCGGAGCAGGCGGCGGCGAGCCCCGCGTCCAAGGGCGCGGCGGCGCTGACGACGTACTTCAGGGACGACAGGTCGTACTGCGCGACCAGCGGGTGTTTGGCGAGGGCCAGGACGATCGGCGGTGCCACGTACAGGCCGGTGATGCGGTGGTTCTGGATGGCCGCGAGGAAGGTCTCCAGGTCGAAGCGGGGCAGGACGACGACCGTGGCGCCCAGACGCAGGGGGGCGTTCATCAGGGCCGTGAGCCCGTAGATGTGGAAGAAGGGCAGTACGGCGAGGATGCGGTCGCCGGGGCCCGCCGACATCGCGGGTTCGAGCTGGGCGAGGTTGGTGGCGATCTGGCGGTGGGTGAGCATCACGCCTTTGGGGATGCCGGTGGTGCCGGAGGAGTACGGCAGTGCCGCGACGTCCGCCCCCGGGTCGATGTCGACCTGCGGTTCGGGGGCGGTGGACGCCAGCATGTCGATGAGCGAGCGGTGTCCGGGCGCGCTGTCGCACACGAAGATCTCCCGTACGCCGCCGGCGAGTTCGGCGGCCCGGCGTGCGGTCTCCAGCAGCGGTGAGACGGTGACGATCCAGCGGGCCGCCGAGTCCTTGAGCTGCTTGGCGAACTCCTCCGGGGTGGCGAGCGGGTGCACGGTGGTGACGGAGGCACCCGCGCGCGTGGCGGCGTAGAACGCCGTGGGGAAGGCGATCGTGTTGGGGCTGTGCAGGGCGAGGACGTCGCCCTTGCGTATGCCGGCCTCCGCGAGGCCGGCGGCGACGCGCCGGTGGAAGCGGTCGAGTTGTTCGTAGGTGAGGGTGGTGCCGTCCGTGCCGTCGATGAGCGCGGGGGCGTCCCCGAACTCGGCGGCCCGGCCCAGTACGGCCTCGTGGATGGGGAGTTCTACGGCCGGGACGTCTGCGTACTCGCTGCGGAACACGGTTCCTCCTCGCGACACGGTGCCGACACGGCACCGGTCAGTACGACTTGGGCAGGCCCAGGGTCTGGTGGGAGACGTAGTTGAGAATCATCTCCCGGCTCACCGGAGCAATACGAGACACGCGCGCGGCGGTTATCAACGAGGCGAGGCCGAATTCCCGGGTCAGTCCGTTGCCGCCGAGGGTGTGCACGGCCTGGTCGACGGCCTTCACACAGGCCTCCCCGGCCGCGTACTTGGCCATGTTGGCGGCCTCGCCCGCGCCGACGTCGTCGCCCGTGTCGTACAGGTGGGCCGCCTTCTGCATCATCAGGCGGGCCAGTTCGAGGTCGATGTGCGCCTGGGCGAGGGGGTGCGCGATGGCCTGGTGGGCGCCGATGGGGGCCTTCCAGACGGTACGGTCGCGCGCGTACTCGACGGCACGGGCGAGGGCGTAGCGGCCCATGCCGATCGCGAAGGCGGCCGTCATGATGCGTTCGGGGTTGAGACCGGCGAAGAGCTGGAGGAGGCCGGCGTCCTCGTCGCCGACGAGCGCGTCGGCGGGGAGCCGTACGTCGTCGAGGGTCAGCTCGAACTGCTTCTCGGCGGCGTCGAGTTCCATGTCGATCTGGCGGCGTGTAAAGCCTTCGGCGTCGCGCGGGACTATGAAAAGGCAGGGTTTGAGGGTGCCGGTGCGGGCGTCTTCTGTGCGGCCGACTATGAGGGTGGCGTCCGCTATGTCCACGCCGGAGATGAAGACTTTGCGGCCGGTGATGCGCCAGTCGGTGCCGTCTTTGCGGGCCGTGGTGGTGATGCGGTGGCTGTTGGAGCCGGCGTCGGGTTCGGTGATGCCGAAGGCCATGGTGAGGGTTCCGTCGGCTAGGCCCGGGAGCCAGTGCTGTTTCTGTTCCTCCGTGCCGAAGCGGGCGATCACTGTGCCGCAGATGGCGGGGGATACGACCATCATCAGCAACGGGCAGCCTGCGGCGCCGAGTTCTTCGAGGACGATGGAGAGTTCTGCTATGCCGCCGCCTCCGCCTCCATACTCCTCGGGGAGGTTGACGCCGAGGTAGCCGAGTTTGGCCGCCTCCGACCAGAGGTCTGCTCGGTCGAAGGTGCGGCCGTGGCGTTTGCCGAGGGTGGCTACTGCGGACCGTAGGGCCTTGTGTTCTTCGGGTTCGAGGGTGGGGGGCATGGGGCTCCTTCCCGGGTGCGGGTTGTGTGTGGTTGCTCGCGCTCACGCGGCGGTAGCCGCATATCGATACAGCCCCGCGCCCCTAAGAGGTCGGCTGCACCACTGCCAGGAGGGCGCCGACCGTCACCTGCCGGCCAGGTACGGCGTGCAGGGCGCTGACGGTCCCTGTGACCGGCGCCGAGATCTTGTGCTGCATCTTCATCGCCTCCAGCCACAGCAGGGGCTCTCCGGCCTGTACAGCGGCCCCTACGGTCAGGCCTTCGGCGACGCGGACGACCGTGCCCGGCATGGGCGCGAGGAGGGAGCCCGGGGCGTGCTGGGCCGTCGGGGCCGGGAAGCGGGGTAGTGCGGTGAGGTGTGTGGCGTTGACGTGGATGTCGTCGCCGTACCTCGCGACCTCGTAGGTCCTTCGTACGCCGTCCGCTTCGAGTACGACGGCCTGGGCATCGGCGTGTACGACCCGGACCCCGTCCGCCTCCAGGCCCGCGCGCGTGTGGCGGTAGCGGACCTCGATCTCCTCGCCCGCCATGGCGTACCGCTTGACCTGCGGCTGGGAAGGAACGTTGCGCCAGCCGCCGAAGCGGGAGCGGCCGTGGGCGTCGGCGAGGGCGGCGGCCAGGGCAACCAGAGGTGGTCGCGCAGCGACTCCGTTGGGGGCGGTGGTGGGAGACGAGCGGGTGTACGGGTCCGGTGTCGGCTCGGTGAGGTCGGGGAGGTGGCGGTCGTAGAAGGCCGTGTCCATGCGGGCGGTCGTGAACTCCTCGTGGCGCAGGGAGCGGACAAGGAGATCGCGGTTGGTGGTCGGACCGTGGATCGCCGCCCGCTCCAGGGCGCCCGCGAGCTTGCGGATCGCGTCCGCCCGCGTGGGGGCGTGGGCGACGAGTTTGGCGAGCATCGGGTCGTAGTGGACGCCGATGTCGTCGCCGTCGGTGTAACCGGTGTCCAGCCGGACGCTCTCGGGTACGGCGAAGCGGTGCAGGGTGCCGGTCTGGGGGGCCCAGTCGCGGGCCGGGTCCTCGGCGTACAGGCGGGCCTCGACGGCGTGGCCACGCGCGCGTGGCGGGTCGTCGGGGAGGGCGTGGCCTTCGGCGACGCGGATCTGTTCCGCGACCAGGTCGAGGTCGAAGACCGCCTCGGTCACCGGGTGTTCGACCTGGAGGCGGGTGTTCATCTCCAGGAAGTGCGCCCTGTCGCCGGCCACCAGGAACTCGACGGTTCCGGCGCCGACGTAGTCGACGGCGCGGGCGGCGCGTACGGCCAGCGCGTGCAGCTCGTCCGTGAGCTGTACGGAGAGGCCGGGCGCCGGGGACTCCTCGATCACCTTCTGGTGGCGGCGCTGCAGTGAGCAGTCGCGGGTGCCGAGCGCCCAGACGGTGCCGTGGGTGTCGGCGAGGATCTGCACCTCGACGTGGCGGCCGTTCTCGACGTAGGGCTCGACGAAGACCTCGCCGTCGCCGAAGGCGCTCGCGGCCTCGGCGCGTGCGCTCTCCAGGGCGGCGGTCAGCTCCGCCATCCGGCGCACGACACGCATTCCGCGCCCTCCGCCGCCTGCGGCCGCCTTCACGAGGACGGGCAGGTCGGCCTCGGTGACCTCGCCCAGGGGCGCCAGCCCCATGAGCTCCTTCGCCCGCGTCTTGGACGCCATCGCCTCGATCGCCTCCGGAGGCGGGCCGATCCAGACGAGGCCCGCGTCGAGGACGGCGCGCGCGAAGTCGGCGTTCTCGGAGAGGAAGCCGTAGCCGGGGTGCACGGCGTCCGCGCCGGACGCCACTGCCGCCTTCACGATCAGGTCGCCGTCCAGGTACGTCGCGGAGGGCGCCGCTCCCGGCAGCCGTACCGCCGCGTCGGCCACGCGCGCGTGGAGGGCGTTCGCGTCGGCGTCCGAGCAGACGGCGACCGTCCGGATTCCCAACTCACGGCAGGTGCGGAAGACACGGCAGGCGATCTCGCCCCGGTTGGCGACGAGCAGAGTCGAAATCATTTGCCTCACATCCGGAAGACGCCGAAGCCGCCCCGCGCGCCCTCGTAGGGGGCGGTGTGGATGGCGGACAGGCACAGGCCGAGGACGGTGCGGGTGTCGCGCGGGTCGATGACGCCGTCGTCGTACAGCCGCCCGGACAGGAACATCGGCAGCGACTCCGACTCGATCTGCTGCTCCACCATGGCGCGCAGGGCGGCGTCGCCTTCCTCGTCGTACGGCTGCCCCTTCGCGGCGGCCGACTGGCGGGCGACGATCGAGAGGACGCCGGCGAGCTGCTGCGGGCCCATGACGGCCGACTTGGCGCTGGGCCAGGCGAACAGGAAACGGGGGTCGTAGGCGCGGCCGCACATGCCGTAGTGGCCGGCGCCGTAGGAGGCGCCCATGAGGACGGAGATGTGCGGTACGCGGCTGTTGCCGACCGCGTTGATCATCATCGCGCCGTGCTTGATGATGCCGCCCTGCTCGTACTCCTTGCCGACCATGTAGCCGGTGGTGTTGTGCAGGAAGAGGAGTGGGATGTCGCGCTGGTTCGCCAGCTGGATGAACTGGGCCGCCTTCTGCGACTCCGCGGAGAACAGGACGCCTTGGGAGTTCGCCAGGATGCCGACCGGGTAGCCGTGGAGCGCCGCCCAGCCGGTGGTCAGGCTCGTTCCGTACATCGGCTTGAACTCGTCGAAGTCGGAGGCGTCGACGATCCGGGCGATGACGTCGCGCGGGTCGAAGGGGGTGCGCAGATCGCCGGGCACGATCCCCAGCAGTTCGTCGGCGTCGTACTTGGGGGCTTCGGCGGGGCCCGGATCGCCGTACGCCTTGCGGTGGTTGAGGCGGGCGACGACCCGCCGTGCCTGCCGCAGCGCGTCCGGTTCGTCGACCGCGAAGTAGTCGGCGAGACCCGACACGCGCGCGTGCATCTCCGCACCGCCGAGCGACTCGTCGTCGCTCTCCTCGCCGGTCGCCATCTTCACCAGGGGCGGGCCGCCGAGGAACACCTTGGCGCGCTCCTTGACCATGATCACGTGGTCGGACATGCCGGGGACGTACGCGCCGCCGGCCGTGGAGTTGCCGAAGACGACGGCGACGGTCGGGATCCCGGCCGCCGACAGCCGCGTCAGGTCCCGGAAGACGGCGCCTCCGGGGATGAAGATCTCCTTCTGGGAGGGGAGATCGGCGCCACCTGACTCCACCAGGTTGACGCAGGGCAGCCGGTTGGCGAGCGCGATGTCGTTCGCGCGCAGGGCCTTCTTCAGCGACCAGGGATTGCTCGCTCCTCCGCGCACGGTCGGGTCGTTGGCGGTGATGAGGCACTCCACGCCCTCGACGACCCCGATGCCGGTGACGAGGGACGCGCCGACCGTGTAGTCGCTGCCCCAGGCGGCCAGCGGGGACAGCTCCAGGAAGGGCGTGTCGGGGTCGAGGAGCAGTTCGATGCGCTCGCGGGCGAGGAGCTTGCCGCGCCGCCGATGCCGTTCGACGTACTTCTCGCCGCCGCCCGCGAGGGCCTTGGCGTGCTCGGCGGCCAGGTCGGTGAGCTTGGCGAGCATGGCCTCGCGGTTGGCCCGGTAGTCGGGGCTCGTGGTGTCCAGGGTGGACGGCAGGACGGTCACAGCAGGGTCTCCGGGATGTCCAGGTGGCGGGAGCGCAGCCATTCGCCGAGGGCCTTGGCCTGCGGGTCGAAACGGTGCTGGGCGGCGACGCCCTCCCCGAGGATTCCCTCGACGACGAAGTTGAGGGCGCGCAGGTTGGGCAGGAGGTGCCGGGTGACCTGAAGCTGACGGCTTTCGGGGATCAGCTGCTGAAATCTGTCGACCGTGAGCTCATGGGCGAGCCAGCGCCACGCGTCGTCCGTCCGCACCCAGACACCGACGTTGGCGTTGCCGCCCTTGTCCCCGCTGCGGGCCCCGGCGACCAGGCCGAGGGGGGCACGCTTCGTGGGCCCGGGTGGCAGCGGCCGCGGCAGCGGCGGCTCGGGCACATCGTCGAGTACGGCGGTGTCGTGGGCCGGCGGCACAGTGACTCGGCGTCCGTCATCGAGGACGGCCACATGGTCGACGGCACCATGGGGGACGTACACACCCTCGAAGACCCCATAGGGCGCGCCCTTTCCGGGTGGCGCCAGCACATGGAAACCGGGGTAGCTGGCCAGCGCCAGCTCGACGGCGGCTGCGCTCAGCACCCGTCCGACCTTCTCCTGGTCGCGGTCCCGCACGACCAGCCGGAGCAGGGCGCTGGCCGTCTCCTGGGTCGAGGCGTCGGGCCGGTCGGTGCGGACGAGGTCCCAGCTGACCTGCTCGGGGCGGGACTTGGCGAAGACCGCCCTCATCTGCTCCCGGACGAGCGCCGCCTTGGACTCGATCTCCAGCCCCGTGAGGACGAAGGCGACCTCGTTGCGGAAGCCGCCGAGACGGTTGACGCCGACCTTGAGAGTCGGCGGCGGGGCCTCACCTCGTACGCCGTCGACACGGACACGATCCGGGCCGTCCGGTGTCAGCCGTACAGTGTCCAGGCGGGCGGTGACGTCCGGCCCGGCGTACCGGGCGCCCGCCGTCTCGTACAGCAGCTGGGCCGTCACCGTGCCGATGTCGACGAGACCGCCGGTGTCCGGGTGCTTGGTGATGACGCAACTGCCGTCCTCGTGGAGTTCGGCGAGCGGGAAGCCGGGGCGGGTGGCGCCTCCCTCCCCGAAGAACGCGTAGTTGCCGCCCGTCGCCTGGGCCCCGCACTCCAGCACATGGCCGGCGACGACAGCGCCCGCCAGCCGGTCGTGGTCCGTCTCCTGCCAGCCGAAGTGGGCGGCGGCGGGCCCCATGACCAGGGCCGCGTCCGTCACCCGGCCGGTCACGACCACGTCGGCGCCCTCACGCAGACAGGCCGCGATACCGAAACCGCCGAGGTAGGCGTGGGCGGCGAGACTGTCGGGATACCGGCTCCTGAGGTCGTCGCCCTCGACGTGGGCGACGCGGGCGGGGACACCGAGGCGGTCGGCCAGCTTCCGTACGGCGTCGGCGAGCCCTGCCGGATTGAGTCCACCGGCATTGGCGACGATCCTGACGCCCCGCTCGTGCGCGAGCCCGAGGCACTCCTCCAGCTGCCGCAGGAAGGTACGGGCGTAGCCGGCGCCGGGGTCCTTCATCCGGTCCCGGCCGAGGATCAGCATGGTGAGTTCGGCGAGGTAGTCGCCGGTGAGGACGTCCAGTTCGCCGCCGGTGAGCATCTCTCGCATGGCGTCGAAGCGGTCGCCGTAGAAGCCGGAGGCGTTCCCGATCCGCAGCGTCCGGGCCTGGGCCGCAGCCGGAGGAGTCACCGCGCCGCTCCCTTCGGCGCCCGGCCCGCGCCGGGCGGGCCCGCGAAGACCTGGGCGATGTCGAACCAGCGGTCGGCGTCGGGGCCTTCGGCGCGCAGGGCGAGGTCGGAGCGGTGGGCACGCTGGGTGACCAGGAGGCAGAAGTCGAGCGCCGGGCCGGTCACGCGCTGCGGCGCGTCTTCGGGGCCGTATGCCCACAACTCGCCGGATGGTGCGAGGAGTTCGATGCGGAAGTCGTCGAGAGGTGCGGGAAGACCGTGCACGCCGAAGGCGAAGTCCCGGGTCCGTACCCCGATCCACACCACATGCCTGAGTCGGTCGGTGGGTGTGCGCACCACACCCAGTGCGTCGGCGACGTCCAGACCGTGGGCCCAGGTCTCCATAAGTCGGGCTGTGGCCATGGAGGCGGCCGACATGGGTGGGCCGTACCAGGCGAACCTCACGCCCTGTGGTGCCTCGCGGAACGCCGTATCGAGGGCGGCCCGCCCTTCCCTCCACCGCGCCAGCAGGTCGGCGGGCGGCAGTCCTGCCCCCTCCTCCGCGCCCTCGTCGACGAACGACCCCGGCGACACCAGCGCCTTCTCCACCAGCGCGTGGAAGGCGTCCGTGTCGGTCACGGACAGCAGGGCCGAGTGGTCCGTCCAGGCGAGGTGCGCGATCTGGTGGGCAACGCTCCAGCCGGGGGCGGGCGTGGGGAGTGCCCACTGCTCTGGGCTCAACTCGGCCACGAGCCGGTCGAGTTCCTCGCTCTCCGCACGCAGATCGTCGAAGACGGGCGTCGGATCGGACACGGTGCGCTCCCCTCGGGCACGGCGGTGTGCGGGTGGTGTTCGGGGTGGTGCGGCGTGCGGGGTGGTGCGGCGTGCGGGGTGGTGCGGCGTGCGGGGTGGTGCGGCGTGCTGAGGAGCATGGCAGCGCGACCAGAAACAAGCAAGCATGCTTGCATTAATTCGGTTGATACTCGGTTCATCATTGCGGCCCTCATAGGGTGAGGGCATGGCGAGTGAATTCAGCGATGCCTTCCTCCTGGAGGCCGAACGGCATGCCGCATGGGGTGCGGCTCAGCTCCAGACCCTCACGGAGTTCCTGCCCGAGGGGCCGTGGACGGCCGACCTGTCGTCCTGTCAGTACCGGCAGGGAGACCTGGAGCTGCGCGTGGCCGTACTCGGCACGTACGACATGGACGAGCGCTCCTGGATGTGGGGCTGGGCGAACCCCGGACTGCGAGGCACCGAGGTGGTCGCCCCGACGGACGCGGTCGAGCGGTACGGGCAGGCCCACGGCATCGCCGAACTGACCGAGGAGGTCCTGGATCTCTCCGGTTTCGAGGATCCGCGCCGCGCGGCGGAGACACTCGCCTTCACCGGGATGGGAGTGGTCGGGGCGCCCGGCTACATCGGCGTTCCGGCGGGCCCTGGCACGCAGGTCTACTTCCTGCCCGACGATCCGCGGGTTCCCCGCGCCGGCCTGGACACCGTCTCACTGCCGCGAACTCTGCTCACCGGCGCGGGACTGATCGGGCATTCGGCCAGACAGGTGGTCCACGGCTACCTGGACCACCACGAGGTGCCGCACCGCGTCGAGGGCGACCGGATCGTCGCCGACCTGCCCGGCGGCGACACGGTCGCGGTGGACTTCGACTCCCTGGGCCGGATCGCGGGTGTGGAGGTCAAGGCACTGCCCTGAGTCGGGGCAGTTGGGGGATGGAGGATGAGGGGATGAGGGGATGAGGGAATGGGGGGGATGGGGGGAGATGGAGTGTGGGGCTGCGGCACATAAGCCCGGCCAAATGCCGGCTAGGACTTAGCCTTCCCCCGCCCGACCTGTGTCCGCACCGCTCCCATGCTCGCCCCGATGACGAGGGCGATGGCGACGGACTGGGCCGTGGACAGGGCCTGGTCGAGGACGAGGAACCCCGCGGTCGCCGCGACGGCCGGCTCGAGGCTCATCAGGACGGCGAAGGTCGGCGCGGGCATGCGGCGCAGGGCGAGGAGTTCCAGGGTGTAGGGGAGAACCGAGGAGAGGATCGCCACGGCCGCGCCCAGCCCGAGGGTCACCGGGTCGATCAGCTTCGCGCCCGATTCGGCGATCCCCAGGGGCAGAAACAGTAGGGCGCCCACGGCCAGCGCGAGGGCCAGCCCGTCGGCCTGCGGGAAGCGGCGGCCGGTACGGGCACTGAAGACTATGTATCCCGCCCACATGGCGCCGGCCCCCAGGGCAAATGCGACACCTATGGGGTCGAGACTGTCGAAGCCTCCGCCGCTCAGGAGGAAGACACCGGCGAGGGCGAGGCCGGCCCAGACGACGTTGATCAGGCGGCGCGAGGTCAGGACGGAGAGCGCGAGCGGGCCGAGCACCTCCAGGGTGACCGCGGCGCCCAGCGGAATGCGGGCGACGGACTGGTAGAAGAGGCCGTTCATCGTGGCCATCGTGATGCCGAAGACGATCACTGTGCCCCAGTCGGCCCGGGAGTGACCGCGCAGCCGGGGCCGGCAGACCAGCAGCAGGACGACCGCCGCCACCAGCAGCCGCAGCGCCACCACGCCGAGCGCACCGGCGCGCGGCATCAGGCTCACCGCCAGGGCACCGCCGAACTGCACCGAGACGGCACCGGCCAGCACCAGACCCACGGGGCCGAGCGAGCCCCAGCGGCGCGGGGCGCCGGCCGTCGGCTCGGGGACGGCCCGGGTGCGGGACGGTGAGGACGGCGTGATGGCGGCGGCGTCGGGGGTGCTCACGGGCGTTCCAGGGGCTCGACTCGGGGAGTGTTCATCATGCTGTACTGCCAAGTCCAGGGTAGTGGACCTCGTCAGGCGTGTGAACCCGTTATGCCACTGTCCCGAAATGTGGACGAGAGGGGCCCCGGCGCCGCACGAGATGCGGACGGAAGGACCGGCGGGAGGGCCGGACAGGCCGGTCCGGCCGGACCACGCGACGGCGGTGCGGTGGGACGGCTGGACCGGTCCCTACCGTCGCGCCATGTACAGATCGAGCGCCTTGTGCAGCAGCCGGTTGAGCGGGTAGTCCCACTCCCCCAGGTACTCGACGGCCTCGCCGCCGGCGCCCACCTTGAACCGCAGCAGGCCCAGCAGGTGGTTGGAGTCCTCCAGGGTGTCGGTGATGCCGCGGAAGTCGTAGACGGCGGCGCCGAGTTCATGGGCGTCGGTCATCATGCGCCACTGCATGGCGTTGTTGGGCTGGACCTCGCGCTTGCGGCTGGTGGAGGCGCCGTAGGAGTACCAGACGTGGTCGCCGACGGTGATCATGGTTGCGGCGGCGAGGGTGTCGCCGTCGTGATGGGCGAGGTAGAGCCGCATGCGGTCGGGGTGTTCGGCGGTGAGCGCGGTCCACATCCGCTGGAAGTAGGGCAGGGGGCGGGGGATGAAACGGTCGCGCTCGGCGGTCTCGGCATAGAGGTCGTAGAAGGCGGGCAGGTCCTCGTAACCGCCCCGCACGACCTTCACGCCCGCCTTCTCGGCCTTCTTGATGTTGCGCCGCCACTGCTGGTTGAGGCCACGGTGGATGTCGTCCAGCGACCGCCCCGCGAACGGCACTTGGCAGACGTACCGCGGCTGCCCGGCGGCGAACCCCTCCTCGCCGCCCGGTTCCGCCTGCTGCCAGCCCGCGCGCCGCAGCCGGTCGGCGATGTCGAGGGCACGCGGCTCCTGCGACGTGGCCTCCACCTCCCGCAGCCGCCGGGCCGCGGGATCGGCGATCGCCGCCTTCACCGCCTCGGGGCTCCAGCGGCGGGCGACGACCGGCGGCCCCATCTTCACCGAGAAGGCGCCCTGGCGCTTGAGGTGGGCGAGCATCGGTGCGAGCCAGCGCTCGCACAGGTCCGGCGCGTCCCAGTCGATCAGCGGCCCCTCGGGCAGATAGGCGAGGTACCGCTTCAGCTTCGGCAGCGGCCGGTACAGCACGAGCCCCGCCCCGACGAGCCGCCCACCACCGCGTTCCTCCCGCCCACCACCGCGTTCCTCCCGCCCGCCGCCGCGTTCCTCCCGCCCGCCGCCCTGCTCCCCGTCGAACCACCCGAGGCTCTCCGCCCGCCAGTCGGGCTTCACCTCGCCCCAGGACGGCACCTGCATATGGCTGGCGGAAGACCGGCCCGCGACGAACGCCAGGTGCTCGTCGCGGGTGATGGGCCGGAGGCGGAGTGGCATGGTCAGGGCTCCTTAGGTCGCTCGCCTGCCACCCTACGAGGAGAGCCCCCACCCCTCATCCCGGCCGAGTGCCGGCCCAGTACGGTCGGCTCGGGCAAGCGCTCCGGCCACCGAGCCACCACAGCCGGGCTGACAGAGGCCCTCCGGTCGAACTCCCTTACGCCTCCGGGCCCTCAGAGGCCCCAGCAGTAGGCGATGGCCTGAATCCCACTCCCCGCGCTGCTCCCTTTGCTCCTTTTCTGCCCCTTTCCGCCCCTCGCGTGGCAGTGGCGTCACATTCGCGCCGGGCAGACCTTCCCAGGGGGCCCGTTGTGGGACACCCACGAGTCAGGAGGCACATCATGGTGCGCGTTTCGATGAACCGGCGGAAGCACTCAAGCCCGGGAAGACGGGTCGGCGTGGGCGTGGCGGCGCTGGTGGGAGGGCTGCTCTCGCCGATGGTGAACGCGGGCAGCGCTGCCGCGCAGCCGAACCAGCATGCGGAGTTCGAGGAGCCGGGCGTGTACACCTTCACGGTTCCCGGCAGCCCCGCTTCCCTCAAGACGGTGACCCTCAAGGTCTGGGGCGCCGGGGCCGGTGGGAGCGGCGGAGCCGGTGGCGGCGGAGGCGGCGGGGGTGGGGGTGGCGGCAACGCCCTTCTCGCACTGGGCGGAGGAGGCGGTGGCGGCGGCGGTGGCGGAGGAGGAGGCGCCGGCGGCGGAGGAGGCGGCTCCGGCAGCTTCGTGGAGTGCACCGAGGTGCTGCCCGGCGGCGTGACGCTGACCGTCGTGGTCGGAGCGGGGGGAAGCGCCGGAGGTGCGGGGACCGGCGGCAACGGGGGCGCCGGCGGCAGCGGCGGCGGTCCCTTCGGCGGCGCTGCCGGCAGCGCGGGCGGCTCCGGCTCCCTCGGCGGAGCCGGTCAGGACAGTTCGGTGGGCCTCACGACGTTGGTGGACCTGGCGTTCGCCTCCGGCGGGGACGCCGGCACCAGGGCCCCGACGGGCGGCCGGGGCGGTGGCGGCGGCGCCGTCGGAGGGCTCGGCGGGTCCGGCGGATTCGGTGGCGGCGGTGGGAGCGGCGGCAGCATCACCGGATCCGGCGGTACCGGCGGCGAGGTGACCGGGTGCCTGGGTATCCCCACCGCCTCGCAGGACGGCGACAGCGGTGGTGCCGGCGCCGTCGGCAGCTCGGGTACGGCGGGCGGCAGCGGCGGGAGCCGGCAGGGCGGCACAGGTGGAGCCGGCGGCAGTGGCGGCGCCGGGGGCAGCGGCGGGAGTGGCGGGAGCGGTGGCACCGGCATCACCGTGGGCGGCGACACCTTCGGCAGCGGCGGGGACGGGGGCGACGGCGGCACGGGTGGCACCGGCGGTTCCGGCGGCAGCGGCGCCACCAGCGGCGGTGCTGCCGCCGCGGGCGGGTCTGCCGGTGGTACCGGGAACAACGGCGTGCCCGCGGACGCCGGCGGCGACGGGGCCGTTGTCATCGACGTGGCACCGGTGCCCTGACAGGGGACCGGACGCCCACGCCGACCGGGTGCCCTCTTGGCGGCCGGCCGCCGAGAGGGCTCTGCGCCCGAAACACCTCCAGCACGGTCTTGCGGCCGTACGCTCCCCACGCTCGAACCTGCTTCATTCGGCTCGAGCATGGACACCCCCTGGCTCACCGGTCATTTCCGTCGCCCTCCAACGCCTCCGCCAGCACCTCCGCCAGATGCCGGCCCCGCGCCCCGGCCAGCTGCTCCAGCTGCGTCCGGCAGGAGAAGCCGTCGGCCAGCACCATCGCTCCCTCCCGCGCGCCCCGCACCGCAGGCAGCAGCTGCTCCTCCGCGCAGGCCACCGACACCTCGAAGTGTCCTTTCTCGAAACCGAAGTTGCCCGCAAGGCCGCAGCAGCCCCCGCTCAGTTCGCCGGAGAGCAGGGCCGCTCGACGCAGCCGGCGGTCAGCCCCGTCGCCGAGGACCGCGTGCTGGTGGCAGTGCGTCTGACCGACCACCGGACAGTCCAGCCGGGGCGGGGTCCAGCCGGGCGCCAGGCGCTGCAGTGTCTCCGCGAAGGTCAGCACGCGGTCGGCAAGCCGCCGGGCCCGTGGATCGTCGTGCAGCAGTTCCGGCAGGTCCGAGCGGAGGGCCGCCGCGCAGCTCGGCTCCAGGACCACCACCGGGGCGGCCGTATCCAGCACCGGCTCCATCAGGTCGAGCGTGCGCCGCAGCACCGCGCGGGCGCGGTCGAGCTGCCCGGTGGAGATGTACGTCAACCCGCAGCAGACGCGACCGCGGCCCCGCAGGAGGGACACCGGGTCCATCGCGACGGTCGTACGGCCGCCGTCCACGCGCCCGCCGACGCCCGCCGACGCACCGTCCCCCACCACCTCACCGCCGCCTGTCGCCGCCGCACCGTCCCCCACCAGCACCCTCCTCAACCGCACCGTGGGCGGCAGCCCCACCCGCAGCCCGGCCGCCTCCAGCACCCGTACGGCCGCCTGCCCCACGGACGGCGAGAAGTGCTCGGTGAAGGTGTCCGGCCACAGGATGACCAGCTCGCCCTCCGCTGTCTTCTCCCGCCTCTCCCACCACCGGCTGAACGTCCGCGTCGCCAGCCGCGGAATGTCCCGCTCCGGCGCGATGCCGCCGAGCCGCTTCGCCGCCCACGCCAATGGCCGTACGGCGGCCAGGGCATTGACCAGCGACGCCGTACGCGTGCGTGCCACCAGGCGCAGCCACTGCGGCAGCCGGCCCATGCTGTGGTGTGCGGCGGGACGGCGGCGGCCCTCGTAGTGGTGGTGGAGGAACTCCGCCTTGTACGTGGCCATGTCGACCTCGACCGGGCAGTCGGACCGGCACCCCTTGCAGGACAGGCACAGGTCCAGCGCGTCGCGCACCTCGGTCGAGCGCCACCCGTCGGTCACCAGTTCCCCGGCGAGCATCTCGTG
Source organism: Streptomyces sp. NPDC051243 (assembly GCF_044455405.1). Classification (NCBI taxonomy): domain Bacteria; kingdom Bacillati; phylum Actinomycetota; class Actinomycetes; order Kitasatosporales; family Streptomycetaceae; genus Streptomyces; species Streptomyces sp. NPDC051243. The sequence goes on along the minus strand of NZ_JBITES010000002.1, from coordinate 284,824 downwards.
CAGCAGCCGCGCGCGCCCGCGCGTGGAGTGCTCCTCCGCGCCGGTGCCCCGGAAGGACGGGCACATGACGGACGGGCCGGACACCGACGTCGTACGGCACTTCGCGACCCCGACGCAGCGCCGTACCGCCGCCGAGAAGTCCCCGCCGTCGGCCGGGTATCCGAAGGCCACGTCCACCGGCTTCCGGGGCAGGACCGCGAACCGGAGGTTCGCGTCCAGGGGCGCCGGGCGCACCAGCATGCCCGGATTGAGCAGGTCGTCGGGGTCCCACACCCCCTTCGCCCGCTCGAACAGACGGACCAGCTCCGCCCCGTACATCCTCGGCAGCAGCTCGGCCCGTGCCTGCCCGTCCCCGTGTTCCCCGGAGAGCGAGCCCCCGTGCGCCACCACGACGTCGGCGAGTTCCTCCGAGAAGCGCCGGAAGCGGCCGACGCCCGCCTCCGTCAGCAGGTCGAAGTCGATACGGACGTGGATGCAGCCGTCCCCGAAGTGCCCGTACGGCGTCCCGCGCAGCCCGTGTGCGGCCAGCAGCGCGCGGAAGTCCCGCAGATACGCGCCGAGGCGGTGCGGCGGCACGGCACAGTCCTCCCATCCCGGCCAGGCCTCGCTGCCGTCCGGCATCCGGGTCGCCGTACCGCTCGCGTCCTCCCGGATGCGCCACAGTGCCCGTTGCCCGGCCGGGTCGGTCACGACCAGCGCGTCGACGACATCGGCGGCCCGCACGATCGCCTCCGCACGCGCGCGTGCCTCCGCCGCCGACTCCCCGCCCGTCTCCACGAACAGCCAGGCCCCGCCCCGGGCAAGCGCGGCAGTCGAGGGCACGAGGTCGGCCGCCATGCCCTCCACGGTCAGCGGCCCGTAGGGCAGCAGCCCCGCCGCCGCCTCCGCGGCCGCGCTCTCGTCGGCGTACGCCAGCACGGCCAGCGCACGCGCGCGTGGCGCCTCGACGAGGCGTACGACCGCCTCGGTGAGGATGCCGAGGGTGCCCTCGCTGCCGCAGAAGGAACGGGCGACGTCGGCGTCCTTCTCGGGCAGCAGGGCGTCGAGCGCGTACCCGGAGATACGGCGGGGCAGTTCGGGAAAGCCGGTGCGAAGACGCGCGAGCTCGCCCTCGACCAGCGCCCGCAGCCCCTGCGGCGCCCCGGCCCACTCCTCCCCCAGCCGCAGCCGCTCCCCGCGCGCGGTGATCACGTCCAGCTCCCGCACGCTGTCGGCGGTCGTCCCCCAGGCCACCGAGTGCGAGCCGCACGAGTTGTTGCCGATCATTCCGCCGAGCGTGCAGCGGCTGTGGGTGGAGGGGTCGGGGCCGAAGCGGAGGCCGTGCGGGGCGGCGGCGTCCTGGAGGCGGTCGAGGACGAGGCCTGGTTGGACGACGGCGGTCCGGCTCTCCGGGTCGAGGGACACGATCCGGTTCATGTGCCGGGTGAAGTCCAGAACCACGCCCGTTCCCGTGGCCTGCCCGGCGATGGAGGTACCTCCGCCGCGCGCGACGACCGGCACCATATGGTCCCGGCACACCTCCAGCACCGCTGCGACGTCATCGGCGTCATGTGGTGCGACCACACCGAGTGGGACTCGCCGGTAGTTGGACGCGTCCATGGTCGTCAACGCCCGAGAGGTGACATCGAACCCGACCTCGCCCCGGACGACCTTGCGCAGCTCCGCCTCAAGTTCCGACATACGTCCACTCAATCAGCCCGTTCGGGGGTACCCCCAGGTCTGACGCCCACCGAAACGCCGTCTCACCCGACGGACGAGGTTTCGCCGAGGTTTCCTCCACCGGCTAACCTCACCCCGTGGCTGAGATCCAGATTCCCGCTGACATCAAGCCCGCCGACGGACGTTTCGGCGCGGGCCCCTCCAAGGTGCGGACGGAAGCGCTGGACGCGCTGGCCGCCACCGGAACCTCCCTGCTCGGCACGTCCCACCGCCAGGCCCCGGTCAAGAACCTGGTCGGCCAGGTACGCGCGGGCATCAGCGAGCTGTTCCAACTCCCCGACGGCTACGAGGTCGTCCTCGGCAACGGCGGCTCGACGGCCTTCTGGGACATCGCGACGCACGGCCTGATCGAGAACAGGTCGCAGCACCTCACGTTCGGCGAGTTCAGCTCGAAGTTCGCCAAGGCCGCCAAGCTCGCCCCGTGGCTCGCCGAGCCGGACGTCATCTCCACCGACCCGGGCACGCACCCCGAGCCGGTCGCCGAGGCGGGCGTCGACGTGTACGCCTTCACCCACAACGAGACCTCGACCGGTGTCGCCATGCCCATCAAGCGCGTGGCCGGTGCCGACGAGGGCGCCCTGGTCCTGGTCGACGCCACATCGGGCGCCGGCGGCCTCCCGGTCGACGTCTCCGAAACGGACGTCTACTACTTCGCCCCGCAGAAGTCCTTCGCCTCCGACGGCGGCCTGTGGATCGGCGTCTTCTCCCCGGCCGCGATCGAGCGCGCCGAGCGGATCCACGCGTCCGGCCGCCACATCCCGGAGTTCTTCAGCCTCCCCACGGCGATCGACAACTCCCGCAAGAACCAGACGTACAACACCCCCGCTCTCGCGACCCTCTTCCTCCTGAACCAGCAGCTGGAGTGGATCAACGGCCAGGGCGGCCTGGACTGGGCGGTCCGCCGCACCGCCACCTCCGCGCGCACCCTGTACGGCTGGGCCGAGGACACCAAGTACGCCAACCCGTTCGTCACCGACCCGGCCAAGCGCTCGCAGGTCATCGGCACGATCGACTTCACCGACGAGATCGACGCCGCCGCCGTCGCCAAGGTCCTGCGCGCCAACGGCATCGTCGACACCGAGCCGTACCGCAAGCTCGGCCGCAACCAGCTCCGCGTCGCGATGTTCCCGGCGATCGACCCGGCGGACATCGAGGCGCTGACGAAGTGCATCGACTACGTGATCGAGAAGCTGTAACCGCTTCTGCCACGACATGCGAAGGGCGCCCGGCGGACCCCCGCGGGGCGCCCTTCGCATGTCCTGCGCAGCTGCGTGCGGCTCGCTCGGAATGAGTGATCCGCACGCAGAGCATGCCGGCCCTGAACTCAGCCATGCGAGGGGCGCCCGGCGCGACCACCGGGCGCCCCTCCCTCAGGCCGCCGCGCAGGTCACCGAGGGCGCCCCGCCGCCCCCGGGCGCCCCACCGAACCCGAAGCTCGCCGAACCACCCACGGCCACAGCCCCGTTGTGCGCGGCGTTGGACGCGGTCACTGTCGAGCCGCTCTGCGTGTGCGTGGCGTTCCACATGGACGTCACCCGCTGGGAGCCGCTCCAGGTCCAGGTCACCTTCCAGGAGTTGACCGGCACCGCGCCCGTGTTGGTCACCTTCACCTCGGCGTTGAAGCCGCTGCCCCAGTCGCTTGTGACGGTGTAGGCGGCGCTGCAGGTCGCCTTGCCGCCGCCGGGATCGCCAGGGTCTCCGGGACCGCCGCTCCCGCCGCCCGGGAATCCCGGCGCCTTGATGCTCGCCAGGTAGCCGTCCTTCACGGTGTCGACGGTCGTCCAGTCGTCCTTCAGGATTCCGCCCGTGTCACCGGAGTTGGGATTCCAGGACCAGAACGTCCAGTGGAACGAGTCCGCGCCGTACGCCGACGTCGAGCGCAGGTACGTCACCAGCGCGGACAGCCACCTCTGGTCCACCGTCGACTGGAGCGTCGTACCGAACTCGCCCAGCCACACGGGAGCGATGTTCTGCTTGAAGACGTAGCCCCAGTACCTGTCCCACACGCCCGGCATGTTGTCCGGGAAGGACGGGTCGCTGAACCAGGGCTGCTGGGCCACGCTCGTGGCGTAGTCGTGGGCCGAGTACACGAGGCGGTTCGGGACGTCGAGCTGGACCGGGTGCTGGGCGACGCCCATGAGGTTGCCGCCCCACCAGCCGCCCACGCCGTCGTACGACTGGACGCCCTCGACCATGATCAGCAGGTCGGGGTTGACGGACAGGACGGCGTTCCCGGCGCGTTGCGCGGCGAGCCGCCAGTCGCGGGTCGTGTCGCCGCAGCCCCAGCAGGCGGGGTCGTGCGGCTCGTTGTGCAGGTCGATGCCGATGACGGTGCTGTCGCCCTTGTAGCGCGTCGCCAGCGCCCTGAGGTTGGCGATCCACGTCGATTCCGGCACCGACGCCGTGTACCAGAGCGCCGACTGGCCGCCCGCGTCGGGACGGTGCCGGTCGAGGACGATCTTGAGGCCGAGCTGACCGGCGTACGCCACGATGCGGTCCAGTACCTGCAGGGAGTTCAGGCCCTGCAGGTCGGCGTTCTTGCCGTCGGCGAAGTTGATGCTGTCCGGCATGGTGCCGGGCTTGAGGATGTCGTCGCTGAAGGGGACGCGGAGGGTGTTGTAGCCGAGCGAGTCGATCTGGTCGAGCATGCTCTTGTAGTCGCGCGTCCACAGGCCGTGGACGACGTGGTTGCCGGTCTCGAAGCCGAACCAGTTGATCCCGGCGATACGGACGGGCTGCCCGGCGGCGTCCAGGATCTGCCGGCCGCTGGTGTGCCAGTAGCCGGCGCCCGCCTCGGCGGCGTGGGCCGGCTGCGCGCCGGCTCCGGCAAGCGGTAACAGAAGCGCCGCGGCCACCGCACACAGCGCTCTTCGCAAACTGCGGAACATGTCCTGCGTTCCTCCTCGGGAGGCGCGGGCCCGGAACTGGTGGGAGCGCTCCCACCGCCCTCGCCTCCCATGGAAGTCAGGTCACTCGGACACGTCAAGACACGTGCTGTGCAGATGTCACCGGCTCAGCTTCTGGAACCTGCGCACCGCCAGCGGCAGGAAGATCGCCGTGAGCACCACCGGCCACACCCCCGCCATCAGCAGTGCGTGCTGCTCGACCCAGGAATCCCCGGTCACGGCCCCGGCCGGCACCCCGAACAGCTCACGCGTGGCCGCCGCCGTCGACGAGATCGGGTTCCAGGCCGCCACCCAGCCGAGCCAGTCCGGCATCAGCTGCGGCGCGACGAAAATGCTGGAGATCATCGTGAGCGGGAAGGCGACGGCGAACAGGCCGCCCGCGGCCTCCGGGTTGGGCACCAGCAGGCCCAGCCACACCCCGATCCAGATCAGCGCGAACCGCAGCCACAGCAGCAGCCCGAAGGCGGCGAGGAAGCCGAGCCCGCCGTCCGGCCGCCAGCCCATCGCGAAGGCGGTCAGCATCATGATGGCCAACTCCGCGCAGGCGGCGAGCAGATCGGTGATCCCGCGTCCGGCGACCACCGCGGATGAGGCCATCGGCATGGAGCGGAAGCGGTCGATGACGCCCTTGGTCGAGTCGTAGACGACGAGTGTCGCGGTGTTGATGAAGCCGAACGCCATCGTCATCACGAACATGCCCGGCATCAGGAAGGGCGTGTAGTCCCCGCCGCCCGGCACCTTCATCGCGCTGCCGAAGACATAGCCGTAGAGGAGGACGGAGAGGATCGGGAAGCCCAACTGCCAGGCGATGTTGATGGGTTGTCGCTGGTAGTGGGTCAGACCGCGGCGGACGACGTTCCAGACGTCGGCGAGGGCCCAGTACACGCGGCCGTGATCCTTCGCGGCAAGATCGAGGGTGGTCACGCCGCCTCCTTGGCTTCCGTACGGTGTCCGGTCAGGCGCAGGAACACGTCGTCGAGGCTGGGCCTGCGCAGCCCGATGTCCTCGACCTGGACGCCCTCGTCCTGGAGTGTGCGGGCCACCTCCGTCAGGGCGGAGACCCGGTCGAGCACGGGCGCGTGCACCCGCAACTCGCCCTCCTCCGAATCGGGTTCACCGTCCGAGACCCGGGCGACGACCTTCACCACGCGCGGGATGTCGGCCCGCTCGGCGACCACGACCTCGATACGGTCGCCGCCGACGAGGTTCTTCAGCCCGTCCGGGGTGTCGTCGGCGATGGCCCGCCCCTGGTCGATGACGGTGATGCGGGAGGCCAGCTTGTCGGCCTCCTCCAGGTACTGGGTGGTCAGCAGTACGGTCGTGCCGCTCGCCACCAACGCCCGTACGGACTCCCAGACTTCACCCCGGCTGCGGGGGTCGAGCCCGGTCGTCGGCTCGTCGAGGAACAGGACGGCCGGGGCGAGGATCATCGACGCGGCGAGGTCGAGGCGGCGCCGCATGCCACCGCTGTACTTGCCGACGCCCTTGTCGGCGGCGTCGGTCAGGTCGAACTGCTCCAGCAGTTCGACGGCCCGCAGCTTGGCCCGCCGGCCGCCGAGGTGGAACAGCCGGCCGAACATCTCCAGGTTCTGCCGGCCGGTGAGCACCTCGTCCACCGCCGCGTACTGCCCGGTGAGGCCGATGCGCGCCCTGACCTCGCGCGGCTGCCGGGCCACGTCCAGGCCGGCCACGGTCGCCCGGCCGCCGTCCAGCCTGATCAGCGTGGACAGGATGCGTACGGCGGTGGTCTTGCCGGCGCCGTTCGGCCCGAGCAGGCCGTGCACCGTCCCCTGCCGGACGGCCAGGTCGAAGCCGTCGAGGGCGCGTTTGTCGCCGTAGCGCTTCTCCAAGCCCTCGGCCCGTACCGCGTATCCGTCCACGTATCCGTCGTCCGTCACGAGTCCCCCTTCCGATTAACTGGGTACAGCGTACCCGATTGCGCGTACACCGTACCCAGTTTTTTCGGGAGGACTTAAGCTGAACCGCATGACGAGCGGCAAGGGTGGCACCAGCGGCACGGAGACCAGCGGCAGCGGCGACATCGCCCGCACCATGGAGCTGCTGTGGGAGACGGGCCGACGGCCCAGCCGCGGGCCCAAGCCGACGCTCACCCTGGACCAGATCGTGGAAGCGGCCGTCCGGGTCGCGGACGCGGAGGGCCTGGAGTCGGTGTCCATGCGCCGGGTCGCCGCCGAACTGGGCACCGGCACCATGTCGCTGTACCGCTACGTCCCCGGCAAGGCCGAGCTGCTCGACCTGATGCTGGACCGCGTGCAGCGCCCGTCCGAGAACCCGGCCGACCTCGGCGACGGCGGCTGGCGCTCGGCGCTGGAGGCCCTGGGCCGCGCGACCCTCGCCCTCTACCGGCGCCACCCCTGGCTGCTCCAGGTCAACCAGTCCCGCCCGATTCTGGGCCCGAGCGCCCTGGACGGCATGGAGAAGGTGCTGGCCCGCATCAAGCCGATGGGCCTGTCCGACCCGGAGCTGGTCTCGGCGATCATCATGATCGACGGATACGTCGTCGGGGCCGCGCGCACGCAGCTGTACCACCAGGAGGCGGAGCGCCGGACGGGCCTGACCGACACGGAGTTCTGGGAGGCCCAGACCCCGATGCTGGAGAAGGTGCTGGCGTCGGGCCGCTACCCCCTCATGGCGTCCCTCGACCAGAACACCTGGAGCCCCGACTTCGACCACTTCGAGTTCGGGCTGCAGCGGATCCTGGACGGGCTGGAGGCGTTCGTCGCCCGGCGCGCGGGGATGGCGGGCGGCGCCGACCGCTCGTAGGAACCAGGGCCTGTCGTCCGTACGCCGGCATGATCCGAACGGCAGGTCCTGGTCCCTCAGCGCGCCGCGTCCGGCGAGGTGGAGCCTGACGCGGGCGTGGTCCTCATCAAGACGTCGGCTCCGCGATCATCGCGATCCAGCTCAGGATGCCCACTGGGACGGCGACCAGGACGGCGTACCCCACCCGGTCGGCCGCCTTCTGGCGCGGCGAGGGCTCCCGGCGGTGGGCCTCGCGGCGGGCGTCCCGGCCACGCGGCTTGATCGCCTGGTACCCGAGGATCGCGAGGACGGTGACGCAGACCGCGACCTGCCAGAGCTCGCCCACGACGCCCCAGAACCCGACCCGCTGGATCGTGTCCGGGTCGTTCCCCTGCCGCGCGTCGAACTCGGTGCCGTCCGGGTAGTCGCGCCCCGTGTCGCCGAGGGGGACGTACTCGGCGTCGTCGGCGGTGCCGCCGTCCGGCGTGAAGTCGCCGTGGCAGTCGTACCGGGAGTTCCTGCCGCTGCTGTCGGTGTCGTAGCAGCGCTCCACCTTGTAGGTGCCCGGTGTGCCGTAGACCCCGGCGGACAGGGCGAGGTCGGCGGTGGCCATGCCGCACCACAGAGCGGTCACGAGGGCGAGCACGACGCCGCACACCCATCCCAGTACGCGCTTCATCCGCCCACCAGGATGATCGGTTCCTTCTCCAACAGCCGGGAGATACCGGCCTGTTCGGCAAGAGCGAGGCGCTGCGGGCCGGCCTCGGCGCGCTCCTGCTCGTACTTCTGCCAGTCGGCGGGCTGCACGAAGAACATGTCACCGCTGCCCGGCACGATCATGACGCCGCCGAAGGCCGGGTCACCGGCGAACCACGCTCCGCCCTCCTCGGCCTCCTTCGGCCAGCGGCGCATCGTCGTGGCGTTGACCGCCCGCAGCTTGGGCGCGCCGCGCTGTCCGCGCACCGACAGCCGGACGGTGTGCACATCGCCGAGGTACTTCCACTCCGAGCCCTTCCTGGACACCCGGGTGCGGTACTCCAGGGGATAGGTGTCCAGCACCCTCTTGCACACCTTGAGCCGCGACCCGTGCCGCAGCCGCAGCATGAGGAAGATCAGCACGAGCAGTGCGGCGGGGATTCCGAACCCGGGCAGGGCGGCGTCGTAGCCGACCAGATGCGACACGAACGGAATGGCGAACAAGGCCAGGGCGAGCGCGAGGCGCGAGGCGATGTGCCGGTACAGCAGCGCGCTGTTGTGCCGGAGCACCTGCGCGACGTCGGGGGGTGTGGGGAGTGTGGCGGGTATGGGGGTTATGGGGGGACTGTCCATGCGGGGTCAGGTGATCCTTCGTACGAGGGCGGCGTCACCATACCGGCACCGCACAGCCGACCGCTCACCCCCGTCGCAGCAGCCTCCGCAACCCGAACAGCACGACACACGCGACGACCACCGCGATCGCGCCGACCTTGATGTCGCCGCTCGGTCCCCCGCTGTCCTCGCTCCCGGCGGCGTCGGAGGACGCCGAACCGCCGCCGCCGGAGGAGGAGTCGGAGGACCCGGCGGCCTGCGGGGCGTCCTGCGCCACCACCGTGCTGTTGGCTCCCTCGCTGCCGAGCATGAGCTTGGTGCCGTCGGGTGAGTAGCTGGCGGACTCCCCCTGGCCGAGGGGCACGCTGATGCGCTCAAGGCGCTTGAGCCTGCCGCCGTTCCAGTCGTAGGCGACACCGCCGAAATAGCCGCGTACGGCGAGGGTTCGGCCGTCCGGGGAGAAGGCGGCGTCGGTGGCCCACAGGTCGACGGGCGTGACGGGCTTGAAGACGTTCGTCCCCGAGGCGGAGAGCTCGGCCGGTGCCTCGTAGAGGTGCCCGCCGTCCTCCTGCTTGTCGATGATGTAGACACGCCCGGTCTTGGGGTGCACGACGAGCGACTCGGCGTCGCGCGGCCCGTCGGAGTACTTCACCACGTACTGCGTGGCGCGCACCGACTGGTCCTTGAGCTGCTTCGGCTCGGGCAGCCGGTAGACCCACACGTACGGCCACTCCACCCCGTCGTTGTCGCCGATGTCGCCGACGTAGATCTCGTTGCCGGGCCCGATGGCGATCGCCTCCACGTCGCGCGGGGTGCCCACGCCGGTCAGGGTGATCGTCGCGACGGTCTGGCCGGTGGCACTGTCGACGGCGTAGAGGTAGGCGCCCTCATCCTGGTCGTTGTGCGTCCAGTAGACGCCCGGGTGCTCACGGGAGGCGGCCAGGCCGCTGGACTCCGTGATGCGCGGGTCCTTGATCGTGAAGTCCTCATTGCCGTCGGCGGCGGAGGCGGGCAGGGCGAGCGCACCGGCGAGGAGGACTCCGGCGAGGATGGCGAGCGGTCGGCGCATGCCCTCAAGCCTGCCATCCGCCCTGATGATTCGGCGGCGGAGTGTGCGGGAGGATGAATTCCGCGGGGCGTGGCAGGCTTCACACCGCACGCGCCCCTACCGCCGGGTAGCGATCGTCCATCATGAGCGGATGCTCAGGTTCATGCCCGTCGGCGACTCCATGACCATCGGCAGCGCCGGCGAACACACGTGGCGCTACCGCATGTGGCAGCACCTGCGTGAGACGTACGGCGGCCCCTTCGCCCTCGTCGGCCCGCGCGAGACGCTGTACGACAAGGCGACGGACGAGCCGACCTCGTACGAGTACGCCGCCGACTGCGACCCGTCCTTCCCGCGCGCCCACCTCGCCGGCTGGGGCGAGGGCTGGCTGCACATGGCACCGCTGATCGGGGATGCGGTGCGGTCGTGCCGGGCGGATGTGCTGCTGGTGTCGCTGGGCCTGATCGACCTGGGTTTCTATACGAACGCGGCGCAGACGGCGCAGAACGTGCGCGGCTTCGTCGCCGGGGCGCGATCGGCGAACCCACGGGTGCGGATTGTCGTGCTCCCGGTGATCCCCAATGTGCGCGCCGAGTCGGAGACGCTGTTCGCCGCCGAGGTCGCCCGCTTCAACGAGTTGCTGGCGAAGGCGGTGGCGGACCTGGACGAACCACGCTCGCCGCTGCTCCTGGCCTCCCCTCCCCCCTCGTACGACATCCACCTCGACACGTACGACGGCACGCATCCCAACGCGAGCGGCGAGCACAAGATCGCCGGGGCGTTCGCGGAGGCGATGTACCAGGCGTGGGACCTGGGCGAGCCCTACGCGGTCTGACGACAGGGTCCGACTACACGGGTCGGCTCTCGATGGCCCGGACGAGGAAGTCGGCGCAGGGCCGGACCGCAGGCAGCAGCCCGTCGTCCCCCCAGCGCTCCTCCTCATGACCGAGATAGACGGCCCTGGCGTGTGCCAGGACCGCCCGGTGCTCGGCGGGGAGCCGCGGGAGGGCCCAGTCGGCGGCGGCGTCCTTGGAGCGGATGACCCCGGTCGCGAGGGTGGTCCAGATCCGCGCGAGCGTCAGCAGCACGTTACGGGTGTCGGCGTCCAACTCACCGAGCAGCTCCGGCACTCCGGCGACGATCGCGCGCCGCAGGTCCTCGTGCGGGACGGGGTCGAGTACGTCGGCGGGTGGGGGACCGTACAGCGGGGCGTTGGCGAGCAGCACCATGGTGAGGAGCGGCGCGAGGTCGGGGCTGGGTTCGGGGGCGGGGGTGACACCGCGCTCGTAGTCGGCGCGCAGCCATTCGCCGTAGAGGAAGTCGCGGGTGGGCGGGTAGCGCCAGGGCCGTACGTCGTCCTGTACGACGACGATGAGCTCGACGGGGCGGGAGCCGCCGCCGGACACCCTCAGCAACTCCTCGACGAGGGCGCGGCGTTGGGCCTCGGTGGTGCGCTCGCGTACGACGACCAGGACGTCGACGTCGCTGTGGGGGCGGAGTCCGCCGAGGGTGGCTGAGCCGTGGAGGTAGATGCCGAGGACGGCGGGGCCGAGGGTGTGGTGGAGGAGGGGGAGGAGGGGCTGGGTGTCCTGGGCGGGCATATGAGCTTCCTCTCCGTAGTGGTCGGTGTGCGTATCGTTGAACTTATGGCCGTGAGCGACACACGCTGGCTCGACGAGATGTTCGAGCGGCTCGAGAGGATGCCCGTCCCCGAAGGATTCAGGGTCGAGATCGTCGGGGGCAACGTCCATATGACGCCGCAGCGGGACACGCACTGGGGGATCATTCGCAGGATCCTCCGGGCACTCGAAGATCGCTTCGGGAGAGAGGTCAGGGTGTTCTCGGACGTCCGCATCGACTTCCCGGGCCACCAGAACGGCTTCTGCCCCGATATCGCCATGCTCAAGGACTCGGCGAGGAAGGACGACACAGGCCACTGGCTGTACCAGGACGTCGAGTTCGTCGCCGAAGTCATCTCCGAGGGCACGGCCGCCAACGACTACGGCCCGAAGAAGACCGCCTACGCGGTCGCCGAGGTCCCCGTATACGTCGTCGCCGACCCCTACCAGGGGCGGTGCTACATCTACACGGACCCCAAGGACGGCGACTACGAGAACCGGACGCCGGTGGACTTCGGCACCGACGTCGACCTGACCGGCACCGTGGTCGACCTCGCCCTCAAGACGGACGACTTCCCCCGCGACTGACACGGCGAGCCTGTCCCCCTCCGCCTGCGCCTCGACCGGCCAGTCGGCGTCACTTGTCACCGGCCGGTGGTGTCGACGACGGCTCGGCGAAGAACTTCCAGATCGAGATCACGGCGATGACCTGAGCGACGAGGTAGGCGACCTGCAGGGAGTAGTAGCGCATCTGGTAGACGGACAGGAGGAGCCCCAGGCGGCTCTGCCAATAGCGGCGTTCGGTGCGGAACGTGTCGAGGTCGAGTGCGATCCCGGTGACGGTGAGGACAAGCAGCATCGTCGCGGCGTACAGCGCGAGGTTGGCGGCGCCCTCCTTGGTGAACCAGCCGATGACCGCGTCCACGGCCACCGGCAGCGCGAAGGCGAGGGCGACCGGGATGGCCTTGACCGCCCCGCGCCGGCCGGGCAGGACGCGCCACAGCGCCCCGAGGACGAAACCCGCGCCGACCCAGCTGGACATCCACCAGAGGATGCGGAGCACCATTCCGGGCAGACCGAGCAGGTCCATCAGCGTGTCCTGCCAGGCCTCACCCCGAACCGAGTTGGACCACGTACCGAGGACGGAGGCGGGCACACCGGGTATCAGGGCGAACCGGGCGCCGCGGACACCGTTGTCCCACCAGTTGTCCTTCGGCCCCAGCGCCAGAGCGGCGTCGACCACGGAAACATGCGCCGGGAGCCGGTCGGTGCGGGCCATACGTCCGCTCGTCGGCCAGTCGTGAAGGCTGTCCAACGTCCTTTCCAGTCTCGCCCGTCGGGGTGGCTTGTCGCCGGTCAGCCCCTGGTCGAGGCGGCGCAGCTCGGCGTGGGTCTCCCTGAAGACCCGGGATTTGTTCAGCAGTGCCGTACGAGCTCCAGGGCCCGCGTCCTCGGCAAGGGGCCGCTCGGAGATCTCGAAGGGCTGCTCCAGCACGGCATGGCGTTTGAGCGGGGCCACCACCGCGTACAGGGCCAGCATGTACAGAGGTATCCACAGGGCCTCGACAAGCGCGCTGCCCAGATGGCCGCCACCGATGGACACCGCGAGCGGGAAGAACGCGAGAAACAGCAGGCGGTCCGCGCCGTCACCGAGAGGCGACATCGGCGACGGCCTCGGGGCGCGCCAGGTGCGCAGTACGGCCAGCACGGCCACGGCGGTCAGGATCCAGGCGTAGGAGAGAATCCATTCCTGCCCGTTCGAGGCTGACCACACCGTTTCGAAGGCGAAGTCCTCCCGGTGAAGAGGCCCGTACGCGGTGTCCCAGCGGTCGCTGAGCCAGGTGGCGCGCTGCCAGTTGCGCTCCTCCGTGAGCGCGTAGGAGACGGCGACCGCAGCGGTCCATACGACGACGGCGGGTCCGGCGATACGCAGTTGCAGCTCCCGGTCTCGAGGCCGTTGCCCGGGGCCGACCGGACGGCGGCTCTTCGGGAGCAGCTCCGCGTCGACGGCGAGCCGCCAGGCCACGGCGACGAAGCCGAGGACGGTCAAGGCCATGAGGCAGCAGGAGGCCGTGGTCTGCGCGGCGAGTGCCAGGTCGGACGCCGACCACTCCTCCTCCCCTGCGCACCTCTGGCACAGACCGAAGGCCTCCGTAAAGGTCATCGTGGCCAGCGGCGGGAGCATCAGCAGAGCCCCTGCCAGCCAGATGCGCCAGGGCGGTTTCGCGAAGGAGAACAACAGGGCGGCGGCGGCCAGTGCGAAGACATGCCCGCGTATGAGGGCGTCGTCCAGCCACCACACCGCGCCAGGCCTCTGGTCGTAGCGACGGATCAGGTCGTCCGCATGGATCAGCACGAAGACGGCGACGACCGTGACGGCCCACCATTCGAGGTTCCGTAGGACACGTTTCTGGCGTGCGAGAGGCCACAGGCGGGCGGGAGGCAGGGAGCTTCGCCGGCGATAGAGGACGGCCGCCCGCAGCAGCAGGCCGGACATCGTCACCGTCCACAGCAGCCCGCCAAGCATGTCGAGTCCCGCGGCACCCAGTCGGTCGTACTGGGCGGCCCAGGCACGCTGCCAGGACGGCCTGATGGAGACGGTGACGGTGGGAGCCGAATGCGGTCGCTTCTCAGCCGGGCGCCACACCAGCTTGGACGTCTCCTCGTCCTTCGCCGTCGGCGAGCCCGGCGTCGCGGTCTCGATGCCGGGCTCGCCGGGATCCACTGTGATCCGTTCCCAGACCGAGCCCGCCAGTGCGGGCGGTGGACGGAGGGCGACCGTCCAAACGTCGGCTCCGGCCGTTACCCGCCAGACCCCCACATCGATGGCCGACCGGTACGCGTTGACCCAGGAGTGGGCCTCCTGGACGACCTTGACGCGGCCGCCCTTCGTCGTGACCTCCGGCGGACCGGGGCGCCACTCCGACCACCGCGGGTCCTGCTGACCCGGCCCCGGCCGACTGAGGCAGGCCATCGCCTTGATGTACGCCCGGCTCTCCCGGCCGAACAGCAGAGCCTTGGCGTACGCCCAGTCGGCAGGGACGTCCACGGTCAGGTCAGTCTCGATCTTGGTGTGGGTGCGGTCGCCGTGCCGGAGCTCCACGCTCGTACTGATCCGCGCCCCGGCGAGCCCGGCAGTCGCGCACTTGTCCTCCGCCTCCTCCGCGGCGGGAGCGGCCCCTGAGGTGAGCAGGACACACACCACCGCCGCCAAGACGGACGCCAACCCCCGACCTCTCAACAAGCCCGCCCCCCGACCGACTCGTCATCTCGCGACCTCGGACATCCTGCCCACAACTTCGCGCAGCAACTCACCCTCCACAAAAGGGACTTCCTCGGTCGGCATCGACCGCCACTCCAGTGGCCAGGTGACACCGGTCAGGGCCGGTACGCCCACGTATGCCGAATAGCCGACGGCGCGGGTGAAGGTGCGTACGCCGGAGGGCCAGCGGTGGAGGACGGCGGTTTGCGGGGGCAACAGGAAGTAGAGGTACCGCTCGCCGGTCAGCTCGCGGATGATCGGCCCCGCGTCGAACTGCGTGCGCAGGAGGAGTTCGGCGACGGTGCGTTCCGCCTGGGCGCCTTTCATGCGTACGGCGTCGAAGTGGATGCCCGCGTGGCGGAGGGCGTGGCCGGTGTCGGGGATCCAGGCGGGGAGCCAGGGGTTGGCGATTTTCTCGTACATGCCGCAAATGCAACCGGCTGCTTACATACTGTGACCAGGGGTTTGTGGTGGTGGTGCGGGGCTGTGCAGTTGGGGAGGTGCGTGTGCGCGCGAGTGAACGAGGCTCGGGGAACCTGGAGATGTTCGGCTCGTTGTTGCGGTTCTTCCGCGAACGGGCCGCGATGACGCAGGAGGGGCTGGGTAAGTACGTCGGGTACTCGAAGTCCCAAGTGGCCATGGTGGAGCGGGGGGAGCGGCCGCCCAAGGGAAAGTTCATCGAAATCGCGGACGAGGTACTGGGTGCACAAGGTGCACTTCTAGCGGCCGGCAGGAAGCTGGTGGCGAGCCGGTTCCCACCGTGGTTCGAGGACTACGCGGAGCTGGAAGCGGGGGCGAGCGCGATCTACATGTACGCCAACCATGTGATCCCCGGCCTGTTGCAGACCGAGGCCTACGCGCGGGCGATCTTCGTCGCCCAACGCCCCACCCTGGAAGAGGAGGAGATCGAGGCCAGGCTGGCGGCACGTCTGGACCGACAGCAGGTGATGGAGCGCAAGCCCGCACCCACTGTTGGCTTCGTGCTCGACGAGCACACACTCAGGCGCCCCATCGGCGGCAAGTCCGCTCTGAGGAAGCAGTTGGAGCACCTGCTCGGCGTCGGGAAGCGCCGCAACATCGAGATCCAGGTGATGCCGACCGATCGGCAGGAACACGCCTCTCTGAACGGCCCCATGATCCTGCTGGAAACCGAGGAACGCAGGCAGCTCGCTTACGTCGAAGGACCAGGCGGCGGATACTTCGTCAGCGAGCAGCCACACCTGGGCGACCTGTTCACGCAGTATGGCATCCTGCGAGCTCAGGCTCTCAATCCGGATGAGTCGGCAGAACTGATCGACAAGGTGGCACGGGACCTATGAGTACCGACCTGCACTGGTTCAAGAGCAGCTACAGCGGCGGCCAGGGCGGCGAGTGCGTCGAAGTAGCCCTCACCCCCACCACCATCCACATCCGCGACTCCAAGACCCCCACGGACAACGGCCAGGAGGCCGTCCAGATAGCCCCCGCCACCTGGACGACCTTCCTCAACTCCCTGCCCTAGAACATCCCGTTGTCATTCGCGGACGTAGCCGGCACATCCTGGATCACATCCCAGTGCTCCACGATCTTCCCGCCCCGCACCCGGAACAGATCCACGATCGCCTGCCCCCGCTCGCCCGGCGCGTTCACGTAGTGGCTGTGCACCGCCACCAGGTCGCCCTCGGCGATCACCCGCTTCGGCGTGACCTTCAGCTGCGGGAAGGCGGCGAAGTAACCGCCCAGCCCTGACTTCACGCCCTCGACACCGTCCGCGATGTTCGGGTTGTGCTGGTGGTACTCGGGGCCCCAGTACCGGTCGATGGCGGACATGTCCTTCTGGACGAGCAGTTGGTCGAACGCCTTGGTGACCAGCTTCTTGTTGTACGCGGTCAGCCACCGCGGCCCCGGCTGCTCCGTCCGCGGCCAGCTCTCCGTCGAGAACATGTCGTTGCCGTTGGCCGTGGTCGCGGGCACCTCCTGCCCCACGTCCCAGTGCTCGGCGATCTTCCCGCCCTGGAAGCGGAAGATGTCGAAGACGGCCGTGCCGCGCGTGCCCGGCGTCATCACCACGTTCGAGTGCACCAGCACCAGGTCGCCCTCGGAGATGACCCGCTTGACGTCGTACTCGGCGTCCGGGAACTGCTGGTGGACGGCGACGCCCAGGTTCTTCAGCGTCTCCGCCCCGTCCGGCGCGAGCGGGTTGTGCTGGATGTAGTCCGGGCGGACGTAACGGTCGACGACCTCGGTGTCGCCCCGCTCGAACACGCCCTTGAGGACGCGGACGGTGACGGACTTCTGGTAGCCGAGGCGGGCTGAGTCGCCGTAGCCGAAGGTGACGTGCCCGGTGCCGGCGGTCGGCGCCGACGCCGCGGCGGGCACGGCGGCGGCGCCCAGCAGGGCCGAGGCGGCCGTGACGGCGACGAGTGTCTTGCGGAGAGGCGTGGTGGGGGGCATGTGGCTCTCTTTCCGAGCAGGGGGCCGCGAGACCGCGCGATATTGAATGTTCAAGCTGACACTTCCCACAGGAAAGCACTAACCCACAGTTAGCGTCAAGGTTCCTTGCCTAGAGCGCACTCCACGCAGTTAGCGTGCATATCCATGGAGTACACGCAGCTCGGACGCACGGGACTCAAGGTCAGCCGCCTCGTCCTCGGCACCATGAACTTCGGTCCGCAGACGGACGAAGCGGACAGTCACGCGATCATGGACGCCGCGCTGGACGCGGGCATCAACTTCTTCGACACCGCCAACGTGTACGGCTGGGGCGAGAACAAGGGCCGCACCGAGACCATCATCGGCAACTGGTTCGCGAAGGGCGGCGAGCGGCGCGAGAAGGTCGTCCTCGCCACCAAGGTGTACGGCAACATGGGCCCGGACGGCGCGGCGTGGCCCAACCACGACAAGCTGTCGGCCGTGAACATCCGGCGCGCCGTGGACGCTTCGCTCAAGCGGCTCCAGACCGACTACATCGACGTCTACCAGTTCCACCACATCGACCGAGCCACTCCCTTCGAGGAGATCTGGCAGGCCATCGACGTCCTCGTCCAGCAGGGCAAGATCCTCTACGTCGGGTCCTCCAACTTCCCCGGCTACAAGATCGCCCAGGCCAACGAGATCGCCGCTCGGCGCGGCGGCACCATCGGCCTCGTCAGCGAGCAGTGCCTGTACAACCTCTTCGAGCGCCGCGCCGAGATGGAGGTCATCCCGGCCGCGCAGGACTACGGGCTGGGGGTCATTCCCTGGTCGCCGCTGCACGGCGGCCTGCTCGGCGGCGTCATCAAGAAGGAGGTCGAGGGCGGGCGACGCAGCTCGGGGCGGGCCGCCGACTCCCTCAACGACCCGGCCGTACGGTCGAAGATCCAGGCGTACGAGGACCTGCTCGACAAGCACGGCCTGGAGCCCGGCGAGGCCGCCCTGGCCTGGCTGCTCACCCGCCCGGGCGTGACCGGCCCGATCGTCGGCCCGCGCACGGCCGGGCAGCTCGAATCCGCCCTGCGCGCCACCGAGTTGGAACTGAGCGAGGAGCTGCTGGCGGGTCTGGACGAGATCTTCCCGGGTCCGGGGCCGTCCCCGGAGGCCTTCGCCTGGTAGCGCCCAGCCCCCGTATCTCCCCCTGACACCGTTCCATCGAACGGTTGAACAAGGAGGCAGCGGGCGGACGACGCGGAGCATCCCCTCCCGGCGCCAGACTTGCCGCGCCGCCGCGTAACGGACGTGGCGGCGCGACAGGTCAGGAGGACCCCCACATGTCCAGGGACTTCAGCAGGCGCCGACTGCTCGCCACGGGGGCCGGTGTCGCGCTCGGCGGTGCCGCCGCGGTCTCGGCGTCCACCGTGCCGGCCGCGGCGAACGCCCTCTCGTCCTCGTCCGGTTCCCGCGTCCGCGAGGAGACCCGCTCGCTCGACGAGTTGTACGCGGCCGCCGTCGCCGAGGGCGGCAAGCTCGTCCTCTATCAAGGCGGGGACGTCGACAGCCAGGCGGCCGGGGTGCGGGCCGGCTTCGCGAGCCGCTTCCCCGACATCGACCTGACGGTCGTCGTGGACTACAGCAAGTACCACGACGTCCGCGTCGACAACCAGCTCGCGACCGGCACCCTGGTCCCCGACGTCGTACAGCTCCAGACCCTCCAGGACTTCACCCGCTGGAAGCGGCAGGGCGACCTGCTGCCGTACAAGCCCGCCGGGTTCTCCAAGGTCCACAAGGGGTTCAGGGACCCGGACGGCGCCTGGACGGCGCTGATGGTCATCGGCTTCAGCTTCATGTACGGCATCGAGGCGGCCGGCGCCAACGCGCCGAAGACGCCCCTCGACCTCGTCGACCCGCGCTGGAAGGGGCAGATAGCCTCCTCCTACCCGCACGACGACGACGCGGTGCTCTACCTCTTCTCCCTCTACCAGCGCACGTACGGCTGGGACTGGGTGGCCAGGTTTGCCGCCCAGCAGCCGCAGTTCGCCCGTGGCTCGCACACGCCCGCCCTCGCGGTCAACGGCAAGCAGAAGGTCATCGGTGTCGGCGGGTCGGGCAGCCCGGTGTCGACGTCGACCGTGACGAAGTGGGTCGTGCCCGAGGGGCATCCCTTCATGGCGTGGGGGCAGCGGGCCGCGATCCTGAAGCAGGCCGCCAACCCGACCGCCGCCAAGCTGTACCTGAACTGGGCGCTGTCCGAGGAGCGTCAGAAGGCCAGCTTCAACGGCTGGTCGGTGCGTACGGACGTGACCCCGTCCCCCGGTCTGAAGCCGGTGTGGGAGAACCCGGACGCCCACGTGGACGGCTTCCCGGAGTTCATGGAGGACCGCGCCGCGATCGAGCGGCTGAAGCAGACCTTCGCGCTGTACTTCGGCGAGGTGAAGGGCGACCCGTCACCGGGCTGGCTCGGTCTGCACCCCGGGCGGTGACGCGAGCGCCGTAAGTCCCGGCCGACGGTGGGCCGAAGGTGGGCCGACGGCGGCTCCCCTGCCTA
The DNA here is from genome assembly GCF_044455405.1 of Streptomyces sp. NPDC051243. NCBI lineage: Bacteria > Bacillati > Actinomycetota > Actinomycetes > Kitasatosporales > Streptomycetaceae > Streptomyces > Streptomyces sp. NPDC051243. Next base: position 265,260 of record NZ_JBITES010000002.1, on the reverse strand, counting down.
CCCGCGCGCCCGTGTGACCGCGCGCCCGTGTGACCGCGCGCCCGTGTGACCGCGCGCCCGTGCGCCCGTGCGCCCGTGCTTATAACGGTCACACGGGCAACGCTTTACACTCCTGACGGCACCGCCGAGTCCCCCTCGGCCCGTTCAGGGAGCCGCCGTCGTGACTGCCGTCCGTCCCGCCGTACGCCGGTCCCGCATGTCGGCCCGGCACCTCCCGCACCTGGTCTTCCTGGTCGCCGCCGTCGGCACCCTCGTACGGCTCGTCGAGCTGAACAACGAGCTGTGCTGGTCCGTCGCGCCGCCCATGGCCGTGCTGGCGCTGCTGTACGCCGCCGGTCAGGCCCGGTGGGAGCGGCTGGGCCGGGCGGGCGGGCCGGTCTGGTTCGGGCTGCTCCTGCTGCTGTGGTCGTGGGTGGCCTGGGTCCTGCCCGCGCCGCTCACCTTCGGATACGCGTGGCTGGCCGTGCCGCTGGGCGTCCTGGCCCTGGGGATGCCCAGCCGCGGGGAGCGGGCGGTGGCGCTCGGCGTCCTCACGGCACTGCTGACGGCGGCGCTCGTCCGGGCCGGCGGCGGACTCGACCCGGATCTGCTGGCACCGCCGGTCACCGCCATGTGGGCGACCGTCCTGCTCTACCGCAGCCAGCAGCGGCTGACCCGCGAACTGGCCGACACACGGGGCGAGTTGGCGCGTCGGCAGCGGGAGGCCGGGCGACTCTCCGAGCGCGCCCGCATCGCCCGCGACCTGCACGACACGCTCGCCCAGGAACTCGCGGGCAGCCGCATGCTCCTCCAGGCCGCCGAACGCGACTGGGACCGCCGCCCGGAGGCGGCCCGGCGGCAGGTGCGCCTGGTCACGGACGCGCTCGGCGACCACCTCGCCCAGACCCGTGGCATCATCGACGACCTCACCCCGCCCGCCCTCGCCCGGGACGGCCTGGAGGCGGCGCTGTGTGAGCTGACCGCCCGTACGGGATCCGCCGCCGGCGCGCCCAGGGTCTCCTTCAGCGCCGAGCACAGCACCGAGGACGGAGCCGACGCCCCTGGCCCCCTGCCCATGGAGCAGGCCGTGGCCCTGCTGCGGGTGACGCGGGGCCTCCTCGCCAACGCCTGCGAACACGCGCGGGCCACGCACGTGCACATCACCCTGGTCCAGGGCGGGACCGCCGCGGCCGTCGAGGTCCGCGACGACGGTGTGGGCTTCGACCCGGGCCTCCCGGACCTCGTACGGTCGACCGCCGCCGGGCGCGGATTCGGGCTCGCCGGGGCCCGCGAGCGACTCGGCGCACTCGGCGGCACGCTCACCGTCGACACCGCGCCCGGCCGCGGCACCCGCGTCCGGGCGGCACTGCCGGTCGCACGGACTGCCGAGGACCGCGTCCCGGCCGGCGCCCGATGAGCGACGCCGCGGCCGGGCCGCTGCGGATCCTGATCGTCGACGACCACACCGTCGTACGGGCCGGTCTGCGCGCCCTGCTCGAAGGCGAGCCGGGCTTCGAGGTCGTCGGCGAGACCGGCGACGGCACCGACGCCGTACGCCTGGTGGGGCGGCTGCGTCCCGACGTCGTGCTCATGGACCTCCGGCTCACCGACCCGGGCACGTCCCCTGCCGGAGCCGACGGCGTCGACGGCATCGAGGCCACCCGCCGGATCCTCGCGAGCACCACCGACGTACGGGTCGTCATGCTCACCAGCCACGGCCGTACGGCCGATGTCCTGCGGGCCGTCGAGGCCGGCGCCCGCGGCTACGTCCTCAAGGCGGGCCCGCCCGAGGAGTTGTTCCGCGCCGTGCGCGCCACGGCGGCCGGAGGCATGGCACTGGCGCCGGAGGCCGCCGCCAGTGTCGTCGGGCGCGCGGTCGAGCCTGGGCCGGTGCTCAGCGAGCGGGAGGTCGAGGTCGTACGGCTGCTCGCGCAGGGGCACAGCAACCGGGCCATCGCGAGCGCGCTGTTCCTGGCCGAGGCGACGGTCAAGACCCACCTCGTGCGGATCTACCGCAAGCTCGGCACCGAGAACCGGGCCGCGACCGTCAGCGAGGCCGTCCGCCTGGGGCTGATCGAGCTCGGCTGACCGGCGGTGCGGCAGGGCAGGCGTCGGCGAGACCGGTCGGCCTACCTGCCGAGCGCCGCCGCCAGCGCCACCACGACGAACATCAACACAAGCGCACCGGCCATGATCCGGTTCCGGGTTTTCGGGTCCACGGCATCGAGCCTAACCGGCCCCTCCGAGCGGCCACCGGGCGACCGCCTCGTAGCGGGGCTGCTCGCCCTCGAGCCCGGACTTCGGCAGGTTGCTCCGCACCAGCACCAGCTCGGTCACCGTCCAGGTCCGGCTCGTGAACTCGGCGAGGGTGGCGACATACGGCCGTACGTCCACCGCCGACCGGCTCCTGGCCACCGTCAGGTGGGCCTTGTAGCGCCGGTGCTCCCCCATCGGCACCCCCGCCTTGCGCGCCGCCGCCTCGCTGCGCTCCGCCAGCAGCCGCAGGGGCGCCAGGTCCCCGTCCGCCCCCGCCCACAACGCCCGCCCGTGCCCGAACTGACCGCCGCCGCTGAGCGCCAGCCGGAAGGGCGGCGTACGGTGCGCGGCGCGCTCCAGGCGGGCCGACAGGTCGGGTACGAGGTCGTCGTCGACCTCGCCGTAGAAGGCGAGCGTGAAGTGCCAGCCTGGACGGCCGGTCCAGCGCAGCCGGTCCGCGCCGGGCAGCTTCCTCAACTCGGCGACCTCGGCGGCCAGTTCATGGGTCACGTCCTGTGGCGGCAGCACGGCGGCGAAGAGTCTCATGGGTCCAGCCTGGCACCATGCCCGGATGGAGATCATCATCCGGGACGGCGGGCCCGACGACATCCCCGCGATACTCGGCATGCTCGACAGCGGCGTGGAGTGGCTGGTCGCGCAGGGCCGCACCGGGCAGTGGGGCACGAGGCCCCTGTCGGAGAACCCGGGTACGGCGGAGTCGATCGCCCGCCACATGGCCGAGGGCGACGTGTTCATCGCCGAGGCCGACGGTGTGCCGGCCGCCTGCCTCACCCTCACCCACGGCCCCGGCGCCTCCCTGTCCCACCTCCCCCCGCCCGGGGAGCCGGAGCGCTACATCAACTGGCTCACCTCCGACCGCCGCTTCAAGGGCCACGGCGCGGGCAGCGCCCTGCTCGCGCATGCCGCAGAGGTGACCCGGCGCTCGGGCGTCTCGCTCCTGCGAGTGGACTGCTACGCGGGCGACGACGGCAAACTGGTCCGTTACTACGAGAGCAACGGTTTCGTGCGCACCGAGGCCTACGCGGGGAAGGACGGCTGGCCGGGGCAGGTGCTGGCGCGGCGGGTCTAGTCCTCGCGGGCGGCAGTGACCATGGCCACACGTGTCCCGGTCACCGTGCGTATCGTTGTACTGCGCGGCTGTCCCTGACCGAGCGGCAGCCGTTGAGGAGCGCCACGATGACCGTCCTTGACGACAGGATCGAGATGGCCGAGGAGCGCGGCGAGCTGACTCTGGACGTCCTGTTCGAGTGCCTCGAGAAGATGCCCATCCCCGAGGGTACGAAGGTAGAGATCGTCGGGGGGAACATCTTCATGTCACCGCAGCGGCAGAACCACTGGGAGATCATCGCCGACATCTACGAGCAGTTGCGCGCCGAGTACCCCCGCAAGCGGTTGGCATCGGACGTGCGGATCGACTTCCCCGGGTATCTGAACGGCTTTGCCTCTGACGTGGTGGCCATGGCCGAACGGTCGGTGAAGGACAGCAAGGGCCGCTGGCGCTATCAGGACGTCGAGTTCGTGGCCGAGGTCATCTCCAAGGACACCGCGGCCAACGACTACGGCCAGAAGAAGGACACCTACGCCGCGGCCGAAGTGCCGGTGTACCTGATCGTGGATCCGTACGCCGGCGAGTGGCATCTGCACACCCTCCCGAAGGACGGCAAGTACCACAGCGACGTCAGCTACTCCTTCGGCGAGGACATCGACCTGAGCAGGACCGTCGTCGGCCTCACCCTCAAGACCGACGAGTTCCCCCGCGACTGACCCGGACGCCCCCTCCTACGCCACCGGCGCCAGCTCCTCCTCCCGCCGCTGCCGGGGCACGAACCGGACGTGCGGGTGGCCCCGGCCCCAGCCCACCGACAGCCGCAGACCGCCGACCCTGGCCAGGATCAGGCCGATCACCGTAGCCGCGACCGCTGCGATCGCGCCGCCGACGGCCAGGCCCACCCGGGCGCCGTAGGTGTCCGTGACCCAGCCGACGATCGGGGCACCGACCGGCGAGCCGCCCAGGAAGACCATCATGTACAGGGCCATCACGCGTCCCCGCATCGCCGGATCCGTCGCCAGCTGGATGCCCGTGTTGGCGGTGACGTTGATGGTCATGCCGAAGAGCCCTATCGGGATCATCAGCAGGGCGAACAGCCACAGGGACGGCGTCAGCGCCGCCACGATCTCGACCGTGCCGAAGAGCACCGCCGCCGCGATCAGCACCCGCATCCGGGCGGTGCCGCGCCGCGCGGCAAGCAGGGCTCCGGTCACCGAGCCGACCGCCATCAGCGTGTTGAACATGCTGTACCAGCCCGCTCCGGCGTGGAACACGTCGGCGGCGAAGGCCGAGATGTACACGGGGAAGTTGAAGGCGAAGGTCCCGACGAACCCGACCAGCACGATCGGCCAGATCAGCTCCGGCCGCCCCGCCACATAGCGCAGCCCCTCCCGCAGCTGCCCCTTCCCGCGCGGGGCGCGCTCGACGGCGTACAGCTCACGCGCCCGCATCAGCAGCAGTCCCGCGATGGGCGCGACGAAGGACAGGCCGTTGAAGAGGAACGCCCAGCCGGTGCCCACGCCGGTGATCAGCAGGCCGGCGACGGCGGGACCGACCAGGCGGGCGGACTGGAAGTTCGCGGAGTTCAGGCTGACGGCGTTCTGGAGCTGGTCGGGGCCGACCATCTCGCTGACGAACGCCTGGCGGGCGGGGTTGTCGACGACCGTGGCGAGCCCTATGGCGAAGGCCGCGACATAGACGTGCCAGACCTGGACGTGTCCGGTGAGGGTGAGGACCGCGAGCACGACGCCGGTCGCCGCCATCGAGGTCTGCGTGACGAGCAGCGTACGGCGCTTGGGCAGGCGGTCGACGAGGACGCCGCCGTAGAGGCCGAAGAGCAGCATCGGCAGGAACTGCAGGGCCGTCGTGATACCGACGGCGGTGGCGGAGCCGGTGAGGCTGAGCACCAACCAGTCCTGGGCGATGCGCTGCATCCAGGTGCCGGTGTTGGAGACGACCTGGCCGAGGAAGAACAGGCGGTAGTTCCTGACCTTCAGCGAGCTGAACATCGAGGACTTGCGCGAGGTAGAGGTGGGTGTGGAGTAGTTGGCGTCTGGTGCGGGTGCGGAAGCTGCTCCGGGTCCCGTACTCAAAAGGGTTCGCCTCCTTGTGGCTGCTGCTTACAGATGTGCGAGCTTCTCCAGCACGGGGGCGGCGGCGCGGAGTTTCGCCCACTCGTCCTCGTCGAGGCCCTCGACCAGGGTGGCCAGGAAGGCGTTGCGCTTGCGGCGGCTCTCCTCGAGCATCGCCTCGGCCTGCTCGGTCTTCGTGACGACCTTCTGGCGCCGGTCCTCCGGGTGCGGCTCCAGTCGGACCAGTCCCTTGGACTCCAGCAGGGCGACGATGCGGGTCATCGACGGCGGCTGGACGTGCTCCTTGCGGGCCAGCTCACCGGGGGTGGCCTTCCCGCAGAGGGAGAGGGTGCCCAGCACCGACATCTCGGTGGGGCTCAGCGACTCGTCGACCCGCTGGTGCTTGAGCCGACGCGACAGTCGCATCACGGCGGAGCGAAGAGAGTTCACGGCGGCTGCGTTGTCGCCATGGGTAAGGTCCGGCATGTTCTTTAGGGTAACTCATTACCCTCGCTAAAGACCACCGGGGCGCGCACAGATGCCCGTGACTCCGGCCACTGAATCGTCACATCACTCATATGGGTGATCCAGCAGCGGAACGTGACACACCGCACCGAAGACTGCCGCGACCCTCGTGTTCATGGGGACCAGCGTGCTCAGCCTGCGGATAGACCACGAGCTGCTCGAACGACTCCGAGAGCATGCCGCGAAAAGAGGAATGAGCGTCCAGGACTATGTCGTCCGGACGCTCATCCGCGATGACTTCGACGAACGGTTCCAGGCCGCCGTCGAGGAGACCGAGAAGTTCTACGGCCTCACGTGAGCCGGCCTCACAGAACCGGCCTCACATGAGCCGGCCTCACATGAACCGGCCTCACGTGAGCCGGCCTCGCGCCGCCGGCGAGCGTCATTCCGTCGGCGTACCGATCCGCAGCCGGTTGCCATCCGGGTCGCGCACCTCGATCTCCCGCGCCCACGGAGCGTCCTTCGCCTGCGCACCGAGCTCGGAGGCGATGGCGTCGACATCACGAAGGCGGAGGTAGACCAACGTGTCGGGGCGGGCGTCGCCATTGTGCTCATCCGATGCGGCACCGGTTCTGGTTCTACGGCCTCTCGTGAGCCACCTGCACGCCTTACGTCAGCCCCAGCGCCGGCATCAGGTAGTAGAAGGCGAACACCGCCGCCACGACGTACATCGCGACCGGCACCTCCCGGCCCCGCCCGGCGGCCAGGCGCAGCACCGCGAAGGTGATGAAGCCCATGCCGATGCCGTTGGTGATCGAGTAGGTGAACGGCATCATCACCATCGTCACGAAGGCCGGGATCGCGATCGTGTAGTCGGCCCAGTCGATCTCCTTGACCGAGTTGGCCAGGATCAGGAAGCCGACCGCGAGCAGGGCCGGGGTGGCCGCCTGTGACGGGACCATGGTGGCGACGGGCGTCAGGAACAGCGCCACACCGAAGAGGCCGCCGGTGACGACGTTCGCGAATCCGGTGCGGGCACCCTCGCCGACGCCGGCCGTGGACTCCACGAAGGCGGTGGTGGCCGAGGAGGAGCTGGCGCCGCCCGCGGCCACGGCGAGGCCGTCGACGAAGAGGACCTTGTTGATGCCCGGCATCTGGCCCTGGGCGTCGGTCAGCTTCGCCTCGTCGCTGACGCCCATGATCGTGCCCATGGCGTCGAAGAAGCAGGAGAGGAGGACGGTGAAGACGAAGAGGATGCCCGTCAGCGCGCCGACCTTCTCGAAGCCGCCGAACAGGCTGACCTGGCCGATCAGGCCGAAGTCGGGGCTCGCGACGGGGTTGCCGGGCCACTTCGGCGTCGTGAGGCCCCAGGACGGCACCTTCGCGACGGCCTCGATGACGACGGCGAGCACGGTCATCGCCACGATCGAGATGAGGATGGCGCCGGGTACCTTGCGCACGATCAGCGCGAGGGTCAGCAGCGCGCCGAGGATGAAGACCAGCACCGGCCAGCCGTTGAGGTGACCGTCGCCGCCGAGCTGGAGCGGGACCGTGGTCTGGGCGACGTCGGGGATGCGGGAGACGAAGCCGGAGTCGACGAGGCCGATCAGCATGATGAACAGGCCGATGCCGATGGAGATGGCCTTGCGCAGGCTGTAGGGCACGGCGTTCATGACGCGCTCGCGCAGACCGGTGGCGACGAGCAGCATGACCACGAAACCGGCCAGCACGACCATGCCCATGGCGTCCGGCCAGGACATCCGGGGCGCGAGCTGGAGCGCGACGACCGAGTTCACACCCAGACCGGCGGCGAGCGCGATCGGCACGTTGCCGATGACACCCATCAGGAGCGTGGCGAACGCCGCCGTGACGGCCGTCGCGGTGACCAGCTGTCCGTTGTCCAGCTGGTTGCCGTACATGTCCTTCGCGCTGCCGAGGATGATCGGGTTCAGCACGATGATGTAGGCCATCGCGAAGAAGGTGGCGAAACCGCCGCGGATTTCGCGGGGCAGGGTGCTGCCGCGTTCTGAGATCTTGAAGAAGCGGTCGAGTGCGCCGTAGGCGGGGCCGGCTCCCGGCTGTTCAGGGGCGGGGACCTTGGCGGGGGCCGAGGTGGGCATGCTCTTGGTGTTTCCTACGAAGAGAAGTGGTCAGACACAAACCGTTTCAGTATGAACATATAAAGGCGGGATCGGCCATCTCCGCGCGTAGATACGACTGAGTCCGCCTGGGCTCGTCCTGGGTTCGTCTGGTTCCGATCGCCTCGTAAGCTGTCCCCCATGGCGAAGTGGACCCCCAAGCACGAGGCGCCGGAGCCCCTGGAAGGGCCCGTGGTCGCCACCATCATCGGTGGCACGATCATCTGGTTCGTCCTCTTCGTCGTTCAGCTGCCCTTCTACGGCTGGTTCGACGACCGCGGAACCACCTGGTGGGTGTGGACCTGCCTGGCCGGCGGCGGGCTGGGGCTCATCGGCATCTGGTACGTCCGCAGGCGCGACGCCGCGATCAAGCGCGCGGCCGCCCTCGTGGAAACCCGGGAAACCACTGGCGAACCCCAGTCGTCCTAGGCAGGGGCCTGGGGGACGACCCGTACACCCAGGGCACGACACCCGGTCCTCCCCAAGTCGGAACTTCCGCGCACTCGGCGGGTGAAGCCGTAAATCCGCACGTACCGTCGAATGCATGACGCATACCGACGCGGGCGCCGGACTGGACACCCCTGTGCACTCCGCCCGCGCCCCGGTGGCGACGGGCGGGCTCACCGCCGCCGAGGTGGCCGAGCGGGTCGCGCGGGGTGAGGTCAACGACGTACCGGTGCGCAGCAGCCGGTCGATGACCGACATCGTCCGCGCCAACGTGTTCACCCGGTTCAACGCGATCATCGGTGTGCTCTGGCTGATCATGCTGTTCGTCGCGCCCATCCAGGACAGCCTGTTCGGCTTCGTGATCCTCGCCAACACCGGCATCGGGATCATCCAGGAGTGGCGGGCGAAGAAGACCCTCGACTCGCTCGCCGTGATCGGCGAGGCGCGGCCCACGGTACGGCGGGACGGGGTCGCCGCCGAGGTCAGTACGTCCGAGATCGTGCTGGACGACCTGATAGAGATCGGGCCGGGCGACAAGGCCGTGGTGGACGGGGTGTGCGTCGAGGCCGACGGGCTGGAGATCGACGAGTCGCTGCTCACCGGGGAGGCCGACCCGGTCGTCAAACGGCCGGGCGACCAGGTGCTCTCCGGCAGCTTCGTCGTCGCGGGCGGCGGCGCCTTCCAGGCCACCAAGGTCGGCCGCGAGGCCTACGCCGCCCAGCTCGCCGAGGAGGCGTCCCGGTTCACCCTCGTCCACTCCGAGCTGCGCTCCGGCATCTCCACCATCCTCAAGTACGTGACGTGGATGATGATCCCGGCCGCGATCGGCCTGATCATCACCCAGCTGTTCATCAAGCAGAACGAGCTCGACGACTCCATCGCCCGGACCGTCGGCGGCATCGTGCCCATGGTCCCGGAAGGGCTGGTGCTCCTCACCTCCGTCGCCTTCGCGATCGGCGTGATCCGCCTCGGCCGCCAGCAGTGCCTGGTGCAGGAGCTGCCTGCCATCGAGGGCCTCGCCCGCGTGGACACGGTCTGCCTCGACAAGACCGGCACCCTCACCGAGGGCGGCATGGACGTCACCGAACTCCGCCCCCTGGGCGGCAGCGACGAGGACTACATACGGCAGGTGCTGGGCGCCCTCGGCGAGTCCGACCCCCGCCCGAACGCCTCCCTCCAGGCCATCATCGAGGCCTACCCCGACGCCGAGGACTGGCGCTGCACCGAGTCCCTGCCCTTTTCCTCCGCCCGCAAGTACAGCGGCGCCACGTTCAGCGAGGGCAACGGCGAGGCCAGCACCTGGCTGCTGGGCGCACCGGACGTACTCCTGCCCGCCGACGATCCCGCCCTGGCCGAAACCGATCGGTTGAACGAACAGGGCCTACGGGTCCTGCTGCTCGCCCGCGCCGGCCGCGACCTCGACGATCCCGACATCGCGGAGGGCGCCAAGCCCGCCGCCCTCGTCGTACTGGAACAACGACTGCGCCCCGACGCCGCCGACACCCTGCGCTACTTCGCCGAGCAGAACGTCCGGGCCAAGGTGATCTCCGGGGACAACGCCGTGTCCGTGGGCGCGGTGGCGACCAAGCTGGGCCTGACCGGCACGACGGTCGACGCCCGCACGCTCCCCCGCGACACGGACGGGATGGCGACGGCCCTCGACGAGGCCACCGTGTTCGGGCGGGTCACCCCGCAGCAGAAGCGGGACATGGTGGGCGCGCTCCAGTCCCACGGGCACAACGTGGCGATGACCGGCGACGGCGTGAACGACGTCCTGGCGCTGAAGGACGCCGACATCGGCGTGGCGATGGGCTCCGGCTCGGAGGCCACACGGGCGGTCGCGCAGATCGTGCTGCTGAACAACAGCTTCGCCACGCTGCCGTCGGTGGTGGCGGAGGGCCGGAGGGTCATCGGCAACATCACGCGCGTCGCGACGCTGTTCCTCGTCAAGACGGTCTACTCGGTGCTGCTGGCGCTGATGGTGGTGTTCTGGCAGGTGGAGTACCCGTTCCTGCCCCGCCACCTGACCCTCCTCTCCACCCTGACCATCGGCGTCCCGGCCTTCTTCCTGGCCCTCGCGCCCAACAAGGAACGCGCGAAACCCCATTTCGTACGGCGGGTCATGCGGTACGCGATCCCGGGCGGGGTGGTGGCCGCGGTGGCGACCTTCGCGACGTATCTGATCGCCCGTAGCCACTACTCGGGCGAGGGCGCGCTGGACGCGGAGACGAGCGTCGCCACGCTGACGCTCTTCCTGATCTCCATGTGGGTGCTGGCGATCATCGCCCGGCCCTACACGTGGTGGCGTCTAGGGCTGGTCGCGGCGATGGGCTTCGGATTCCTGCTGGTGCTGGTGGTGCCGTGGCTGCAGGAGTTCTTCGCGCTGCGGCTGGTCGGGATGACGATGCCGTGGATCGCGGTGGGGATCTCGGCGGGGGCGGCGGTCGCCCTGGAGTTCATGTGGAGGTGGGTCGACCGCCGCTTTCCCGCGTAGCCGGAGTGATTACTGCACGTCGACGAAGTCGCCCGTGGCGGTGGCCGCCGGGGTCGTCGTCGTGCCCGCGAAGACGTAGCGGAAGTAGCCGTCCTGGGTGGCCTTCACGGTCGTCTTGAGATCGCCCGTCGCGTTCGTCTTGATGGTCTTCACCGTGGTGTAGGTGTCGCTGTTCTTCTTGCGGAACTGCAGGTTCACGGGCTGGCTGACGTAACCGTGGTACTTGTTGTCCTCCCAGTTGGCGCGGGAGAGCTTGCCGGTGATGGTGATGGTCTTGTTCTTCTTCACCGGCTCGGGGGAGGCGTCGACCGTCAGCTTGGAGTGGCGCTGCACGAGGGTGGTGCCGAGGCCGCCCTGGCCCTTGTAGCCGACCTTGCTGTCGTCGTAGTTCTCACCCGCCGGGTCCTGGCCGTTGAAGGCGGTGGCCTCAGCCGCGGCATGCCAGGTACCGGCATTCGAGTTGATGAGCTCGTGGGCGGCGCCGCCCGGGTAAACGTCGATGGTGCCCTTGCAGTTGGCGGTGGTCGCCGAGGTCACGGTGCACTTGGCCGGCTTGTTGCCGAAGAGCCTGGCCTCCGGCGAGGTGTGGGAGCCCCGGTAGATGATGGGGTCGGTGATGAAGTCGGCGGCGGTGACGTCGATGTCCGCGCCATGGGTCAACGTGTACGTCACCGTCGTCGAGACGTGGTTGGTCGGGCCGACCTTGATCGCCTTGGCGATCTTGAAGTTGGAGAAGGTGACGTCCATGTCGTACCGGGCGCCTGCCCTGTCACCACCGGACGCGGCCTGCGCGGCCTGGCGGATCTTCGCGACGGCGGCGCGGTAGGAGTCGACGGAGGTGTCGGCCTGGGCGGCCGGCGCGGCGAAGGCGGAGAGGGCCAGGGCGCCGGAGAGAGCGGAGACGGCGGCCACGGTGGCTCTGATGCGCATGCGTTCCCCTGGTACGGAAAGGGGCCCCGCTGGTCGTCGTTCCCTGCACTGCGGGTCACGTCGGGGCCCGGGTGATCGAGGGGCCTGTTGGCCCATGTGATCAGATAGTCGGCGGGGGTTCCCGGTTGTCTCGCCAGCAGGGAAACTTCGTGACCTTCGTCACGAACTCCCCGCGCAGGGCGAGAAGTTCGCGGCGAATGGTCCTGCTGGCGGCTACTGCACGTCGACGAAGTCACCCGTGGCGTTGACCGCCGGAGTGGTCGAGGTGCCCGCGAAGGAGTAGCGGAAGTAGCCGTCCGTGGACGCGGTGACCGTCGTCTTCAGGTCACCGTACGAGTTCGTCGTGATGGTCTTCAGCGTGGTGTACGTGCTGGTGCCCTTCTTGCGGAACTGCAGCTTCACCGACTGGTTGGCGTAGCCCGCGTACTTGAGGGTGTCCCAGTTGGCGCGGGTCAGCTTGCCGGTGACCGTGATGGTCCTGCCCTTCTTCACGGGCTCCGGGGAGGCGTTGACCGTCAGCTTGGAGAAGCGCTGGAGCTTGGTGGTGGCCAGGAAGTCCTGCTCGGCGTAACCGACCTTGCTCCAGTCGATGTCGTCGGCGAGCGGGTCCTGGTCGTTGAAGTCATACGCGTAGCCGACGGCCTTCCACGTGGTGGCATCGACGTTCCCCAGCTCTATGTCCGGGTAGACGTCGATGGTGCCCTTGCAGTTGGCCGTGGTGGACGAGGTCGCCGTGCAGACCGGCCAGTCGTCGCCCCAGAGCAGGTTCTCCCGGTCGTTGTAGGAGGTGCCGCGGTAGATCTCCACGTCCAGATAGACGTCGGGGGCGTTGAGGTCGATGTCCGCGGAGTGCGTGACCGTGTACGTCACCGGGACGGTCACCTGGTTGGCGATGCCCGCGACGATCGGCTTGCCGTTGTTGACCTTGACGCTGGAGAAGGTCAGGTCCAGGGGGTACGGCGTGCCCGTGTCCTCGGCGGTGTAGGTGCTGCGAGCGGACGCCTGAGGCGCCGCCTGCACGGCCTTGCGGATGTCCCCCTTGCCGTACGAGGGACCGTCGGCGGCCTGCACGGCCGGCACGGCAAGGGAGGAGAGGGCCAGGGCGCCGGAGACGGCGGCCACGGTGGCTCGGATGCGCATGCGCTCCCCTAAGGAGGAGAAAGTGATCTTTGAGCCTGTTGACTCATGCGAGTAGATCACCAGCGCATGAGAAGGGTTGTACGAGACGTGAAGAATTTGTGCGCACGTGAGGGTCGACCCCGGACGTCGGGGCCGACCCGCGCACCGCCGAGGGCCTACACCTTCGGCCACATGCTCTTGCCGGCCGCCAACGCCCCCTTGCCATCACCCGCGAACCAGCGCAGTTCGCCGGTGTTCGTCAGAGCGGCGAGGTCGGCCTTGCCGTCTCCGTCGAAGTCGCCGCCGACCACCGCCTTCATGCTGCCCCACGTCTTGTCGGGCCACATCGAACGGGCCTTGTCGAAGGTGCCGTCCGCCTTGCCCGGATAGAGCTGGAGCGCTCCGTCGGCGGCGACGGCGGCGATGTCGTCCCGGCCGTCACCGGTGAAGTCGCCGGTGGCGATGTGCTTCTTCTTCCAGGTCTTGTCCGGCCACATGGACTTCTTCTGGTTGACCAGCTTGCCGTTCGCGTCCCGCTTGTACGTGTAGAGCGAGCCGTCGGGCCACTGGAACAGCAGCGTGTCGCGTCCTGCGGTACCGGTGCGGAGGGCGGCGACGGGCAGGCCGTCCTTCCACGTGGCGTCGGTCCACAGCCCGTCGTGATCCCAGCGCGATATCGGCAACCCGAACGGGACGCGCTGCTTCGCCAGAGAAAGGTTCCCGTCCTCGTCCACGGTGACGGCCTCGACACCCGGCGAGTCGGCCAGGAAATCACCCGCGACGAGATCCTTGTGCTGCGAGCGAGTGAGCACGCCCAGTTGCTTGCCAAACTCGAGCGTGCCGTCCGGACGGCTGAGGAAGGCATGGGTGGAACCGGTGACTACCTGTGCCGCGATGTCCGTACGTCCGTCACGGTCGAAGTCGGCTGCCGTCAGGGCGCCGGTGAGGTGCTTCTGGCGCACCGTCAGCCGGACCTGCTGCACCCAGCCGGTGATGTCGTCGACCCGGGTGGCCACGGCCCCGGTGCGGGTCTCGGCGGAGTTGAGGCAGCCGCCGTCCCAGGACGCGCTGACCACGGCGACGACCCTGCCGTTGGGGTCCAGCACCGGACCGCCCGCGTCTCCCTTGCACAGGGCACCGCCGTTCGCGGCGGGAGAGATCGCGAGGGTCGTGGGGTTGACGAGGTCCACGCCGTAGGAGCCGATGTGGGCTCGCTCGGGGGTCCACTCCAACTTCGTACGGCCGTATCCGAGCGCCTTGAGCTGATCGCCCCGGGTCGGCGCGGCTCCGCTGACGTCGGCGGAGCCGATCTCGAACGGACCGTCCAGCGGGTTACCGGCGGTGGTCACGTCGTCAAGACGCGCCATGACCAGATCACGGCCCGGATAGGGCACGATCTCCCGGACTCCCTGCTTCAGCTCGGACACGCCCGGCACGGGCTTGTTGCCGTCGGCGGTGACCACAGCGGGCAGGGGCGGCTTGCCCCGGGTGAGCGACGTCGCCTGCTGCGGGTCGGCGGCGAAGCAACTGGCGGCGGTGAGGACCCATTGAGTGTCGACCAGGGTGCCGGAGCAGGCGCGTTCGTTGTCGGTGCCGCCGGCGACGTGGACCTTCACCACGTACTGGTGGGTTCCGTCCGCGGCCTGGTCACCGCCGACGGACTGGGCCGGGGCCGCGGCCAGCAGACCGGTCGTCAGGCCGGTGGCCGCGAGTCCGGTGGCCCACACCATGCGCGTCCTGCGTGGACGGGCGTCTTTCACGTATGCCTCGAATCAGAGTCTGTCTCGGCGGAGCACACAGGCCCCGCGAAGAGGTCGGAGAAGGACGGATCCCACCGTCGGCGTTGCGCTGCACTGGCCGGAGCCGGCCGGTGGATCAGGGCGGATCAACCGGTCACGCGGAGTTCGACGAGCACCGACCGGGCACCGCCGACGGTCCCCTCGCCCACGGAAACCCATCCGTCCTTCTCGACGACGACCGATGTGGTCTCGCCATTGGCCGTCAGGTCGGCGCGGATCGGATGGTCCGCGGCCTCCACAAGGAAGACCCTGGGGACCTCCAGTGTGAGCTGGCCGGTCTTGCCGAGGGCCTTGAAGCAGTAGGTGTCTTTACGGCCGACGGAGGGATCCCCGACGGTCTGCACACGGATCTGCTTGGCGGCCTGATCGCAGTCGGCCAGCAGAATGCGCCCGTCACCCTTCTTCAGCTTGATTCCTTGTTCAGTCAGGATTCGGTCGGCTCCGGGATAACCGTAGTCCTCCACCGCGGCAGGCGGATTATCGCCTGTCGGTGATTGAGGCGGATCGTCGGCAGATGCAACAGAAATGCCAGCCATCGTGGCGCACGCGACCACGATTCCGGAAACAATTAGATTTCGGGCACGGAAAGGCACCGAAGAGTCCCTTCCGGCGCGGCTTCTCGCATAGCGAGTCACCCCGCCAGGATGCTGTCCAAAAGTACGCGTGAACGGGCAGCGACGGTCGCAGTCGCCAGAAATGCCCTGATCAGCCGGTTGCGCGCACGCGCGACCGGGCCCCCTCAACCCCCTGAAGCTCTAAGGCTCGGATGCGGCCTCGGCTGGTCAGGCCGGGCACAACCCAAGCAAAGTCAAGGCATAGCGTAAGCACAGTTCCGGTCAACGTCAACACACATTTTCCACACACCGAATCGAGCATCAGAGAAAGCCCTGAAGATCCCGCATTGCCCGTTATGTGCATACCTGAATACGGGTCATACAGAAGCGGAAAACGAGGGATATGCTGCCCGTCGACCATTCGGCGACTCGCTTTTCGGGGGTCGTCGCCGATTACCGAGACAGGTACCCAGTGAATCGAAGAACTGACCAGCTCGATACCGCCGGGAAAACAAGACGCTTCATACGCAGAACAGCGCTGAGTCTGCTGCCGCTGACCCTCGCCGTCGGCCTGCTGGGCACACCGCCCGCCACGGCAGCCGAGGGCGCGCGGGCAGGCGTCCGGGCCGCAACCCAGTCAGCGGTCACCGCCGCCGACCGCGGCCTGGTCGTCGACTACTGGAAGGGGGGAGGTCCCGAGGTCAAGGCCGCCGCCGAGGCGGCACTGACCGGCAGCGACGCCGATGTACAGAAGTTCCTCGCCGCGGCGGAAGACCTGTCCTTCCAGGACGATCGGGTGACCGCAGCCCAACTCGCCTCCATCGGCGGCCCTGAGTTGTTGACCGCGGCGCGCGCGGCTCTGGCCGGAGGCCGTGAGTCACTGCGCGACTTCCTGGACGACGGCTGGGAAGCCCCGATGAAGCAGGACAACCGGATCCGGGTCGCCCAGATCATCGACACCAGCGGTCCCAACGTCCAGGACGCCGGACGAGCCGCTCTCAAGGGCACCGCGGACGACGTCAGGAAGTTCCTCACCGAAGGCCAGCACGCCCAGCGCGAGCAGGACGAACGAGTACAGCTCGTCCAGATCGTCAGCGTGGGCGGCACCAACGTGCGGGCGGCCGGGCGCATCGCGCTGAACGGCACCGCCGCCGACATCCGGGAGTTCCTGGAGGTCGGCCAGTTCGTCGCCCGTGCCAAGGACCAGGAGCACGCGACCGTCGCCGAACTCGCCGAGCAGGCGAGGGAGGCGGGACGGCAGGCAGCCAAGCAGACCGCGGCCGCAAAGACCGAGTCCGCGAAGGCGGTCAAGGCCTCGGAGCTCGCCAAGCAGGCGGCGCTGGAGGCCGAGGCGGAGGCCAAGGCCGCCAAGGAGGACACCGACAAGGCCGCCCGGGCCGCCAAGCGGGCCGCGACCGCGGCGTCTCAGGCCGCCGCCTCGGCTCAGCGGGCCATCGACGCGGCCAGCGCCGCGAACAACTCGGCTCGAGTGGCCGCCAACGCGGCCGCACAGGCGGCCGCCGCAGCCGCAGGCGCCTCCCAGGCCGCCTCCCGCGCCCGAAACGCCGCAGCCGACGCGGCGGTCGACGCCAAGAACGCGGAAGCCGCGAAAATCGCGGCCCAGGACGCCGAGAAGGCAGCCGACGGCGCCACCCGGGCCGCCGACGCCGCCGACCAGGCGGCCACGGCGGCCGACGCGGCAGGCGACGCCGCCAGGTCGGCGGCAAGCGCGACCAGCAACGCCAACGCCGCCGCGGACGCAGCGATCCAGGCCGGCAACTACGCGGGCCAGTCGAGCTCCGCGGCCGCCGAGGCACGCGCCGCAGCAGCCGCCGCCAAGCGTCATGCGGCCGAGGCCAACCGGGCCGCGGCCGCGGCCGAGAGCCTGGCCCGCAAGGCGGCCTCTGCGGCCCGCGAAGCCCGGGACGCCGCGAGGTCGGCGGCCAAGCATGCGAAGAACGCGAGCACGGCCGCCAAGGACGCCGCCACACACGCCGGCCAGGCGGCACACGCCGCCACCAGGTCCACCGAGCACGCGAACGCCGCCACCGAGGCCGCGAACGCGGCCTCCAGCGCCGTGGACAAGGCCCAGCGGATCTTCACCCTCGCCCGCGAAGTCGAGGCCGAGGAACTGCTGGTCCGCACCAACGAGGGCATCGAACGGGCCAGGGACGACAAGGCCGAGGCCGACACCCGCACCGCGGCGCAGACCGCGCGTGTGAAAGCGGCCAAGGACCGGGACGCCGAACGGGACCGGCTGGTGGCCGAGGCCGCCAAGCCCGGCGCCGACCTCGCGGCCGTCGCCGACCAGGGCCGCGACCTGGCAGTCCAGGCGATGAAGAACGGCACGGCATGGGGCCGTGCCGCCGCCGAGGCCGCTCTGGGCGGCCCCGACGATGTCGTCCTCGACTATCTGCGCAACGGCTGGGAGACCGCCCAGCAGCAGGACGACCGCTCGTACGTCGAGCGCCTCGCCGAGGAAAGCCCGGACAAGGCCGTGCGCGACGCGGCCGAGGGCGCCCTCGACGGCGACGCCGCCGCCGTCACCGAGTTCATCGACAACGGGCAGTACCAGGCCGGTGCCGAAGGCATGCGCGTCGCCATCGCGCAGGTCATCTCCGATGCCGGTCCCGTGCTCGGCGAGACCGGCCGCAAGGCTCTCGCCACCGGCGACCCGAAGAAGTACAGCGAGTTCCTGGCGAGGGCACAGCACAACGCACGCACCCAGGACGAGCGGGTCAAGGCCGCGCAGCTGATCGACAGCGGTGGCCCCGAGGTGAAGGCGGCGGCCCGGATCGCGCTGGAGGGCTCACCCCAGGCGCTGCACGCGTTCGTCGTCGCCGGCCAGTACAAGGCACAGCGCAAGGACTACCTGGCCGCCACCCATGTGGCCCAGGTCCGCAAGCTGATCTCGGACGCGTCGAAGGTCGCGGCCACGGCCCAGCAGAACGCCGCGACCGCCCAGCAGGTCGCCGCCACCGCACGCAAGGCGGCCGAAAAGGCCAAGGAGTGGGCCAAGCAGGCC
The DNA here is from genome assembly GCF_044455405.1 of Streptomyces sp. NPDC051243. Taxonomy (NCBI): domain Bacteria; kingdom Bacillati; phylum Actinomycetota; class Actinomycetes; order Kitasatosporales; family Streptomycetaceae; genus Streptomyces; species Streptomyces sp. NPDC051243. Next base: position 246,913 of record NZ_JBITES010000002.1, on the reverse strand, counting down.
AACGACTCCAAGCTCAAGGCCGAGAACCACGCCAAGCAGGCCGACCAGTACGCCAAGGACGCCGAGAAGTCCGCGGCCCAGGCGGCCGCATCGGCCAAGACTGCTCGTAATGCCGCGAACAGCGCGGACGCCGCCGCCGCCAGGGCGGCTCGGTCCGCGGCCGACGCCACGCTCTCCTCGGAAGCGGCCCAGGCCTCCGCGTCCACCGCGGCGTACTACGCCGAGGAAGCCCGCAAATCGGAGCTCGCCGCGGGCAAGGATGCCGCCGCCGCGCTGAAGGCTGCCACCAATGCCTTCGTCATCTCGGTCAAGAAGTACCGCGAGGAGGAAGAGGCACGGCGCAAGGCCGCTGTCGCGGCCAAGGAGAAGGCCGAGAACGGGCCGACCGCCGCCGAGCTGTACCGCTGCCAGCAGGCGCTCGTCCCGTGCGAGCGGCAGGAGTTCATCCGCTGGTGCCAGCACAAGGAGGCCTACTGCGACGTCTTGTCCATGGGTGACGAGTTCGGCGACGCCATGGAGGACCTCTGGAACGCCGAGAAGGAGTTCCTGGGCATCAGCTCCTTCGAGAAGTGCCTGCAGAACAAGACCTTCGACAACTGCAGGGACGCGGCCGCGGACGTCCTGCTCAGCGGCAAGCTGAAGGCTTTGGACCGGGTCTACGACGAGCTGAAGTTGCTCCAGCGCGGCTGCAAGGTGGTCAAGAAGAAGACCTTGGCGTCATCCGCCACGCTCACAGCGTCAGTGCGGGCTGCGGGCAGTGGCGTCCCCGGCTGTCTGGAAGGCACCAGGGACCACAAGGTCCGCGACCCTCAGACGGGGGACATCATCACCGACATCGACCTCTTCGAGAACGGTGTGATGGTGGAGTTGAAGTCGGCCATCTACGCTGACGCCGACTGGCTGGACAAGCACATCAACAAGAAGCTGGCCAACTACCTGAAGTGCCGTGAGCTGCTTCCCGGGTACGAGAATGCACCGATCAGCTTCCGGTTCACGACGCCAGGGATGGACGCGCGCTTCCGAGCAGCGCTGGAAGATCGGTTCAAGCAGCTCAGGCAGGCTCACCCGAACCTTGACCTCAGACTGGAGATCGCAGATTGAGCTACCCCTTCGAACACGACGACGAGACGCTCTGGGACGCGGGCTACCACAGCGGACAGCTGTACGCGTCCCTCGCGCAGGGAGCGGCGGGGTTCCTCGACGTGCCGTCCGGGCTGACGCCCACGCCCCAGGGTGGCTGTGACGTGGATGGCGAGATGTTCCAGGCCTTCGTCGAGCGGCTGTACGGCCTCTACGCGTCCACCACGAACGAGGTCCTGCGGGGCCTGGCGCAGGGCCTGCTCGTCACGTCGCTCGTACTGCTGGACCGGGCGGGCGGCACGATCACGCTGCGGCCCGAGGATGTGGCAGTTCTGGATGGGGTGAAGTCGACCCTGGCCAGGTCCATGGCGGTGTAGGAAGCGAAGTTGGCCGGGGGCCGCCCACAAGGCCGGCCCCCGGCCTACTGTGCAGGGCGGGACGCTGCCGCCTGCATCAGTCGAACCACCGATCCCGCGCCAGCTCCCCCGTCCGCGAAGGATCCTCCAGCAACGCCGCCACCTCGAACCGCCGCGGCCACTGCCCCGCCGCCCACGCCAGCCCGGCCGCGACACCCTCCAGGGTCGCCGCATGCAGCACCCCGTCATCGGTGAGCCGCCAGTCGATTTCGACGCCGTCCACGACGAGCTCCTCGTGTTCGACGTACGACTCCGGCGTCCGCGCCCCCAGCAGCACCCGCACCGACTCCGGTACGTCGTGCTCGGTGCCCTCGGAGTCCACCGACCCCGTCACGGACTCGCTCAGCCGCCGCACCTGGAACAGCTCGGCCAGCTCGGCGGCGCGGGACGGGCGGACCGGCAGCAACGGCACCCCGCTCGTGAACGGCAGCAGATCCGGCGAGTCCACGACGACCGCGTCCGCCGCGTCCACCACCTCGACCCGCCCGTCGACCACGGCCCGCAGCTCGTCCGGCAGGGTCACCTGCTCGGGGTCCAGCTCGGCCAACGCGCCGTACAGGGCGTGCAGTTGAGCGGAGCCGACCTCCCGCTCGGGGTCGGCCAGGCGGTCCAGCAACTCCGCCGCGCCGCCCGGCTCGTCGAGCAGCGCGACGACGGACGTCCGCACGCCCAGCGCCCGCAGCACCTGCTCGTCGTCGAAGCCGGTCGCGTCGGCCTCGTCGTACAGACCACGCAGCAGCGGGTCACCGCCCGACGCCAGCAGACCGGCGGGGCGGCGGCCGTCCAGCACCGGATGACCACGCAGCCACCACGCCGTGTACGGCCGTACGACTTCATGCGTGCCGTCCGGCAGCAGGATCCGCACCTGCTGAGTGAGCGCGTCCCGCAGGGGCGGCTGGGCGAGCAGGGCGAGGGCCTGGGGCCACTTGTCCTCGTCCACCAGGTCCAGATCGCGTACGGCGATCAGCTCGGTGGCGACCGGCGGTACGGGAGTGTCCGGGAAGCGGTCGAGGATGTCCTCGCTCCAGACGTCGACGGCGTCCAGCAGGCCCGCGTCGTCGGGCTCGGCGAAGTCGCCCTCGCGGGGCTCCAGTTCGTCCGGGTCGAGGACCACGTCCGTGGCGCGGACGAGGGCGAAGTTCGCCAGGACACCACAGGCTGCAAGCGGCTGCTCGCCCCACTTCTCCGCCAACTCGGCGTCCACGGTGGCGAGTTCGTCTTCCCGCATGACCTGGTGGAAGGGGCTGCCCGGGAAGACCAGCTCCCCGGCGGGGGCGAGCTCCCCCTCCTCGTCCGGCAGCGCGAGCGCGCCCAGCCACGGCTCGTCGCCCGGCTCCAGGCCCGCGTCCCGCACCAGCGCGAGCACGGTGTCGGCCAGCTCCTCGGCGTCGGGAGTGTCCTCCTCCCAGCTCACGCCGCCGTCCTCGTCGAGGGACGCGGCGACGGCGGCCCGCACCTGCGGCGTGGTGAGGACGGCCCGGGGGGTCGCCGGCAGAGCGCCCAGCTTCTCCAGCAACGGGTGCGCGGCGTCCGGGTGGGCGACCTTGAGGCCGAGGCGGGCCAGGATCTCCGCGTCGATGGGGGCGCCGTCGGAGGCGGGGAGCAGGACCTGACGAGGGCCGATGGTGGTGCGGCCGTCGGCCAGCGGTACGGGCAACCCGGACAGCCGGTCCGGGTCGACCCCGGCGAGGCTGTCGTAGAGCCGCCGCCACCAGCCGGGCTCCTTCTCCAGTCCGGCGAGGCGGTCGATCGCGTCGGTGAGCGGGACCCGGGCGACCCCCAGCGTCCGCAGTTCCACGCGCCGTTCGAGCCCGGCGGGCAGCAGGGTGGGCAGCACCTCGGCCAGCACCCGTACGGTGTCGGCGCCCGCGCCCTCCACCACCTCGGCGTCACGCGGCCGCAGCGACTCGGGCAGCTCGGAGTCGTGCTCGCGCGGCTCGACGGCGGGCGGCAGGAAGGAGGTACGGGGCAGTCGGTCGAGGATCGCCTGGCGCAGGGCGCCGTCCAGTTCGCCCTTGCCGAGCGGGCCGGGCACGAGCCCGATGATGCCGTCGCTCACCGGCCGCCAGTCGGCGAGCAGCTCGGCGTACGCGTCCGCCGCCCGCTGGACGAGGAAGTCGGTCAGCGGGCCGGGGGCGGCGTGGCGGCGGGTGGTGTCGAGGGGGAAGGACGCGATGAGCAGGGCGGGGACGCCGAGGGCTTCGTCGCTGGGCGTCGGCGCGTGCAGGACGGGTGCCGTGCGGGGGTGGGCGGGGGTGCTGTCGGCGGCGTTGACGGGGACGGCCCAGGTGAGCGACCAGTGCGGGCGCAGCCGCTCCTCGACCGGGCGGTCGGCGAGGAGGTCGGGCGTGAGCGGGCCATGGGCCGCGGACGTACGCCAATGGGTGACACCGTCGCGCGAGTCCTCTACGACGGTGAAGGGCCCGTCGACCCGGCGGCGCAGCGTGCGCGGCTCGCCGTCACCGACCTCGACCACGACCTCCTCCAGGCCCGGCAGGGCGAGGAGCAGTGCGTCGTCGACGGCGTGCAGCAGCCGCTCGGCCAGGTCGGCGGCGGCGGTGTCGCGCAGGGGGAGGATGACGGCGGTGTCGTACGGATCCGGGGCGGTGCCCTCGGCGGCGAACGGCAGCCGCAGAAGCGGTACGTGTCCGTCGCGGCGCCGGATCTCGTCGCCCAGCCCCGGGCTGTGCCGGGCGATGTCGGCCGCCAGCTCCCGGGCCTCGGCGAGGGACCACCGCACACCGCCGTGCCGCCCGACGACGGCGGGCTCGTCGGTGACGGCGAGGACGGCGGCGAACCCGACGCCGAAGCGGCCGACGGAGGCCGTGTCCCGTTTCGCGGAGGCCCGCAGGGTGGACAGCGACTCGACTCCGGCGGCGTCCAGCGGGGCGCCGGTGTTGGCGGCGACGAGCACCCCGTCGCGCAGGGTGAGCCGCAGCTTGCCGGTCACCCCGGCCCTCGCCGCGGCATCGGCGGCGTTCTGAGCGAGCTCGACGACGAGCCGGTCCCGGTAGCCCCCGAGGACGAGGTCCTCCTCGGCGTTGGCGTCCTCCCGGAAACGGGCGGGGCTGGTGGCCCAGGCATCCAGCACTCCGCGACGCAGACGGGCCGTACCGAACGGGTCGGCGCCCTCGGCCGCGGGCCGCACGAACTTGCTCACGTTGACTCTCCTCATCGGCGTGATGATGAAGGTACCGCCGATGGGACGTGGGTGTGCCGCCCGCCCGTCGCGCTCCGGACGCTCGTTCTATGGACCCACCCCGTTGGGCACTGCTCTCATGGGCTGCATGCGGACATGGGGGACCCGCCGGGGCGGGTGGTGGCTGCTCGTCGCTGTTGCCGTCGGAGTGTCGTCGGTCTCCTGGCTTTCCCACCTGCTGCCGGGCGTGGTGGGCGGAGCTCTGGTCGCCGTGGCCGCGACGGTTGGTGCGGCTCTGTCGCAGCGCGGACAGCAGCTCATCGACCAGGACGCGTCGCGCACCGCGTCGTCCGGGGACGCGCTGTTGCGTGACCGGGGCGGCCGCATCCCGAAGGTCCGGGACATCGAGGATCTGATCGAGATCGGGGTCCATCCCACGGCGCCGGAGCGCGACCGCGACTCGCCGACGGTCGGCGCACGGGCCCCTGCCTTCGTACGCCGGGCCCGCAGCCCCGAGATCGAGGCAGCCTTGCGGACGCACAGCTTCGTGCTCCTGGTCGGCGAGTCGACGGCGGGCAAGTCGCGGGCGGCGTTCGAAGCGGTGCGTGCGGTGCTCCCGGAGGCGGCCTTCATCGCACCCGACCCCGCCCACCCGTCGGCGCTGCAAGCGGCGACGACCGCGGTCCAGAGCGAGCGCCGTTCCGTCGTCTGGCTGGACGACGTCGAGCGGTATCTCGGAGCGGGCGGGCTGACGCCGTACCTGCTGCGCAGGCTGACCCATCCGGGAGGCAGCCGCACGACCGTGGTCGTCGCCACGATCAGGGCACAGGAGCGAGCCCGCCACCTGGACGTACAGCAAGCGGGCGACGGCCCCGGCAGAAGGACGGTGCGAGATGTTCTGCTGTCGGCCCACGAGATCCGGCTCGACCGACGCTGGCACGAGGACGAAGTGGCACGGGCGCGGGAACAAGGTCACCAGGACAGCCGCCTGGCCAGGGCCGTCGAAAGCGCCGGACGCTACGGCATCGCCGAGTTCCTGGCCGCCGGCCCGCAACTGCTGGCGGCGTGGCAGGACGCTTGGGCGCCCGAGGGAGGACACACCCGGGGGGCGGCTCTCGTCAGCGCGGCCGTGGAAGCCCGGCGGGCGGGATGGAGCCGCCCCCTGCCGGGCGCCCTCCTGCGGGATCTCCACGAGCAGCACCTCACCGCGCGCGGTGGCCCGTCCCTGCGGCCCGAGAGCTGGGACGAGGCGCTGTCCTGGGCGACCACCCCGCTCTACGCCACGAGCAGCATGCTCCTCCCCCATGACTCACCGGACAGCTATTACGTGTTCGACTACCTGTCCGACTCCGTGGACGCCGGCTTGGGGGACTCGCCCATCCCGGACGGCACCTGGACCCGGCTGATCGCCGCGGCCGAGCCGGATGTGTGCGAGGACATCGGATGGACGGCCGTGGCGCACACGAAGCGGGCGGTCGCCCGGGATGCCTTCCAGCGCGCGCTGGGCGACGGCGTCCTCACCGCTGCCGTGGGGCTGGCGCTGCTCATGGGGGACGAGTGGCATCTGGAGGAGGCCTGCCAGGTGCTGCGCACCACGCTCGCCTCGGCGCCGGCGGACACCGCTGCCGAGGTGCGATTCGCCCTGCGCTCGTCCCTGGCCTGGTGGACGGGCGGGGCGGGCAACACCGAGGAAGCCCTCGCCCTGGTCACCGCGCAGTACGAGGAACGTCGAGACAGGTACGGAGAAGATCAGGCGGAGACCCTGGACCGGGCACTGAGCGTCGCCCGCTGGACCGGCAACTCCGGCCGGACAACCGACGCACTGGACCTGGCCCTCGCAACACGGGAGCGCGCGCTGGCCGCCCTCGGCCCCGACCACCCCATGACGATCCACGCCGGCTTCGAGGTTGCGGTCTGGACCGGGGCGAACGGCCGGACAACCGAAGCCGTCAGCCTGTGGCGCGCACTCGCGGCCGACGCGCGCCGGGTCCTGGGCACCCACGACAGGACCACGAACTTCGTGGACTGGAACCTGGCCGGAACGGTGACCGAATCGGGCGACACATCACAGGGGCTGAACCTTCTGGCGAACGTCGTCCGCGATCGATCCGTCATTTTCGGCGGCGATCACCCATGGACGTTCGCAGGTCGTCTGCAATTCGCAGGGCTCACGGGCGAGACCGGGCAGCTGGAAGAGGCGCGAACTCTTCTGAACGCCGTGGTCGAGGACGCTGAACGCGCGCTGGGGCATGACCACGAGTTGACACTCGCGGGCCGTCACCAGCACGCCCTGTGGACCGCGCGCTCAGGCCAACCGGGCGAAGCAGCCGATCAATTCAGGATTCTGCTCGCCGACTGCGAGCACAACCTCGGACCGGATCACCCACTGACCCAGGACTGCCGCGCCCGAGTCGCCGACCCCAGCCGGCCGCCCTGGTACTACGAACCTCCGTCCTGGTGAGACACCACGGAGGCGACCCGGCCGCCTCACGACTCCCCCAAACTCCCTTGCCGCCCTGCCAGTTGGCTGCATAGCATCGCGTTCACCATCGCGAATCGATTGTTGTTCCGGCGCATCGGGGGGCCTGGCGTGACGTTGGCGATGGCGGTGGCGGCCGTCTGGGGTGTGCTGCAACTGTTCGCGATGTCCTGGCCGACGCGTTCGGTGCGCCTGTCGACCGTGCTGCTGGCACTCGCGGTGGGGGTGTACGGGTGCGGTGTGGCAACGGCATTGGTCCAGCTCGCCTACACCCGCGTCTACGCGGAGCAGTCCGGCCAGTCGCTGGTGACGGTCGTGAACACCACCAGCTACACGGTGGCTCCCTGGCTGGAGGAACTGTTCAAGATCTCCCCGCTGCTGCTGGCGGGGTTGAGCCTGAAGGTCCGCCGGCAGTGGGGGCTGACCGACTTCGTGGTGGTGGGCGCTGCGCTGGGGGCCGGGTTCGGACTGCTGGAGGCCGTCCTCCGGTTCGGCCTGGACGCGGACCGGGCGATCGTCCGCGGCGAGGGCTGGATCATCCCCGACAGCCTGTCCCCACCGTATGTACCCGGCCTGGGGCAGGCGTTGACGTCCTGGCTTCCGGCGCCGTTCAGCCAACTGGCCATGGCCGGACCTCCCGTCACGGAAACGTTCACGCACCTGGTGTGGACGGCCACGGCCGGCTTCGGGGTCGGGCTGCTGTGGCGCGCACACGGCTGGGTACGCCTGTTGTCGGTGCCCCCGGTCCTGGCTGCCGCCGTCCACCACACGGTCAACAACTACGCGGTACAGGAACACGCCGACGGGCCCACGCGGTGGCTGGAGCGGCTGGACGGGACGGCGTGGGCGGCGCCGCTGGTCTGCCTGGCCATCGCCATGGCCGTCGACCTGCGCCGGCTCCACGGTGCCAAGCGCGCCATGGCCGACGTACTACTCGCGTCCGAGCGCGCCGACGGCGACAGCCTGGGAGCCCTGCTGCGCTACGCGGCCTGGCGTCTGCCCTGGAGCCTGTTGATCGCACTGCGCTACGTCAGGCTGCGGCGCTCCTTGCTGTACGCCGCCGCGTCGGCGCCGCCCGACGACATCGGGGACCTGCGTCGAGTGGTCGCCGGAATCACCGCTCACATGGACGCGACCGACAACCAGCACGCCTGGCGGGCGCTGAACATCCGCGCCTGGCTGAAGACATGGCGAGCGACCCGCCGCTCTCGCGAGCGGTGGCTCCTGCTGATCCCGTGCGTGCTCATGCTCCCCGCGCTGCTGTTCCTGGGCGTCGGCTCGTTCACCTCCACCGCCGGCCTCCAGGAGTTCTTCAGCACCGGTTCGGGGCCGAAGATCCTCATGGGCTTCGGCATAGCCGCCCTGGCCTGGATCGCCTACCAGCTCACGGTCCTGCTGCGCGGCTGGCGGCAGGTCTCGGCACAGCCGATGGGCGAACTGCTGGCGGCCCACCGCTTCCGCCTCGGAACCGCGCTGGGGTCGGCGACCACCGGCGTACTGCTTCTGTGGCGCGGGCTCGGGGACGCGGGCCCCGACGGCAGGGCCATCCGCACACTCCATCTCCTCGACGCCCTGAACACCTTCCTGGTCTACCTCGGCTTCGCCCTCATCCTGCTCTCCCTCCTCGCCCTGTTCCCACCCGGAGGGCTGGCACTGGCCGGAGGCGGAGCGGTCGGAGCGCTCACCGCCGAGGCCGTGCTCAACGCCGGCCTCCTCGGCACGGCCGGGCTTGTCCTCATGGGGCTGGGCACCTCGAACGGCTCCGGCGGGGACTACAACGCGTGGCCGCGGAACAAACGCAAGGGGCGCACAAAGCCGGAGCATCGGGCGGATGTTCGCGGGGATGAGGGCAAGAACCTGGGAGACAAGAGCAAGGCTCATACCATCGACAGGCACGTCGACAAGACCATTGACGGCATGCGCAGGCGTCTACGTAAGAACCCCAGGCTTGAAGCCGACTCACGCTACGTCGACGTCGATGCCGCACAACGCTTCACGGACAAGACTCTCACCACCAGCCAGAACCAACGGAAGATATCCTCCTGGCTGGCCGGAGGCGGGAAAGGAACATTGCGACTGGAAGCAGAGTTCACCGAAAACACAGGACTCCACCTCACTCGCTACGACTTCACCCATGGGCAACCCACCCAATGGGTGCGAGGAGTTCGCGTCATTCTCAAGGCTGACCCGACGGCACCGTCTGGATACCGCGTTCTCACCTCCTTTCCTCAGCCCTGACACGCTCACTTGGAGCAACTGATGAGTCTGCCACTCCAGCCAGAGCCACGGTTCTACGAGCTCAGCGACCTGCTGACGGCGTATGCGTACACCGGCTTCACATTCACTGACACCACGGAAACCCCGGGCCCCGGCCTGTCCTCATATCTCAGAATTGCAGCCCGCGACCCCGCACGCGCCGAAACGGCCGTCCAGCAGATTGACGAGCTGCTCTCCGTCGGCCTCTTCTCCGAAGAGATCGCAGACGACGTGGAGGACCTGCCACACATCCGTCCTCCGATGGGCACGAACGTGGAAGACTGCCTGCGCATCGCCAGGGACCACCTCAACCGGTTCCTGGAAGACCCGTCACGGGTTCCCCAGATGAACCCGCAGAACGCGTGGGAATGGAACGAGCGATTCCCCCAGCTGAGCCAGTTCCTCGGCGGCTACTTGCACCGGAATTACTCAGAGTTCCATGCCTCTCCCGAGGATGCCATCGATGACTACGTCAGCGAAGTCGACCTGGAAGACCGAACGCAGGCAGCACAGGAGATCACGGAGCTTCTGACGATGGTGTCCTCCGATGAGGAACTCCACACCGGCACCACGGAGTTGGGGCTCGACCTTCTGCCACCGCAGGGCATGACGCTCCGACAGTGGCTGGAGCTGATCCGCCAAAGGATCGCCGGGGCGTAAACGTGGCGGAGCCCGGGAGTCGTATCCAGCTCCCGGGCCCCTGGGGATGCCACCCAATTGCGCACGCCGGCGGCGTTTAAGAGGACGGATCAGTCATCATGCCGTCGTGTTCTTCCTTTGAACTACCGCAGCACGAGAGAGCTGCAGGCGAGAGTCGAACTCGCATCCGACGGCGTTCGTCCGGCCTCGGTCGATCCGGCGATCGGCGGCGATGCTGAGACTGGAGCGAGAGTCTGAGATTGATCGCGGCTGTCTCTGCCCCGTTGGGCAGTCGCCGCTTCTTCAGGCTGAACTTCAGTGTCAGCTTGCGCTCATCGCGCGAACCGGTCCTCAATCCCGGCCCGCGCCTGTTGCGCACCCCCGCGCTCGCACGCGGGGGCGATCATGGATCGCTACCCGTGGCCGGCGTCAGCCGAACAGGTAGCCGAACACCGCGTCGCCGACCCGCTGGTCGGTGACCTCCGCGCCGTTGGCCTCCTCGCGGGCGAACTTCACGGCCTGCTGGAGCTTCTCGACCCGCTCCACCAGTTCGTTGACCCGCCGCGCCGGAAGGGCGCCGGAGAACTTCACGGTCGTCCAGTACCCGATGGGCACGTCCTCGTAGTACACCTCGACCTGCGCCGGGTGCTTGTCGGTCGCCTCCGCCTTGACGTGGTTGCGCGGGACCTTCTTCGTACGGATCGTGCGGACCGGGTCCGTCTTCCACCAGTCCGTCGACGGGTCGTGGGACCAGGACTCGGCGGCATCGAGCGTGGGAAGCTTCTTGACGAAGGTGTGCAGGTCGGTGAGCTGCTTCTCCAGGAAGAGGAGGTAGCTGACCGGTACGTCGGCGACGACCGTCCGCCCGTCGACCGTGACGTCGGCGCGCGCCGTGCAGTTGGCCCAGTCCTTCGTGGCGGTCACGTCGAACAGCCGGGTCAGCGACGCGGACATCTCCCGCAGCACGTCCTCCGCCTGCACCTGCACCCGCGTGGACTCCGGCGGCAGCTGCTCGCCCTCCTCGTCCTTCGGCTGGTACGTACGCGAGATACCGGCCAGCAGCGCGGGCTTCTGCACCTTGTGGTGCGCCGCGGTGATGTCCTGGAGCGACTTGCTCTTGACGCCCTTTTCGACAGCGATGATCTGGTTCAGCTTCGCCACTTGGTCCCCCTTCGAACAGGCAGGAACGTACCTCACCTGGTCGAACGCCTGCACTTCCTTTTCAGGGGGTCAGCCCGTGCAATTCATTTGGCAAATGACCGCCAAAGCCTTCCTTTGAAAGGTCAAGGTTCCTCATTTCTTCCTCAACACCATTGAGACGGCCGCGCACAGCCTCACAGGATCGTCGTACCGCGGACGCCGCTCCCGACCCGTCTGACCAGCGGTTTACCGATCGGGACGCCTGCCGCGCAGGGAACCGCGCGGAGCGCTGGAACGCGGCACACCCCGGCGAGACCCGGTTCGTCTCCGACCCGTCCAAGGGCGGCGGGACGACCGACCACGCCTGACCTCTACCTCCAATTGGAGGACTCCATGAGTACCAACCGTGACGTCGACCACGCCCTCGCCTACCCCGAGCCGCCGGCTCCCCGCTCTGGCACCGCCACGGCGCGAAGGTCCGCCCGTTCCCCTCGCCCCACCGAGACCCTGGCAGAGGCCTCCCAATGATGTTTTCAAGCGGTGCTGTTTCAGCGCTGGATGGCGACGACCATCTGCGGCAGCACTCTGCCGGCGATGGAGCCCGAGGGGACGGTTCCTATGCGGACTGCGCCCATCGCGCGGTAGAAAGGCTCGGCATTCGGGTCCGCGTCGATCGTGAGCTGGGTGAACCCCAGGTCCCGTCCTGCGGCGATGGTGTGTTCAAACAGCAGGCGGCCGATCCCCTGGCCGATGGCCTGCGGATCGACGAACATCATGCCCAGGACGCCTGTAGGCGGCTCCCCTTGAAGAGTTGTGAAGCCCACGATGTGACCGTCCCGGTCAGCCACCAGGGCTCGTCGGCGTGTGACCTCGTTCGCGGCAACGGTGAGCTCGTCGCGACACGCTTCCAGGAACTGGGCGCCATAGCCCCAGTGCGCCTTGGACCGCAGCGCCAATTCGGTGAGTATCCCGGCTTCCGTCGCCCGTGCAGGCCTGATCAGCACGTCCATCTACATCCCCCGTCAGGTGTGGGCCGTTCGATCTTCGCACCCTGCGGTCGTGCGGGAGAAGTATGCGACCTCGGCTCTCTTGCGGTCGTAGAACCACTTGGAGCTGGGATCGCTAGCGCTGTGGGCGGCGCAGATTGCCGATTTTCCTCCCGGAGTCGTGCGGGGCGGGAGCGACACCTCCGAAGGCCGGCGCCTGCCTGCGCGCCCCCACATGCGCGTGGGCACGACGTACACATTGTTGAGGGCACTGTTGTCCAGGGGGGGTGCACACCCGGACGAACCTGCCCGCCGCGACCAGACCCCGGTCGCACACCCGAGCGAAGACCTGTCAGGTGTACGACCAGGGAACGCACCGGCTCCTACCACCAACTGGTCTTGGTGGCGGCCGCGGTCCTGCGGCTCAAAGTTCTGCCGGTCATGTTCGTTCCCCTCCTGAGGCCAATGGCCTTGTGCGTTACAGCAGTCAGCTTCAGGGGGAGTCGCGGGTACCGGTACCTACACGGTTTCAGGGTGCGGCCGGGCAGGAGACCGGCAGGCCCCCGCCCGGCGCCGCGCGGCCGCCGCCGCCGGGGAAGCGGCCTTCCTCCAGCGCGCCCGGCACGTCCGCAGCTTGGGTTACCGGATCACCGTGGCGACCACGACGCTGGCGCAGTTGCATGGCGAGTCCGGCCCGGCCTGGATGAACGGAGGCAAGGGCCGTGCCCGCCGCCGCGCGGGGTGCGGTCGGTGGCGGCTGCGAGGCTGGCCATACCGACCACAGCGCCGACCACAGCGCCGACCACGCTACCGCCAACCCCGACCACGGCAGGTCAGCGTGCTGGTATACCGCGCCGCTGTCCGTCTCTGCTCAGACGCGGGGCCCCTGGGACGCGTACGGCAGGAAGTCGGCCCAGGCCCGGGGAGTGAGGGCGAGGCGGGGGCTGGTGTCGCGGTACTTGGAGTCGCGGACGTGGATCGTGCGGGGCGCTACCGCGATCTCGACGCAGGACTCGCCGTTGGTACCGCTGCTGTAGCTGCTCTTGAACCACGTGAGTTCGGAGGCGTCCCCGGCGGGGGCCTTGCGGATCATGTCTCTCCCAGCAGTTGCTTGATGAAGGCCAGCGACTCCCGCGGTGGGAGAGCCTGCGCCCGGAGCGTGCCATATTGCAGCTCCAGGATGCGGAGCTGCCTAGGATCGGCGACGGGCCGACCGTTGAACAGGCCGTCGGCACGCCCCACCGCTGTACCGTCCGGAAACTTCAGCAACTCGATCCTGCCATCCAGCCCTGGATGGGCCTCGGTGTTTGTCGGCATGACCTGAAGTGTCACGTTGTTCAAGCGCCCTACCACCAACAGGCGTTCGAGCTGCTGTCGCCACACCATTGTGCCCCCAACCTGTCGGCGCAGCGGTGCCTCTTCCAGGACGAAATGGACCGACGGTGCAGGATCCCGTTCGAAGACCGATTGCCGAGCCAAACGAGCGGCCACCATACGTTCTACGTCGTCAGGCGAGTACGGCGGCTGCCACGCCTCGAACAAGGCCCGCGCATGCTCCGGCGTCTGCAACAGCCCGTGGATGCTGTTGCACTCGTACACACCGATCTCGACCGCCTTGCCCTCCAGCTTCCCCAGCTCCCGCACCTTCTTCGGATACCGGACCTTCTTCACGTCCTCCCACGTCGCCGAGATGAGCCCACCGGCCCCCAACACCTCGCCGGCCTTGTCCAGGTACTCCTGCCGAGGAATCCGCTTCCCGCCCTCGATCTTGTAGACCAGGTCCTCCCCGTAGCCGACGGCCTTCCCGAACTCGCCGGCCCGCATCCCGACCGCCTCCCGCCGCAGCTTCAGTTGCCGTCCGACGGTCGCGATGACGGCGACGCCCCACTCGTCGTCCGGATCCACCTCCCAACCCGGCTCGTCCGCCTCCGTCTTGAGCCGTCCCGCGTCCGCCTCGACCGACATCCCGTACCCCTCCGTAGTACCGCCGTGGTGCAGCAGCGCCCTACCCGCAGGCCCGTCCCGACAGCCTGGACACGACCCGACAATCACCGGACAGTCACCTGACGCACCCGCTGAGTCACTGTTCACAGTAAGCACGCCCGGCCACGCTGAGTGATGTGAATCAAGAAACCGCCGCCCCCACCGCCCAACTCGACAACCCGATCCGCAACTTCAGCGTGCAACTGTCCCCCACCCCTCGCGCCGCCCGCCTCGCCCGCCTGCTCACCACCGAACAACTGCGCAGCTGGGGCCTGCCGTTGGAACCGGCGGCGCACATCGTGGCCGAGTTGGCGGCCAACGCGGTCACGCACGGCCGGGTCCCCGGGCGGGACTTCCTGCTCCTGGTCCACGTCGTCGGCACGACCGTCCGTATCGAGGTCACGGACACCCGAGCCGACCGTCTACCGCACACCGCCGAACCGCCCGCCCCCGACGCGGAGTCAGGCCGGGGCCTCACCATCGTCGATGCCCTGGCCAACCGCTGGGGCGTCGCGCCGGGACTGCCGCCGCGCAAGACGGTGTGGGCCGAAGTGGACCTCTGACCGGGACCCGGGAACCCGTGCTCCGGTGGCGCGGGCGGTCAACCGAAAAGGAACCGAGGGCGAAAGAACCCCCACCGAACCCCACCCCTCCCTCCCACCGCGCACGGTCACCCGCGTGGGTGAATATCGCCAACTCGGTTGGATTTCGGGCGGGTTGTCTGCCTTACGCTCAGCGCAACACAACCGCAGACATGCAACGGCCCTCGCAGGGACGGCAATCCCAGTGCGAGGGCCTGACCACCCAGGAAGCTAGGACCTTCCCGATGGATACCCAAAAACCCTAGCGCGCCCCCGCGCGCCCAGTCCCGTACCGCGGGCAAAAACCACCCCCACGCGGGCGGCGGTCTCATCCACGACAACACCCGCCACACCACCCGCTTCACGGTGATCGGCAACCATCTCGCCCAGCACCAGGAGCTGTCCCTCCTCGCGATCGGCCTGGCCGTCCACATCCAGTCGCTGCCCAAGGGCGCCCGGGTCTGCATCAAGACCCTCGCCGCCCGCTTCCCGGAGGGCACGACCCGTATCGCCGCCGCGTTGCGCGAGCTGGAGACCCACGGCTACCTGCGCCGAGAGCGCGGGCGCGCCCCCAGCGGCCGAATCGTCACCCGCACGATCTCCTGCAACCAGCCCGGCCGCAGCCACGCCCAGGACCACCCGGCCCCTCCCCCGGCCCCGGCCCGGAAGAAGCGACCCCCGGCAGCAGCCCGCAAGCCCCTCCCCGCCGTACCGCGACCCGCCTACCCGGCCCCCACCCTCCTCCAGGCGGCCACCGACCTCCTCGCCGGCCTCCGCCACCACGACCCCCGCCTACTGCTCAGCGAGCGCGACACGGCCCGCCTGGCCCCCGGCGTCGCCGCCTGGCTGGAACGGGACGTCACCCCCACCGCCGTACGCCACGCCCTGACCACCGACCTCCCACCCGAACCCCTATGCCGTCCGGCAGCCCTCCTGGCGCACCGCCTCACCACCCAGCTGCCGCTCCCGCCGCCGTTCTGCGCCCCGGCACCACCGCCGACCGTCCACCACCCCTTCCAGACCTGTGACGGCTGCGACCGAGCCTTCCGCGCAGCCGGACCCGGCCGCGACTGCCGAACCAACCTCCTGGAGGCCGCCTAGCATGAAAGCGACGATCCTTGCCCCTGGGCACAGACCACGAGGAGCGAGCGCCATGACCATCGCCCCGGACAACGCGCGACAGGGCGCCTCCCACCGGTATCGGGCCATGCGGGACTTCGTTCAGTCCATGGACGACACCCTGCCCGGCAAATTCGAAGTCACCAAAGAAGGAATCGTCCACGACATGATGGCGCCCGTCGGTCCGCACGAGCTGACCACCCTGCACCTTCGGAAGCGCCTCGAAAAGGTGATGCCGGACGAGAACGTGGCCCACACGGGCGAACCCGACGTCGAGGACGCGTCCGAAGGCATCATGCGCCGTCCCGACGTGATGGTCATCGCCATGGCAGACATGTACGTCCCAGGGTCCTTCGACCCCCGAACGCTCATCGCCGCGATCGAGGTCGTCTCCCGCTCGAACCCCGACAACGACTGGGTGAGCAAGGTACGCGACTACCCCCTGATCGGCATCCCCGTATACGCCGTCTTCGACCCCCGCACCGGAACCGGCGCCGTCTTCACCGACATCCACTCCACCCCCGCAGGCCTCCGCTACGCGACCCGCAAGGACTTCATCTACGGCGAGGACGTCACCATCGCGGACTGGACGATCTCAACCGACAACCTCCCCCGGTACAAGGCCGAGGACGCGGGCGACACCGGCGGGCAGCCGACGTGCTGAACCCGAGCAAGCCGTGACCACCGCACTTCCCGACTGGATGATCCCGCCCAGGCCCAGCGGCTGGGAAGCGGACGACCTCGTCACCTCCCCCAGGCACCACGGCACACCGAACTCATCGAGGAAGCCCTGATCTTCAGGAATTCGCCGCAGCGGTCCTGGAACTCCCGGCTGGTGGGCAACCTGACCTTCGCGCTTCGGCAATCGGCCCCCGAGGGATTCGAGACCGAGCGCGAGATGACCGTCCGGCGAGGAGTCGGCGGACCGCGACCGGTCCCTGAAGCCCTTCAAGTACGCACAGGCCAGGATCCCTCATTTCTGGCGCATCGAGGACGAGGTCGGCGTCCCCACCGTCCACACCTACGAACTCGACACCATGACCGGCATGTACGTGGCTACCGGAATTCACCGTGACCGTCTGAAGGTCGTCGTCCCCTTCTCGATCGACATCGACCTCAAGAGCCTCGTGCCCTGACCCGGGCCGGCAAGAGAAGCCGTCGCCGACTCGTCACCGCGTACTACGAGTGCCCCAGGTCCTCCGACTCCCCGTCCGAAGCCACGGGCACCGACCCCGAATCCGCCGCCGGCCGCAACGGGAACGGATCCACCCGCGTCTCGTCGATCACCGGCGGAGCCGGACGCGGCGGCTTCGGCATGACCGCCGCCTCGGAGTGGCCTCCGCAGCCGTACGTCAGGGAGACCACCCGGCCGTCCGCCGGGGAGAACTCGTTCGCGCAGACGCCGAAGGCCTGGCCCAGGGAGCCGCCGATGGGGGCCAGGAAGCCGCAGGTGACGCAGGAGGCGGGGGCCGCCTGGGCCATGGGGGTCTTGGCGCCGTACGCCTCCTCCCAGCGATCCGCGGCGACGTGCAGGCCGTAGCGGGACAGGACGCGGGCGCGGCGCATGCCGAGTTCCTCGGCCACCGCCGCGATCGAGCCCCGGGAGGGGACGGCCGGCAGGTTCGCGGGGGTGCCCGCCGTGACCTCGGCGTCCTCCGCCTCCACCAGCTCCGCCATCTCGTGGGAGACGGGCGCGTTCGGCGCCGGCTCGTCCTCGCCGGTGTAGCCGGGTTCGAGGCGGAGATCCTCGGCGTCCGTGGGGAGCAGATCGCCCGGACCCATGTCGCCGGGGCGCAGGCGCTCGCTCCACGGCACCCACTCCGGCGCCAGCAGCGCGTCAGGACCCGGCAGCAGCACGACCTCGTCGAGGGTGACGACCTTCGCGCGGGACGCGCGGGCCACCGTCACCGCCCAGCGCCAGCCGCGGTACCCGAGCTCCTTGCACTCGAAGAAGTGCGTGACAACGCGGTCGCCCTCGGATACCAGACCCGCGTGCTCGCCCACGACGCCGGGCGCGGCGGCCTCCTCGGCGGCACTGCGGGCGAGGTCGACGGCCTCGGCGCACAGACGGTCGGGGGTGCGGCTTCGCGTTGTCGCTGCGCTCACGGGTATCGCTTCTCTCCTACGCCGTCTCTCGGGTGCGGCGCCTTGGGCGGTGGAACGGACGGAGCGGACCTGTGGGCCGCGTCGACGTCCGCGTCCGAATCGCGCTCGGGCGCACCTACGTCATCCATTGTGCGGGATGGCTGAGATACGCACGCTACCTGTTCGCGAGCGCTGGGCCTACACCGACGGTCCTACCGACGGCTCTTTCGCAACAACCGGCCGTCACAACCGGCGTCGCGGAATCGGTGCGGCAGACCTGAGAGTTGCCCTCCGGCGGCCTGGGAATCGCCCTTCCGCAGCCTCAGGCCTGGCCATGGCTTTCCCCCCATACGCGCCGTAACCGCACTACCCGCCCCCATCTCGGGGCACTATTGCGTCGTGGCAACCGCGAGGCCGCCGCAAGGTGCCACCGGTGTCGGTGGTGCCAAGGGCGGCCGGAGTCGAGGTGGCGGAACGGGCCGGATGGGCGGCTCCCTCCGCGCGGTCGGCCGTGCCCTGCACTTCCCGCTCACCGGCCCCGCCCGGGGCATCCGCAAGGCCACCCACGCGCAGGGCGCCGGCGAGTCCGGCCTCGGCAAGCTGATCGAGCTCCACGGGGTGAACGGCGCCGGGGACATGATGATCACCGTCGCCCTCGCCTCCACCGTGTTCTTCTCCGTCCCCACCGACGAGGCCCGTGGGCGCGTCGCGCTCTACCTCGGCATCACCATGGCGCCGTTCACGCTCCTCGCGCCCGTGATCGGCCCCCTCCTCGACCGCCTCCCGCACGGCCGCCGCGCCGCGATGGCCGGCGCGATGCTGGCGCGGGCGCTGCTCGCCCTGGTCCTGTCCAGCGCCGTCGTCAGCGGCGACCTGCAGCTCTATCCGGCCGCGCTCGGGGTGCTGGTCGCCTCGAAGGCGTACGGGGTCGTCAGAAGCGCTGTCGTGCCCCGGCTGCTCCCACCCCGCTTCTCCCTCGTGAAGGCCAATTCCCGGGTCACCCTCGGCGGGCTGCTCGCCACCGGCATCGCCGCCCCCGTGGGCGCGGGGCTGCAGGCGATCGGGCCGCGCTGGCCGCTCTACGGCGCCTTCGTGATCTTCATCGCCGGTACGTTCCTGTCGTTCTCCCTGCCGCACAAGGTCGACTCGGCCAAGGGCGAGGACACCGCGCTGCTCGCGGCCGACGAGCAGCACCTGCACGGGCCGCACCGCAAGCCGGTCAAGCGGCCCGGGCTGCGTACGGTCGGCATCGCGGTCACCCACGCCCTCGGCGCGAACGCCGCCCTGCGCTGTCTCTCCGGCTTCCTGATCTTCTTCCTCGCGTTCCTGCTGCGCGAGCACCCGATGTCCGGCCAGAGCGCCGCCGTGTCCCTGGGCATCGTGGCCGTCGCGGCCGGGGTCGGGAACGCGTGCGGAACGGCGGTGGGGGCGTGGCTGCGGTCCCGGGCGCCGGAGATCATCATCGTGACCGTCGTGGGGTTCGTGCTGGCCGTGGCGATCACGGCCGCCGTCTTCTTCGGCGCGGTGCTCGTGGCGTTCCTGGCGGCGGTCGCCGGGTTCGCGCAGGCGCTGGCCAAGCTGTCGCTGGACGCGCTGATCCAGCGGGACGTGCCGGAGCTGGTCCGTACGTCGGCGTTCGCGCGTTCCGAGACGCTGCTGCAGATGTCCTGGGTGCTCGGCGGCGCGATCGGCATCGTGCTGCCGCTGCAGGGCTCGTTCGGCCTGCTGGTCGGCTCGGCGATCGTCGCCACCGGCTGGCTGACCACCGTCAAGGGCCTGATCAGCTCGGCCCGGCACGGTGGGCACACCCGGCCACGGGTGGCGTGACGTACGGCACGCCGCCCCCCACATAGAGAGCGGGTCATCCAGGCCCGATAGCCTTCGCCCATGACCATGCAATCCGTTGTGCGACGCCGCCGCGCGCTCGCCGCCGCCGGCGCCGTTTCCGCCGGACTGCTCGTGCTGTCGGCCTGCGACAAGCCGACGCCGCTGGCCACCCTCACCGTCGGCACGTCCTCCGTCCACTCGGAGGCGACCTGCGGTGGCGAGGGCGAGGCCCTCAAGACCGAGGACCTGACGAAGTGCCTGAAGGACAAGGGCATCGAGTCCATCAAGGTCGACCCCGACGAGACCGTGCGCTTCGGTGTCGACCCGGAGATCGCGGACGAGGGCTGGACCATCCTCATGAACGGCCAGCCGCTCACCGACTCCAGCACCAAGACGTACCGCACGGTCCCGGGCAGCGTGTTCTTCAACGCCCAGTACGGCGCCAGCGGCGACTCGACGCTGGTGTCGATCAAGGAGGGCGAGCGGGACGTGACGGGCCTGTGGTCCTTCAAGCTGGAGAAGGACAGCTGATCGCTGCCGCCGGGCTTCGCGTGCTCGTGGCCACCGCGGTTCCCGCCGAGCGGGACGCGGTGGCGCGTGCGCTTGCTGGGGCCGCTGACGAAGGTCGGCTGTCCTCGAGGTCCGTCCAGCCGGTGCCCGGCGCCGCGGGCTGTCGTCCTGCGGAACGACTGCCCACAGCGGTGGCGGTCGACCTGCTCGCGGTCGGTGTGGGCCCCGCCCTCGCCGCCGCCTCCACGGCCACCGCCCTCACCACGGCCGCGCTCGACGGCGCCCCCTACGGCCTGGTCGTCTCGGCCGGCATCGCGGGCGGCTTCGCCCCCCATGCCCCTGTCGGCTCCCTCGTCGTCGCCGACGAGATCACGGCCGCCGATCTGGGCGCGGAGACCCCCGACGGCTTTCTGCCGGTCACCGAGCTGGGCTTCGGTGCCGTCACCCACCGTCCGCCGGAAGCACTCGTACGAGAGGTCGCGACCGCGACCGGCGCACGCCCCGGCGCCGTCCTGACCGTCTCCACCGTGACCGGCACCGCGGTCCGTGCCGCGCGGCTGCGTGAGCGCCACCCCACCGCGCTCGCCGAGGCCATGGAGGGCTTCGGCGTCGCCGAGGCCGCCGCGGCCCACCGCACGCCGGTGCTGGAGCTGCGCGCCGTCTCCAACCCCGTCGGCCCACGCGACCGCGCCGCCTGGCGCATCGGCGACGCGCTGGCCGCCCTGACGGAGGCCTTCGGGAAGCTCCCACCCCTCCTGGAGAGTTGGAACCCACATGACCACCGGTGAGCCGTTGCGGATCGCGTACTCCCCCTGCCCGAACGACACCTTCGTCTTCGAAGCCCTCGCCCACGGCCGCGTCCCCGGCGCCCCCGAGCTCGACGTCACCTTCGCCGACATCGACATCACCAACGGCATGGCCGAGCGCGGCGAGTTCGACGTACTGAAGGTGTCGTACGCCGTGCTGCCGTACGTCCTCGGCGAGTACGCCCTGCTGCCCTGCGGGGGCGCGCTGGGCCGGGGCTGCGGTCCGCTGGTGCTGACCCGGGAAGCGGGGCTCGACCTCACGGGCCGCACGGTCGCGGTGCCGAGCGAGAAGTCGACGGCGTATCTGCTGTTCCGCCTCTGGGCCGCCGACACCCTCCCCGCTGGTGTAGGCGAGATCGTGGTGCTGCCGTTCCACGAGATCATGCCCGCCGTGCGGGACGGGAAGGTCGACGCGGGGCTCGTCATCCACGAGGCGCGTTTCACGTACCAGAACTACGGGCTGCACAAGCTCGCGGACATGGGCGAGCACTGGGAGAACACCACCGGGCTGCCGATCCCGCTGGGCGCGATCATCGCCAAGAGGTCACTGGGCACGGCGGCGCTGACACGGCTCGCCGACGCGATCCGCACCTCGGTGCGCGCCGCCTGGGACGACCCCGAGGCCTCCCGCCCGTACGTCATGGACCACGCCCAGGAGATGGACCCGGCCGTCGCCGACCAGCACATCGGGCTGTACGTCAACGAGTTCACGCACGACCTCGGCGTGGACGGCTATGCGGCGGTCCGGGGGCTGCTGACACGCGCGGCGGCCGAGGGGCTGGTGCCGCCCCTCGGCCCGGATGCGCTGGATTTCCCGTAGTCGGCGGCTATACGTCCAACTGGTCGGCGACCGCCCGCAGCAGGCCGGCGATCTTCTTGCCGGAGGCCTTGTCGGGGTAGCGGCCCTTCTCGAGCATCGGCGTGATGTTCTCGAGGAGGGTCGTCAGGTCCTGCACGATCGACGCCAGCTCGTCCGGTTTCTTGCGCTGGGCGGCCGCGACGGACGGGGTCGGGTCGAGAATGGTGACCGAAAGCGCCTGGTCACCACGCTGACCGGCGACCACCCCGAACTCCACTCGCTGTCCCGGCTTGAGTGTGTCTACTCCGGCGGGGAGGACCGAGGAATGGACGAAGACGTCACCGCCGTCGTCGCGGGAGAGAAAGCCGAAGCCCTTCTCGCTGTTGAACCACTTGACCTTGCCGGTAGGCACGTCTGTCCTCGTCCTCGTACTCGTCGGAAAACTGCTTCGGAAAACGGCTCTTGATAGCACTACAGCGGGTCGACCATGACCCGCCGGTACCAAGGCTAATGGTCCCCGGGCGGGTGACAAGACGTCGCCCGGTTGTTCCCTCGCGCAGGGAACTACCCTGGTCCGGTGCGCGACAAAACCCAAACGAATTCCGCCGCTCCCGGTGACCGACTGATCCGTGCCGGTGCGGTCGTGTTCTTCATCGGTGCCGTGGCCACTCTGGTCACGGTGGCCCCGTTCCTGCTGGGCACGACGCCATTTCCGACGTACATGTTCGGACTGAGCATGCTGATGGGCGTCGGATTCCTCGTCGCCGGTGTCGGCGTGTTCCAGTCGATCGCGGCCGGGCGGCGTCAGGCGCGGGGCGCCTCGAGGTAGCCGGTCAGCCAGCCCGGGAACCCGGTCAGGTCCGTGAGGACCACGTCCGCGCCGAGTGCGCCCAGTTGCTCGGCGCTGAACGGCCCGGTGGCCACGGTGACCGAGAGCGTGCCGGCCGCGCGGGCCGCGCGCACGTCGCCCTCGTGGTCGCCGACGTAGACGGCCGCGTCGTGCTCCCGCAGGGCCGCCGCCTTCTGCTCGGCCCACAGGTTGCCGATGACCGCGTCGGGCTGGATGCCGAGGTGCTCCAGGTGCAGCTTGGCGTTCGGCTCGTACTTGGCGGTGACGACGATCGCACGACAGCCTGCGGCGCGTACGGCGGCGACGGCTTCGGCGGCGCCGGGGAGTGCGGGCGTCGCCGTGATGGCTATCGACGGGTACATCTCGCGGTACAGGTCGGCGATGGTCGCGATCTGCTCCGCCGGGAACCAGTTGATCAGTTCCTCTTCCAGCGGCGGCCCGAGGCGGGTGATCGCCAGGTCGGCGTCGATGTACGTTCCCGTGCGCTCGGACAGCGCCTGGTAGCAGGCGTGGATGCCGGGGCGGGAGTCGATGAGGGTCATGTCGAGGTCGAAGCCGACGGTCAGCGAAGGGGCCATATGGGCCATTGTGCCCAGGGGGCGGAAGGGCAGACGCCGGGTGGGTGTGATGTGCGCCTGGTGGCTCGGTCCGGTTCGTCGTGCGGCGACCGCGGGTGATGTGCGGTTTGTCGCGCCCACGCGGCCGAGCCGCAGGTCGATGCGGCCCCACGCTCCTAGGTGCGTTTCTGTGAGCGCCAGACGATGAACAGCGCCGATGCCACCGCCGCGCCCCTCAGCACCCACGGCCAGGTGTCGGCGATCGCCGCGTTCATCTGGCCCTCGGCGATCGGGTCGCCCCAGCGGCCGTTCGTGCGGCCCCACAGCCAGGTCACGCCCGCCGTGAGGGAGAAAGCGGGGATGATCACGACCGCCCACTTCGTCTCGGCGTCACTGAGCTTCCGGGAGGCCCAGGCGATGAGCCAGCCGAGGAGGAGGGCGATGAGGTTGCCGAGGATGGCGCCGGCGACCAGGAGGGCGGCGGCGAGCAGGAGGAGGGGGTTGCTCCAGCGGCCGGTGGGGAGGGTCGGGCGCGGGATGAGACGGCGACGGGTCTTCGCCGGAGGTTCCGGGTCCTCGGCCTTCTCGACGGCGGGCGTCTCCGGTTCCTCTGCGGGCTCCTTCTTCCGCAACGACGTCTCGTCCTTGGCGGGCGGTCGCCTGAGCATCTCCGGGATCTCCACGCCGCCGACGAATCCCGGGACGTCCTCGCCGGGGCCGAACGGGCTGCTGTCGACCCGCCACCAGTCGGGCTGGGTCGCGCTGCCGCCGAGGTCCGAGATGCCGGCGAGGTGGGGCGGCGGTGGGGCGTCGTCGGGCGTTGCCGGGGGCTCGGCGGGGCGGGGGCGGGGGACGATGCGGCGCAGGCCCTTGGGGCGTTCCCCGGCGTTCTCGGCGTCGCGTTTCTCCGGCTGTACGGGGACGGAGGCGACCGGTGCCTGTGGTGCGGGGGCGGCCTTGCCCCCGGCGGCCGCGACGACCTCGTCCGGGGTGCCGAGGCGGGCGATGATGCGGCGGACGGCGGCGGGGCTGTCGACCGGGGCCTTGGCTCGGCGCCGGTCGATCTCGCCGCGCAGCTCGGACACCAGCCGCATGCGGGTGGCCGACGGCAGCTGCCGCTGCTGGGCCACGTCGCCGACGCGGCTCAGATACTCGTAGACGACCTGGTCGCTCTCGATCCCCACGAAGTCCCCTCCGGGGTGGGTGCGTTGGATACCCCGTGGGACGACGTTAGCGCAGGACAGGGTGGACGGGACGGGTCATATCGGGGGGTGGGGGCGGTCATTGCGGCGGGTGGGACGGGTCATGTCGGCGGGTCGGGCGGTCATAGCGGCGGGTGGGACGGGTCATGTCGGCGGGTCGGGCGGTCATAGCGGCGGGTGGGACGGGTCATGTCGGCGGGCGGGTGGGGCAGTCATTGCGGCGGACGGGACGGGTCATGTCGGCGGGCGGGTGAGGCAGTCATTGCGGCGGACGGGACGGGTCATGTCGGCGGGCGGGTGAGGCAGTCATTGCGGCGGACACGACCGGCCATATCGCCGCGCGAGGCGGCCATAGCGGCGGACACGACCGGCCATGTCGGCGGGTGGCGCGGTCAGACCGGGCGGCACTCACCCGAGTTCTGTGCTTCCGAGCAGAGGCCGTGGCCGTGTTCGCGCAGGAGGTCGCGGCCGCTCTGCTGGGTGAGGAAGTTGAGGAAGGCGGCCGCGATCGAGCCGGCCGGTACCGGGCCGTAGGTGTAGGCGAACTCGGTCTGCCAGTAGGGATAGTTGGTGTCCTCGACGCCGTCCGCCGTCGATTCCTTGCCGTCGATCTTCAGCTTGACCAGCTTGCCGGCGGCCGGGTGGCCGTCGACTCCGGCGGCCTCGCTGTAGCCGATGGCACCGGGGGTCGAGGCGGTCCTGTCCAGCATGGCGTCGGTGCTGCCGACCTCGCAGCGGCCGTACTGATTCTCGCCGAGGGCCGCGCAGTCGGTCTCCGTGAACTGGGGCGGTTCCCTGCCGTCCAGGACCTTGGCGACCAGGGTTTTGCGGGTGCCCGAGCCGGGCTGGCGGTTGACCAGGTGGACGGGCACCTTGTTGCCGCCGACCTCGGACCAGTTCCGGACCCGGCCTGCGAAGATGTCGCGGATCTGCTCCAGCGTCAGGTTCTGTACGTTCGCGCCCTTGTTGACGACGATGGTGAACACGGAGAAGGCGACGGGCTTGGGTATCAGGTTGGGGTGACCGTCCTCGGCGAGGCCGTCGGTGAAGGCGATGTGGTCGCCGAGGCCCTCGCCGACCTGGATCCCGGCGTCCCGGCCGGCATCGTCCAGGTCGGTGACCCCGTCGGTGCTGCCCGTGAAGGTGTCCTCCGCGAGAGGGATGCGCACATCCGCCCCCTCGCACCTCTTGAGGTAGTCGCGGGCCGCGGCCTCGACGGCGGGCGCGAACGCGGTGGAGCCGTGCAGGTGCAGGGTGCCGCCGACGCAGTCCAGCGGGGGCCGCCGGTCCTCGCGGAGGAACAGCGTGAAGCCGGCCTGGACGACGACGGCCGCGATCAGGATCCACATGGCCCACCAGGCGGGCCGGGAGGCGAAGACATGGCTCTCGGTCCTGGTCGCCTTCAGCCGCAGGAACCGCACCAGCGGGTCGTACCAGCGGTCGTGCCCGTCGGTGCCCTGGACGTCCGGGTCCGGGAAGGGCTCTTTGCCGTCGTCCTCGGGCCAGCGTTCCAGCACGACGAGCACCTTGTACTCGGCCCCTCGGGGCAGCGTCACCTTCGGCAGCCGGATGGTGCCCGTGCGGTCCCGGGCGTTGTTGTTGCGGCGGAAGCCGGGCTTGGCGACGACGCGGACGTTGTCGCCCTCCGTCACCTCCTCGAAGAAGAAGTCACGCAGCGCGTTGTTGCTCGGATCGGTGAGGACCACGGCCGCGACCCGGCGGTTGCGGAAGGTGACCTTGATGCCGTACGGGTCGGAGGGATCGGCCAGATAGTCCTCGGAGACGATCTTGGCGGATCCGGCGTTCTCGATGCGCAGCAGGACGAACGAGGGGTCCTTGAGCCGGTGGCCGTCGTGCCGCATGTCCCCCAGCACATCGGCGTACGGCTTGTCGGCCGCGTCCGCGGCCAGGGTGTCCATCTGCACGCGGTATCCGAGCCGCTTGCGGCCGACGATGGCGAACTCCCACAGGAACGCCGCCACCGGGAACGCGAGACTCAGGATCGCGATCCACTGCTCGACCTGTTCGCTCACCGCCGGGCCCCCGAATCCCCTTGAGCCGTGAAGTAGTTGACAGGGTGCCCAGGGTGACCAGTGGGTGCGGGGTGTTGCCAGTGGCGCCGGATTCCTCCGGACGATGTTCATCCGAGGGTCATTTGTGAAACGTTCTGTTCGCCCGTCGGACGGCGTTCCGGGCGGACGACGCACCCCCTGCCCCGCTGCCCACCCGCTAACGTGGGCAGGATGAGCGACCCGGCTACACCGCCCCGTTCCCTCGCGGAGGCTCTCCGCGCGCGGGACGACGCCTCGCTGGCCGTACTCCTGCGCAGCCGGCCCGACCTCATCACGCCCGTCCCGACCGACCTCACCCAGCTGGCGACCCGCGCCGGCACCCGGGCCTCCGTCGTGCGCGCGCTGGAGCGGCTGGACCGTTTCGCGCTGCAGACGGCGGAGGCGCTGGCCGTGGCGGCGGACCCGGCGACGTACGACGAACTGCTCGGCCTGATGACCGGCGACGCGGGCGACCCGGCCGTGGCCGGCGCCCTGCCGCACGCCCTGGGAACCCTGCGCGACCAGGCCCTGGTGTGGGGCGGCGACGACCGGCTGCGCCTCGTCCGCACGGTCCGCGAACTGCTGGCGCCGACGCCGCAGCATCCGTCACCGACCGGGCTCGGGCCGACCGTGCAGGAGGCCACCTCCGGCATGTCCCCGGGCCGTATCCAGGAGATCGTCACGACGGCCGGGCTGCCCTCGACGCACGACGCCGTGTCCGCCGTGGCCTCGCTCACCGCCCTGTTCACCGACCGGCGGCGCATGAATGCCCTGCTCGCCGACGCCCCGGAGGAGTCCCTGGAGGTCCTGGCCCGCCTCGTCTGGGGGCCGCCGTACGGGCAGGTCACCGCCGACCCGGCGCCCCGCCTGCGCTGGCTCCTGGACCGCGGCCTCCTCCTGCCCACGACGCCCGGCACGGTCGTACTCCCCCGCGAGGTGGCCCTGCACCTGCGCGCGGGCCGGGCGCACCGCGCCACCGAGCCGCTGCCGCCGCCCGTCGAGGCGGCCTCGACGCACAGTCCACAGGTTGTGGACGCGACGGCGGCCGGACAGGCCTACACGGCGCTGGCGACCGTCGAGGAACTCCTCAAGGACTGGGACGAGGGCGGGCCGGCCGTGCTGCGGGCCGGCGGGCTGAGCGTGCGCGACCTCAAGCGGACCGCCGTCGCCCTCGACGTGCCCGAGCCCGTCGCCGCCTTCTGGGTCGAGCTGGCCTACGCCGCCGGACTGCTGGCCTCCGACGGCGAGGCCGACGAGCGGTACGCGGCGACGCCCGCCTACGACGAGTGGCTGGACCAGCCCCCCGCCCAGCGCTGGGCCCGGCTGGCGCAGGCGTGGCTGACGGCGACGCGCACGGCCGGGCTGGTCGGCGGGCGGGACGCGAAGGAGCGCACGCTGTCCACGCTGGGCCCGGGCCTCGACCGCTCCGCCGCGCCGGAGGTACGGCACCGGGTGCTGACCCTGCTCGCCGGCCTGCCGCAGGGCCAGTCCCCGTCCGCCGAGTCGGTGCTGGCGCGGCTGCGCTGGGAGCGGCCGCTGCGCGGCCCTCAGCAGGACGACGACCTGCGCGGCAGGCTGGCCCGGTGGGCGCTGAGCGAGGCGGAGCTGCTGGGGGTGACCGGGCGGGGCGCGCTGTCGGGGCACGGTCGGGCGTTGCTGGGGGCGTCGGCGACGACTGCGACCGAGCGGGATGGGGCGGGCCGGGGCGGGGGCCCGTCGGCCACGGGCCCATCGGCGCCGACCCGCGATGCCGGCCCTTCGGCGCCGATGCGCGACGCCGGCCCTTCGGCCACGCGTCCTTCGGCGGCAAGCGGCGACGCCGACTCCTCGGCGCCGGCCCGGCCCGCCGACGCCCCCGCAGGCCCCGGCGACAAGCTCCCGATCCATCACGAGCACTCCCGCCCCGCCGCTTCCCCCGAGCCCCTCTCCCCCACCGAGCAGGCCGTCGCCACCGCTGCCGCCGCCCGCCTGCTCGCCCCGCTGCTGCCCGAGCCGCTCGACCACGTCCTGCTCCAGGCCGACCTCACGGCCGTGGCGCCGGGGCCGCTGCGGCGGCCGCTCGCCGACATGCTGGACGTGCTCGCGGACGTGGAGTCGAAGGGCGGGGCGACGGTGTACCGGTTCACGCCGGGCTCGGTGCGCCGTGCCTTGGACGCCGGGCGCAGCGCCTCCGATCTGCACGCCTTCCTCGCCGAGCACTCGCGGACGCCGGTGCCGCAGCCGCTGGCGTATCTGATCGACGACGTGGCCCGTAAGCACGGGCATCTGCGGGTGGGCGCCGCCTCGGCGTACGTCCGCTGCGACGACGACGCGATGCTGAACGAGATCCTCGCCGACAAGCGGGCGGCCGGCCTGCGCCTGCGCCGCCTCGCGCCGACGGTGCTCGCCGCCCAGGCCGATCCGGCCACGCTGCTGGAGGGCCTGCGCGCGATGGGTTTCGCGCCGGCCGCCGAGTCGGCCGAGGGCGACGTCCTGATCACCCGCGCCGACGCCCACCGCACCCCGCCGCGCACGGCACCCGAACCGGTCCCGGACGGCCCGCCGACGCCGGACGCCACGCTGCTGGCGGCCGCGATCCGCGCCATCCGGGCGGGCGACGTCGCCTCCACGACACCGCGCAAGCCCAGCGCGAGCGCGGCCCCGGTGACCGGCGGTGCGCTGCCCCGGACCACCTCCGCCGAGACCCTCGCCACCATGCAGGCCGCCGTCCTGACCGGCGAGGCGCTGTGGATCGGGTACGTCAACGCCGAGGGCGCCGCGAGTCAGCGGGTGATCGCCCCGGTGCGCGTCGAGGGCGGGTTCGTGACGGCGTACGACCACACCGCGGACGAGGTGCGGACGTATCCGTTGCACCGGATCACGGGAGTGGCGGAGCTGGCGGACGACCAGATCTGAGGTGCCACCCGTTCGGGCGTACGCGGCGTTTCATGCACGCCACGCCGGGCTCTTCCCACTGTTGAGGGAGCTTGCGGGGACCTCCGCATCGCCTCGCGCGGCGCAGGGCAGCCACCGGATGTCCTGATCGCGCTCAAGTGAGCGAAACAGAGAGGTAGTTGTCCCATGCGCACTGCGCGCCGCATCGCCACCGTGCTGACCGCCACCGCCACCATGATCGGAGCCTTCGCCACCCAGGCGGCCGCGGTCGTCATCGACGCAGCCGGGTTCGTCCTCGAGACTCCGGCGATCTGACCCTCCGTCCACGCGTCGGGCCGGACCCGTGTCCCCGGGTCCGGCCCGTCCGGCGCGCACACCACCTTCCACGCCATCTGTCACGCCATCTGTCACACCCCGGCATCAGAAAGGTCCGCCAGCACTCATGCGCCCCACCTCGACCCGCCTCGCCACCGTCGCCGCCGCCCTGATCATCGGCGTACTGGCCGCCGCGGCCCCCGCCTCCGCCCTGCCCCTGCCGCTCCCGGCCGCCGGGTCCGGAGGCGAGCCGATCGTCAACATCGACGGGCACCTGTTCGCCCAGCCGCTGGTCAACAACCTCAATCTGCCCACGCTGAAGTAGCCCGCCGCATCCGGTAGCTGTCCCCGTCGATCCGTACGACGTCGGCGTGGTGGGCCAGCCGGTCCACCATCGCCAGCGTGGAGGGGCCGCCGAAGATCTCGTCCCAGCGGCCGAGCGGCCGGTCGCCGGTCACGATCAGCGAGGCCCGTTCGTAGCGGTGGGCGATCAGCTGGAAGAAGAGGGCGGTGGTGTCCGCGTCGAAGGGGGTGTAGCCGATCTCGTCGACGATCAGCACGGCGTGGTCGTCGAGCGCGGCCAGTTCCTCGGCGAGCCGCCCGGCGTCCCGGGCGCCGGCCAGCCGGGCGGCCCACTCCTCGGCGGTCGCGAACAGCACCGAGTGGCCGGCCTGACAGGCGCGCACGCCGAGGCCGACGGCCAGATGCGTCTTGCCGGTGCCGGGCGGGCCCACGAAGACCACGTTGCGGCGGGCGGCGACGAAGTCCAGCTTGCCGAGCCCGGCCACGGCCTCCCGGTCGAAGGAGCGCGGGTGCTCGGAGTCGAAGTCCTCCAGCCGCTTCCGGGCGGGAAAACCGGCGGCACGCAGCCGCTGCTCGGCGCTCGGCTCGTCCTCACGGGTGGTGACCTGGGCCGGGACGAAGGCCTTCGCGGCGGGCTCGTCGGGAGCGTGTTCACGGTGCGCGTGCCGGTCGCCGCGCTCGGCGTGCGCGGCCATCGGCCCCGACATGTACGCCAGGATCGCCGCCGAGGCGATGAACGCCATGTGGATCACCGTGCCCCACAGCAGCGAGTGGCGCGAGGTGTGGTGGACGTCCACGAACATCTGCAGCAGATGCACCGAGGAGATGCCCACGATGGCGGTGGCCAGCTTGACCTTCAGCACGTTGGAGTTCACGTGCGAGAGCCATTCGGGCTGGTCGCGGTGGCCCTGCAGACCGATGCGGGAGACGAACGTCTCGTAGCCGCCGACGATCACCATGATCAGCAGATTGGCGATCATCACGACGTCGACGAGCTTCAGCACGGCGAGCATGACGTAGGTCTCGGTGGCCTGCCCGGTCACGCACCGGAGCACTAACGTCCACAGCTCGTTGAAGAACTTGTAGACGTACACCCCCTGTGCGGCCACCAGGCCGAAGTAGAGCGGGGCCTGCAGCCAGCGGGTGGCGAACAGGGCGTAGCCGAGAGTGGTGGTCGTGGGGGACGGATCACGAGTGATGGCCTGCACGGTGGGCATTCTTCGCAGCCACGGCCGTACAGGTGAAACCACGCCACTCACACGAATGAAAACTCATCCTGTAGGACTCCGGAGACGATCAGGCACACTGGACGTTTGGCCGAGTGGTCGAGCGGAAGGGCTGACGCACGTGAACGGACCACTGATCGTCCAGTCGGACAAGACACTGCTCCTCGAGGTCGATCACGAGCAGGCCGACGAGTGCCGTCGGGCGATCGCGGCGTTCGCGGAACTGGAGCGGGCGCCGGAGCACATCCACACCTACCGGGTGACACCGCTCGGCCTGTGGAACGCGCGCGCGGCCGGGCACGACGCCGAGCAGGTCGTGGACGCGCTGGTGACCTACAGCCGTTACCCCGTGCCGCACGCGCTGCTGGTCGACATCGCCGACACGATGGACCGGTACGGCCGGCTGACGCTGAGCAAGCACCCCACCCACGGCCTCGTCCTCACCACCACCGACCGCCCGGTGCTGGAGGAGGTGCTGCGCTCGAAGCGGATCGCTCCGCTGGTCGGCGCCCGGATCGATCCGGACACCGTCGCCGTGCACCCCTCCGAGCGCGGGCAGATCAAGCAGACGCTGCTGAAGCTGGGCTGGCCCGCCGAGGACCTCGCCGGATATGTGGACGGCGAGGCGCACCCGATCGAGCTGGCCGAGGACGGGTGGGCCCTGCGGCCGTACCAGAAGCAGGCCGTGGAGAACTTCTGGCACGGCGGCAGCGGGGTCGTCGTGCTGCCCTGTGGCGCCGGGAAGACCCTCGTCGGCGCCGGGTCCATGGCGCAGGCGAAGTCGACCACGCTCATCCTCGTCACGAACACCGTCTCGGCCCGGCAGTGGAAGCACGAGCTGGTGAAGCGGACGTCGCTGACCGAGGACGAGATCGGGGAGTACAGCGGGACGCGCAAGGAGATCCGGCCCGTCACCATCGCCACGTACCAGGTACTGACGACGAAGCGGAAGGGTGTCTATCCGCATCTGGAGCTCTTCGACTCCCGCGACTGGGGCCTCATCGTCTACGACGAGGTGCACCTGCTGCCCGCGCCCGTCTTCAAGTTCACCGCCGACCTCCAGGCCCGGCGCCGGCTGGGCCTGACCGCGACCCTCGTCCGGGAGGACGGGCGGGAGTCGGACGTGTTCTCGCTGATCGGCCCGAAGCGGTTCGACGCGCCGTGGAAGGAGATCGAGGCGCAGGGCTACATCGCGCCCGCCGACTGCGTCGAGGTCCGCGTCAATCTCACCGACTCCGAGCGGCTCGCGTACGCCACCGCCGAGCAGGAGGAGAAGTACCGCTTCTGCGCGACGACCGACACCAAGCGGAAGGTCACCGAGGCCATCGTCCGCAAGTTCGCCGGACAGCAGATCCTGGTGATCGGCCAGTACATCGACCAGCTCGACGAACTGGGCGAGCACCTGAACGCGCCCGTGATCAAGGGCGAGACCTCCAACGCCCAGCGCGAGAAGCTCTTCGACGCCTTCCGGGAGGGCGAGATCAGCGTCCTCGTCGTGTCCAAGGTCGCGAACTTCTCCATCGACCTGCCGGAGGCGACGGTCGCCATCCAGGTGTCGGGCACCTTCGGGTCGCGGCAGGAGGAGGCGCAGCGGCTGGGGCGGGTGCTGCGGCCCAAGTCGGACGGCCACCAGGCGCACTTCTACTCGGTCGTCGCCCGCGACACGATCGACCAGGACTTCGCCGCCCACCGCCAGCGCTTCCTGGCCGAGCAGGGGTACGCGTACCGGATCGTGGACGCCGACGAGATCCTCGCGCAGGAGTAGGCGGCCAGCAGGGCGAGGGTCAGGAGCGGGTACGGCGACGCCAACGGCTGCTGCCACCACGTCAGTCGGAGGTCCAGCTCGCCCTCGTGCGGGAGCAGCCACATCGTGCGGGCCGTGAAGAGCGCGACGACCGCGCAGGCCAGTCGCGTACGGCCGCCCGCCAGGAGTACGGCGATCAGCGGGACGCACCACACCCAGTGATGCGACCAGCTGATCGGCGAGATCAGCAGCGCGGTGAACGCCGTGACGAGCAGGGCGTCGCTCTCCTCGGCTGCCCGCGCCGCCGTCCACAGGCCGATGATCGCGACCACGGCTGCCGGGAGCAGCAGCCAGCCGGGGCCCGGGGCCTGATCACCCAGGGCGCGGGCGATCAGGCCCCGCAGCGACTGGTTGTCGATGATCCACACCTTGCCCACGCGGTCCGTCTCGTAGAGCCGGCGGGTCCAGAAGTCGAGGCTCGCGGAGGGCAGGGCGAGGGCGCCGAGCGCGACCGTCCCCGCGAAGGCCGCGGTCGCCGCGCGCGCCTCCCGTCGGCGCCCGCGCAGCAGCAGGTACGCGATGAAGATCGCCGGGGTGAGTTTGATCCCGGCGGCGACACCGACCGCCGTGCCCTTGCCGCGCGCGCCCGGCGGCCGGGTCAGGTCCCACAGGGCCAGGCAGGCCAGGGCGAGGTTGATCTGGCCGAAGACGAGGGTCTGGAAGACCGGTTCCAGCCACAGGGCCAGGGCCGTGGCGGCGCACAGGGCCGGGAGGCGGAGGGGCAGGTTCGCCAGGCGCGCGGAGAGACGGACGAGTACGGCGAGCAGGAGCGCGTTGCCCGCCAGGAAGGCCCCCTTGAGGACGGCGACGGGGATCAGCGCCGTCGGGACGAAGAGGAGTGCCGCGAAGGGCGGGTAGGTGGCGGGGAGGTGCCACTCGGTGACGGTGAAGTCGTAGAGGTGATCGCCGCCGCTCAGGACGGCTTCTCCTTCCGCCCGGTAGACCAGCGCGTCGGCCATCGGGAGGTGCTGGTGGAGGCAGAGGGCGGTGAAGGCGAGGAGGGAAAGAGTCGGAAGACAGCAGGGAGTTGCTCCGTGTGATCGGCGGGCCACGGAGCGACACTAGGTGTCACTTGTGGCGGACGCCCGCCTCCTCGCCGTACTCACCGAGGATGATCACGTCGAAGGCGGCACCCGCGAACACCCTGACGGCACGCAGGGCTTCACCGATGCGGTGACGATGATGGCTCCCCTGGAGCGCTGTCGCTCCTCGGGGGCCCGGAGGGGCTGGGTGGATGGTTGCTGCGCTCATGTCTCCATGATGGATTCGCAGACACGGAGTACGCATCGCCCTGCGGTGCCAAGCCGCGCACCGCCCCCGTACGCCTCCGGATGTACCCCCTACCCCCAGGGGGGAGGCCGCTTCCCCTAAGGGTCGCACCAGGGGTGGAAAATCCGTTGGCGTCCGAGGAGGGCGCTCACCTAAAATCTCCGCTCTTGCCCGCCTCCGTTCACGGAGTGCCGCCGTCCGGACGGAAACCGGTCGGCTCTCTCGACCACTCACCCGCAGGTCCTCCGGAGGCACCCCCTTGTCCACGCCCGTCGACGACCCGCTCGGCCCCCTCGACCCGCTCGACCCGCTCTCCCGGGAGCGCACCCACCTGGCCGAGTCCCGCGCCGCCCTGCGCGCCATGCGCGAGGACGTCGAGTCCCTGGACATCAGCGATGTCACCGCGAACTGGGTCAACGCCGAAGTCCTCGCCCATCAGATCGACGAGCGGATCAAGTCCCTGGCCGACCTCAGCGACACCCCGCTGTTCTTCGGCCGACTCGACTATCTGCATGCGCCGGGCGCCGAGGGGGCCGAGGGCGCGGAAGGTGAACGCTTCTACATCGGGCGTCGGCATGTGCACGACGCGGACGGCGACCCGATGGTCATCGACTGGCGTGCGCCGGTGTCCCAGCCGTTCTACCGGGCGTCCAAGAAGGACCCGATGGACATCGCGCTGCGCCGCCGCTTCGGTTACACGGGCGGCGATCTGACGGCGTACGAGGACGAGCACCTCTCCGACCCCGCCGCTGTGACACTATCCGGCTCCGCCGGGGAGGCCCGCACCAGCAAACTCCTGCAGCAGGAGATCGAGCGCCCGCGCGTCGGCCCGATGCGGGACATCGTGGCGACCATCCAGCCGGAGCAGGACGAGATCGTACGGTCCGGGCTCGGCGGCACCGTGTGCGTGCAGGGAGGCCCCGGCACCGGGAAGACGGCGGTGGGCCTGCACCGGGTGGCGTATCTGCTGTACGCCCACCGCGAGCGGCTCGCCCGCACCGGCACGCTCGTCATCGGGCCGAACAAGTCCTTCCTGCACTACATCGAGCAGGTGCTCCCGGCGCTGGGCGAGTTGACGGTCCGCCAGGCGACGGTGGACGACCTGGTCGCCCACGTGGAGGTGCGCGGTACGGACGACGCGGCGGCCGCGGTGATCAAGGGCGACGCGAGGATGGCGGAGGTGCTGCGGCGGGCGGTGTACTCGCATGTGACCATGCCGACGGAGGCGGTGGTCGTCGTACGGGGATCACGTCGCTGGCGTGTCCCGGCGTACGAACTCGAGGAGATCGTCCGCGAGTTGCTCGACCGCGACATCCGATACGGCGCCGCCCGCGAGGCCCTTCCGCAGCGCATCGCGCACGCTGTGCTGGTCCAGATGGAGCGGTCGGGCGAGGCGCCGGACGACCGGGTGCAGGACGCGGTGGCCCGCAACAGCGCGGTGAAGGCGGCCGTCAAGGAGATCTGGCCGCCGGTCGACCCGGCCAAACTGGTGCTGCGCCTGCTCGCCGACGCCGACTTCCTGGCCGAGCACGCGGCCGGGATCCTCGACGAGGACGAGCAGAAGACGATCCTGTGGGCGAAGCCGGCGCGGTCGGTGAAGTCCGCCGGCTGGTCGGCGGCGGACGCGGTCCTGATCGACGAGGCGGCGGACCTCGTCTCCCGGACCCCGTCCCTCGGCCATGTCGTCCTCGACGAGGCGCAGGACCTCTCCCCCATGCAGTACCGGGCGGTGGGCCGCCGCTGCACGACCGGTTCGGCGACGGTCCTCGGCGACCTGGCGCAGGGCACGACCCCCTGGGCGACCCGCAGTTGGGACGAGGCGCTGGCCCACCTCGGCAAGTCGGACGGCGTCATCGAGGAACTGACGGCGGGCTTCCGCGTCCCGACGGACGTGATCACGTACGCCTCGCGCCTCCTCCCCCACATCGCGCCGGGGCTGACTCCGGTGGCGTCGATCCGTGAGAACCCCGGGTTCTTCGAGGTCCGTACGGCGTCGGAGACGGCCGAAGTCGTCGCAGCGTGCGGGGAGTTGCTGGGCAGGGAGGGGTCGGTGGGGCTGATCGCCGCGGATGCCCGTGTCCCGGAGCTTGCGGGGGCACTGACGGCGGCCGGGATCACCTACCTGGCCCCAGGCGAGGAGACGACTCGGGAGACCCGCCTGACGCTGGTCCCGGCATCGCTCGCGAAGGGTCTGGAGTACGACTACGTCGTACTGGACGAGCCCCAGGCGGTGGTGGACGGCGAGCCGGACGAGCGGACGGGGCTGCGGCGGTTGTACGTGGCGCTGACGCGAGCGGTGTCGGGGCTGATCGTGGTGCACGGGGCGCCGCTGCCCGCTCAGCTGGAGGGATGACCGGGCGCCCTGGGAGGCGCGCTACCAGGCGTCGTAGGCCATATCCAGGTACACATAGCGGACCACCGCGAGTACCGACAGGCCGAGCGGCACCAGGTACCACCCCCGCCTGAGCCACCCGGCGGCCACGGTCGGCCAGGTCAGCAGCAGGGCGAGGCCGCCGGCACAGGCGCCGAGGAGGGCGCAGGTGCCCGCGCTGTCCAGGGTGTCGCGGTCGAGGCGGTACTGCGGCATGAAGTAGTAGGCCAGGGCCACCAGGCACAGCGCCAGGCCGTTGAGCGCCACCAGCACGGTGGCGCTCGCCATCGCACGTTTCCTCACCGCAGTGCCCGCCCCGCTTCGGCGCGGTGCGTCTCGAAGTCGTCGGCGTACGCCTGCGCCTGCTCGCCCTGGTAGTACGGGCCGCCGTTGTAGCGTGCGGCCAGCTCGCGGTACTGGGCTGCCGTCATCTGGTCGGCCGGCACATCGGCGAACTCGCTCTCCGCCTTCAGGTTCGCCAGGTACTTCGAGGCGATGAACAGATTCTGCGCCGGGTCCTTCAGCGCCCCGCGGATCTCGTCGCGCTGGTCCTCGCTCAGCCGGTCCGGGTCGTAGCCCAGCACTTCCGCCGCGCGCCGGATCTGTACCGCCATGGGCCCGTAGGAGGTGTTGTCCCGGTCGCCCGCCAGCGGTCCCGGCAGATTGTCGGGGATGACGGGGCTCAACCATCCCTCGGCCGCCTCGCGGGCGGTCTCCGTGACGCTGTCCAGGACATACGGCTTGCCGCCGATCTCCTTCCACGCGATCCCGGCGATCATGTCCGGGGGCAGGCCGGTCTGCTGTGCCGCGGCGTTGATCAGCTCCTTGTTGTTGCCGATCCACCTTTCCCGGCCGCCGAACTCGTCCAGCAGCCAGAGACTGTCGCCCTCCGGCAGGCTCTTGAGCTGGTTGCGGATGTCCTGCAGCGCGGGCGAGACGCGGGCGTCGCCGGCGGAGGGGAACGGGTTCTTGCGCAGGTCGCCGCCCGGCAGCCGGGTGTCGCCGTCGAGGCGGGCGGCCTGTGCCGCCTCCTCGATCATCGGGGCGATCCAGCCGATGACGTCCTGACCGTCCTTGAAGTCACCGCCCCGGAAGTCCGGCAGGTCGGCGTACGCCGTCTGCAGCCGCCCCAGGCAGTCCCGGCGGGCGTTCTCCTCGATGCTCCGGGCCCGGGCGAAGGCCGCCTCCGCCGCGCCGTACTCGCGCTCGGCGTCCTCCCGGATGGCGTCGGCGTCCACCCCGATCTCGGCGATCCAGTCGAGGAACCCCGTGGTCTGGCGGATGTCCTCCCACCGTCGCATCGGCTCGGCGGCCTGCGCGGTACGGGTGACGGCCGTCGCCACCGAGGCGACCAACGCGTCCAGGCGCGACTCGTGCTGGATGCCGGTCTCCAGGTGCTGCTTGGCGTCCGCCACCGCGTCCGCGTAGCCGAGCAGCGCGTTGCGTGCCTTCCCGAAGCCGTCGGACAGCCCTCGGACCAGGGAGGCGACCTGCACCAACCGCTCGTCGTAGGACTGCCGGTGCACGCTCTCCCACTGCGTGCCGTCCTTCGCCCGTTTCACCGGGTCCTCGACGGAGTCCAGCAGATCCCGCATCCGCGTGAACTCCTGGGCGTTGCGCTCGATCAGCGCGGGATTGCAGTCCTCCAGGAACTCCACATCGGCGTGGTACGTCGTCATGGCGGTCTCGGTCACCGGTCCTTCGGGGCCACATAGCGGCCGTCGGCGAGAATGCGGTCCAGATCGGCCTGGACCGTTCCGTTCACCTGTACATACGCCGAACCCGTGGCACGCAGTTTCGTGGACAGCGCGGTCAGCAGGGTCACCAGGTCCTGGTACTGGTCGTCCGCGAAGCGCGCGAACTCCTCGACATTCCGGCCGACTTCGGGATGCGAGCGGGGTGAGCGCGCCATCGTGCCGGCGTCTCCGTCGAGGCGGCCCGCGTGGAGCAGGGACGCCAGCTCGAGCAACAGGTGCGCGCTGCCGTCGATCGACGGAGTCTCAGCCGAGAATCCACTTGTCATACGAAAATAGTGGCAAGTTCATGCCACGCCCGTCCACGGCCCCTACCGCATCCCCACATCCAACGCCGCCCGCCACTCGGCCACGGCCTCCGCCGACACCGGACCGTCCCAGCCCCCGGGCCTGGCCGCCCCGCCGATATGGAACCCGTCGACCCCGGCGGCAAGCAGCGTCGGCACATGGTCGAGCCGCAGCCCGCCCCCCACCAGGATCCGCTGCTCATACCCGGGCTCCCCACTGCGCGCCGCCTCGGCGAGCAAGGTCGGAAGTCCGTCGTCCACCCCCGCCGCCGACCCGGCCGTGAGATACGTGTCCAGCCCCGGCATCCCGTCCAGCTGCTTGCGCAACGCGTCCCGGTCAGCCGCCCGGTCGATGGCCCGGTGGAAGGTCCACCGGCACCCGTCCAGCTCATCCACCACCCGCTCGACGGCCGCCAGGTCCACCCCGCCGTCAGTATCGAGAAACCCGAGCACGAACTCCTCCGCCCCGGCACCCCGCATCGCGCGAGCCGTCCGCGCCACCCGCTCGACGTCCCCCACCGCGAACCCGTCCGCGAGCCGCAGCATCACGCGCAGGTCGATGCCGACGGCGGCGCGGATCCCGGCGACGGTCTCGACCGGCGGGGTGAGCCCGTCGGCCGCCATGTCGGTGACCAGTTCGAGCCGATCCGCACCCCCGGCCTGGGCGGCGACCGCGTCCTCGACGCCGAGGGCGATCACCTCCAGGACTGCACGCTTGCTCATGGGACCCCATTCCTCGGCATTCGACGGCGGCTACAGGTCTAGTCCAATCCCAGGGTACGGGGTGGAGCAGCCGCAGCGGAGGAGGGCCGCCCACTTGGCCGACTCCCGACGGTCACTCGAAGATGTTCAGCTCCCTCGCCTGCGCCCC
The DNA here is from genome assembly GCF_044455405.1 of Streptomyces sp. NPDC051243. NCBI lineage: Bacteria > Bacillati > Actinomycetota > Actinomycetes > Kitasatosporales > Streptomycetaceae > Streptomyces > Streptomyces sp. NPDC051243. Next base: position 207,334 of record NZ_JBITES010000002.1, on the reverse strand, counting down.
CGCGAGCTCGTACGAGGCCCCGTCCACCGGCCGCCCCGCATACAGCCGTACGAGCGTGGCGGCGTCCCCGATGTACCGCGCCGGTGGCCGTGGGGCGGCCGCCTCGCCCAGGCGCAGGGGCTCGTCGACGTCGTCCAGGTCGGCATGCAGCGGCACATGCCGCCGCTCCCTGGTCAGCCACGCGAGCAGCCGGAGCGCGTCCGGCAGCCCGGCGCCCGCGTACGCCCCCGGCTCCCCGAGCACCTCCCGTACGTCCCCGCCGTGCACCCACTCGCCCAGTGCGATGCCGTCCAGCGCCCCGCCCGCCTTGGCGATCACCGGCCCCGCCTCGGTCATCCCGCGCTCCAGCTCGTCGACGACCCGCGCGTTGCTCCAGTCGGTCCGCTCGGCGATGTCCCGGTCGTTGGACTCGGGCGAGAACACGCCCTCCTCGAACCGGTTCTCCACCACCCGCATCAACGCGGCCGAACAGTGCGCCAGCACATCCCGCACCGACCAACCCGGACACGCGCGGGTCGGCAGCGCGAAGTCGGCGTCCGCCCGCGCCCGCAACAACGGAACCAGCGCATCCCGCTCGACGACCAGCAACCGCCCCGGCAGCTCGGGATCCCGTACCTCGTGCACGTCAGCAGAAGTCATGGCGTCCACGCTAGGCCCTGTCGTTTGGATCATCCCGGCGTCGCGGGATCTGGCACGCACTCCCCCAAGCTCTTCGAGCAGGGGGTACCCCCAGCCGCGTTGTCGTCACTCGCCGACTCCCCCGCGCGCGAACCGGCTTCGCCCGGCTCGCGCGCGGGCACCCCCCTCGCCCCCGGCTCGGGTCGGCTCAAGGGTGCCGTACCTCATAGCCGGCCTGATCCAAACGACAGGGCCTAGGTGGCCGCGCCCGAGCCCGGGAGAACGCCACCGCACGCGTCACAATGGCGCCATGGCCGATCCCCACGCCCTCGACGCCCTGCGCACCCGCTTCACCCGAGCCATCGACGCCGTCCGCCCCGCCACCACGCCCGACCCGGCCCCGTACGCCGACAACCTGCTCACCCGCTGGCAGGAGCCCCAGCGCCGCTATCACACGCTCACCCATCTCACCGCGGTCCTGGACCGCATCGACGAGCTGGCCGGCCACGCCGACGACCCGGACGTCGTACGCCTCGCCGCCTGGTTCCACGACGCGGTGTACCTGCCCGACCGCTCCGAGAACGAGGAGCGCTCCGCCCGGCTCGCCGAACGCGCCCTTCCGGAGATCGGCGTCCCCGCGGAGCGGACCGCCGAGGTGGCCCGCCTCGTCCGCCTCACCACCACCCACGACCCGGCGCCGGACGACCGCGACGGCCAGGTCCTGTGCGACGCCGACCTCGCGATCCTCGCCGCGCCGCCCTCCGCGTACGCCGCCTACACGGCCGCCGTGCGCGAGGAGTACCACTTCGTACCGAACGACGCCTTCCGCGAGGGCCGCGCCGCTGTTCTGCGCCAACTCCTCGAACTGCCAAGCCTGTTCCGCACCCCGCACGGCAGGAAGGAGTGGGAGGCGACCGCCCGCTACAACCTCTCCTCGGAGCTGGAAATGCTGTCGCTCTGACCAGCGCGCCGCCGTAGCCTGCACGGCATGCGAGACATAAGCGGGGAACGTGTGCAGGAAGCCGTGGCCGGTTGCGTGGCACTGCTGAGGACGGCGGCGGACCGGGACTGGACGGCCGTCCGGGCCGGGCGGCTGGAGTGGGACTGCCACGCCACCGCGTTCCACATCGCGGAAGACCTCATCGCCTACGCCGCCAACCTGGCCGGACGAGCCGAGGACGCCTACGTCCCCTTCGAGATCACCCTCGACGAGGGCACCGACAACGAGGGCCTGCTCCAAGTCATCGAAACCACCGGCGCCTTGCTCACCGCCACCATCCGCACCACCCCCCGCGAGGCGCGCGGCTTCCACCCCTACCCGTTCCGCAGCGCGAACCGCGACGGCTTCGCCGCGATGGGCATCGCCGAAGTGCTGCTCCACACGCACGACATCGCCGAGGGGCTCGGCCTGGCGTACGAACCTCCCGCCGAACTAGCCGAGTTCGTCCTCACCACGATCTTCCCGTGCGTCCAGCCCGGCCCCGACCACTGGCGCACCCTGCTGTGGGCCACCGGCCGCGGCGACCTGCCCGGCCGCGCGCCCGTCACCGAGTGGCGCTGGCAGAACAACCTGGTCATCCCCACCGACCGCCTCACCCTCCAGGGCGTCACCCCCGCGGCCGCCGCCGACCTGAGCGCGGGCGGCGACGGCGGGTTCACCTGGATCGTGGGCGGCCCCTTCGAGGGGACGAGGGAGGCCGCGGGGATGGTGCTGAAGGCGTACGAGGCGGGCGTGCACCGCCCCGAGTTCGGCCTGTTCGTCCTCGTGCGGAAGGAGGACGACCTCGCGGTCGGCGGCATGGGCTTCCACGGCGCCCCCGACGAGGAGGGCCGGGCGGAGGTCGGCTACGACCTCGTGGAGGGCGCCCGGGGACGCGGCTACGCGAGCGAGGCGCTGCGCGCACTGTCGGAGTGGTCCCTGGCCCGGGAGGACGTGCAGCTCCTCTGCGCGACCATCGACCCCGGCAACCTCCCGTCCCAGGGCGTCGCCACGCGCGCGGGTTACGTGCGGGCGACCGTGGAGGAGGAGCAGACGGCGCGGGAGGAGCGGGACATGGACCCGACGCTGCGGCTCTACCTCCGCAGGGAGCGGGAGTAGGCGGCCCAGCCGGGCCCTGCACCGCCCGCGCCTCACCCGTGCGCCGGGCCACTCGCACGTGACTCACGTCACCTTCGCCGACGTCACATCCCGCCGCGCCGTTCCGTCATGTCTGTGTAACCGTCGACAACGGCAAGGGAGTTGGCCATGAACGCCCGTCTGAACATCCTGGAGAACCCGGCCATCGGCAAGGCCGTCAAGCACTTCGCCGCGGCCGGCAAGGTGGTGCAGGATTCACCGCTGCCCGTCAGCACGCAGCACCTGGTGACCCTCCGCGCCAGCCAGATCAACGGCTGCGGCTTCTGCACCGACATGCACAGCAAGGACGCGGTGGCCGCCGGCGAGGACTGGCTGCGCCTCAACCTGGTGGCGACCTGGCGGGAGGCCACCTGCTTCACCGAGGCCGAGCGTGCCGCGCTGGAACTCACCGAGCAGGGCACCCGCATCGCGGACGCGGCCGGCGGGGTCCCCGACGAGGTCTGGGAGAACGCCGCGAAGCACTACGACGAGGAGCAGCTCGGCGCCCTGGTGCTGCTGATCGGCATCATCAACACCTTCAACCGGCTGAACGTCCTGGTCCAGCAGCCCGCGGGCAGCTACCAGCCCGGTCAGTTCGCCTGACCGGGGCCGACCCGCGCGGCCGAGGGGGCGTCAGCCCTGCCCCCGCCCCTTCGGCCTGCGCAACCCCGCCGCCTGCAACAACCGCACCACCTCACGGCTGCTGACCTCCACGGCACCGGCGCGCACGGCGTCGGCGTACCGATGAGAGGGGATGTCGTAGTGATCCCGCTCGAAGGCCCGCCGCGGCACGCCCAGCTCCTCGGCGAACGTGTGCAGTTCGTCGTACGACACGTCGCTGACGAGGTGCGACCACATCCGCCCGTGGCCCGGCCAGGTCGGCGGGTCGATGTAGATCGTCACGACGGCACGTCTTGCCGTACGAGGACAACCCGTTCGCCCATGCGGGCGACTTCCCTCACGAGGACTGCCCGCCGCCGGCGAGGGCGGATCCGAGTGCCCCGACCGCCGCGACCCGCACCCCGGCCTCATGGCACACCCAGTGCGGATCGGGCCCCAGCTCCGGCTCCACGTCCAGCGCGTGCGGGTCGCCGGAGGGGCACACCGGGCACAGCGGCCAGCGGCCGTAGCAGTCCAGCAGGGCGTCCTGTACGTCCTGGGCGACGAGCCCCGCGACATACGCCGCGCCCTGCGGCCACTGCTCCACCCACCAGCGCCGCTGTACGACCGACTCCTCGACCAGCGAGACGACGTCCGCCTCGGCGACCTCACCCGCGACCAGGTCGGCGAGCACCAGGGCACGAGCGGCGTGCAGCGCCTGCTCCAGCGGACTGATCGGTTCCATGGACCCATTGTGCGCACTCTTGACCACGACGCCGAGCCGAAAATATCTTTCATCTGTGACCCGGGAACTGAAGGAAAGTTTCGGCAGCGGTCCTGGAGGACCCCCGCCCGCACCCGCCGCCCTCGCCGCCAAGGTGCGCACGCTCGCCCCGTCGATGACCCGCTCCATGCAGCGCGTCGCCGAGGCGGTCGCGAACGACCCGGCGGGCTGCTCCGCCCTCACGGTCACCGGCCTCGCCGAACGCACCGGCACCAGCGAGGCCACCGTCGTACGCACCGCCCGCCTCCTCGGCTACCCCGGATACCGCGATCTGCGCCTCGCGCTCGCCGGCCTCGCCGCCCAGCAGCAGTCGGGCCGCTCCCCCGCCATCACCACCGACATCGCGGTGGACGACCCGATCGCCGACGTGGTCGCCAAGTTGGCCTACGACGAGCAGCAGACCCTCGCCGACACGGCCGCAGGCCTCGACACGGGCCAGCTGGAAGCGGCGGTGTCGGCCGCCGCCGGGGCCCGCCGTATCGATGTGTACGGCGTCGGGGCGTCGGGGCTGGTCGCGCAGGATCTGACGCAGAAGCTGCTGCGGATAGGGCTGATAGCCCATGCCCACAGCGATCCGCATCTCGCCGTGACGAACGCGGTGCAGTTGCGGGCAGGTGACGTGGCCATCGCCATCACGCACTCCGGGTCCACGGGTGACGTCATCGAGCCGTTGCGGGTCGCGTTCGAGCACGGGGCGACGACCGTCGCCATCACCGGGCGGCCGGACGGGCCGGTCACTCAGTACGCCGATCACATCCTTACGACGTCCACGGCGCGGGAGAGCGAGTTGCGGCCGGCGGCGATGTCGTCGCGGACCAGTCAGTTGCTGGTGGTGGACTGCTTGTTCGTGGGGGTCGCCCAGCGGACCTATGACACGGCGGCGCCCGCGCTGGCCGCGTCTTACGAGGCGCTGGCACATCGGCATCGCAGGTAGCGGGTCGGACCGGACACCGCACAGCAGAAAGATCGGAAAGAGCCGTCTCTCATGACCTCCACATCCAACCCCCGTGATCTCCGCGCCGAGTTGGAGACCCTGACCACCGAAGCCTTCCGGCCCGAACTCGCCGGGATCGACCAGCTCCCCACCCTCGACATCGCCCGCCTCATGAACGGCGAGGACGCCTCCGTGCCCGCCGCCGTGGCCTCCCGGCTCCCCCAGATCGCCGCCGCCATCGACGCCGTCGCCGAGCGGATGGCGCGGGGCGGGCGGCTCGTCTACGCGGGTGCCGGCACCGCCGGCCGCCTCGGAGTGCTCGACGCGTCCGAGTGTCCGCCCACCTTCAACACCGAGCCGGGCCAGGTGGTCGGGCTCATCGCGGGCGGGCCGGATGCGATGGTCACCTCGGTCGAGGGTGCCGAGGACTCCAGGGACCTCGCCCGCGCCGACCTCGAGGCCCTCGCGCTCACCCCCGCCGACACGGTCGTCGGCGTCTCCGCGTCCGGGCGCACCCCGTACGCGATCGGCGCGGTCGAACACGCCCGCGAGCGGGGCGCGTTGACGGTCGGACTGTCCTGCAACCGGGACAGCGCGCTCGCCGCGGCCGCCGAGCACGGTATCGAGATCGTCGTGGGTCCGGAACTGCTGACCGGCTCGACCCGGCTGAAGGCCGGCACCGCGCAGAAGCTGGTCCTCAACATGCTGTCGACGATCACGATGATCCGGCTGGGCAAGACGTACGGGAACCTGATGGTCGACGTCCGCGCCTCCAACGACAAGCTGCGCGCCCGCTCCCGCCGTATCGTCGCCCTGGCCACCGGCGCGTCCGACGACGACATCGAACGGGCCCTGACCGAGGCGGGCGGCGAGGTCAAGACGGCGATCCTGGTGCTGCTGGCCGACGTGGACGGACCGACGGCGACCGGGCTGCTGTCCGGGGCGGGCGGCCATCTGCGGACGGCGCTGAAAGCAGCGGGCGCCTGAGATACGACACCGGCTCTGGGTCAACTCCGCTGTTAGCGTGGCCGTATGACGGCACCGACGACGTTCCGCATCGGCGGCGATCTGGAAGTACGACGGCTCGGCTTCGGGGCCATGCACCTGCGGCCCGGATCCGCCGAGGACCGCGCGGCCTGCGTCGCGGTCGCCCGGCGCGCGGTCGAACTGGGCGTCACGCTGATCGACACGGCGCACATGTACGGCTGGGGAGCGAACGAGGATCTCCTGGCCGAGGCCCTGCACCCCTATCCGGAAGGGCTCGTGATCGCCACGAAGGCCGGCATCCGGCAGACGACGTCCGGTGAGGGGTGGCGTCATGCGGGCGCCCCGGCCGAGCTGCGCGCCCAGGTCGAGGAGGCCCTGCGCCGGCTCCGCCTGGACCGCATCGAGCTGCTCCAGCTGCACCGCCTGGACCCGGGCGTACCGCTCGCCGACCAGCTCGGCGCCCTGCGTGACCTGCGCGACGAGGGCAAGATCGGCCGGATCGGCCTGTCGGAGGTGACGGCCGAGGAGCTCGCCGAAGCGCGGTCGGTCGTCGACATCGCGAGCGTCCAGAACCGCTACAACCTCCTGGACCGCGAACACGAACCGGTGTTGAAGGCCTGTGCGGTGGCGGACATCGCGTTCCTGCCGTGGCGGCCGGTGGCGGCGGGCGTGTCCGGGGCGAGGTCGTCGGAGATCGCCGCGGTGGCGCGGGAGGTCGACGCCACACCGACCCAGGTCGTCCTCGCCTGGCTCCTCGCCCACTCCCCGGTGATCGTCCCGATTCCGGGGACGTCGAGCGTCGCGCATCTGGAGGAGAACCTCGGGGCGGACGCCGTGCGGCTCACCCGGGAGCAGTACGACCGGCTGGACCGCGCCGCGGACTCGGCCTGACGAGGTTTCCGCGGCTGCCTTGTCAGGCCGCCGCGGAAACCTCGCAGGCCGTGCACAACCCTGCCCCGGGCACGTTGGTCTTGCCTCCGTGAACCCTGCGCCGCAACCGGGCGCAGGGCGTTGAGCACAGGAGATGCACCATGTCCGGCACCGCAGTCCGTCGTACCGTTCTGACCGCTTGCGCGGTCTCCCTCGCGCTTCTGGTCACCGCCTGCGGTGGCGGCGAGCAGGGTGAGGACAAGGGGGCGAAGGGCGGCACCGCGTCCGACAAGCCGGCGGCGAAGGCGCTCACCGCCGCCGAGCTGGAGAAGCTCGTCGTCGCCAAGGGCGATGTGAAGGGCCACGAGATCACGAAGCCGGGGAAGGCGGACGTCTTCGAGCCCGGTGCCGTGTCCGTCGACAAGGCCGAGTGCGACCCCGTCGGTCAGGTGCTGTCGGCCCTGCCGGCGGGCAAGCCGGCGGCGAGCGTCCAGCGGCTCGTGGTCCAGGAGCCCGACGCGGCCAAGAAGGAGATGCCCTCCCTGGAGGAGCTCGCGGAGATGACGGAGGAGGAGGCGGAGGCGGCGACCCTGGCCACGCTCGACATCACGAAGACGATGACCTCTCTCTGGTCCTACGAGGCCGACGGCGCCGAGCAGACGCTCGCCGCGCTGCGGGAGGCCGGCAAGAAGTGCGCCGGGGGCTTCTCGATGACGATCGACGGTGAGAAGCAGCAGGTCATGAAGGTCAGCGAGGAGAAGCTCGCGGCCGGCGAGGACGCCGTCGCCTGGACGGTGGGTACGAAGGTGGACGGCTCCGCCGGCGAAACCAAGGTCGTCGTCTTCCGGCAGGGCACCACGCTCGCCGGGTTCTCGTCCTTCAACATCGCCTCGGTCACCCGGGGCGAGGCGTTCGACCAGCCGACCGCCGTGATCGAGGCACAGGCGGCCAAGCTCGGCTGACCCCGGCAGGCGGCCGAACGCGTCGAGTTCCGAGCCCTCTTCGGAACTCGACGCCAGGCCCGCAGTTTCCACAGGGAAACCGACAAGGAGCCTCGTCGTTCAGGCCCGGCTGTAGCCGCCGTCGGCGAAGAGTTCGGCGCCGGTGACGAACGACGAGGCGTCCGACGCCAGGAAGAGGGCGGCGTCGGCGATTTCCTCGGCGTCGGCCAGCCGCCCCAGCGGCACGACGGCCTCGGCGAAGCGGTCGGCGTCCGGCCCCGCGACGCCCAGCAGGCCAGGGGTCCGCGTGGGCCCCGGGCTGAGCACGTTGACCCGGAATCGGCGCTCCCGCGACTGCCGGGCCCAGTTGTGCACGAGGTTGCTCACCGCCGCCTTGGAGGCGCTGTAGACCTCGAGTTGCTCATTGGGCCGCACGCTGTTGCTCGAGCCGACGACCAGGACGGAGGCGTTCTCCGCCAGCAGCGGAAGCGCCTTCTGAACGGTGAACAGCGGGCCCTTGACGTTGACCGCGAGCGTCAGGTCGACATTCGCCTCGGTGTGGGCGCCGAGCACGGCGTCCGCGACGACTCCCGCGTTGGCCACGAGCACGTCGACGCGTCCGGCCTCCTCGCGGACTCGCGCGTAGAGCGCGTCCAGATCGGCAAGGACCGAGACGTCGGATCGTACGCCGGTGGCCGCGGGGCCCAGCTCCTCGACTGCCGCTTCGAGGCGGTCGGTGTCCCGGCCGGTCACGAAGACCCGTGCTCCCTCGCGGACGAAGCGGTGGGCGATGGCCAGCCCGATCCCGCTGGTCCCTCCGGTGATCACGGCCACCTTCTCCTGCAGCACGCCTGCCACGGCGACCCCCCTATGTTATGGAACGGATCGTCCATAACATAGGCAGTAATGGACGATCGAGTCAAGAATGGCTAGGCTCGGAGCATGCCGAGACCACGCGCATTCGACGAACGCCAGGTCCTGGAGCGGGCCCGGGAACAGTTCTGGGCGACCGGCTATGCGGGAACCCGGATGGACGACATCGCCCGGGCGACCGGCCTGGGCAAGGGCAGCCTGTACGGCGCGTTCGGCGACAAGGGCAAGCTGTTCCACCGTGTGTTCGGCGACTGGTGCACCGCAGTCGTCGAGGTGGCCGAAGGGCGGCTGGCAGGCGGCCCGGACGCGGAGGCCCTGGCCCGGCTGTCGGAGTACGTGCACCTGATGGCGGAGAACACCGCATCCGACACCGAGCACCGCGGGTGCCTGCTGGCCAAGGGCGCGGCGGAACTGGCCCAGCACGATCCGGCGGTCGCCGCACGGTCGGCCGAGACCATGACGGCACTGCTGACCCTGCTGCGGACGGAGATCAGCGCCGCCCAGCGCCACGGCGACATCGACGACGCCGCGGATCCGGAGCGGTTGGCGGCACTGCTGCTGACCGTGGTCCGCGGTATCGAGGCGGTGGGCAAGGCCGGTCTGGCCCCGGAGACGTTGCGCAACATCGCGGACACCGCACTGGCGGTCCTGCCCAGGCCCGAGGGGCGGAAGCGACCACATGATCCGCCGGACAGGGCCTGATACCGCCTCCCTGTCCTCACCTCTCCCCCGTCGCAGGAAGCCGTTGTCAGTGGGGTCTGCGATGGTGTGAGGACGGAGATCGGCAGACCGAGGGGGTACGGGATGACGGGGCGGGACGCCGGCGGCTGGGCGGGCATGGACTATCGCGGCTGGGAGGACCACGAGGACGTGAAGCGACGCCTGGACGCGGGGGCCGACCCGGAGAGGTGGGGCGTCGCAGGCTCGCGGCCCCTGCATCGGGCGGCGGTGTTCGGCTCGCCCGAGGTCGTCGCGGAACTGGCCCGGCGCGTGGCGGACGTGGACGCGCTGGAGGACGGTACGACAGCACTGTGGGACGCGGTGGTGGCGGGCCGTACGGAGAACGCGCGAGCGCTGGCCGCCGCCGGAGCCGACCCGGGGTGGATCGGATACGGCGGCTGGACGCCGGGGCGGCTGAGCCTGGCCGGGCCGGAGCCGGACCTGTTCGCCCTGCCCGAGGGCCGCCCCGGTCTGACGGAGGCGGAGCGCGCGGTGGCGGAGGAGGGCCGACGGCTCATCCCGGCCCTCGGCGACTTCTACTACGACGGCCTGGGCCTGGCATGCGTGGCCGGGATCGACGCCGAGGAGGCGATAAGCCGCCTGGAGGCGACACCGGCCGACGACGAACTGATCGCCGACCTGCTGGAGGACCCGTACGACTACGACCCGGACGAAACCCTGCGACTCGTCGGCGTGACGACCGTGCCGGGCGGCTGCGTCGTCACCCAGCCCTGGGGATACGGCCCTTCGATGCCGGGCATACACACCCGCCTCTCCGCAGGCACCGTCTCCTACGGCCTGTACGCCAACCCCAAGAGCGGGAACCAGGGCAGCATCCACCGCGATGGCGTCTGCGAGGGATGGGACCTGCACCCAGGCGGCGGCCCGTGCCCGGAGGACAGCCCGGAAGAGGTCCTCTTCTCGTACGTCTACTGCTACAACGCGGTCGCCTACTCCCTCGCGTACGCCGGCCTGCGCCCGACCGACGCCCGCGCGGTCATCGGCCCACCGGACCACTGGGTCGAACTGCCGGATCGCGACTACTGGTCGGTCTGAATTCCTGGGCATCGCCCTCCCGTTGCCCGGACCGGGGTGTGGATCAGGGATCAGTCGGCCACCGCCTCGATGAGGGAGAACGGCGCGGCTTCCTTGAGCGGGGTGACCGAGGTGAGGGACAGGCCCGCGCGCCGGCACACCTCCTCGAAGTCCCGCCGGGTGCGCTCCCGGCCGCCCACGTTCACCAGCATGTTGAGGTCGCTCAGATAGGTGACCCCACCGTCGGTGACCTCGGCTTCGGCCCCGGTGTCGACGACTTCGGGCAACACCGGCTCCACGATCAGGACGAGCCCGCCAGGAGGCAGCACCTCGCGGCAGTGGCGCAGGATGGTGACCGCCTGGTCGTCCGTCCAGTCGTGCAGGATGCTCTTCATCAGGTAGAGGTCGGAGCCTTCGGGCACGGCCCTGAAGAAGTCCCCGGCGACCGGTGAGCAGCGGTCCGTCAGCCCGTGCCGCTCCAGCGTCTTCGGCGCCTCGGCCAGTCCCTGCGCCGTGTCGAGGACCACGCCGGTGAGGTGGGGATGAGCGTCGAGTACGGCGGCAAGAAGGCTGCCGTCGCCCCCGCCGACGTCCGTGACCCTGGTGAACGGGCCGAAGTCGAAGGCGTACGGCAGCGCGGCGGCGGTCTCCGCCACGGCTTGGCTCATCGCCGCATTGAACTGCGCGGACAGTTCGGGGCGTTGGCCGAGGTGGCTGAAGAAGTCCGTGCCGAAGACGGTGTCGAAGGCGATCTCGCCGGTGCGGACACTGCTGTCCAGATGCTCCCATGCGCGTACGATCGCCGGCTCGGTGAACATCCGCACGAACGACGTGAGGGAGTCGGGATGACCCGGGTCGAGGAGGGCGCCCGCCGGGGTCACCGAGAAGGTGTCGGGAGCGGGTTCCGTCAGCAGGCCCAGGCCGGCCAGGGCGCGCAGGAGCCGGGTCATGGGCTGGGGCTCGGTTCCGGCCGCGACGGCCACCTCGGCGGCCGGGCGGGGGGTGTCGCCGAGCAGCTCGGGCACCCCCAACCGGACTGCCGCGCGCAGGGTTTGCGCGGCCATGCTGCCGAAGGCGAGCCGGACTATCCGGTCGCGGTCGGCTGTGCCGGAGGCTCGGACGTCGGCGTCGGTTGCTCGGACGTCGGTGTCGGTCGTGTTCGCCACGGGCGGCTTCCTTTCAATGGGTGGTGGAAACGGGGTGTGGTGCGACTGCGGCGCGGCGGACCGGGAATGTGCGCCTACGGCGCGGTGAAGCCGTAACGCGATGGCTCCCGCAGGCGACGGCACCGGACTAACCCGCCGACGTAGCCATGCCGGCCAGCGCGCCGGGCGTACATCCCGACAGGGCCAGTACGTCCCGATGGAGATGCGGCTGGTCGGCGTATCCGCAGGCCAGCGCGACGTCACTGATGCTCGCGCCGGCGCAGAGCGCCCGGGCCGCATGATCGAAGCGAACCAGCATCGCGGCACGCTTCGGGGTGAGGCCGATCTGCGCGCTGAACCTGGACCACAGCCGCTTGCGGCTCCACCCGCAGCGGGCGGCGAGGTCAGCTACCCGTACCCGGCCTCGACGGGCCACGATGGTGTCCCATACGGCGGCGACCTCCGGGGACATCGAAGGTGCTCGCGCAGCACGCTCGGCGAGGAACGCGTCCGTCAACCCGAGCCGTTCCCGCCACGTCCCCGCGTCGCCCAACCGTTCGCGCAGGAGCCGCTCCTGCCGCCCCCACAGGTCATCGAGTCCGGTGACGGCCCCGTCGAGTTCGCGCGGAGAGACTCCCAGCACGGCATAGGCGGCCCGCGGTGACAGACAGACCTCGACGCACTCGACCCGCTCACCGCGAATGCGGGTGGGGCCGGGCGACAGCGAGGCGACGAGACTGCGCGCGGGCCGGGACACGCCGGCGCTCTCCACCGTCATCGGGGCGTCCCCGAGCCCGATGACGACGACCACGGCGGGCTGCGGGAGCACCCGCATGTCCAGCCCGGCGTCGACACGGTCCCGGAACCCGGCCATCCGGACGCCGTCGAGGGCCGGGCGCCCGACGGGGACGGCGACCTCCCAGCCGTCCTCGGCCTCGCGATGCACGGGGGCGGACCCCATCTGGTGGCTGCGCATGCCTCTACGGTCGCCGAGTTCGGCGGTCCTGTCTTGGACGAAAATTCCGCGGGCCGCCGTTTGATGGGCCGGTTCCGAAGAGCCTGCGCATTGAGGTCAGTACCTGACCTCAATGGCTCCTAGCGTGAGTCTCGACCGATGGAACAGAAAGCCATGGAGGACCGACATATGCAGGACACCGCCACCGCCACCGCCACCGACGAGCGCGCCGACCTCCTCGAAGCCCTGGCCAAGCACCGCCACTTCCTGCGCTTCACGACCCGCGACCTCACCGACGAGCAGGCTGGACAGCGGACCACGGCCAGCGAACTCTGCCTCGGCGGCCTGATCAAACACGTCGCGTCCATGGAGCGGAACTGGGCGGACTTCATCCAGCACGGCCCGTCGGCCATGGGCGACTTCACCGAGATGACCGAGGACGACTGGGCAGCCCGGGTCGCCGAGTTCCGCATGCTGCCCGGCGAGACGCTGGAGGGCGTCCTGGCCGCCTACGCCGAAGTGGCGCGCCGCACCGACGAGTTGGTCGCGTCGCTGCCCGACCTGAACGCCGCCCACCCGCTGCCCAAGGCCCCCTGGTTCGAGCCCGACGCCCAGTGGTCGGCCCGCAGGGTCCTGCTGCACGTCATCGCCGAGACCGCCCAGCACGCCGGCCACGCCGACATCCTCCGCGAGTCCCTGGACGGCGCGAAGAGCATGGGCTGACCGGACCGGAGCGCGCCGACCGGACACCGAGCGACCGGCCCCCGCAGTGCGCCGACGGCTGCGGGGGCACACTGGCACCTATGAACCACGCCCAGCTGACCGCCCTGGGCCGAGCCCTCCGCCTCCTCGGCGAGCACGGCGAGGCCCTCACCGCCGACACCCCGGACGCCAGACTCCACGAGGTCAAGGCCGATCTGCGCCGCGCCCTGGAACTCCTCGACGAGAGCGTCACCGGCTCCGCCCGCACCACCCGCTGCCCGGAGCACCCGGCCGGCCCGGTCGACCCCGCCGCCCCCGACCTCTGCCTGCTCTGCGAGACCCGCCGCCGAGCCGCCCGCCGCTCCGAGTACAACGGCACCGGCCCCGCGGTCCCCCGCGCCCCCGAGCCCACGGCCCCCTCCCGCTACGGCGTCCGGGGCGACCGCCCCCAGCCCCAGCAGCGCTGGCTGCCGGAGCTGTGGAACGGCCAGGAGTGGCAGCTCTGCGGCACCCCGCGCCGCGACCGCCGCGAGGCCGAGCTCTATCTCGCCGCCCAGCGCCGCGGCCCGCGCCCCGCCATGGCCTACCGGCTCGTGCACGAGTTCACCGACTACGAGGTGCTGCGTGTGTGGGGAACGCCGGTGAAGGTCGACATCGAGCCGCTGGGGAACCTGTAGGTACCACCAGCTACTACTTCGCCGCCGCCCCCACCTGCTCGGCCGCGCCCTCGGCCACCGGCTCCCCGCCAGCGGCCACCGGCTGCCGCGGGATGAACGACGCCACCGCGAAGGCCAGCAGCGCCGCCCCGGCGCCCACCGCCAGGACCACCTTGAAGGCGTTCTCGGACGGGAGGGCGTAGCCGCCGAGGTTCGTCGTCATCTGGGCGAGGATCACACCCGCGACCGCGCTCGCCGTGGACGTACCGAGGGACCGCATCAGCGTGTTGAGGCTGTTCGCGGCGGCCGTCTCCGACGCGGGCACGGCGCTCATGATGAGCGCGGGCATCGAGCCGTAGCCGAAGCCGACACCGGCGCCGATGACGCAGGCCACCAGGATGAAGTGCCAGACCTCGGACATCAGGACGATGTTGAGGCTGTAGCCGGCGGCCACGATCAGGACACCGATCATCAGCGTGACCTTCGGCCCCTTGGCCCGCGAAATCGCAGCCGAGACCGGAGCCGTCGCCATCATGACCAGACCGGACGGCGCCATGCACAGGCCCGCCACCAGCATCGACTTGCCGAGGCCGTAGCCGGTCTGCGCGGGAAGCTGGAGGATCTGCGGGATGACCAGGCTCATCGCGAACATCGCGAAGCCCACCGCGATCGAGGCCAGGTTGGTGACCAGCACCTGACGCCGGGCCGTCGTCCGCAGGTCGACCAGGGGCTGCTCGGCACGCAGCTCCCACCAGCCCCAGGCCGAGAGGATCACCACGGCCGCCGCGAAGAGACCGAGTGTCGTAGCGCTGCCCCAGCCCCAGTCGGCGCCCTTGGAGATACCCAGCAGCAGGCACACCAGCCCCGCCGCCATGCCCATGCCGCCGACCAGATCGAAGCGCCCGCCCGTGCGCACCTTCGACTCCGGCACGAGCAGCAGCACACACACCAGCGCCACGACACCCATCCCGGCCGACGTCCAGAACAGCACGTGCCAGTCGAAGTTGTCCGCGATGAGCGCGGCGGCGGGCAGCCCGAGCGCGCCGCCGATGCCGAGGGAGGCGCTCATCAGGGCGGTCGCGGAGCCTAGGCGCTCGGCGGGCAGTTCGTCGCGCATGATGCTGATGCCCAGCGGGATCACACCGGAGGCCAGGCCCTGGAGCACCCGTCCGACGATCATCGGCACCAGCGACTCGCTCAGGGCGCAGACCACGGACCCGCTCACCAGCAGCACGACACTGACGAGCAGCATCCGCCGCTTGCCGTACATGTCCCCGAGCCGTCCCATCACGGGCGTCGCCACGGCCGCCGCGAGGAGCGTGGCCGTGACCGCCCAGGCGGTGTCCGACGCGGGGGCGTCAAGCAGCCTGGGCAGCTCCGGGACGATCGGGATGACCAGCGTCTGCATCAGCGACACGACGATCCCGGCGAAGGCCAGCACCGCCACCACGACGTTCGGCCGCGGCGGGGAGGAGCCCCCGGCCTCGGCGGAAGGGGCAGGGCTTTCGGGCATGGCGGGGCCTCCGTCGGCGTACGGGCGCACAGGGCACACCGGCCCGGCACGAGTGATTGACCGAGGCAACCTTAAGTCAGTTGATTGACTTACTCAACCGACGCAGCTCACGCCTCCCGCTCGACAAATGCCCGCACCTGTTCCTCCTCCAGCTCGTACACCGTCTCGTGCGCCCGGGGATCGCGCGCATGGAAGGTGTGGAACATCGGCCCGTCCGCTCCACCCAGCTCCACCAGCGACGCCGACGCGCCGCGCACCGCCCGTTCGGTGCCGGGTGGGGTCGTCAGGTCGATGCGGTTGACCACGCCGGGGGTGACCCAGACCGGAACCGCCTCCAGAAATCCGGAGAGCTGGAGGTGATAGTGCCCGGTCAGGATGACCCGTACGTCACTTCCCCGGACCGCCTCCGCCAGCTCGTCCGGGTTGCGCAAGCCGAAGAACGGCTGGGTCGCCGAGATGTCGAGGCTGATCGGCGGGTGATGGAAGGCGAGGACGGTGCCCCGCTCGGCGGCGGCGCTCAACGCCCCCCGCAGCCAGTCCAGTTGACCGGCACTCACATGGCCGTACACCTTCCCCGGTACCAGCGAGTCCAGCGTCACGAACCGCCAGCCCCGGACGGTGCTCACCGCCGCCCGCTCCGAGGCCTCGGATTCCAGGACCGCCTCGGGTGCCGGATGCCCGCTCCCCAGCACCTTCCCGAAGGCGCCGCGCTCGTCGTGGTTGCCGGTCGTGTAGAACACGGGCGCGTCGAGGCCGCGCGCGAACTCGCCCACCAGCTCTCGGAGGGCCGTATACGCCTCGACCGCGCCGTCGTTCGCGAGATCGCCCGTGACGACGATCGCGTCGACATCCCGCAGATGTCCCAGCTCGGCGATCATCAGCCGCAGCGAGTCGGTGGCGTTGACACCGTGCCGGTTGGGGGCGTCGGAGTGCTCCAGATGAGTGTCGGAGAGATGAAGGATCCTCATCTCTCCGACACTAGCGGCGAGTTGGAACTCAGCTCAGGGTCTTCAGCGACGCCGCGTCGTACGCCGCCAGCTCACCGAAGCGACCGGACAGCACCTTGGTCGCCCACTCCGGGTCCTGCAGCAGGGCGCGGCCGACGGCGACCATGTCGTACTCCTCGCGCTCCAGGGCGTCCAGGAGGTCGTCGAAGCCCTTGGTCTCCGAGCCCTGGCCGACGAAGGCGTTGATGAAGTCACCGTCGAGGCCGACCGAGCCGACCGTGATGGTGGGCTTGCCGGTCAGCTTCTTCGTCCAGCCGGCGAGGTTGAGGTCGGATCCGTCGAACTCCGGGATCCAGTAGCGGCGGGTGGAGGCGTGGAAGGCGTCGACGCCGGCCGCGGCGAGCGGGGTCAGGATGGCCTCCAGCTCCTCCGGGGTCTCGGCGAGACGGGCGTCGTAGGCCTCCTGCTTCCACTGGGAGTAGCGGAAGATGACCGGGAAGGACGGCGAGACCGACTCCCGTACGGCGGCCACGATCTCCGCCGCGAACTTCGTACGGGCGACCGGGTCACCGCCATAGGCGTCCGTGCGGCGGTTGGTGCCCTCCCACAGGAACTGGTCGAGCAGGTAGCCGTGGGCGCCGTGCAGCTCGACGCCGTCGAAGCCGATGCGCTCGGCGTCCGCGGCGGCCTGAGCGAACGCGCCGATGACGTCGTCCAGGTCCTGCCGGGTCATCGCCTTGCCGGTGGGCTCGCTCTCGCCGATGCGCAGACCGGACGGGCCGACGGCGGGGGCGTCCGCGAACGGCGGCTCGCCCTGCTTGCGGACCATGCCGATGTGCCACAGCTGCGGAACGATCGTGCCGCCCGCCGCGTGCACCGCCTCGGCGACCTTCGCCCAGCCCGCCAGCTGCTCCTCGCCGTGGAACCGGGGGACGCGGTCGCTCTGCCCGGCCGAGTCGTGGCCGACGTACGTGCCCTCGGTGACGATCAGACCGACGCCGGCCGCGGCGCGACGGGAGTAGTACGACACGACGTCCTCGCCGGGTACGCCGCCCGGGGAGAACATGCGCGTCATCGGCGCCATCACGATGCGGTTGGGAACGGTGAGGCCGTTGATCGTGGTCGGCCGGGACAGGACCTGGGCCGCGCGGGAGGCGGCGGACTCGGTGACGGTCACGTGGAGGGCTCCTCGAGGGTGGCGTTGCTAACCGGGTGGTATGTGCGCGCGCATGCTTGCATCTTCTTAAGCAACGGGCTATGCGCTACGGCACATTCCGCATCCGAGCGCGCCTGGGCTGTGACCCCGGCCACATATGCCTCTTCGCCGCGGGGAGGTGCCCCTGGGGGTACGTCCGCCGCACGCCCTTGAGGGGCGCGGGGAACTGCGCCGGCAACCACGAACCACGCACACCCGCCAGAACACCGAGGGCGGCACCCCCTGTCGCGAATGTCGCAACAGGAAGTACCGCCCTCGGCAAGGACGTTGATCAACCGGAGGCCGAAGCCCCCGACGCCGATCAGAAGTCCATGTCACCGCCCGGCATACCGCCACCGGCAGGCGCAGCGGCCTTCTCCGGCTTGTCGGCGATGACGGCCTCGGTGGTGAGGAACAGCGCGGCGATCGACGCGGCGTTCTGCAGCGCGGAACGCGTCACCTTCGCCGGGTCGATGATGCCCTCGGCGACCAGGTCGACGTACTCACCGGTCGCGGCGTTCAGGCCGTGACCCGGGGTGAGGTTGCGGACCTTCTCCACCACGACGCCGCCCTCGAGGCCGGCGTTGACGGCGATCTGCTTCAGCGGGGCCTCGAGCGCCAGCTTGACGGCGGCGGCACCGGTGGCCTCGTCGCCCTCCAGCTCCAGCTTCTCGAAGACACCGGAGGCCTGCAGCAGGGCCACGCCACCACCGGCGACGATGCCCTCCTCGACGGCCGCCTTGGCGTTGCGCACGGCGTCCTCGATGCGGTGCTTGCGCTCCTTGAGCTCGACCTCGGTCGCGGCACCGGCCTTGATGACGGCGACGCCACCGGCGAGCTTCGCCAGGCGCTCCTGCAGCTTCTCGCGGTCGTAGTCCGAGTCGCTGTTCTCGATCTCGGCGCGGATCTGGTTCACGCGGCCCGCGACCTGCTCCGAGGAACCGGAGCCGTCGACGATGGTGGTCTCGTCCTTGGTGATGACGACCTTGCGGGCCTTGCCCAGGAGGTCCAGGGAGGTGTTCTCGAGCTTGAGACCGACCTCCTCGGAGATGACCTCGCCGCCGGTGAGGATGGCGATGTCGTTGAGCATGGCCTTGCGGCGGTCGCCGAAGCCCGGGGCCTTGACGGCGACGGACTTGAAGGTGCCGCGGATCTTGTTGACGACCAGGGTCGACAGGGCCTCGCCCTCGACGTCCTCGGCGATGATCAGCAGCGGCTTGCCCGACTGCATGACCTTCTCCAGGAGCGGGAGCAGGTCCTTGACCGAGGAGATCTTGGAGTTGGCGATCAGGATGTACGGGTCGTCGAGGACGGCCTCCATACGCTCCATGTCGGTGGCGAAGTACGCCGAGATGTAGCCCTTGTCGAAGCGCATACCCTCGGTGAGCTCCAGCTCCAGACCGAAGGTCTGGGACTCCTCGACGGTGATGACGCCTTCCTTGCCGACCTTGTCCATCGCCTCGGCGATGAGCTCACCGATCTGGGTGTCGGCGGCGGAGATCGAGGCGGTGGAGGCGATCTGCTCCTTGGTCTCGACGTCCTTGGCCTGCTCGAGCAGGGCGGCGGAGACGGCCTCGACGGCCTTCTCGATACCGCGCTTGAGGGCCATCGGGTTGGCGCCGGCGGCTACGTTGCGCAGGCCTTCCTTGACCAGGGCCTGGGCGAGCACGGTCGCGGTGGTCGTACCGTCACCGGCGACGTCGTCCGTCTTCTTGGCGACTTCCTTGACCAGCTCGGCGCCGATCTTCTCGTACGGGTCCTCGAGCTCGATCTCCTTGGCGATGGAGACACCATCGTTGGTGATCGTGGGGGCGCCCCACTTCTTCTCGAGGACGACGTTGCGACCCTTGGGGCCGAGCGTCACCTTCACGGCGTCCGCGAGCTGGTTCATGCCGCGCTCGAGGCCGCGCCGCGCCTCCTCGTCGAACGCGATGATCTTGGCCATGTGAAGTGGTCCCTCCAGGACTGGGGGTGATTCCTTCGGACCGCGCCCGCGCCCGCGACGGACGGCTCGCCTGCCTCGTGGTTCCTTGCCCCACCCGGCCTGCGGGCCTCACCGACCCGGTCCTTCTTTGTCACTCTCACCTTCAGAGTGCTAACGCCAATGATTAGCACTCGACCCAGGAGAGTGCAAGGCGCGCTCGCGAAGCGAGCGCTCGTTGAGGGGTGATGGTCGGGTGACGGGCGGGGGCAAGCGGACCTCGGGGATCGGGCGGGGCGCTCAGCCCGGCGCGAACGGGGTCCGAGCAGGGGCCGGGCAGGGGCCGGGCAGGGTCCGGGCACGACCCGAGCAGGGCCTGGACATGGCGAAGGACCCGCACCCCGAGGGTGCGGGTCCTTCGAAGAAGAACGTCGCTGCTGTTAGTCGACGCGTGCTTCAGCTGGTCGCCAGACGGACCATGTCCGCCTGCGGCCCCTTCTGGCCCTGCGAGATCTCGAAATCGACCCGCTGACCTTCCTCCAGGGTGCGGTAGCCGTCCATCTGGATCGCGCTGTAGTGGACGAAAACATCCGCACCACCGTCGACCGCGATGAAGCCGTACCCCTTCTCCGCGTTGAACCACTTGACGGTGCCCTGAGCCATGCCTAACTCCCCTATTACTGGCCCTTGCACAGATCCACACTTCGCGGATCCGGGTCAGACCTCACCCCCCATCGGTCGGGGGCGTGCGCCGGAACGCGTCGACCGCGGCTGAATGTATCTGCCCAACTGCCGTCTGCAACAGGTCAATCGGACGAGAAATCCGGGCACGACCGGTCGGGAATGTGGGGACAATTCCCCTGACTTCAGGTCAAGTCGGACCTGACAAAAGGAACAAAAGCCGCAAGAAACCCGCACACTTTGGCTACTTCTTGTCGGGCGTGCGGCAGAAATCAAAGGCTTATCAAGGCTGCCGACCCGTGGATCGGCGACGCGTTCCCCAACTGTACCTCGCTCAACCACACAGAATTGCCCCCTCCGCTTCTCTCACGGAGGGGGCAATTCGATGAACTCTTAGTAACCGGTGTTACCGATGGTAATGATCGGTCATTCGGTCAGAGTCGGGTCAGTGTCAGCCACCGGCGACGGCGGGAATGATGGAGACACCCGCACCGTCCGGCGTCGCCGTCTCCAACCCCTGCTCGAAACGGACGTCGTCGTCATTGACGTACACATTGACGAACCGCCGCAGCTTGCCCTGGTCGTCCAGCACCCGGGCGGCGATCCCGGTGTGGTTCTTCTCCAGGTCGGCGATGACCTCGGCGAGCGTCCCGCCTTCGGCGGTCACTTCGGCCTGGCCACCCGTGTAGGTGCGCAGGATGGTGGGGATGCGGACGTTGACGCTCACGTTGTGACCTCCGGTCAGCTAATCGCCCTGAGGGGCGCGGGGCTGTGTTGGATGTGCGGCTACCGCCGCGTGGGCGCGACCAGCCCCCACCGGCCCGCAGACGAAATCAGTGGGACAGGCCCCTAGACGAGACCCGCCTCGCGGAACGAGTCCAGGTTGGGACGAATGGTCGCAGTCAGGCCAGTACCGGCCACAGCATCCAGCGTCTTGAGACCATCGCCCGTGTTGAGGACAACCGTCGTCTTCGTCGGGTCGAGGACACCGTTCTCGATCAGCTTGCGCGTCACACCCACCGTCACCCCACCGGCGGTCTCCGCGAAGATGCCCTCGGTCCGGGCCAGGATCTTGATCGCGTCCACGACCTGCTCGTCCGTCACATCCTCCACGAAACCGCCCGTCCGCCGAGCGATGTCGAGCACATACGGACCATCCGCCGGGTTGCCGATCGCCAGCGACTTGGCGATGGTGTTCGGCTTCTGGGGCCGTACGACGTCGTGGCCGGCCTTGAAGGCGGTGGACACCGGCGAGCAGCCCTCGGCCTGCGCGCCGAAGATCTTGTACGGCTTGTCCTCGACGAGACCGAGCTTGATCAGCTCCTGCAGACCCTTGTCGATCTTCGTCAGCTGCGAACCGGACGCGATGGGCACGACCAGCTGGTCCGGGATCTGCCAGCCGAGCTGCTCGCAGATCTCGTACGCCAGGGTCTTGGAGCCCTCCGCGTAGTACGGCCGCAGGTTGACGTTGACGAAGCCCCAGCCCTCGCCGGCCGGGTCGCCGATCAGCTCGGAGCAGAAGCGGTTCACGTCGTCGTAGTTGCCCTCGATGCCGACGAGCTCGCCGCCGTAGACCGCGGCCATGACGACCTTGCCCTGCTCCAGGTCGTGCGGGATGAACACGCAGGAGCGGAAGCCGGCGCGGGCCGCCGCGGCGCCCACCGCCCCGGCCAGGTTGCCGGTGGAGGAGCAGGAGAGGGTGGTGAAGC
Source organism: Streptomyces sp. NPDC051243 (assembly GCF_044455405.1). Lineage (NCBI taxonomy): Bacteria > Bacillati > Actinomycetota > Actinomycetes > Kitasatosporales > Streptomycetaceae > Streptomyces > Streptomyces sp. NPDC051243. The sequence continues at coordinate 185,432 of NZ_JBITES010000002.1, read as the reverse complement.
CGAAGGCGCGGGCGGCCTCCAGGGCCTGGGCGACGACGCGGTCCTTGAAGGAGTGCGTCGGGTTGCCGGAGTCGTCCTTCACATACAGACCGCCGGTCACACCCAGCTCACGGGCGAGGTTGTCGGCCTTGACGAGCTTGGTCCAGCCGGGGTTGAGGTTCGGCTTGGTGGCCACGTCGGCGGGGACGGGCAGCAGGGCGGCGTAACGCCAGATGTTCGCGGGTCCCGCCTCGATCCGCTTGCGGAGCTCCTCGGCGTCGTAGGCCGAGAAGTCGTAAGCGATCTCCAGCGGGCCGAAACACTCCTCGCACGCGAAGACCGGGCCGAGCGGCACCCGGTGACCGCACTCGCGGCAGGACAGCGCCGCGGCGGGACCGAGGTCTACGGTGGAATCGGTGGTGCTTGCAACAGTCTGCACAGCCATGTGAGGCGAGGCCCTTTCTCCTCATCTTCCTCACGACGCATCTCGCCGTGAGACGGATTTGGCACCTTCCCTAGCCGGGAGCCTCGCGGAGACGATCAACGCTGATCGACGACGATCAACACTGATCTACGAGACCGGCTGGAGGGTTGCCGGGGCTTCATCGGGCCGTTTCCCTCTGCCCCTCTGGATGAGCTGTATGTGGTTGTTAACACCGGTTGACCCCGGACATGCGATGGTCATCCGCGTTGTTCAAGACTGTAACCGAAGGCCAGGACAGTTGAGATAGTCGTCCGAACCGCGAGATGGATCACACGGTTAGCAGATGTGATCACGAACAGTGAGGAGCCGCAGACTGTGCTGGAAGAAGTCGAGCGCTGGCTGAGCACCCGCTCCTGGTCCGTGACCGATCGCCCGCTGCACCAGCTCCTGGCCGCCAAACAGCGTACGGGTCAGTCGGTCTCCGTCGTGCTGCCCGCGCTCAACGAGGAGGAGACGGTCGGCGAGATCGTCGCGATCATCCGTCACGACCTCATGCACCAGGTTCCGCTCGTCGACGAGATCGTCGTCGTCGACTCGGGATCCACCGACCGCACCTCCGAGGTGGCCGCCGCCGCGGGCGCGACCGTGGTGCACCGGGACGAGATCCTGCCCCACATCCCGGCCGTGCCCGGCAAGGGCGAGGTCCTGTGGCGCTCCCTGCTGGTCACGAGCGGGGACATCGTCTGTTTCATCGACGCCGATCTGAAGGAGTTCTCCTCCGACTTCGTCTCCGGCATCGTCGGCCCGCTGCTGACCGACCCCGGGATCGACCTGGTCAAGGGCATGTACGACCGCCCGCTCAGGGGTGCGGCCGGCCAGGGCGGGCGCGTCACCGAGCTCATGGCCCGCCCGCTGCTGAACATGCACTGGCCGCAGCTGGCCGGTTTCGTGCAGCCGCTCGGCGGTGAGTACGCGGCCCGCCGCAGCCTGCTGGAACAGCTCCCGTTCCCCGTCGGGTACGGCGTCGAGCTGGGCATGCTGATCGACGCGCTGCACCTGGTGGGTCTGGACGCGCTGGCCCAGGTGGACGTGGGCGTGCGCAAGCACCGGCACCAGGACGGGCAGGCGCTCGGCCGGATGTCGGCCGCGATCTACCGCACCGCACAGCTCAGGCTCGCCCGCGGTCACCTGGTCCGCCCCTCCCTCACCCAGTTCGAGCGGGGCGAGGACGGGTTCGAGCCGCGTACGTACTCCGTGGACACCGAGGAGCGGCCGCCGATGGTGGAGATCGCGGAGTACGCCTCCCGCAAGGTGGCCTGAAGATTCCGGAGGTCGTATACGGCCCCTGCCAGAGAGGTGAACCGCACGTTTGAGCGGTTCCGGGCCGGGCTAGGTTGTGGCGTATGGCTTCCACGCAGGATGCGCAGGATGCGCACGGTGCTGCCAGGGTGCTGGTCGCGTCGAACCGCGGCCCGGTCTCGTACGAGGTGCGCGAGGACGGCTCGCTGCACTCGAGGAGAGGCGGCGGCGGAGTCGTCTCCGGGCTGTCGGCGATCGGGCCGGACGCGGGTGCCCTGTGGGTGTGCTCGGCGCTGTCGGACGGGGACCGCGAGGCGGTTCGGCGCGGGGTCGGCGAGGACGGCGTGCTGATGCTGGACATCCCGGCCGAGGTGCACTCCGACGCCTACAACGGCATCGCCAACTCGGTGCTCTGGTTCGTCCACCACATGCTGTACCAGACGCCGCTGGAGCCGGTCTTCGACGCGGAGTTCCGGCGCCGGTGGGCGTCGTACGAGACATACAACCGCGCGTTCGCGCAGGCGCTGGCCGAGCGGGCGGCGCCGGGGGCGGCGGTGCTGGTGCAGGACTATCACCTGTGCCTGGTGCCGGGCATGCTCCGGGAGCTGCGGCCGGACGTCCGGATCGGCCACTTCTCGCACACGCCGTGGGCGCCGCCGGAGTACTTCCGGATGCTGCCGGACGACATCCGCGCGCAGTTGGTGTGGGGAATGCTCGGCGCGGACCGGCTGGGGTTCCTGACCTGGCGGTGGGCGTACGCCTTCATGAACTGCGCGGGCGCCGTGGACGGCGAGCGGATCGTCCCGATGGTCCCGGTCCCGAGCAAGCCGCGCTGGATCGAGCACACGCCGACCGGACGTCCGCCCCTGCGCAAGACCTGGATCGGCGTGCACGGGCTGGGCGCGGACGCGGAGTTCCTGCGGGCCAGGTCGCACGAGTCCGACGTGGCCGAGCGCATGGCGGCGCTGCGGGAGGAGATCGGCTCGGCCCCGGACGGCAGGGCCCGCAAGACGATCGTGCGGGTCGACCGGACCGAGCTGTCCAAGAACATCGTGCGCGGCCTGCTGGCGTACCGGCAGCTGCTCGACGACCACCCCGAGTGGCGCGAGCGGGTGGTGCACGTGGCGTTCGCGTACCCCTCACGGCAGGACCTGGCGGTCTACCGGGAGTACACGGCGGAGGTCCAGCGGCTGGCGGAGGAGATCAACTCCCGCTACGGCACCCCGGGTTGGACCCCGGTCGTACTCCACGTCAAGGACGACTTCGCACGGTCGCTGGCGGCGTACCGGCTGGCGGACGTGGCGCTGGTCAACCCCATCCGGGACGGCATGAACCTGGTCGCGAAGGAGGTGCCGGTCGTCTCCGACGCGGGGTGCGCGCTGGTGCTGTCGCGGGAGGCGGGGGCGTTCGAGGAACTGCGCGAGGACGCGATCGAAGTGAACCCGTACGACGTCGTGGACACCGCACGGGCGCTGCACGAGGCGTTGTCGATGCGCCCGGAGGAACGGGCCGAACGCACGAAGCGACTGACAGCGGCCGCGACCGCCCTGCCGCCGGCCCAGTGGTTCCTGGACCAGCTGCACGCACTGGAGGAGGGGACGGCGGGTCAGCCCGCCTGATCCGCGATCGCCCGCAGCAGCCGTACGACCCCCTGCGGCCCGTCGACCACGACGTCCGCCCGCTCCGACAGCTCGGTGACCTCCTCGCTGCCGCTGCAGACCAGGAGGCCGGGGGTGCCTTCGGAGCGGAGTCCGTCGACGGCGGCGTAGGCGGGGAGGTCGCCGAGGTCGTCGCCGGCGTAGAGGACGGACTCGGCGCCGAGTTCACGGACGTACTCGCTCAGGGCCACGCCCTTGTCCATGCCGGGTGGGCGCAGTTCGAGGACCATGCGGCCCGGTTCGACGATGAGGCCGTTGCGGGCGGCGAGGTCGGTGAGGGGGGCGCGGAGGGCGTCGAAGGTACCCTGCGGGTCGGCCGCGCGGCGGGTGTGCACGGCCAGGGCGTGTCCCTTGTCCTCGATCCAGGTGCCCTGCGCGGCCCCGCTCCCCTCGAGGACGCCCGGCAGTTCGGCGCGGACGGCCGCGACGCCGGGGTGGGGGTCGGGCGCGGTCACCTCACCGCTGACGGCGTCCCAGCGCTCGGCGCCGTAGTGCCCGAGCACCACGAGGTGCTCCAGCCCCGGGACCCCGGCGAAACCGCCGTACCGCACGGCGACGTCGGCCGGGCGCCCGGTGATCACCGCGACGGCGGCGACCTTCGGGGCGAGCGCGGCGAGCGCCGGCAAGGCGTCGGGGTGGGCCCGGGCCTTCTCCGGGTCCGGCACGATCGGCGCGAGCGTCCCGTCGAAGTCGAGCGCGACCAGCGCCCGCGCCGGACGGGCGAGGATGGCGGCCAGCCCGTCGCGGCCCGGCCGGGTCGAGGGGACCGGCAGGGGGTCCACGGGATTGACGGAATCGATCGAGTCCGAGTCGGTCAGATCGTTCTGATCCTTGTGACTGCCCATACGCCGACCCTATCCAGGGAGCACCCGGCGTACCCCTCTCTCATCTCTCCGCCCGCCGCGCCTCCCGCACCCGCCGCAGCCGGTTCACCGTCACCGGGTCGTGGGCCAGGGCCCGCGAGTCGTCCAGCAGGGCGTTCAGGAGCTGGTAGTAGCGGACGGGGGCCAGGCCGAGTTCCTCGCGTATCGCGCGCTCCTTGGCGCCGGGGCCCGGAAAGCCCCGGCGTTCCAGGGCGAGGATGTCCCGCTCGCGGTCGGCAAGGGCGGCGGCCTCCGGCTGGTCCTGGTCCATGTGTCGCACCGTAGCCCCCGCCACTGACAACCGGCAGCCCCGACCACTGACAACCGGCGACTACTCCGCGCTCTCAGCCCGAGTCGCCGTCGACTGCAGTTGCCCCAGGACCAGCGACGGGCTGCTGCCGGACGAGACCGTCCCGCCGATGCGCTGCTTGACCTCCGCGCTGACCGCGGCCCAGGAGGTCCGGCCGACCGGGTAGAGCTCGGAGAGCGGGAGTTCCTCCAGGAAGGGCTTGAGATCGGCGTCCTGCTTGGCCGCGGTCATCACCGTGGAGGCGGAGTTGGTGACGGGAAGCAGGTCGTACTCCCGGGAGAACTCCAGGACGTTCTGCTCGTCGTAGACGAAGTTCAGGAACTCGCCCACCTGCTCGGCATGCCCGTTCTGCTTGAAGGCCATCATCCAGTCGGCCACGCCCATGGACATCTTGGTCGGCCCCTCGATGCCGGGCATCGGCACCATGCCGAACTTCACGCCCTTCTTCGCGGCCATCTGCATCAGCGAGGGATGGCCGTTGAGCATGCCGACGTCCCCGGCCGCGAAGGCGGCGAACGCGTCGGCCCGGTTGAGCTCGCCGGGCGCCACCGGACCCGTGAGCCCCTTGCCGACCAGGTTGCTCTTGAGCCAGTTGAAGGTGGCGACGTTCTCCGTGGAGTCGATGCTGTACGTGCCGAGGTTGGTGTCGGTGTAGCCGCCCCCGCCGCTGAGCAGCCACTGCATCGTCTCGGCCTGCGCCTCCTCGGGCCCCAGCGGCAGCGCGTACGGGTATTTCACGCCCTGCGCCTTGAGGGCCACGGCGTCGGCGGCCAGTTCCTTCCAGGTGGTCGGCGGGGTGAGGCCGGCCTTCTCGAAGAGGGTCTTGTTGTAGAAGAGCAGCCGCGTGGAGGAGGCGAAGGGGATGCCGTACTGCACGCTGTCCACCTGCCCCGCGTCCGCGAGCTGCGAGACGAGGTCGGCCTGGACGGGGATGGAGAGCAGGTCGTCGGCCGGGTAGAGGAGATCCTTGGCCGCGTAGTCGGCGTACGCGCCGATCTGCGCCATGTCCGGCGCCTCCCCGGCGTCGACCATCGACTTGACCTTGGCGTCGACGTCGTTCCAGGAGTACACGGAGACATCGATCGAGACGCCGGGGTGCTCGGCCTCGTACGCCTTGACGAGCTTGTCCCAGTACTTCTGGGAGCTGTTCGCCTCGCTGTCCCCGTAGTCCGCGGCGACCAGCTTCAGCGTCACCTCGTCCGAGCCGCCGGTCACCCCGCAGCCGCCGAGAACCGCTGTCAGTCCCAGCGCGGACACCGCCGCGATCGTTCCGGTACGCCACGTACGTCCCGTACGCCTACGCCGCTGCACGCAAACCCGCCTCACACCCACGTTCGAAAGCTTTCGAAACGTCATACATATTGCCTCCGTAAGGTCTACACCACGTAAGTGGACTAGACCTCTCGCGGGTGCGCAAGACACACTGTTCCCCGTGAGACATGTCATCGCCCTCGATGTGGGCGGCACCGGGATGAAGGCCGCCCTGGCCGGGGCGAGCGGCGCCCTGCTCCACCAGGCCCGCCGCCCGACCGGCCGCGAGCGCGGTCCGGACGCGGTCGTCGAGGGCATCCTCGACTTCGCCGCCGAGCTGCGCGCATACGGCGAACAGCACTTCGGCGAGCCCGCGGCCGCCGTCGGCGTCGCCGTCCCCGGCATCGTCGACGAGGAGCGGGGCATCGCCGCCTACGCGGCCAACCTCGGCTGGCGCGACGTACCCCTGCGCGAGCTGCTCACCGAACGGCTCGGCGGCGTCCCCGTCGCCCTCGGCCACGACGTACGCACCGGCGGTCTCGCCGAGGGCCGGATCGGCGCGGGCCGGGGCGCCGACCGCTTCCTCTTCGTCCCGCTCGGCACCGGCATCGCCGGCGCCATCGGCATCGACGGCCGGGTGGAGGCGGGCGCGCACGGCTTCGCGGGCGAGATCGGCCATATCGTCGTACGGCCCGGGGGCGCTCCCTGTCCGTGCGGACAGCGCGGCTGCCTGGAGCGGTTCGCCTCCGCGGCGGCGGTGACCGAGGCATGGGCCGCCGCCTGCGGGGACCCCGAGGCGGACGCCGCCGACTGCGCCAAGGCCGTCGCGTCCGGCGATCCGAACGCCGTACGAATCTGGCAGGAGGCCGTGCACGCCCTGGCCGACGGCCTGGTCACCGCCCTCACCCTGCTGGACCCCCGCACACTGATCATCGGTGGCGGCCTGGCCGAGGCGGGGGAAACGTTGTTCACACCACTGCGGAACGCGGTCCGGCAGCGGGTCACGTTCCAGAAGCTGCCGTCCATTGTCCCCGCGGCCCTGGGCGACACGGCGGGATGCTTGGGTGCCGGCCTACTGGCCTGGGATCTCCTCGACCAAACCGACGTTACGGAGGTATCTCCCTGATGCCAGCCCACCTAGGGGCGCGGGGAACTGCGCGACCAGCCACAACGAACCCGCAGCCCGCAACGGACAAAGCGCCCCTGATCCTGTCCGGCGCCAACGCGGTCATGCCCACAGGAACCGTCAAAGACGCCCAAGTAATCATCGACGGCACCCGAATCGCCGGCACAGCCCCGGAGAACGCCCACCGCCTCGACCTCACCGGCCACTACGTAGTCCCCGGCTTCGTAGACATCCACAACCACGGCGGCGGCGGAGCCTCGTTCACGTCAGGCACGCCGGACGACGTAGTCACCGGCATCCACACCCACCGCCTGCACGGCACCACCACCCTCGTCGCCTCCACCGTCACCGGCGACATGGACTTCCTGGCCCAGCGGGCCGGCCTCCTCTCCGAGTTCGCCGAGCAGGGCGACATCGCCGGCATCCACTTCGAGGGCCCGTTCATCTCCCCGTGCCGCAAGGGCGCGCACTCCGAGGAGCTGCTGCGCGACCCGGACCCGGCGGAGGTCCGCAAGCTGATCGACGCCGCGCGCGGCCACGCGACGATGGTCACCCTCGCCACCGAACTGCCGGGCGGCATCGACTCCGTACGCCTCCTGGCCGATCACGGCGTCATCGCGGCGATCGGGCACACGGACGCGACGTACGAGCAGACGGTGGAGGCGATCGACGCGGGCGCGACGGTGGCCACGCACCTGTTCAACGCGATGCCGCCGCTCGGCCACCGCGAGCCGGGCCCGATCGCGGCCCTGCTGGAGGACGAGCGCATCACCGTCGAGCTGATCAACGACGGCACGCACCTGCACCCGGCCGCCCTGCAGCTGGCCTTCCGTCACGCGGGCGCGGACCGGGTCGCGTTCATCACGGACGCGATGGACGCGGCCGGCTTCGGCGACGGCCACTACATGCTCGGCCCGCTGGAGGTCGAGGTCGCCGACGGTGTGGCACGCCTGGTGGAGGGCGGCTCGATCGCGGGGTCCACCCTCACCCTCGACCGCGCCTTCAAGCGGGCGGTGACCATCGACCGGCTGCCCGTCGAGGACGCCGTGGCGGCCCTGTCCGCCAACCCCGCCAGGCTGCTCGGCCGCTACGACCGCATCGGCTCCCTGGAGCCCGGCAAGGACGCCGACCTGGTGATCCTGGACGCCGACTTCGACCTCAAGGGCGTGATGCGCCGTGGCGAATGGGTGGTTGAGCCCCAACTGGGGTGATCTGTCCGGCTGTTGAGGGCGGTGGTTGTCCTGCGAGACTGGGACGGCCGCCGCCCGTTTGGCATGATCAAGGCCTCCGGGCGGCACGTCCGGCAGACAGACGGCGAACACATTCCGAACTTCGGGGGAGGTCGGCCCAGGTGATCCTCACGGTCACGCTGAACACCGCTCTCGACATCACCTACCGGGTACCGGCGCTACGACCCCACGCGTCCCACCGCGTCTCCGAGGTGACCGAACGCCCCGGCGGCAAGGGCCTGAACGTGGCCCGGGTGCTGGCGGCCCTCGGCCACGAGGTGACGGTCACGGGCTTCACGGGCGGCGCGACGGGACGCGTGGTGCAGGACCGGCTCACCGACACGCCGGGCGTGGTGGACGCGCTGGTCCCGGTCAGCGGACCGACCCGGCGCACCATCGCCGTCGTCGACGAGCACACCGGCGACACGACCCAGCTCAACGAACCCGGCCCGACGATCAGCGCCGCCGAGTGGTCCGCCTTCCAGGAGGCGTACGTGGACCTCCTCGCGTCGGCGTCCGCGGTGGCGCTGTGCGGCAGCCTGCCGCCGGGGGTGCCGGTGGGGGCGTACGCCGGTCTGGTCCGGGCCGCGAAGGCCGCCGACGTGCCCGTACTGCTGGACACCAGCGGAGAGGCACTGCGCCGGGGTGTCGCCGCCCGGCCGGACATCATCAAGCCCAACGCCGAGGAACTGGCCGAGCTGACCGGCTCCCACGAGCCGTCGCGTGCCACGCAGGACGCGCGCAGGCGCGGCGCCCGAGCGGTCGTCGCCTCCCTCGGCGAGGCGGGCCTGCTCGCCCTGGCCCCCGAGGGCCGCTGGCGCGCCACCCCGCCCGCCCGCCTGCGCGGCAATCCGACGGGCGCGGGCGACGCGGCGGTCGCGGGTCTGCTGTCGGGCCTGGCGGAACGGCTGCCGTGGCCGGACCGGCTGGCCCGCGCGGCGGCCCTGAGCGCGGCGAGCGTCGTGGCGCCGGTGGCCGGGGAGTTCGACCGGGTGGCCTACGAGGAGTTGCTGAAGCGGGTGGCGGTGACCGCCGAGGTCACCGCCGCCTGACGGCTACGACTTGTACCAGCCCTTGACCAGCCACATCTGGTCGAGGAGGGCGTCGCACTGGTTGCCCTGCTCGCAGGACAGCTTGATCGTGTTCGTGCCCTTGTTGAGCTGGATCCAGTTGTAGGTCTTCGTCCAGCCCTTCTCGTAGTCGCCCTCGGGCCCGTTCGCCCAGTTCTTCAGGTCGACCGGCGAATCGGAGGGCGTGTCATTGACCGTGAGCGTGGCGTTCTGGTCCTTGCCCGGAACGCTGTAGCCGACGAAGACGGTGTACTTGCCGGACTTCGGGATGTCGCTGACCGTCCAGGTGACCGAGGAGCCGACCGCGTTGAACCCGTTCACGTAGACGCCGCCGTCCGCCTGGGCGCCCTTGATGTCGGACGCGAGGGCGGCGGTGCCGCCGAGGGCGAGAGCCTTGGCGTCGATGGTCGGCAGGTCGTCCTCGGCGGCCGCGCTGTTGCTGTTCGACGGGCTCGGCGTGGTGCTCTGCTGGGACTGCGTCGGCGTCGCCCCGGCGTCGTCGGTCTTGTCACCCGGGTCGTCGTCGCCGCCCAGGATCGCCACGCTGATGCCGATGACGACGGCCGCGACCACGGCGATCGCCCCGATCAGCAGCCCCTTGGTGTTGGGACCGCCGCCACGCCCGGCACCGGAGCCGCTGCCGCCGCTGTACGCCGACTGCTGCTGGGCCGTCGGTGCCCCGCCGGGAAACGTCTCCGGGGCGGCGTAGTGCGCGTTCGGCTGGCCGTACGCGCCCTGCTGCTGCGGCATCTGGCCGTGGGGCGCCGCCGCCTGCTGCTGGCCGTACTGGCGCTGCCCGACCGCTCGCACCCGGTTGACCGAGTTCGGGTAGCCGTAGCCACCGGACGGGGGCTGGGCGCCGTTGGCCTGCCCGTCGGCGTAGAGGTAGCCGAACGGGTCGTCGTCCTCGGGCGTGCTGGCGCCGTTGTTGCCGGACGTCATCCCTTGGTACTCCTCACCAGGTGCGGGCGTTGCGATAGGACGGTCAGAATGGCGAGCCTACCCGCTCCTGCTGGCCCAAACGGGTGACTCAGACCGCATCAGCTCGCTGACCTGGGATTCATCCCGCGCGTCTGTGTTGTTTGGGACGAGATCGTTTCTCTACGTACATCCGCTCGTCAGCGGACTTCAACACTTCGTCCGCGGTCATGCCGCAGTGTGCCCACCCGATGCCGAAGCTGGCGCCGACACGGACCGCCCGCCCCTCGGCCCGGATCGGCTGGATGATCTCGTTGCGCAGACGTACGGCGAGGTCCTGGGCGTCGGCCCGGCCGAGTCCGTCGGCGAGGATCACGAACTCGTCGCCGCCGAGCCGGGCGACGGTGTCGCCGTCGCGGACCCCGCGGGAGAGGCGCCTGGCGACCTCGATGAGAACCGCGTCACCCGCGTTGTGCCCGAACCGGTCGTTGATCGACTTGAAGCCGTCGAGGTCGCAGAAGAGCACCGCGAGCCCCTTGGTGCCGTCGTCACGCTCGCCCTCGGCCGGCGGGGCGACGGTGTGGACATGGTGGTCGTAGCCGTCGAACGCGGTCGTGGCCGGCCGGAAGTCGAAGCCGTGGCCGTTGGCGTCGTAGACGGCGGGGTGACCGTAGGCCGCGTCCGTGGACTCCAGGGCACCCATGGGGATCCCCCCGCCCCGAGCGGAGTCGAGGGCTTGCGGGAGGGTGGGGCGCTCGCACAGCCGGGCGGAGAGGCGGGAGCGCAGCTCGGCGGAGTTCGGCAGGCCGGTGAGCGAGTCGTGGGAGGCGCGGTGGGCGAGCTGGAGCTCGCGGCGCTTGCGGTCCTCGATGTCCTCGACGTGGGTGAGCAGGAAGCGGGGGCCGTCGGCGGCGTCGGCGACGACGGAGTTGCGCAGTGAGACCCAGACGTACGTGCCGTCGCGACGGCCCAGCCTGAGCTCCGCGCGGCCGCCCTCGGCGGACGTCCGCAGCAGCGTGCCGATGTCCTCGGGGTGGACGAGGTCGGAGAAGGAGTAGCGGCGCATCGCCGAGGCGGGGCGGCCGAGCAGACGGCACAGGGCGTCGTTGGTGCGCAGGATCCGGCCGTGCTGGTCGCCGCCCATCTCGGCGATGGCCATGCCGGAAGGGGCGTACTCGAAGGCCTGCCTGAAGCTTTCCTCACTGGCCCGCAGGGCCTGCTGGTCGCGCTCCAGCCTGACCAGGGCCCGCTGCATATTCGCGCGTAGACGTGCGTTGCTGATGGCGATGGCGGCCTGGAACGCGTACATCTGGAGCGCCTCGCGGCCCCAGGCGCCCGGCAGCCGGCCGTTGCGCGGCCGGTCCACGGACAGGACCCCGATCAGCTCGCCGCAGGCGCCGCCCTGCACGCCGGGCGTGTACATCGGCGCGAAGAGGCGGTCGGAGGGGTGCCACTCGTCCTCGAAGCGGGGCGCGGGGCCGTCGGTGTACCACTGCGGGACGTCGTCGTCGTCGAGGACCCAGCCCTCGGTGTGCGGGATGAAGACCAGGTCGCCCCAGTGCTCGCCCATGCTCAGCCGGCGCTCCCACGACTCACGGGAGCCGACGCGGCCGGTGATGAGGGCCTCGGCCGCGGGGTTGCCGGAGAAGGCGGCGACGACGAGGTCGCCGTCGGGGCGCACGAGGTTGACGCACGCGAGCTCGTAGCCGAGGCCGGTGACGACGCCGTCGGCCACGGCCTGCAGCGTGTCCGCCAGGCTGCGGGCCTTGTTCATGTCCGCCATGACCTGGTGCAGCTGTCGCAGGGTCGCAAGACGGACATACGGCTCCGACTCGGTCTCCATGCTCGCCCTCCCCCCGAGACCTCGCAGCGAATCAAGGGTTCTACTTCGGCGTAACGTCCCTTGCTAGTTCCCCGCCACTGAATCACAGCGCGCTGCCCACTCGGTACACAGGGTCAACAATTAATGGCCCTTGTGACTCAAGTCACAGGTAAACGTGAACAATTGAGCGGTGTTTCTGCGTTTTTCCTGTGCGTTTACTGAACACAGACTTTGTGCGTCTGTGGAGATGCCGACGAAAGGTCGCTCCACCACCGGCCGCCGGTCCGTCCGCGGTCCTAGGTCCGTTCTCGGGCGAAGGCCCGATGTGAGGAGCGCGGGTGTGAGATTAGCGTCTTCGGCGTGCCGAACACTTCCCCGCCCCTCGCGCCGCCCGTGACCGCCGTCCTCCCCGCCTCCCGGAGCGGCTCCGGGCATGCTGAGGGAGTGAGCAACGACGAGTTCCGTGCCGCCATGTCGCGGCTGGCCGCCGGAGTGGTCCTGGTGACCGCGCTGGAGCCGCCGCTGGACCCGGACGACCCGCACGCTCCGGCCGGCGAGGACGTCGGCATGACCGCGACCGCGTTCATGTCGGTGTCTTTGGACCCGCCGCTGGTGCTGGTCAGCCTGCGCGAGGGCTCCCGCATGGACGACCTGCTCGCCGAACAGCCCCTGTGGGCCGTCTCGGTGCTCTCCGAGAGCCAGCGCCAGATCGCCGGCCGCTTCGCCATGAAGGGCCGCGTCAGCGACCGCCTGCTGTTCGCCGACATCCCGTACGTCCGCGGCAGGGAGTCCGGCGCTCCGCTGGTGGGCGGCGCGCTGGCCACCCTGGAGTGCCGCACCGAGCAGCGGGTGACCGCCGGCGACCACACCCTGGTGATCGGCCGCGTCCTGTCGGCGTCACTGCCGGGCGCGGAGGGCGGCCCGCTGACGTATTTCCGGGGCCGTTACCGGCAGTTGGGATGAACTCGACGGACGGGGCCGACAGATAATTCCATGGCGGGTAAATGATCATCCGCCATACCGTGCCCGGATGACGTCGACCACTTCATTGCTCCGCCTCGAGGAAATCACACCCGCGAACTTCGAGGCGGCCACCGGCATACGGGTACGCCCCGATCAGGAATTCGCGGTCTCCCCCGTGATGCAGTCCTTGGCCGAGGCATACGTCCATCCGGCCGGTGTCGCCTGGCCCCGCCTGATCGTCGACGGCGAGCGCCCGGTCGGCTTCCTGATGGCCTTCTTCGACATCGACTGGCGCGGCGACGGCACCCTGTTCCGCTCGGGACTGTGGCGCCTGAACATCGCCGCCGACGAACAGGGCCGGGGATACGGCCGGTTCGCGGTCGAGTCGGTCGCCGCGGAGATCCGCCGCCGGGGCGGCAGCCGGCTGTACGTCACCTGGCACCCCGGCCCGAACGGCCCCGAGAACTTCTACCTCGGCCTCGGCTTCCGCCCCAACGGCGAGACCAGCGAGGGGGAGACGGTGGGGGTGCTGGAGCTGGACCGGCCGGAGTGAGGCAACCGCACCGGACCCGGCGGCCGGAGTGACCAGCCGGACGGACCGGCCGGACGGACCGTCCGGACTCCCGGCAACCGGACCGGATCCGCCGGACCGAACGGCCGGACGGAGCCGCCGGACCGAGGCATCTGGCCGGGCCGGTCGCACCGCACCGGCCGTTGCACGGACCGGGCCGGTCGCACCGCGCCGCACCGGCCGGCCGACCGGACCGAACCGCTCGCACCGAGCCGTCGGACGCACGGTCGGCTAAACCGGCCCGATGTCCAGCCGGGACACCCGCCCGGGGTCCGTCACGATGTCGATCACGGCGATCCGATCCCGTACGAACGCAAACCTCAGCGCCCGTACCACTCGCCCCTCGGCGAGCACCACGAGCCCCGGCACGCCGTCGACCAGCGCGGCCCGCCCGGCCCCGCCGAGGGGACCGAAGGTCGCCGCGCCCCGCGCCACCGCCGCCGCGCCCGTGGTCACCGCGACCTCGGTGCGCGCGACGACGTCCGGGTCGAGGACATCGAGGAGCCCCTCGAAGTCCCCCTCCCGCGCGGCCGCGAGGAAGGCGTCGACGACCTCCCGCTGCCTGCGCTGCCCGGCCGGTCCGGCCTCGGACGCGTCGACGCCCTGAACCCGGCGCCGGGCCCGGCTGGCGAGCTGCCGCGCGGCCGTCGGCGTACGGTCCACGACGGCCGCCACCTCGTCGTACGACACCCCGAACAGGTCGTGCAGCACGAACGCCAGCCGCTCGGCGGGCGTCAGGGTGTCCAGTACGACGAGCAGGGCGACGCCGACCGAGTCGGCGAGGAGGACGTCCTGTTCGGGGTCGGGCACGGTCGTGGAGGCGAGGGCCGTGGGCGCGGCGGGCGGCGGCGCGGCGGCGTCCAGGGGCTCCTCGGCGCGGGACCTGCGGGAGCGCAGCATGTCCAGGCAGACCCGGCCGACGACGGTCGTCAGCCAGCCGCCGAGGTTGTCGACCCGGGTGGTGTCGGAGCGGCTCACCCGGAACCAGGCCTCCTGCACGGCGTCCTCGGCCTCGGCGGTCGAACCCAGCATGCGGTGCGCCACGGCACGCAGCTGACCCCGGTGCGCCTCGAAACGCTGGGCGAGGAAGTGGGGGTCATGGGTGCTGTGGGTGCGGGGGGTGCCGTGGGTGCCGTCGGCGCTCATCTGTCGCAGCCTCTCGTCGCGGTCCGTCGTCAGTTGTCTGACGGATCACGCGACACGGATGTGACGGCGGCGGGGTGGACGCCGCGTCCGGCCCCTTCCCCCCAGTCCCGCTTACCCCCAGTCACGCCCGGACCGCCCGCGCTTGGTCTCCGAGCGCTGCTTCTTCTCCCTCAGCCGCCGCTCGTTGATCCCGCGGGGGATACGGGTGGCCTTGCGCGGCTTCGGCGGCGGGGCCGTCGCCTCGGCGAGGAGCGCGGCGAGGCGTACGGCGGCGGTCTCGCGGTTGCGCCACTGGGAGCGGTGCTCGGAGGAGCGCACGGTGACGACACCGTCGACCAGCCTCCCGGCCAGCCGCTGCAGCGCCCGCTGCTTCCACACCTCGGGCAGCGCCTCGGTCCCCGCCAGGTCGAACCGCAGCTCGACCTGCGAGTCACTGGTGTTGACGTGCTGGCCGCCCGGGCCGCCGGAGCGCGAGAAACGCCACATGAGCTCGGCCTCGGGAAGCGGGACGGAGCCACGGATGACGTATGGACCGGACATGCCTCCATGTTCCCGTCTCTGTCCGGTCCACGTCACGCGAATATCCCCTGGGCCCCGCCTGAGTACCTGAGCCTGAGTCCCTCAGGGTGCTCTTTGGCAAAGAAAGTAAAGACACCTGGAACCTGCGGTACCCCTCTCCGCGTTGGTAGGGGTAGCTGTAGCTTCTAGCCGTACCGCAACGAGGGAAGGGACTCCCAACAATGGCTGTAAGCCTGTCCAAGGGTGGCAACGTCTCGCTCACCAAGGAGGCTCCGGGCCTGACCGCCGTCACCGTGGGCCTCGGCTGGGACGTCCGCACCACCACCGGCACGGACTTCGACCTCGACGCCTCCGCGATCGCCGTGAACGCGCAGGGCAAGGTCTACTCGGACGCCCACTTCGTCTTCTTCAACAACAAGCAGACGCCGGACAACACGATCGTCCACACCGGCGACAACCGCACCGGCGAGGGCGCCGGCGACGACGAGGCGATCAACGTCAACCTGGCCGCCCTCCCGGCCGACATCGACAAGATCGTCTTCCCGGTCTCCATCTACGACGCCGAGTCGCGCTCGCAGAACTTCGGCCAGGTCCGCAACGCCTACATCCGCATCATCAACCAGGCCGGCGGCGCCGAGATCGCCCGCTACGACCTGTCGGAGGACGCGGCCACCGAGACCGCCATGGTCTTCGGCGAGCTCTACCGCAACGGCGCCGAGTGGAAGTTCCGCGCGGTCGGCCAGGGCTACGCCTCGGGCCTGGTGGGCATCGCGCAGGACTTCGGCGTGAACGTCTGACCGAAGGTGCCCTGAGCGGGAGCCCCTGGCTGCGGTGTGCCGCGGCCGGGGGCTCCCGGCGTTGGCGGCCGGACCCGGCTGTCAGGGCCGGCCGGGCTTCCCGTCGCCGTACAGCCAGTCCTGCCAGATCGGCGCGAAGTCCTTGTCCGGCGCCTTCTCCTCCACGTACGCCGTGAAGTCGTCGGTGTCCGCGTTGCCGTGGCGGTGAGCCTTCGCCCAGCCCTGGACGATGTCGTAGAAGGCGTCGTCGCCGACGGTCTGGCGGATCTTGTGGATGACCATCGCGCCACGCTGGTAGACGGGCGCGGCGGAGATCTGCTCGGCGCCCGCGGGCTCGGCGGGCGGAAAGGCCCAGAGGTCCTCGTGTTCGTCCTCGCCGTGGTCGTACAGGGCGTCAAACGTCTCCTGCGCGCTGTCGCCGCCCTCGTCCTCCTCCCACAGCCACTCGGCGTACGTCGCGAAGCCCTCGTTCAGCCACATGTCGCGCCAGCTCTTCGGCGTCACCGAGTTGCCGAACCACTGGTGGGCGATCTCGTGGACGAGCAGTTCGATGCCGGGGGCGCCGGGGAAGACGGGCCGGTTCTGGGTCTCCAGGGCGTAACGGGAGGCGTGCTTGCGGGCCACGATCGCACCGGTGGAGGAGAAGGGGTAGGGACCGAAGTTGTACTCGGCCCACTCCATGACCTCGGGGATCCGGGCGAGGGCCGCACGGGCGGGGCCGTTCTCGGAGGGCACCACGGCGGTGTAGACGGGCAGTTCGCCGCCGGCCGCGCCGGGGACCGTGGCGCGGCTGATGTCGTAGTCGCCGATGGCGAGGGTGGCGAGATAGCTCGCCATGGGCTCGGCGGTGTGCCAACGGAACGTCGTGCGGCCGCCGCTGGTCGTCCGGTTGGTCAACTCACCGTTGGAGACGGCCTCCAGTCCCTCCGGCACGGTGACCGCGAGGTCGTACGACGCCTTGTCGGACGGGTGGTGGTTGCCGGGGAACCACGCCATGGACCCCGTCGGCTCGCCGAGCGCGAGCGCGCCCCCGCCGTCGTCGTCGGGAAGCCAGCCCTCCTCGGAGCCGTCGGGGTCGGTGAGGGTCTGCGGGGTGCCGGAGTAGCGGACGGTGAGCAGGAAGGTCTCGCCCTTGTCGAGGTCGCCGTGCGGGCGGACGACCAGTTCCTGGCCGTTGCGGCTCCAGCGGGCGCGCTCGCCCTCCACGGTGACCCGCTCGACGTCCATGCCCTTCAGGTCGAGGTCGAAGGCGGAGAGGTCCTGGGTGGCGCGTGCGGTGATCTCCGCCGTACCGGCGAGGCGGCGGTCGTCGGGGTCGTACGCGAGGTCCAGGGCGTAGTGGGTGACCTCGTAGCCGCCGTTGCCCGCCTTGGGGAAGTACGGGTCGCGTACACCTGAGCCGCCGGGCGTGCCCCGGACACCGCCGTCGCATGCGGTCAGGGCGAGGGCGAGCAGGGCACAGCCGACGGCCGTGAACTTCCGGGCGGCCGGGACAACGGACTCAGAACGGGACACGTCAGTGATCCTATGAGCGCGAGCCGTGACACCATCACCTCCGTGCTCGACATCGGCTACGCCCTCTCCACCCGCTTCCCGGACCCCCCGCAGACGGACTACCGCCGCGCGGACGTCCGTGCGCTGCGCCGCGACCTGTTCTGCGGCGACGTCTACCTCGCCGACACCAAGGCCGACCGGGAGCTGTCCACAGCCTGGGGATGGGTGCCGGTGCTCGACTTCGCCTGGGCCCTGTGCGACATCGCCGAGCGACTGGACCGCGACCCGGCCGGCTCCCGCGCCTCCCGCCCGCAGCGGGCCGAACTGGACTTCACCGAGTCCACGGACCGCATGCTCTTCGAGCGCCGCTTCGGCTGGGTGGACATCGAGGCGGACTGGATGCCTGCCGAGGAACCCCCGCTGACCTTCTCGCACGCCGAACTGCGCCGTGAGGCCCGCGACTTCCTGCACGACCTGCTCGCCGACCTGATCGACCTGCACGAGGACCTGGGCGAGAACCCGGCGATCTGGACCCTCCAGGCACGCTTTCCCCGGGTGCCGTAGCTCCGGGACAGGGCTCCGCCCACTTGTCGGCGTGGACCGGCGGGTACCGGCGGAGCTCTGACCAGGCACCCCGAGCGCACGGCCAGACAACGAAGGAGCCCCATCCCGTACGACTTCGGGATGGGGCTCCTGATCCGAGCGCCGGGCAGGCCTTGCACCTGCATCTCCCCGCAGGAAGCGGGACGTCTTTCCTTGGACCACCAACGCATCACCGACCGCCAGGAGTTCTGGCGAGCAGCTCTGCATCAATCATACCGGACCCGTTGGGGTGCCGATCACCGGCCGACCTGGCCGCCGACCGCACCGCCGGCCTCACCGGCCGCCTCCACCCGCACCCCCATCTCCGCCGCCAGCGCCGGTGCCAGATCCAGCAGTTGTGCCGGACTGATCACCGCCCCCGCGAGCCGCTCCACGCCCCGCGCGATGTCCAGCTCGGCCGCCCCCCGCAGATCCACGTCCGTCAGCGTCACCCCACTCAGGTCGGCCGCCTTGAGCGCGCAGTCCACGAACTCCACCCGCTCCAGGCGGGCGCCCCCGAAGTCCGGCTCGACCAGGACGCAGCCCTCGAAGACGACGTCTCTCAGCTTGGACTTGCGCAGGTTCAGGTAGTCGATCTTGCCGCCCCGGATCAGGACCCGCTCCAGGACGGCGCCGTGCAGCTGCACCCCGCCCAGCCGGGCGTCCACCAGTTCCACATCACGCAGGGTCGACTCGGCGAGGTCGGTGCCGACGCCCCGTGGCGCCGTCAGGACGGAGTCCAGGATCCGGGCGTGCCGCAGTCCCGTCTCGTCCAGGGCGCAGCCCCGCAGCGCGCAGTCCATGAACCGGGCGCCCGAGCCGTCCTGCCCGGTGAGGTCCTCCGCGCGGAACTCCAGGCTGTCGTAGTCCCCGTCCGGCTCCAACCGCCCGTCCCGGTACGGCTCCAGCGGCGGCAGCCGCACCTCGGGCCGCCGCGCCCCCCGCACACCGGTCCGTCCGGCGCCGGCACCCCGGCCCGCACTGCCGCCCTCACCCATCGCTCTCCTCGCCATGCCCCCATGCTGCACCCCGCCACTGACAATCCCCGCGACCTGCGAGAACGCCGCCGATGTCACATTCCGGGGGCCTCGGACCGTCGTACTCACGAAGAAGGCGGGAATCGCGACCCGAGCAAGCCCGACCAATCCCCGAGCAAGAGGGAGACCCCCAGCCATGCACCGCATCACCGTCATCGGCGGCGGCTTCGCCGGACTCACCGCGGCCATCACCGCCGCCGAGGCGGGCGCCAAGGTCACCGTGTACGAAGCCCACCACACCCTCGGCGGGCGGGCACGGACCGCCGAGGGGCCGTACCGGACCAACGAGGGACCGCACGCCCTGTACAACGGCGGCCCGCACTGGGCCTGGCTCAAGCAGCGCGACCTGATCGGGCCGCTCGCGCCGATACCGCCCCTGGAGGCGGCCCGGCTGCGACTGCGGCACCGTGGCGCGCTGCGCCGTACGCCGCCCTTCGCCATGCTCAAGCTGCTGCGGCGCGGTCTGCCGCAGGCTCCCGTCGACATCGACTTCCTGACCTGGGCCACCGGCATCGCCGGCGAGGAGGGCGCGCGGGCGGCCGCGCACTACTCCGCGGTCGCCCTGTTCCACCACGACCCCGGCTCCCTGTCCGCCGCGTTCGTGCAGGAGCGGCTGCGCCGGGCCACCAAACTGCCGCCTGAGGCGCACTATCCGAGGGGCGGCTGGGCGACCGTGATCGACCGGATGGCGGCCCGGGCCTGGAACCTGGGGGTGCGGATGGAGACCCTGTCCCGCGTCGGCGAACTCCCGACCGACACGCCCGTCGTCGTCGCCACCTCCCTCGACACCGCCCGCCGCCTCCTCAAGGACGACTCCCTGACCTGGACCAGCGGCCGTACGACGCTCGTCGATCTGGCGGTGCGCACCCGGCGCGGGGACGCCTTCGCCGTGTCCGATCTCGACGCGACCGGGTGGCTGGAGCGGTTCACCGCGCAGGACCGGTCCCTGGCACCGGCGGGCGAGCAGCTGATCCAGGGTCAGCTCCCCATCGGCCCGCACGAGTCCAAGGCCGACGGCGTCGCCCGCGCCGAGCAGTTGCTCGACCTCGGCTTCCCCGGCTGGCGCGAACGCGTCACCTGGCGGCGGGAGTCCGTCGCGAACGGCCGTACCGGTGCCGTCGACCTGCCCGGCACGAGTTGGCGGGACCGTCCGGCCGTCGACCGCGGCGACGGCGTCTATCTGGCGGGGGACCAGGTCGCCGCTCCGGGCGTGCTGTCCGAGGTCTCCTTCAACAGCGCGCTCACGGCCGTCTCCCTGGCCCTCGGCAAGCACACCGCCGGCCGGCACCCCCTTGACCTCAAGCAAGCTTGAGGTCGCAGCATCGTTCAGCCGCCTCCGGCGACGGGGCCGACGCCCTGACCCAGACGAGTCCGCAACGATGGGGGACCCATGCACGCCATCCGCCTGCACACCTTCGGCCCGGCCGAGAACCTCACCTACGAACAGGTCGACGATCCCGCACCCGGCCCCGGCCAGGTCCGCATCTCCGTGGCGGCGGCCGGTGTCCACCTCCTCGACACCTCCCTGCGCGAGGGCGTCCAGGGCCCGGCACCGCAGCCGCCCACGCTGCCCACCGTCCCCGGCCGCGAGGTCGCCGGTGTGGTCGAGTCCCTCGGCGAGGGCGTGGCGGCGCTCTGGCTCGGCAAGCGCGTCGTAGCCCACCTCGGCTTCGCGCCGGGCGGCTACGCCGAGCTCGCCGTCACCGACGTCGACCGCGTCCACGAGATCCCGGCGAACCTCGACTTCGCCGAGGCCGTCGCCATGATCGGCACGGGCCGTACGACGATGGGGATCCTGCAGTTCGCCGAGCTGGGCCCGGACTCGGTCGCCGTGATCCCGGCGGCCGCCGGTGGCATCGGCACGCTGCTCGTGCAGTACGCCAGGAACGCCGGCGCCGTCGTCATCGGCCTCGCGGGCGGGCCCGAGAAGGTCGCGCGGGTGCGGGAGAACGGCGCCGATCTGGCCGTCGACTACAAGGATCCCGCGTGGCCCGAGAAGGTCCGCGCCTTCCTGGGCGGGCGGCCGGCCACCGTCGTCTTCGACGGCGTCGGCGGCGAGGTCGCCCGCGAGTCCGTCGCCCTGCTCGGCCCCGGCGGCCGGCACCTCGTCTTCGGCTGGTCCGGCGCGGGCCTGCGCGACGGCGAGCCCTACCTCGTCGACGGCGTCTCCGAGCAGGTACTCGGCGCGGCGATGATGCGGCGGGCCGGCGGCCCCAACCCCATCCGCACCCTGGAACTGCGCGCCCTCGCCGAAGCCGCCGCGGGCCGCCTCACCCCGGCCGTGCAGCGCTTCCCGCTCGCCGAGGCGGCGGCAGCTCATCGCGCTCTGGAGACACGCGGAACCACGGGGAAGGTGGTGCTGGAGCCCTCGGCTCACGGAACCGCGTGAGGAGAGGCCCCACCGCCCCCTCGCCCCCTCGCCCCCTCACCCCCTCGCCCACCGCCATCGGAGTCCTCCCCCCACCGTGACGGCGTCAGTGCCGCCCGGCCACCCGGTCGGCGATCCGCGCCAGTTTCGAGGCCTCGGCGCCGCTGGTGGCCCGCTCGCGCCGGTCCGCCGCCCGGTAGGTGGCGTACAGCCCGTGCACCCCGAGCCAGCGCAGCGGCTCCGGCTCCCACTTGCGCACCTTGTGGCCGACCCACGGCAGGTCGGTCAGCTCGGTGCGCCCGCCCTGCCCGGAGTCCTGCTGCACCAGGTCGCGCAGGGTCCTGGCCGCCAGATTCGCCGTGGCCACGCCCGAACCGACGTAGCCGCCCGCCCAGCCGAGCCCGGTCGACCGGTCCAGCGTCACCGTCGCACACCAGTCGCGCGGCACGCCCAGCACGCCCGACCAGGCGTGCTCGACCCGCACCCCGGCCAGCGCCGGGAAGAAGTCGGCGAGGATCTCCCGCAGCGCCTCGACGGTCGCGGGCTGCGTGCGCCCGTCGTTGTCGGTGCGCGACCCGAAGCGGTACGGCACCCCGCGCCCGCCCAGCGCGATCCGCCCGTCGGAGGTGCGCTGCGCGTACATGTAGGCGTGCGCCATGTCCCCGAGCGTCTCGCGGCCGTCCCAGCCGATCGCCGCCCACTGCTCGTCCGTCAGCGGCTCGGTGGCGATCATCGAGGAGTTCATGGGCAGCCAGGTCCGCTTCTGGCCCTTCAGGGCGGCGGTGAAGCCCTCGGTGCAGCGCAGGACATAGGGCGCGCGGACGGTGCCGTACGGCGTGACGGCGTGCTTGGGCCGGATCTCCGTCACCGGCGTCAGCTCGTGGATGGTCACGCCCAGCGCCTCGACTGCCGCCGCGAGGCCCTTGACCAGCTGCACGGGGTGCACGCGCGCGCCATGCGGCGTCCAGGTCGAACCGACCGCGTCGGCCACCCGGATCCGCTCGGCGGTCTCCCGGGCGCCGTACAGCACACGGTCCTTCTCGCCGTACGACACCTCGTGCTCGTGGAAGTCCTTCAGCCGCGCCCACTGCGCGGGCGTACGGGCGACTTCGAGGACGCCTCCCTTGTGGACGCCGGCGTCGAAGCCCTCGTCCTGGGCGACCCTGATGACCTCGTCCACCGTGTCGTTCATGGCCCGCTGCAGCCGTACGGCGGCCTCGTGGCCGTGCAGCTTGGCGTACCGGTCACGACCCGCGATGCCGTTGTACAGCCAGCCGCCGTTGCGCCCCGAAGCGCCGTAGCCGCAGAACTTCTGCTCGAGGACGGTGATACGGAGGAAGGGGACCGCCTTCTTCAGGTAGTACGCGGTCCACAGTCCCGTGTACCCGCCACCCACGATCACCACGTCCGCGGAGGCGTCCCCCGCCAGCGGCTCGCGCACCTCGGGGAGGCCGTCGTCCGCGTACCAGAAGGAGATGCCGCCGTTCACGGCACCACTGACCGAGCTGCTCATGCGAGGACGGTAATTCGGGTGAGCCGATTCCCCCACCCCGGTACGGTCACAAGGTGATCGACATTCCGCAGGAGCTGGCCGCATCACAGCAGAAGTACAACGGGGAGGCGGGCCGCGCCTTCATCGCCGGACTCCCGGGCCTGACCGCCGGCTTCCTCGACCGCTGGCAGCTCACGGTCGACGGACGTCCGATGCACGGAGTCTCCGCCCTGATCCTCCCCGTGCTCCGCCCGGACGGCGCCCCGGCCGTCCTCAAGCTGCAAGTCCTCGACGAGGAGAGCGAGGGCGAACCGGTCGCCCTGCGCGCCTGGGACGGCGACGGGGCGGTACGGCTCCTCGACCACGACGCGGCCACCGGCACGATGCTCCTGGAACGCCTCGACCCGACCCGGATGCTGTCCCACGTCCCGGACTCCCGCGAGGCCGTCCTCGTCATCGCCCGTCTGCTGGCCCACCTGACGTCCGCACCGGCACCGAGCGGCATGCGGCGGCTCGGGGACATCGCCCAGGCCATGCTCGACGAGACCCCCGAGGCCCTGGAGCACATCCCGGACCCCGAGGAGCGCCGTCTCGTCGCCGACTGCGCCGCCGCCGTACGCGAAGTGGTCGCCGAACCCGGCGACCGCCTGCTGCACTGGGACCTGCACTACGCGAACGTCCTCGCCTCCGAGCGGTCCCCGTGGCTCGCCATCGACCCCAAGCCCCTGGCCGGCGACCCCGCCTTCGACCTGCTGCCGGCCCTGTGGAACCGCTTCGACGCCGACGAGGTCCACTGGCGCTTCGACGCGATGACCGACGTCCTGGACCTCGACCGGGGCCGCGCCCGCGCCTGGTCCCTCGGCCGTGTCCTGCAGAACTGCCTGTGGGAGATCGAGGACGGGCGCCCACTGGAGGAGGAACAACTGGAAATCGCCCGGCAGCTCAGAGCACGCGCCGACTAACCTGCGCCCATGATCCGACCCGCGACCCCCGCCGACGTCCCCGTCATCCACACCCTCATCCGCGAACTCGCCGAGTACGAGAAGGCGCTGGAGGAGGCGAGGGCCACCAAGGAGCAGCTCCACGACGCCCTCTTCGGCGACCACCCCGCCGCCCACGCCCACGTCGCGGCCGACGACGAGACCGGCGAGACCGTCGGCTACGCGGTCTGGTTCCTCAGCTTCTCCACCTGGCGCGGCGTCCACGGCATCTACCTGGAGGACCTCTACGTCCGCCCCACCGCCCGCGGCGCCGGCCACGGCAAGGCCCTGCTCACCGAACTGGCCCGGCTGTGCGTGGAGCGCGGCTACCAGCGCCTGGAGTGGTGCGTACAGAGCTGGAACGCCCCCTCCATCGCCTTCTACGAGGCGCTCGGCGCCCGCCCGCAGGACGAGTGGACGATGTACCGGCTGACGGACGACGCGCTGGCGTGGCTGGGCGGCGGCGGGCAGGCTGCCTGACCGTCCCCAACGGGCAACAGCGTGAACGGAGTTCGCACGACCCCTCACCGAAATGGGCACGGCTTGCCGGCATGAGCCCCGCGAATACGCGCCACCCGAACTCCGCCGGCCCTGAGCCCGACTTCGTCCCCGGCCTCGAACTCTCCCGCCGCTTCTCCACCGACGCCGTACGCCCGTTACTGGAGGAGGCCGCACCGGGAGTCCCGCACTCCGCGGCCCGGACAGGCAGCGGCTCCGAGGTCCTCGGCCACGACACCCCGCACTCCGCCGACCACGAATGGGGCCCGCGCCTCCAGGTCTTCCTCCACCGCCACGACGTCCCCCGCCACGCCGCCCGCATCAGACACATCCTCGCCGAGCACCTCCCGAAGACCTTCCTCGGCCACCCGACCGACCACCACGTCGAAGCGACCAGCGCCTCCACCCGGTTCACCGCCACCCTCGGCTTCGACCCCGGGCAGGACATCACCCCGGCCGACTGGCTGGCCGCCCCCACCCAGCTCCTCTCCGAGGTCATCGCGGGCGCCGTCTTCCACGACGGACTGCACACCCTCACGCCGTTACGCCGAGCGCTGCGCTGGCACCCCCACGACAGCTGGCTGTACGTCCTGGCCTGCCAGTGGCACCGCGTCGCGCGGGAGGTGCCTCCTGATGGACCGCCGCTACCCGCCGTACGGCAAATGGCTCGGCTGGGGGTGCCCCCACGCCTTTAGGGCAGTGGGGGAGCTTTCGCCGCACGGCCGTCGGCCCCCGGCTGTCCCCCGTCCTGACGGCCGTCCTGTCCGCCACCGACTGGCACACGCGCGAGCAGCGCCTCGTCCACGCCTACGAGATCGTCGCCCACCAGCACAACCAGCTGCGCCTGACCGACCGCGTCGCCCCGGCCACGCGCGCGTACCATTCCCGCCCGTTCCAGGTCCTGCCCGCCGACCGCTTCACGGCGGCCCTGACCGCCCGCATCACCGACCCGGCCCTCAAGGACCTGCCGCCCGTCGGGGCGGTGGACCAGTTCGCCGACAGCACGGACGTGCTGACGCGCCCCGCCCTGGCCAGGGCTCTCAGCACGGCTGTCCAGCAGGCGCGGCGGGAACGTCGTACGCCGCCAGCGCCTTCAGTTCCCGGGCAACGGCATCACCGATGATCCCCGCGTCCCCCGCGCGCGCGTGGCCGACGACGGTGAGCGTGTAGGCGTCGGCGGTGTGGACGAGGCAGAGGTTCGCCGTGCCCGGCGGGGAGAGCTGCGGCAGGGGGACGATGCGCGACAGGGGGCGACCGTGCAGATGGCTGGGGTGGTCCCGCCACTTGAAGGCGGTGCACAGGCTCGTGGTGGCCTCGGGGCGGGCCAGGTTCCTGGCCATGACCCCGGCCAGCAACGGCACGGCACGCGCGGCCGCCTGCAGCGCGGGAAGGATCGCGTGGTGGGCGTCGAGGCGGTGGGGGAACGCCGCGACCAGGTCCTGGCACGCCTGGAGGCGGGCCACCGGCGAGTCGACGTCGACGGGCAGCGGGATGCGCAGCGCGGTGACGCCGTTGCCGAGCCGCTGTGCGTCGTGCCGGGTGCGCAGGTCGACCGGCACCGTGGCGAGGAAGGGGGTCGACCCCCTGGGCCAGGAGCGCAGGGGACCGTAGCAGGCACGGAGCGCTCCGGCGTACGTGCTCAGCAACAACTCGTTGAGGGTCGCTCCCCGCCCGCCGGCCGGCTGACGGCGCGCGGCGCGCATCACCTGCGGGTCCAGCGCGACCACGGCGACCGACGGCCGCGGTTCACCGGGAGAGGCCGTAGGGAGGGGTTGGCCGACGGCCCCGATGCGGCGCAACTCGCGGCCCACGGTGGCGGGACGCAGGGGCGGGCGCGGTCGCGGCGCGGCGGCAGGGAGTGCCGCGGCCGGCGGTTCGGCGCCGTCCATCAGCAGCCGGAAGAGGGTCTCCAGGGATCTGCCGTCCAGCAGCGCGTGATCGGCGAGCAGTACGACAGCCTGCTCGTCCGCCTCGGTCGCGGGTCGCGTCACCAGCAGCCGCCACAGGGGCCGTTCGACGGGCACCGGGTGGCTGACCGCGTCGGCCAGCAGCGATTCGAGTTCCTGGTCCGTGGTGGTGACATACGCGCCGGGATCGAACGACCGGGCCGCCGCCCATCGGTGCCCCGACAACGCCGCGGACCGCGCCGGGGGCAGCAGGACGCGGCTCATCCGCTCCAGCCCGCCCCACCGTTCCCGGACCCGGGACCGGACCTCGTCCGGCTCGAACGGCCTTCCCCGGAACACCCCGGCGATGCCGATCGTCCCGGGAAGCCCGTTGCGCACGTGCCCCTCTTCGATGGCGGTCAGTCTCATGGGACGAACCCTCCGCTGATCAGCCGTGCGGCGAATCGAGGACGACACAGGCGTTGTGGCCGCCGAAGGCGAAACTGTTGCTGATCACCGGACCGTTGGGGATCTTGCGCGGTTCGCCGGTGACCACGTCCAGCTCGCATCGCGGGTCCAGCCGCGTGAGGCACGCGGTCGGCGGCGCCAGCCCCTCCCGCACCGACAAGGCGGTGATCACGGCCTCCAGCGCCCCCGCCAGCCCCAGCCCGTGCCCGGTCACCGCCTTGGGCGCGGTCACGGGCACCCGGCGCGGGCCGAACAGGGCGGCGATGGCCTGCGCCTCCGCGATGTCGTTCAGCTCGGTGCCGGTGCCGTGCGCGTTGACATGCGTGACGGCCTCCGCGGTCGTCCCGGCGTCGGCGAGCGCCTGCTCCATGCACGCCCGCGCACCGGCACCGTCGGGATGCGGTGCGGTGAGGTGGTGGGCGTCGGACGTACGGCCGTACCCGGTCAGCGTGGCGTAGATCCGCGCCCCGCGCTCGCGCGCGAGGTCCAGCCGCTCCAGCACCAGGAAGGCCGCCCCTTCGGCGAGGACGAAGCCCTGCCGCCCGATGTCGAACGGCCGTGACGCGGCGGCGGGATCCGCGCACTCGGTGACCATAGCGCCGGCCCGCCCGAAGGCCAGCGCGGTCGTCGGAGTCAGCGGGCTGTCATGGCCGCCCGCCACGACCACGTCCGCGCACCCCGCGCGGATCATCTGCATCGCCTCCCCCACCGCGTGTGTCCCGGAGGCGCACGCGGTGGAGACGGTCAGGCTGGGGCCGGTGATACCGAGCCGGGCACTGATCCAGTAGGCGCCCGCGTTGTGCATCAGCCGGGGCGCGTACAGCACGTCGGGACGCCCGATGCCGTTCTCCTGGCTGATCACCCCGCCGTACCCGGTCCCGGTGACCACCGCCCGCCGACCGGGCTCGACCTCCAGTCCCCCGGCGTCCGCCACGGCGTCCACGGCCGCGCACACCGCCAGCTGCACCGACCGGTCGGCCCGCCGCACCTCCTTGGGCGACAGGTAGCCGGCCGGGTCGAAGTCGGGCATCGGACACGCCGGGTACACGACGGTGCCCTCGTCGTCGAAGGTGTGCAGCGTCGTCGCCGTACGGCCCTGTACGAGGCTCTCCCACAGCGCCGCCGGAGTCGCTCCGGCGGCGCAGCGGACACCCAGGCCCGTGACGGCGACAGCGGGTCGGCGGGTCACCGGGCGGCGGGGGTCTGGGCGGGCGGGACGCGCAGGCTCACGATGAGGTCGGCGACGTCACCCACGGTGGACACCCCGGACTTGTCGGTGCCCCGCAGGGACACCCCGAACAACTCCTCCGACGCCGCCTCCAGTTCGGTGATGTCCAGGCTGTCGGCTCCCAGGTCGGCGACCAGCCGGGCCTGCGGCACGACCGCCTCCGGCGGCACCGACATCACGCGCGCGCAGAGCGGGCGCAGCGCTTCCCATACGTCGCCGTGTTCCACATCCATGCAACTGCCTCCATCTCCTGGTGCCGTCAGGGCTGACTCACGCCGACGGCGTCGCCATCCGAGCCCATGTCTCGAACTCCGTGACGACCGCGTCGGCGAGTCGTCTCGCGTCGTCCGGGCGCAGGTTGCACACCGCGGTGAGGGTGAACGCGTCCCCCGCCTGGGCCAGGGCGAAGCTGACGGTGCCCGGGTGCTGCAGCGGCGGCAGCCCGACGGTGCGCACGAGCCGGCGTCCCTCGAAGGTGCTCGGTCCGCCGGGCCACTTCATGGCTGTGGTCGCGGTCGCCGCGAAACAGGAGCGGCGACCGCGGTCCGTCAGGAGCCCGGTCACCCACGGCCCCGTCCGCCGAACCGCCTCCGCGGCGGGAAACAGCACCCCGGCGTGTACCGCGGCCCGCTCGGGAACCCTCGCCAGCGCGGCCTGACACGCCCGCAGCCGCGCCACGGAACCGTCCACGTCGACGGGCAACGGCACCCGAACGACCGTGAGCGTGTTGCCGAGTTCCCGCGGATTCGCCCGGGTGCGCAGGTCGCACGGTACGGCCGTGTACGCGGGTTCATCGCGCTGCCGCCATCCGCGCACCGGGCCGTACCTGGCCCGCAGCGCCCCGGCCACCGCACCGACCAGCAGCTCGTTCAGCGTCGCGCCCCGGCCGTCGGCGGGCTGCCGGCGTGCGGAGCGGACCAGGTGCGCGGGCAGTTCACTCACCGCGACCGAGGGATGCGTCTCCTGCGGCGACCGCATCGGAAGGGCCTGCCCCACGGCCGCCATCGCCCTGAGCTCCCGGCTCGCGGCGCGCAGCCCCGTGCGGGTGAGCGGCACCGACCGCGCCGACTCCCGCGCCGCGACGGGGCTGTCCGTCAACGCGCGCATCAGCGTCGCCAGGGAACGTCCGTCCAGCAGCACGTGCTGGGCGACGAGGGCCAGGGCGAACCCGCCGCCGTACGCCGTGTCGGGGACCACGAAGAGCCGCCAGGGCGGGACCGCGCCGGTGAGCGGCCGGTCCACGCTGCGCGTCCACAGGTCGTCCAACTTGCCCCGGGCCACGGTGACATGCACGGCGGGATCGAACGGTCCCGGCACGACCCACCGCACGCGCCGCCGCCGGAACGGACCCCGGCGCGCCGCGCCGCCCGGGGGGCGGTCGAGCACACAGTTCATCCGCTCCAGGCCCGTCCACCGCTCGGCGACCCGCGCCCGCACCTGATCCACATCCGGTTGCCCACCGGAGAAGACCGCAGCCAGGCCGATGACACCCGGGCACCCGTTGAGCAACAGCATCTCGTCGGCACAGGAGAGTCTCATGAGACCGGTCGCCCACCCTTCCTGGTAAACGAGATCACCCTACACGCAGGGTTACGAACCTTCACTCAACGTACATGGCGCGCCCGACAGTCCAACGCCCGCCCCGTGCTGGAGCGGGCGTTGGACCGAACGCTTCACACGCTCTAGTTGAGCGCCTGGCTGTTGCAGCCCATGTCGGAGCCGAGGTGCGTGGACTGCGCGCCCGGGTTGCCCTCGCCGTTGAGCGCGTTCGCCAGCAGGCTGTTGAGGGCGCCGACACTGCCGAGGACATCGATGTTCATATCGTGCGAGCGGCACTCGATGCCCTGCGAGATGTCGAGGTCGTGGGCTCCCGCCTCGCCGTGGGCGACGGCGGTGCCGACGCCGAAGGGCGCGACACTGCCGAGGACGGCGCCCACGAGGGCGACCTTGTGAAGCTTGCGCATTTCTTCTCCGTTGGTCGAGCGGATGTGCTGTGCAGCAGATCGAGTTGGAACGGTGGACAACTACGGAAGGCAGCTCAGCCGAGCCGCGGCAGACCCAACTGGCCGACGGGGGGCGCCTGGACCTGGCCGAGGCCGAGCCCCGGCACCTGCGGCGCGCCGGCCGTCGGGACCAGCGGGTTGATGAGCGGGTTCACCTGGGGGTTCACCTGCGGGTTCACCTGCGGGGCGACCCGCGGCGGGGGCTCGGGGTTGAACACCTGCGGCGCGTGGACCTGCGGGGCGACCTGCGGCATGACCTGCGGCGCCGTCTGCGGGGTGACCTGCGGCACGACCTGGGGCACCGACTGCTGGGGAGCGGGCCGCGGCCCGTTGGAGGCCTCCGCCGCACCACCCGACGACGCCGAGGCGGAGGCGTAGCCGCTCTGCGGCTGCGGGGCGGGAGCAGGGGCAGGCGCAGGGGCAGGAGCCGGAGCGGGCGCCGGGGGCTCGTAGCGCGGCGCCGGGGCCGGAGCCGGGGGCGCGTAGTGAGGCGCCGGCTGGGGGTGGGGGTGCGGCGCGGAGGACTGGGCGACGCCGGTCGAACGGGCTTCCGCGACCGCCTGCTGAGGCGCCGGGTAGTAGTGGGGGGCGGGCGGCGGGCCGTACTGGGGCGGCGCGTAGTGCGGAGCGGGCGCCGGGGCCGCGTACTGGGGCGGCGCGTAGTAGGGGGGAGGCGCCGGGGCCGCGTACTGGGCCGGGTACTCGGGAGCGGGCGCCGGAGCGCCGTACCCATAGGGATATTCGGCCGCCTCGCTGACGCCGGCGCCGATGGCGGTCAATCCGCCGGCCGCCGCTACGACGAGCGCGGCCTTGTGAAGCTTGCGCATGGAACCCTCGGCCCTTCATTACCTGTGCAGGGAATCCGTTGTATTCAGTGCAGTCTTGCGTGCGCTCAGTCTGATATTCGTACTGCGCCCTTACAGGGGTAATGCCTGAGCTGTCGTGTGGACTTCACGCTGGAGCCGGCAGCGGATCCCGTTGCCCCTCTCTGACTCCTGATCGCTGCCCTCTCTCCGCTGGCAACGACAATTTCTGGGCCAGGTCACGGGACGGAATAGTCCGTCACTCAATTGCCATCGATCAGATAAACGGCTCTGCGGACTATTCACCCCGTCAAGGAACAAGCACGGGGACCACACTTCTCATCGTTGATGATTAACACCTCTGGCAAATGGGTGAGCACACTCCGACGCACGTGACCGGCCCTGCGCCCGAATCGTTCCCCACGGGTCAGAGCAATGGCTCACAGCACTTCCGTACGTTCCATGCACAGGTCAATGAAGGGCCGAGTTCCATGCGCAAGCTTCAGCAGGTCGCGCTCGTCGTCGCAGCAGCCAGTGGTCTGTCAGCCATCGGCGCCGGCCCCAGCGCCGCCGACTCCCCCGTCGCATACCGGGGCACGACCCCGGCACCCGTGGGGCAGCAGGACGCCCAGGCCCACACCTGGACCCGCTCGCAGGCCAGCGTGCAGACCCCCGGCAACCCGAACTACGCGCCGCGCCCCGCGGCCCCGCAGCGCGGCGCCGAGGTCAGCCCGCAGGTCAGCCCGCAGCTGAGCCCGCAGATCAGCCCGCAGATCTCCCCCCAGCCCGCCTCCGGCGAGGGCCCGCTCAGCCAGTCCAACCTGTTCCGCCCGTCCCAGGAGTGCAGCCCGCAGTCCCTGCTGAACGCGAACGTCCCGGTCGCCGCCCTCGCCGCCGCCGAGGCCACCGGCGTCGACTGCGACCAGGCCAACAGCCAGGCGAACGCCGCGGCCCACGCCCGCGCCACCAGCTAGGCCCGCCAACCACGCCGAAAGTGCTGGTCACAGCCCGCGACGAGCGGCCGTGACCAGCACTTTCGCATGGTGCGATGCGACTTCCGGGTGCTTTTGATACGAGATCAGGAATCCCGGCGTGCCGCTCAGACATATCGGATAGTTCCTATTAATCTCCCGTAACTGTACGAAGTCGATCTCTTACAGATCGCACCCAACCTCACTCCACCGGAGATGACATGCACAAGCTTCGCAAGGCTGCCGTCCTGGTCGTCGCCCTCGGCAGCGTCAGCCTTCTGGGTGCCGGCACCGCCACCGCCCAGGGCCTCGACGGCAAGGGCGGCAAGGACGGCGGCAAGTTCAGCGTCCTGCAGAGCTCCTCCTGCAAGTCGCACGACCTGAACGTCGACGTCCTCGGCCAGGTCGGCATCCTCAACGGCCTGCTGGGCAACGCGCTCAACGGCGAGGGCAACGCCGGTGGGCAGGACACCCACCTCGGCTCGACGATGGGCTGCAACAACAGCGCTTTCTAAGCGCCTGACGGCCGCCTAGCCGGCCGACCGCAGGAAAAGTCCCGGTACCGGACTCGAAGCCCGGTACCGGGACATCTTTTTGTCCCGGGGCACAAGAGCGACGCGCGGTATTTACCGGATATCGGCCAAGGCGGTGAGACTTCCCCGAATTCGGCGTGCCGCTGATTAATTTCGAATACTTCCTATTAGCCTCTGTAACTGTTCGAAGTCGATCCATTATGGATCGCACCCTCTTCACTCCACCGGAGAAGAACATGCACAAGCTCCGTAAGGCCGCCGTCGTGGTCGCCGCCCTCGGGAGCATCGGAATCCTGGCCACCGGCGCTGCCCACGCCGACCAGGGCGGCTGGCACAAGAAGAGCCGCGGCCACGGTGGCTCCTCCTTCAGCGTCCTGCAGAGCACCTCCTGCAAGTCGCACGACGCCAACGTCGACGTTCTCGGCCAGGTCGGCATCGCCAACGGCCTGGGTGGCAACCTGCTGAACGGCGAGGGCAACCCGGGCGCGCAGGAGACCGGCCTGGGCTCGTCCATGGGCTGCAACAACGAGGTCGGCGGCAAGTAAGCCACAGCCTCATCCCGCCAGGTGCCCCGGTCCCGGACCGGGGCACCTGGCTTTTGCCGGGCGACTTCCGCTCCGGGAGAAGCAGAAATGCCGGACCGGAGTGAATCCCGGTCCGGCATTCCCCGTCCGCTTCTCAGAACTTGAACTTGGGCACCTTGAACCCCTTGAACCCCTTGGGCAGCTTGGCCTTGTTGGAGCACTCCACCACCGGACCGGAGTGCACGGACCCGTCGTCGTTCAGCATGTGCCCGTCGTGGAACGTGAAGCGCGGCCGCTCGGCCACCAGGCAGTCCTGCGTCTGCTTCACGACGTACGTGCGCTTGCCCTTGCGGATCGTCTCCTTCTTCTTGATGCAGACGACGTCCCCCTGCGCGGTGATCTTGCACTCGCCCTTGGGGTCGTCAGCGGCGTACGCCGGCGCGGCACCGCCGTAGAGCACGGCGAGCGCACCGAGGAGCCCCGAGACCGTGGCGATCTTCTGTCGACCGATCATGTACTTCGTTCCTTTGCAATCGAGGCCCGGGCGACCGCGCCGACAACCGGCGCCCGCCCGAGCCCTTCCAGAAATCTCGAAATACGGAATACGCCGCCCGACGTGTGCTCTTCGTCCGGCGACGGCACTGCTGCAGCCCGGCCGCGCACCCTGAGGGGTTCTGCCGCGCGTCCGGGCTGCATTTGCTAAGGGGTCCGATGGACATCGATGCGCCTGTCGTGAGAAACGCCCTATGGGGCCGACCGTGGCGCGGAGTACGGAGCCGTCCGCCCCGCGGCCGTCACGACGACAACCGCAGTGCCCTGAAACTCGCGCATCGAGTCCTCGGTGCTTTTATTACTGGGCAGCGATAGGAGCGGAGTACTCGCCGTAGCCGTACTCCGGCGCCACGGTCTTGGGGGCGGCCTCCGGAGCGGCCGCCGGCGCGGCGGCGGGCGCGGCGGCGGGGGCAGCGGCCGGCGCGGCCTGCGTGGCCTGCGTCGGAGCGGCGTGCGCCTTGTCGGACGGAACGCCCCACGTACCCACGGCGTTGGCCGTCGAGGTGGCCACGGCGGTCACGTTCTGACCGTCCCAGCCGTCCTCGTGAGCGAACGCGGAACCACCGAAGGCGGACAGACCCGCGACCGCAGCAGCTACGACCGCAACGCGCTGAAACCTGCGCATAGTTTGACCCTTTCTTCCCGGGCACGAAGCCCTGGCTTGACTACTTAGTGTGAGCATATACACGTAATCCGTAGCAATTTGGGATCTTTAACCCTTCTCTGTGTCGTGTCGGCCCATGACAAGGAGCCCTTTCGCCCGGCTCGCCATGGACGTGAAGGGAATGGAGGGGGTCTTCCGTGAGAGCAACGACGCTTCCCCGAGGGCGAGTCACGGGCGGGCGTCGGCGGTCACCCGTTTGCCGAACCCCGCGCACACGGAAACAGCGGATGGCCGGACCCGGTCAACCCGGTCCGGCCATCCGCTGTTTGAGAGGTGGGGAGGCGTGTGCGGTTACGCCCCGGGGCCGCCGATGATGCGCGCGAGAGCGCCGAGGTGACCGGCGTCGCTGCCGTCGTTGGTGTTGGAGTTGGCCACCGGCGCGGGCATCGTGGGCCGCTGCATGTCGCTGCAGGTGATGTGGGGGCCGATCCGCGTGGTCCCGCTGTTCAGCAGGCCCGCGGCAGGCAGGGTCACGGGCTCCGTCGGCTGACAGGTCACCGACCGGCGGACGGTGAATTCGCCGCCCTCGGGGATCTCGCCCACGATCCGCTGGGTGCACACGATGTTGCCCTGGTTGTCGGGCGCACAGGCGCCCGGGTTCGCCGCGGCGTGGGCCGGCGTGACGCCGATCCAGGTCATGGCGAGGCCGCCAAGAAGCCCCGAGACGGCCGCGATCTTCTTTCCGTTGAACATGTGTTGCGTCTCCTTTGTGAGGGGTGCCCGGGCGCCATGCGCCGCGAACCGCGGCGCCGGGCCCCGGGATGTCGGAGATACGGACCCCGGCGTTGCCACCCATGTCCGGGGTGTTCGGGGGCCGTTTCGCTTACGAAGTGAAGGACTGACCTGGGCTTCGAGGTTCGGGTCGCGCGCCTCGCCCGCGCCGCACACGACACCGCCGGGGCGGCCGCCGCAACGACTCGTCGACGCGCCGGAGTTCAGCGATCGCGGACGCGAGCGGGCCCCCTCGGGGGATGACCCCGAAGGGGCCCGCGGAAGGCGTCGCGCACGACCGTGCCGCCGACCTCAGCCAGTGAAGGCGTTGTTGAACTGACCGCAGGTGGTGTCGAAGGTCTCGGCGAGTCCGAGCACGGCGATCGGGAGGTCGCCACTAGCCACCGTCTGCGGGCTGCACTCCTGGTAGGGGCGGTAGAGGTCGGTCGAGGTCGGCTTGACCTCGTAGGCGACACCGGTACCGGCACCGATGGCGGACAGGCTGCCGGCCGCCGCTGCGACGATCATGACCTGGTGAAGCTTGCGCATGGAACCCTCGGTTTTCATTACCTATGCATTGAGGCTGGTTGCCTACTGTGACTGCACGAACACTAGCAGTAGCCAACAGGTTCCATACCGGTGCATATCCCGTGTCCCAGGGGGGAGATGGGTGTGCGGGGGATTACCAAGAGTGCTGAGTACGCCTCAAGCGCAGAGGGCTCCGGCGCACTTGGATGCGTGCCGGAGCCCTGTCACGGATTGTTGATGCCGTCGGAGCCCCCTGTCGGATTCGAACCGACGACCTGCTGTTTACAAGACAGCCGCTCTGGACCAGCTGAGCTAAGGAGGCCTGCGCGCACCCGAGACGCACGCGCCCGTGCAGTGTACCCAGGTTCCGAGTGGGCCCTGTCGAAAATTTCCGCGAAGTTCACATGCCCCCAGGTACTGACAGATCAGGCGAACGCCGGGTACCGTCCAGAGCCAGTCCGCACATGTGGACTAAACCAACCACCTTCCTACAACGGATCGTCCGGCACGTTCCTGCCGGTAGAAGGGGGCCCATTCACCATGGCCACTGTCTCGTTCGACAAGGCGACCCGGATCTACCCGGGCACCGAGAAGCCCGCCGTTGACGCGCTCGACATCCACATCGAGGACGGGGAATTCCTCGTATTGGTCGGCCCGTCCGGCTGCGGCAAGTCCACCTCGCTCCGCATGCTGGCGGGGCTCGAGGACGTCAACGGCGGCGCCATCCGCATCGGTGACCGCGACGTCACGCACCTGCCGCCGAAGGACCGGGACATCGCCATGGTGTTCCAGAACTACGCGCTGTACCCGCACATGACCGTCGCCGACAACATGGGCTTCGCGCTCAAGATCGCCGGCGTCAACAAGGCGGAGATCCGCAAGAAGGTCGAGGAGGCCGCGAAGATCCTCGACCTCACCGAGTACCTGGACCGCAAGCCGAAGGCGCTCTCCGGTGGTCAGCGTCAGCGTGTCGCCATGGGTCGCGCCATCGTGCGTGAGCCGCAGGTCTTCCTCATGGACGAGCCGCTGTCCAACCTGGACGCCAAGCTCCGTGTGTCGACCCGTACGCAGATCGCGTCGCTGCAGCGCCGTCTCGGCATCACCACCGTCTACGTCACCCACGACCAGGTCGAGGCCATGACGATGGGCGACCGCGTGGCGGTCCTCAAGGACGGTCTGCTGCAGCAGGTCGACACCCCGCGCAACATGTACGACCGCCCGGCCAACCTCTTCGTCGCCGGCTTCATCGGCTCCCCGGCCATGAACCTGGTCGAGGTCCCGATCACCGACGGCGGCGTGAAGTTCGGCAACTCGGTCGTGCCGGTGGACCGCGAGGCGCTCGCCGCCGCCACCGACAAGACCGTCACCGTGGGTGTCCGTCCGGAGCACTTCGACGTGGCCGGCTCGGACTCCGACCAGGGTCTCGCGGTCACCGTGAACGTGGTGGAGGAGCTGGGCGCCGACGCATACGTCTACGGCACCGCCAAGGTCGGCGGCGACGACTCCAAGGACCTCGTCGTCCGCGTCAGCGGCCGTGACGTCCCGGAGAAGGGCAGCACGCTGCACGTCGTCCCGCGCTCCGGCGAGACCCACGTGTTCTCCACCTCCACGGGTGAGCGGCTCTCCGACTGAGACCGTCGAGGCAGTACAACCCGGGTAATTCACCCAGGTTGACGAAGAGGGCCCCGCAGAGTGCTGCGGGGCCCTTCTCGTTGTCGACAAATACCCCGGCAGATCGGTTCATTTCGAGCGCTGTACGTCAACGCGCCGTTCAGGGGAGAGCATCACTTCGTCCCCCGAACCGGTGACCAAATGTCGCCATATCAGTACTAAACGCTACCCTCACTCGCGTGAAGCACTCCACCACCCAACAGACACGACGCGGCCACCGGGGCCCCGCCCGCCAGCTCGGCCGCACTCTCGCCCTCGTCCTGCCCGTCGTCCTGGTGCTCTCCGGGACCCTCGCGGTCACCCGGGTCAACTGGTCGGGGAACCCCTCGGACTCGGTGCTCACCGCGACCGACGTCACGAACGCGGGTAACGGGAAGAACGCCGCCCCGCGCGCCCCGCAGGACGTGCTGCGCGACAAACTCCTGACCGAGCTGCAGGAGGAGAACCCGGGCGTCGCCCTGACCCACCTCCAGCAGGCCGTCCACGAGCGTCCCTCGCTGGCCCGGCACTGCGCCTCGATCGCCCGTGCGCTCGGGCGCGCCGCGGTGCGGGTGTACGGTCCGTCTCGGGCGCAGTCGTACGCCCGGCCCGTCTGCGACACGGCGTTCGCCTCCGGCGTGGCGGCGGCGCACAGCTGAACGGTCCCTGAGCCGAACACTCCTGTTGCGGACGGTAACGGCTGATTAAGAACCGGTTGCCGGAGAATGCCGCGAGCGGGGCGCCGCGTACAGTTCGGGCATGACTGATCCGAATGCCGCGTCCCGCCCCGTTCAAGCCGTCGTCCTGGCCGGGGGCCAGGGGTCCCGGCTGCGTCCGTACACCGACGACCGGCCCAAGCCGATGGTCGAGATTCCCGGTACGGGGACGCCGATCATCGGCCATCAGCTTGCCTGGCTCGCCGAGGAGGGTGTGACGGATGTAGTGGTCAGTTGCGGTCATCTCGCCGAGGTGCTGCAGGACTGGCTGAAGTCGGCCGAGCTGCCGGTGCGGGTGACCACCGTCGTCGAGACGGAGCCGCTCGGCAGGGGCGGTGGTCTGAAGTACGCGGCCGCGCATCTGCCGCATCCCGACCGGCCCTGGTACGCCACCAACGGGGACATCTGGACGCGGTTCTCGCTGCGGGACATGGCGGACTTCCACACCGAGCGCGACGCCGTCGCGACGCTGGCGCTGGCCCGTCCGCGTATCCCGTGGGGTGCGGTGAAGACGGACGGCTTCGGGCACATCACCGACTTCATCGAGGCGCCGCCGTCGACCTTCGAGATCAACGCGGGTGTCTACGTCTTCTCCCCCGAGTTCGCCTCGCTCCTGCCCGAACGCGGCGACCACGAGCGCACGACGTTCCCCCATCTCGCTCGAGAGCGCCGGCTGGCCGGGTTCCCGATTCCGCAGGGGGCGTACTGGCGCGCCATCGACACGGCCAAGGACCTGACGGAGGCGGCGAAGGAACTGGCGGCGCTGGGGCGTTGAGGGTGTGCGTGTGCCTCCGGCGGTTGGGCGGGGGTGCCTGCGGCGGCCTGCTGGTGTTCGGTGGGGGTGCGGGTGTGATGCCTGCGGCGGCCTGTTGCTGTCCGGTGGGGGTGCGCGTAGCGCCTGCGGGTGGGTTGTGCGTCGAGGCCGGGCCGGGGGGTGTCCGTCCTCGGACCGGCGGCTGGACTCAGGCCAGGAGGCGCCGCGCGTTGACGCCGGCCACTGCGGGCGGACACCCCCGACCCGTCCCCTTCCCGCCGTACGCGACCACCGGCCCGTAGGGGTACGCGTCCACCACAGCGCATGGCCACAGCGCTTGTTTCCGCGGTGCGGGTCACAGCGACTTGTCGGGGACCGTGGCCTCGTAGCGGGTGGCGATCTCCGCGGCGCGGTTGTGCAGGGCGGTGCGCAGTGACGTGGGGGCCAAGGCTTCCGCGTCCGTGCTGAGCTGCCACAGCGCCCACTCGGCGTGTCGTAGGTCCTGGAACGTCACCTCCAGCCGGAGCCAGCCGTCTGCGTCGGGTTCCGCGGCGCGGACGGCCACCACCGTGTTCAGCAGTTCCTCGCGCCGCTCGGGGTTCACTCGTACCAGTACGGCGATGTGGCCGCCGGACAGAAACCTCGCGCAGCGTTCCCGCCAGACCCGGTCCAGGTCAACCGCGTTCGGTCGCTGGGCCGGTTCGGGGAGTTCCTCGGCGGCCAGTACCCGTGACAGCCGGTAGGTGCGGTCCGCGCCGGATCTCGTGGCCAGCAGGTATCCGCGGTCGCGCACCGTCACCAGGCCGATCGGGTCCACCGTGCGCCACCGCGGTGGCTGGTCCGTGGCCGTGTAGTGGATGCGCAGTTTGTGGCCGGCGAGCACCGCGCGGCGGATCTCGGTCATCGTCGTACCGGGCACCTCCTGCGTGGCCGGCCGGCGTGAGAGCAGGTCCGTCTCCGGCTCGACGAGAAATCGCCGGGCCGCGTCGCCCGCGGTGGCCTGATGGTTCTCGGGTAGCGCGTCAACCACCTTGCGCATGGCCGAAGCGAGCGCCGAGCCGAGGCCGAACGCCTGCTCGCCGCGTCCCGATCCGGCGGTCAGCAGGGCAAGGGCCTCGTCCTGGTTCAGTCCGGTGAGCTCGGTCCGGAAACCCGGCAACAACGCGAACCCGCCGTGTCGGCCGCGTTCGGCGTAGACCGGGACACCGGCCGCGGACAGCGCCTCGATGTCGCGCAGCACGGTACGGGTGGACACCTCGAGCTCGCGGGCCAGAGTGTCCGCGGTCAGCCGACCGCGCTGACGCAGCAGCAGCACGAGCGAGACGAGCCGATCGGCGCGCATACGAGGACCTTATCGATTACCTGACCAAGGGTGTCATGTTTTGTTGCGAGGCTCGTCCGTACTACCGACGAATCGCCTGGAGCTGATGTGGCAGTGGAAAGAACGGCAGTCAACCCGGTGACCTGGTCCGTGGAGATGGGATTCCACCAGGGTGAGATCGTCTCCGGGCACACCCGGACCCTGTACTGCTCCGGACAGACCGCGATGAGCAGTGAGGGCAAGCCGCAGCACGACGGTGACATGGCCGCACAGTTGGCGCTGAGCCTCGACAACCTCGAGGCCGTGCTCGGTGAGGCCGGCATGTCCCTCGCGAACCTGGTCCGGCTCAACGTCTACACCACCGACGTCGATGCGCTGTTCCCGCACTACGGCGTGCTGGCATCGCGGTTGGGCGCCGCCGGGGTCGCGCCGGCCACCACGATGCTCGGGGTGACACGGCTGGCGATCCCCGGCCAGCTGGTCGAGCTCGAGGGGACCGCCGTCGACTGACGCGGCCACGAACCCGGCGAAGGGCCCCGGACGTCACCGCGTCCGGGGCCCTTCGCCGTGGCAGTCGTAGCAGTCGTTGCAGTCGTAGCAGTCGGCGTCATGGCCGTCGTGTCAGCCGGTGGACCGTCCGCCGAGGAGGTCGTCCACCGGCCCCGCTACCCCAACAGACCGCCGACCAGGCCCGGTTCCCCACCGCCGGAGCCTCCGCTGCCGGAGCCGCCGGTGGAGCCGCCGCCGGAGGTGGGGCCTCCGGAGGTGGGACCGGTGCTGGTGCTGGGGGCCTCGTCGGCCGGGGTGGACTGCTGGGGCGGGGCCTGGCCCGCCGTGCCCTGGGTCTGGCTGGGCGTACCGGCGCCGGTCGTGCCCGTGTCGCTGGTGGCGCCGGGCGTCGTCGCGGAGCCCGACGGGGTGGCCGTTCCCGACGTGGCGCCCTGGGTGGGCGAGTTGGAGGCGGACGGCGTCTTCTCGCGCTGGTCGGGCTCCTGCGGGAGCGGAGAGCCGGGGAGTTCGTTGCGCGGGGCCTCGCCTGGGCCGGGGACC
Organism: Streptomyces sp. NPDC051243; assembly: GCF_044455405.1. Classification (NCBI taxonomy): domain Bacteria; kingdom Bacillati; phylum Actinomycetota; class Actinomycetes; order Kitasatosporales; family Streptomycetaceae; genus Streptomyces; species Streptomyces sp. NPDC051243. The sequence goes on along the minus strand of NZ_JBITES010000002.1, from coordinate 144,674 downwards.
ACGACGCGGTCCGCGTCTCGGACCGCACCGCCGAGCAGGGAGCCGATGAGGAGGGTGAGGCCGGTGACGATCGCCGTGATCAGGGCGCCGCGGCGAAGGACGTAGCGGCGCAGCTCCCAGATGTCGGAGCGGGGGCCGAGGCGGCGCCAGGCCATGCCGGCCAGGCGGCCGTCGATCGAGTAGACGGGGGCGCCGGCGATGATCAGGGGGGACCACGCCGCCAGGTAGATGATGTCGGGGGCGTCGTAGACCGGGACGCTCTTCCAGCTGACGGTGACCAGGAGCGCGGCGGAGAGCAGCGCTCCGACTACCGCGGCCACTCGTTGCCAGCAGCCCAGGACCGTGAGGACGCCCACGATGACCTGGAAGAAGGCGATGACCAGGCCGGAGCCGACGGGGTGTTCGAGCGCGAACTGGCGCAGGGGCTCGGCGACTTCCCAGGGGTGCAGGGTGTTGAGCCACTTCACCATCGAGCCGCGCTTGCCGCCGTCGAAGTAGACGGGGTCGCACAGCTTGCCCATGCCGGCGTAGATGGAGATGAAGCCGAGGAAGACGCGGAGAGGGAGGAGGACCACGCCGAGGTTCATCCGGCGGCCGGGGTAGTAGGCGTGCCGCGCCGGGTCGTCGCCCAGGCGCTTGAGTGGCGTACCGGTCTCGTCCGGGCCGTCGGCCTCGCTTTCGAAGTCCTCCGCGAAGTCCTCGGACCGGTATGCGAGTTCCTCGTCGTATGCGCTCTCCACCGTGCGCATGTGCGGAAGGAGGCGGGTCTCCATCGACTCGTGCGTGCGCTGCGCGCCGACGATCGGTGTCTCGACCGTCTGCGTCAACGCGTCGTCGTAGCCCCCGTCATAGCCGCCGCCCACATCCACGCGCGGGATGACCTGGGTGGCCCCGGCGGGGACCGGCTCGTCGCCGTGGCGGACGCTGCCGTCCCGCACGGCCTGGAGCAGGCGGTGGGCGCCGGTGTCGTCGGGTGCCGACGTGCCGTTCCAGACGGCGACCCGGCGGCGGGGGCCGGCGGCCGCGCCCGCTCTGCCGGCCGCGCCCATGACAGGGATGCGGGCGGTGTCCTCGGTGGCGCTCAAGTGCCGTGCGATCCGCTGGGATTTGGTGCGCCCGGTCGACGCGCCCAGCAGCACGCGGAAACTCGCGTGATTGACGATGATCTGCGCCGGATCGCTCGGCACCTTCACCATGCTCAGCGCGGGAGCGTCGTCGAATCCCGACGAGCGGTCCCCCGTGGGTGTGCGGGGTGTTCTGGTGTCCACACTCAACTAACCGAGTGACGTGACGTTAGGACACTGCCTTGCCCGGTCCGATCTGTCCGGACCCCGTCAAAGATGCGCAGGTCGCACCACTGTCGCCAGAATTAACCCGCACGGGTGAAGCCGCGGATGCCTGTTCAGATACCTGTTCTGATGCCTTTCCAGCTGTCTGTTCAGGTGTCGGGTCCGGGGGTCCGTTCAGACGCGTCGGCGGGCCGCCTCGTACAGGACGATGCCTGCCGCCACACCCGCGTTCAGCGACTCAGCTCCGCCGGGCATGGGGATCCGCACGCGGAAGTCGCACGTCTCGCCGACCAGGCGCGACAGGCCCTTGCCCTCGCTGCCGACCACGATGACGACCGGGCCCTCCAGGGCCTCCAGGTCACCGAGTTCGGCCTCGCCGTCGGCGGCGAGGCCGACGACCACGATGCCCGCCTTCTTGTACGACTCCAGGGCACGGGTCAGGTTCGTGGCGCGGGCGACCGGGGTGCGGGCCGCCGTGCCGGCCGATGTCTTCCAGGCGCCGGCCGTCATGCCCGCCGCGCGCCGCTCCGGTACGACGACCCCGTGGCCGCCGAAGGCGGAGACCGAGCGGACGACCGCGCCCAGGTTGCGCGGGTCCGTCACACCGTCGAGGGCGACGATCAGCGGGTCCTCGCCCGCGTCGGCGGCGGCTCCGGCGAGGTCCTCGGGGTGCGCGTACTCGTAGGGCGGGACCTGGAGGACGAGGCCCTGGTGGTTGAGGCCGTTCGTCATGCGGTCCAGCTCGGGACGCGGCGCCTCCATGAGGTTGATGCCGCCGCGCTCGGCGGCGAGCTGGAGTGCCTCGCGGACGCGCTCGTCGTTGTCGATGAACTGCTGGACGTAGAGCGTGGAGGCCGGGACACCCTCGCGCAGCGCCTCGACGACCGGGTTACGCCCGACGACCAGCTCGGACGTGCCCTTGCCGCCGCGCCTGGCCTGCGGACGGGCGCCCTGGGCGCGTCGTGCCTTCGCCTGTGCGGCGCGCTGCTTGGCGTGGCCCTTGCGCATCTCGGCGGGAGGCGTCGGCCCCTTGCCCTCCAGGCCCCGGCGCCGCTGGCCGCCACTGCCGACCTGCGCGCCCTTCTTGCCGGACATGCGGCGGTTGTTCGCGGCCATGACCTACCTGTCTGTCGTGAGATTTCGTACGTACGTCTATGCAGTGTGCCGCCCGGACGGCCGGGCGGCACAATCGATCTTCTGTTGCGTGTGCCCGGTCAGCGCGGGCCGAGACTCCAGCGCGGGCCCTGCGGGCCGTCCTCGATGACGAGGCCCGACTGGTTGAGCTGGTCGCGGATGGCGTCCGCCGTCGCCCAGTCCTTGCGGGAGCGGGCGGCCTCGCGCTGGTCGAGGACCATGCGGACCAGGGTGTCGACCACCCCGTGCAGGTCTTCGCCGCGGTCGGTCTCGCCGGCCCAGTGCGGGTCGAGCGGGTCCAGGCCGAGGACGCCGAGCATGGCGCGTACCTCGGCGAGGCGGGCCACGGCGGCTTCCTTGTCGTCGGCCGCGAGCGCGGAGTTGCCCTGCCGGACCGTGGTGTGCACGACGGCCAGCGCCTGCGGGACGCCCAGGTCGTCGTCCATCGCCTCGGCGAAGGCGAGCGGCACCTCGGCGGACGGCTCGACGATGCCGGCCTTCTCCACCACGCGCTGCACAAAGCCCTCGATGCGCGCGAACGCGGACTCGGCCTCGCGCAGGGCGTCGTCGCTGTACTCGATCATCGAGCGGTAGTGCGGGGTGCCGAGGTAGTAGCGCAGGACGATCGGACGCCACGCCTTGACCATCTCGCTGACCAGGACGCTGTTGCCGAGCGACTTGGACATCTTGTCGCCGGCCATGGTGACCCAGGCGTTGTGCACCCAGTACTGGGCGAAGTCGTCGCCGTAGGCCTTGGCCTGGGCGATCTCGTTCTCGTGGTGCGGGAAGATCAGGTCCAGACCGCCGCCGTGGATGTCGAAGGCGCTGCCGAGGTATTTGTGCGCCATGGCCGAGCACTCCAGGTGCCAGCCCGGACGACCGGGGCCCCATGGCGTCGCCCAGGTCGGCTCACCGGGCTTGGCCGACTTCCACATGGCGAAGTCACGCGAGTCGCGCTTGCCGGTCTCGCCCTCGCTCGACGGCTGCAGGAGGTTGTCCAGCTCCTGCCGCGACAGCTCCAGGTAGCCAGGGAAGGACCGCACGTCGAAGTAGACGTTGCCGTCCGCCTCGTAGGCGTGCCCGCGCTCGATGAGGCCCTGCATCATCTCGACCATCTCGGTGATGTGGCCGGTGGCACGGGGCTCGTACGTCGGCGGCAGGCAGCCGAGGGCGGTGTAGCCGTCGTTGAACGCCCGCTCGTTCTCGTACCCGATGGACCACCACGGGCGGCCCTGCTCGGCCGCCTTGGTGATGATCTTGTCGTCGATGTCCGTGACGTTCCGGACGAACGTCACGTCATAGCCGCGGTACGCGAACCAGCGGCGCATGATGTCGAAGTTGAGCCCGGAGCGGATGTGCCCGATGTGCGGGGCCGCCTGCACGGTGGCGCCACACAGGTAGATCGAGACGCAGCCCGGCTTGAGCGGGGTGAAGTCACGGATCTGCCGGGCGCTGGTGTCGTACAGGCGAATAGTCACGACACCAGGGTAGTGGGCGGACCGGAGTGCCTGGCGCCTAAGTGCGGTTTGTGCGTTGTCGTGTGGGAGGGGATCTCAGCCGGCCCGCACGACCAACGCGGTCGCCACGGCCATCAGGCCCTCGTCACGGCCCGGGAAGCCCAGCCCGTCCGTCGTCGCGCCCGACACCGACACCGGCGCCCCGGCCGCCTCCGACAGGATCTTCTGCGCCTCGTCGCGCCGCTTGCCGATCTTCGGGCGGGGGCCGACGACCTGGACCGCGATGTTGCCGATCCGGAAGCCCGCCTCGCGTACGATCCGGGCCGCCTCGGTGAGGAGTACGACGCCGGGGGCGCCCGACCACTCGGGGCGCCCGGTGCCGAAGTGCTGGCCCAGGTCGCCGAGGCCGGCTGCCGAGAAGAGGGCGTTGCAGGCGGCGTGGGCGACGACGTCCGCGTCCGAGTGGCCGGCGAGGCCGGGGCCCTCGCCCTCCCACTTCAGGCCCGCGCACCACAGTTCGCGGCCCTCCTCGAAGGCGTGGATGTCGGTGCCGATGCCGACCTGGGGCAGCGGCGTCACCTGCTCAGAAGCCATCGTTGAGCCTCCGGCGTGCCAGGACCGCCTCGGCGAGGACCAGGTCCAGCGGGCGGGTGACCTTGAAGGCCTCCTCGTGGCCGGGCACGACCACGACCGTCAGCCCGAGCTGCTCGACCATGCCGGCGTCGTCGGTGACATCGTTCGTCACCGTCTCGTGTGCGCGGATCAGCGTGGCGCGGTCGAAGCCCTGCGGGGTCTGTACGGCACGGAGGCGGGCGCGCGGCGGGGTGGCCACCACCGGTTCCGGCTCGCCGGGGGTCGACGCGGGCTCGACCTCCTTGACCGTGTCCGCGAGGGGCAGCGCGGGGACGACGGCCGGTGCGCCGTCCCGTACCGCCTCGATCACCGCGTCGACCGTGTCCACCGGGACCAGCGGGCGCGCCGCGTCGTGCACCAGGACGATGTCGTAGTGCGGCGGCAGCGCGTCCAGGCCGAGCCTGACGGACTCCTGGCGGGACTCCCCGCCGGGGACCACCAGGAAGTCGGTGCGCTCGGGCAGCGCGTGCGCGTCGAGCAGGCTCTTGACCTCGGCGGCGCCGTCGGGCGGGGCCACGACGACCACGAGGGAGACGGCGCGGGAAGCGGCCATCGCGCGCACGGCGTGGATGAGCATGGGTGTGCCGTTCAGCGCGCGGAGCGCCTTGGGGGCGCCCGGACCAAGGCGTACGCCCCGGCCGGCGGCAGGGATCACGACGGCCGTACGGGTTCCGGCGGAGGTCCCGGCGGGGTTCCCGGTACGGGCTTCCGAGGGCGAAGGGCGCGAAACGTCAGACATCGGTTCCTGTCAGGTTTGTGTGCTCGGCCAACTTGGGTATGGCCACAGCGTGCCGGGCGCGACGCCTTGACCGGACCCTTCCGTGACAGTCGGTCGAGCCTGCTGCCCGGGCCCGGCACGTCAAGTATCGGGGGGACTCCCTCGAATGTGAGCGTCTTGACGGCGTCTGAGCGCGAACATGCCGCAGCGCCCGGCGACAGCTATTGCGTCATCGGGCACCGCGGCACTTCTTTACAACAACACAGCTTGTGCTGAACTGAGGCGGATGGACCGCGTCAGGACGCGAGAACCTCGTCGAGCAGGGCCTCGGCCTTGTCCTCGTTGGTGTTCTCCGCGAGGGCGAGCTCGCTCACCAGGATCTGGCGGGCCTTGGCGAGCATGCGCTTCTCACCGGCGGAGAGTCCACGCTCACGCTCACGACGCCACAGGTCACGCACGACTTCCGCGACCTTGATGACATCGCCGGAGGCGAGCTTCTCCAGATTTGCCTTGTATCGACGCGACCAGTTCGTGGGCTCCTCGGCATACGGCGCGCGCAGCACCTCGAAGACCCGGTCCAGCCCGTCCTGACCGACCACATCACGCACGCCGACGAACTCCGCATTGTCCGCTGGCACACGCACCGTCAGGTCACCCTGGGCGACCTTCAGCACCAAGTAGGTCTTGTCCACGCCTTTGATCTGGCGAGTTTCGATGGCCTCGATCAGCGCGGCCCCGTGATGGGGATAGACCACGGTGTCGCCAACCTTGAACGTCATGTGACAGGTACCCCTTCCGTGGCTATCCAGGGTAACACGGAAACGGCGGGTTCTGAATGGCGTTTTCGCAGGTCAGGGCATATCTCGGGGCTTGACAACTCCGACAGGAACGTGCTTCGCGGGCCGACCGGAAGAAGGTATTCGCAGGTCGGAGCGGCTCTGCGGGCGAGGTGAAACGCGCACGTTACACACATCCGGCGGCGCGTCCGAGTGGCCGAACGTACACATATGTCCGGTTCCAAGTGTGCGACTTCCGCTACTCCGTTCGGCGTCCCGAGTCGGGTACCGGACGATTCCGGAATTGATCACGGCCCAGCTCGGCAGCACACTCGGTGATCAATTCCGGGAAGGTCGCGCATTCCTTCACGGAAATTTTGCGCGGCGCCTTGCCGGGGACTTATGTGAATGGCGGACGAGGTGCGCGGCAATGTGACTCCTGGGTCACTTGTGAGTGACGAGACGGATCGACTGGACGGATCGACTGGACGGATCGACAAGACGGATCGACGGGACGGATCGACGGGACGGATCGACGGGACGGATGACGGGATGGATCACCGAACAGGCCCCAAGACGCCCGATGAGGTGCCGCAGGGGTCCTTCGGCGGTACTTCGGCCGCTCAGGGGAGGGTCGGGTGCGGTCGTGCGGGAACGGCTCGGTAACCTAAGGCCGCTGACAGATGCTTAGGGCGGCTTTATGCGCCCGCCCCGTTCGAGTCAAGGAGTTGCCGCCGCCGTGAGCAGCAGCCTTCGACGCGGCGCCCTCGCCGCCGCCGCCATCGCGTTCTCGATCGCCTCGCTCGCCGCGTGCGGCGCCGGCAACAACAGCCAGACGCTGGAGATCAAGCCGGACAACGCGGCGACCACCGTTGGCGACATCAAGATCCAGAACGCCGTCGTCATCACCCAGCCCGACCTGGAGTCCACCGGTCCGGCCGCGATCTCCGCGACCCTGTTCAACTCCGGCAGCACCGCCCAGACGCTGGACGCGATCAAGGTCGACGGCACCGACAAGACCGCCGAGCTCAAGCCCGCCAAGGGTGGCAGCCTGACCATCCCGGCCGGCGGCTCGCTGATCATCGGCGGCAAGGACAACGCCTCCGCCGTGCTGCCGAGCAGCCGCGAGGCCGTCAAGGACGGCAACGCGCAGAAGATCACCTTCACCTTCAGCAAGACCGGTGACGTGAGCCTGCGCGCCTTCGTCGTGCCGGCCGAGCACTACTTCAAGGAGTGGGGCCCGACCGAGGTCCCGGCGGCGCCGAGCGAGACGCCCGCCCAGAGCGGCTCGCCGACCGGATCTCCGGCGGCCGGCGGCACCGCGACCGACGAGGCCTCCGCGGGCGCGACGTCGACCGGCGGCGCCGAGGCCGGTACCGGAGCCGAGGCCGGCACGGGTTCCGGCGGTGCGGCGACCCCGTCCGACAGCGCCTCCCACACGGCGGCCGGGCACTGAGCGGTCGTACGGCATCCGCACAGCCGTAAAAAGGGCGGGGCCCCGGAGATCCGGGGCCCCGCCCTTCGGCGTTACTGCTGCTGCTCTTCCGCCACTGCTCTTCTGCTGCTCTTTACGGCTCGAACTTGTAGCCGAGGCCACGCACCGTCACCAGGTACCGGGGCGCGCCCGGGTCCGGCTCGATCTTGGCGCGCAGGCGCTTGACGTGGACGTCGAGGGTCTTGGTGTCGCCGACGTAGTCGGCGCCCCAGACGCGGTCGATGAGCTGCATGCGGGTCAGGACGCGGCCGGCGTTGCGCAGCAGCATCTCCAGGAGGTCGAACTCCTTGAGGGGGAGGTCGACCTTGGAGCCGGAGACCGTCACCACGTGGCGGTCGACGTCCATGCGGACCGGGCCCGCCTCCAGGGCGGCCGGGGTCACCTCCTCCGGCTCGCCGCGGCGGCGCAGGACGGCCCGGATACGGGCGACCAGCTCGCGCGAGGAGAACGGCTTGGTGACGTAGTCGTCGGCTCCTATTTCCAGGCCGACCACCTTGTCGATCTCGCTGTCCTTGGCGGTGACCATGATCACCGGGACGTTGGAGCGGCCGCGCAGCTGACGGCAGACCTCGGTGCCCGGCAGGCCGGGCAGCATCAGGTCGAGGAGGACGAGGTCGGCGCCGTTGCGCTCGAACTCGTCGAGTCCGTCGGGCCCGGTGGTCGCGACGGCGACCTCGAAGCCCTCCTTGCGGAGCATGTACGACAGGGCGTCGGAGAAGGACTCCTCGTCCTCGACGACGAGCACACGGGTCACGGAAGGACCTCCGGGGCGGAAAGCGTTTCGTACGCGGGTGAGTCGGTGGAAGTGGGGGGATGTGATGCGGCGGACTGCCCGGCCTCGTCGTCGAGATCGGGGTGTTGCTGTGCGCGGTCGCGGGCCGCACCCGCCTCCGGCAGCCGCAGGGTGAAGGTGGAGCCCTGTCCCTCGGAGCTCCACACCGTGACCTCCCCGCTGTGCGAGGCGGCCACGTGCTTGACGATCGCGAGACCGAGGCCGGTGCCACCGGTGGCACGGGAACGGGCCGGGTCCACGCGGTAGAAGCGCTCGAAGATGCGCTCCTTGTCCTTGTCCGAGATGCCGATGCCCTGATCGGTGACGGCGATCTCGATGAGGTCCCCGCCCGGGGCGCTGACCCGGCGGGCGGCGATGCCGACGCGGGTGCGGGCGGGCGAGTAGTTGACGGCGTTCTCGACGAGGTTGCCGAGCGCGGCGGCGAGCTGGCCGCGGTTGCCCCAGATGCTGAGGTCGGCGGTGCCCCCGGCGGCCATGGTGATCTGCTTCGTCCCGGCGGCGTGCCGGCAGCGGTCCATGGCCTCGGCGACGAGCTCGTCGACGCGGACGGGCTCGGCGTCCTCCAGCGGGTCGTCGTTCTGTACCCGGGAGAGGTCGATGAGCTCCTGCACCAGGTTGGTGAGCCGGGTGGCCTCGATCTGCATACGGCCCGCGAAGCGCTGTACGGCCTCGGGGTCGTCCGAGGCGTCCATGACGGCCTCGGAGAGGAGGGAGAGCGCGCCGACCGGGGTCTTCAGCTCATGGCTCACGTTGGCCACGAAGTCGCGGCGTACCGCCTCTATGCGCCGGGCCTCGGTGAGGTCCTCGACGAGGAGGAGGACGAGGCGGGAGCCGAGGGGCGCGACGCGGGCCGACACGGCGAGGGCCTCGCCGCGTCCGGTGCCGCGCCGGGGGAGGTCCAGCTCGACCTGCCGTATCTCACCGTCACGTCTGGTGTCCCGGGCCATCTGCAGCATGGGCTCGACGGAGAGCTTGCCACCGCGCACCAGTCCGAGGGCGTACGCCGCCGAGCTGGCCTTGACCACGGCGTCCCCCTCGTCGAGGACGACGGCGGAGGAGCGCAGCACCGACAGGACCGTGTCCACGCCGGGCGGCAGGACCGGGTCGGTGTGCAGGGAGGTTCGGGTGGGTCGCTTCAGGTCGCGTTCGCTCCAGCGGAACGCCAGCATGGCGATCACACCGGTGAGCACACCGGCGATCGCTGCCGCTGCGGCGACCGCCGCGTTCACGTCCATGCGTCCAGGTTAGGCATGCGGTGGGTGGTGGCCACAGCCGTCGGAGTGCGAGCTCGAACACTCGTCGCCCAGAGTTCACCTTGGAGCCAGTGATGGTTCATTTGGGTTGGCGGAAACGGACGCGTAGCCACCGGATCGTGGAGGCGTCGGGTTCGCGAGCATCTCGCTCCGGCGGTTTAGCGTGGAGATCACACTGGCGGTTTCACGACAGTCCGACTGACGTTTTCGCGACAGTCTTACTGTCGGAGGTCATGACCGTAAGACTGTCCGCTCGACGGTTTGACTGGTTTGACGACAACACGGTCGGTTCGGCCAATAAAACGGATAAAGCGGATGAGGTCGGCGGTTCGCCGGCCGTCTCCCGGCCCCCGGAACCCCCGAGGCAGACGTAAGAGAGGGACCCCTGATGCGGGACGCGTACCACGAGGAACTGGACTCGATCGGCGACAGCCTGGTGGAGATGGCCCGGATGGTCGGGTCGGCGATCGGACGCGCCACGGCGGCGATCCTCGACTCCGACCTGAAGCTCGCCGAGAGCGTGATCGAGGCCGACCAGAAGGTCGACGACCTCCAGCACGACCTGGAGGCGCGGGCCATAGCGCTGCTCGCCCGCCAGCAGCCGGTGGCGACGGACCTCCGGATAGTCGTCACCTCGCTGCGGATGTCCGCGGACCTGGAGCGGTCGGGCGACCTGGCCCAGCACGTGGCCAAGCTCACCCGGCTGCGCTACCCCGAGCGCGCGATCCCGCAGGACCTGCACGCGACCATCCTGGAGATGGGCCAGCTCGCGCAGCGCCTGATGGCGAAGGCCGCCGAGGTGATCATCACCAAGGACGTCGACCTCGCGCTCCAGCTGGAGCAGGACGACGACGCGATGGACCTGCTGCACCGCACGCTCTTCCAGCACCTGATGGACGAGCGCTGGAAGCACGGCATCGAGACGGCCGTGGACGTGACGCTGCTCGGCCGCTACTACGAGCGGTACGCCGACCATGCGGTGGCTGTGGCGAAGCGTGTGGTGTACCTGGTGACGGGTGAGCACGCGGATGAGCTCCAGGCCGACATCCAGCCGGAGATCCAGCCGGTCGCGGGGGCGGAAGGCGCGTAGGGCCTCCGGTTGCTGCGGGCCCTTCGGTCCTCTAGGTCCTCTGGTCCTCCGGGTCCTCTGGTCCTCCTGTCCCTTCGAGGTCGTCCCGGCCGGGGTGGCATGAGGGGCGCGAGGCTCGTGGTGCGTGCGGGTCGGGTCGGCTCGTACGCGGGCTCGCTGGGGTCTGCTCGGGGCGTGCGCAAGCCTCTGTGCGCCGTTGATGCGCCCAGCGGGGCGGGCATGGAATGGGCACAGGCACCAGCCTCGAGGAGGGACCATGGCCGAATCCCCCAGCGTCTCCGGCACGACACCCGACCCCACTCAGGAACGCCCGACCGAGCAGCCCGCCGACATCAGGAGCCTCCCGCTCTTCGGCGCCTGCGGCTGTGGCTCCGGCTGCGGGTGCGGGTGCCAGTCGGGGAACCCCTGCCAGTGCGGGTGAGGTAGATCTCGTACGACGTCGAAGGGCCCCGGTGCGGTTGCCGCGCCGGGGCCCTTCGCGTGCCCGGACCTCGGTTCTCGCCTCGCTCGCCGTGCCGTGCGGGAGGAGCATGGAAGGAGAGCGGCCGACGCACTCCGAGGACGTTTCGTCCGAGGATCGTGAGGAGGTGCGAGGTATGGCTCAGTTCATGGACGTACACCACAACATGAAGGGCATCACGGCCGACAAACTGCGCGAGGCCCACAACGCGGACCTCGCCATAGAGAAGGACGAGCGCGTGCACTTCGAGCGGGCGTGGGCCGACCCCGAGTCGGGCGTCGTCTACTGCCTCTCCGAGGCGCCCTCGGCCGAAGCGGTCCAGCGCATCCATGAGCGCGCCGGGCACAAGGCCGACGAGATCCATCCGGTACCGCTGTCGGTCTGAGCACGCGGGAGGTAACGGGGGCAATGGATCGGAAGGAGGTGCGGGGCCCGTGACACGGTTCATGGACGTCCACCACGGAATGCAGGGCATCACGGCCCAACAGCTGCAGGAAGGTCACGACGCCACCGCCGCGGTCGAGCAGGAAGAAGGAGTCCACTTCGAACACGCCTGGGCGGACCCGGAGTCCGGCACGGTCTACTGCCTCAGCGAGGGCCCCTCGGCGGAGGCGGTGAAGCGCGCCCACGAGCGCGGGGGTGGCGGGGTACCGGACGAGATTCACGCGGTGCCGCTGACGGTGTGAGGTGAGGTGTCAGTCCACCGTCTTGCAGGCGACGAGTGTGACGACGACGCCGGCGTTCGCCTCGCCGTACTGGTCGGCCAGGCCGTAACCGTCCGCTCTGGCCGGCCATGTCGGCATCGGTGTGGGACTCGGCGCAGGGGTCGGCGTCGCCACCGAACAGTCGGAGGCACGATCCGGCGACGACTTCGGCCGCGGTCCCGAGGTCGGCTCGATCCCGTCGTTGATCGACTCCGTGAACGACCAGCCGGCGACCACCAGCACGAGCCAACCGCCGAACAGCCACCCCTTGGCGCGCCTGCGCATCCCGCCCCCACCCGAACTACCCACGAACAGCGGCCAGTTTGCCATCCGCACGACCGCGCCCCCTCGCGGGCCTCCGTTCCCCGACGCTCCTCTCAACAGGCGATCCGCGGGAGACGGACTTACGGTCGAGCGGTAGGCGCTGTACCGAGTGGGCGCCCTCGGGTGTCGGCGCCGGCCGATCCTTCCACGTCACCGACAGGAGACGACCTGCCATGGCCACAGCATCTGAAACCCCGGTACTGGACACCCTCGCCGCGATGACGGTCGACTCGGTCGAGCGGTGCGGGCTGCGCCCGGAAACGTTCATGCTCACCCGTATCGCGGCCCTCGCCGCGTCGGACGCCCCGCCGATCTCGTACGTCGCCCATATCGACCCCGCCATCCAGGCCGGCCTGACCGCCGAGCAGGTGCAGGACGTGCTGGTGGCCATCGCGCCCGTCGTGGGGACGGCCCGGGTCATGACGGCAGCCGGCAACATCGCCCAGGCCCTCGGCATCACGATCGCGGTCGCCGACGCCGAGGCGGAGGGCCGGGGGCGGGCGTAGCGACGCGGTCCCAGGGGTGACGGCCCGCAGGGGCCGAGCCCGAGGCGGCACGAAGGCACGAAGAGCCCCCTGTCTCGCGGCGAACGCGGGCAGGGGGCTTGGACCCGCATCGCCTGGCGGCCCGCCAGGCGATGGCGTGGAACTCGTCCATCAGACCGGCGGCCTGGAGGGCGAGCTGGCCGTTGTAGTCGTGGATGTCGAGCACCCCGCCCTGCGAGCGCGCCGACGGGGACGGGTCGGCCTCGTGGACCGTGACCGGGACTCCGTGGACGTGCAGGACGCGGGCCAGGGTGAGTCCGCCGAGTCCGGCGCCGATGATCGTGACGGGAGTGCGCAAGGTGGCTCCTTCGGATGGGGGCCGCCCGGTGGGTTCCGGCCGGCCGTCCCCGGAAAGCTGTCAGCCCCCGCCGACGAGCCACAGCTCCGAACCCGGGCCGTCAGCAGCCGGCACCGCGGGGCGGCCGTTTCCCACCTCACCCCCCGCCCTCGGCATCACCCTCGATGGACTCAAAAATCGAACACATGCTTGAATTCGGCCATGCGATCGTTTCCCGCCGACCTGGCTCAGGCACAGCAGGAATGGAGCGCCACCTACCGGCAGCTCGCCGCACGGCCCGGCCGTACCGAGCTGCGTCGGCGCCTGTACCGGCTGTCGGTCCAGCTGTACTTCCATCCGTACTGGCAGCGACGGCGTCCGAGCCCCGCGGCCTGGTGGGAGCTGCGTGACCTGGGGCGGTCGGGCGGGGACATGAGTGAGTGGCTTCATCGATGACGCGCTGGAATGCGGGGCCGTATGTCCCGGATGATCCTGAATGCATGTCCGGACCACCGCGCGTGATCGTGCATCCGCCGTCGCCCACGGGCGGCCGACGCGTGCGCGTGGACGGCGAGATCCTCGGCCTCGCCCACAACGTGGTCGACGTCGCCGAGTTCCTGCGCCGAGCCGGGCTGGAGATCGATCCGGCGGACGTCGCGGAGTCGCCGTGGATCGACTGGCGCGGAGTCGGGCCGGAGCACTGGGGTCCGGAGACGGACAACTGACCCAGCAGGGCGGCGACTTCGCGCCAGGACGGCCTGCCTAGACTCTCGGATCATGTCGACGTCGCCCGCGTACGGTCCCGCCCCCACCGCCACAGTCATTCGTTACACCCGACGAGTCGCCCGACAGGGGTTCGTGATCGGTGGGATCCTCATGGCGATGGGTGTCCTCTTCGTGATCCTGGCCGTGGTCATCATGGCCGGGCTCAACGGCAACGACCCCGAGCCGGCAGGGCTCGCATCACTGTTCTTCGCGACCATCGGCTACTCCGGCTACAAGGTCTTCCGCTCGGCCCTCGCGATCCGCCCGTTCGCCGTAAGCGTCGACGGCACAGGGCTGTGGCTGCGCAACAGCGCCGGGCAGAACGTCATCCGCTGGGACAGCCTCGCCGGCGTCGCCGTCCACTGGAGCGAGACCGACCGGGGTGTCAGGCAGTACTCGATCGAGCTGTGCCCGAACGGCCCGATCGACCGGGACGATCCGGTCCTGTGGGGCCTGGTCCGCGACGACGAGCCCATCCGCCCCGGCCTCCCGCGCCTGCGCTACCGCTTCGCGACCACAGGCCGGTACGCCAGGTACCGGGAGCCCATGGTGGAGGCGATCCGGCAGCACGCCCCCCACCTGTGGCTCGGCGAGACGCAACGCGAACCGGGCCACTGCGGCTCCCCCGACCACGAGGGACACCGGGAGCGCACCGCCGCCACCGTGCGCTGAGGCAGCCGCCCGACTTCTTCTCGCCCTGGGTCTTGTCGGGGATCACGGGGACCTGGGTCTTTGCAAGTCCGGGCCATGGTTCCGGGCGCCTGGGACCTGCTGGTCGCTGCCGGCCGCCTCGACCGCTACGCGCCGGGGGCCCGGTACTGGACTTGTCCCGCTTTGCGCAGGGCATCCATGGTCTCGTCGACGGTCAGGAGAACGGTCGTCTCGAACGAGCTGAGTGCGCCGCCTCCGCTGATCGCCAGGGCGACCGCGGCCATGGAGACGTTGTCGGGAGCCTCCCACAAGTTGTAGCCGTCGCGGGTGCCGAACGCGTACCAGAAGCCGTGGAGCTTTCCGCCGACGGACTCGATGTACGACTGAGCGGCCTTTGCGCGGTCCTCGGGGTGGCCGATGAGTCTCGCCCAGGTCTCCGGCGTGTAGCTGAACGTCGACAGGTAGAGCGGCATCATGTCTCCCTTTCGTCTCAGCAAGGGATGCCCCGCAGGATGGGACACGCTCCCCGAGGCCGCGCGCGTCTCCCTCGAACGGCCGGGATGATGACCGGCATGGCTGCTGCCGGTGAGCGACGCCGTCCGCCCCGGAACTACGGCATCGAAGCCCTCGGCTTGGGAAGTTGCGAGCCACGCCCGCGGCGCCCTGGTAGGGGTCGATCGGCGCGAACGCTGCCGGATCTCTGCTGCCGGTCGAGGAGAGTGGCACCCGCCGGGGCGATCGGGCGGGCTTCGGCCGGCACTGCCGAGACGGACGGGGGGGAGTTGTTCGAGAATCCGTTCAGGATGACGCCGTTGACCACTCGGTCCGGATCGCCGGCCAGGATCTCGTGGACAGTCCGTAGAGCGACCTGCGCCAAGACAGACGAGTAGATCGCCTTGCGCTCCTTCTCCGGCCGAGGCACCACAGTCGTCTCGTCCCGGCTCTTCACATACCTATAGCCGCGCGCGGCAGGCACGATCGTCTCCGGCGGCAGCTGAATTTCAACAAGGACGTCCCCCGTAGCAGGACGGAAGGCGATGCGGTGCTCGTGAGGGAAGCCCATCGGGTACGACGAAGCATCGAGGACGGCCCCGAGGAGCGCTTCCGCTGCTTCCGGCTCGCCAGCGCGATATGCCTCGCGTTGCTCATCCAACTGTCGATTGAAGGCCTCGACCTCCTCAGCGGCTCGCTCCTCCGCCTGACCTGTCCGTAGGCGTTGTCACACAGTCAGACACTCACCCCTTCAGTCTGGGCAAGGGTTCATGCGTCAGCCAAGCGGAACTGGACGATGGCAATATCATCGGCGGGAACGATGTCGGGGTAGTGGTACCGCAGCCTGTCGTGTAGTTCTTCAAGATCGCGGAACCCGTCAGCGATGGCGTCCTGTTCGGTCAGCTCGTCGACCCTTTTTGAGATGATCTGCGTTACGACACCCCGTAGCACCACCTCCTCATCCAGCTCGAAGACCATGTTGACCGGCCCAGGGGCAACCGGATCACGGAAGCGAACGGTCGTCGTCTTCCGTCCGGTGCGGACGGCGTCGAGATAGTCCCGATGGAAATACATGGACTGCCTCGCCGTCGCATGGCAGCCCGGTTCATCAGAGGAAGCGGCCTGGTCGGCCCATACATAGCTGTGCGGAAGGAGGTCCGCTATGGCGATGCTGCGAACCCCGTCGGCCGTGGGCACCAGGACGCGTATGCCTGGATGGTGGTCGAGGAGGACTTGTCGATCACGGCCACACGGCGCGAGCACACCGCGGCCTCTGTCGCCGACAGCAACAATGGTTGCCAACTCACGCGCCCCTGCCGCACGGGCATGCCCCAGTGCCACGAGCTCTGCACAGGGTCCGCCAGTGAAGTGGTAGAGATTGATGCCACCGAATATCCGTCCTCGCGCATCTCGGACAGCGGCGCCAACCGTGTGCACCTCCCCGTCGCCGTTGGCCTTCACAATGCGCTGGGCGAACTCGACCAGCTCCATGTCTTTTTCTGTCGGCAATTGCAGGTTGCTGTCCACGCTCAGCACCCTACGGCTGGCACTTGGAGGTGACGGACCCAGGGGTGAATTGCGCGTGAGGTCGGTGAAGTGTGGGTTCGACGGAGACCGGTCCTCGCCCAGTGGGCTTGCGATGGCCCGGCTGCGCTCCCTGTATGACTGCCGTCGAACCGAGTGACTCGAAGAGTGAGCAGGAGAAGGGGCGCGTACCCTCTGGCTCGATCCTGATGACCTTCGGTGGCTCTCTCGTCATTGCTGCTGTTCTCCGGACGCGTCCGAGGAGGAGCACGATCGCTGCGGGCGCATCCGCTTTCGGGCGATGACGGCAGGTATGTGCTTGTGGCCCTCGGCGCGTTTCTTCAGGTAGAGGTCAGGTTGGGGCCGTCGCGGATGATGCTTGTCTGCGCGGAGAGGTAGAAGACGCGGCGCAGGCGGCGGCTGTAGCGCTGGGGCCGGTGGAGGGTGCCTGTGCGGCGTCCGGAGACTTTGGCGACGGGGACGAGGCCGGCGGCGGAGGCGAGGTGGCCGGCGTCGGGGTAGGCGGCCAGGTCGCCTGCGGCAACAAGGAATTCGGCGCCCAGGATGGGGCCAATGCCGGGCATGGACTCGATGATGGCGGCTTGCGGATGGGTGTGGAAGGCATCGCTGATCTGCCGGTCGAGTTGCTTGAGCCGTTCGTCCAGGGCCAGCACCTGTGCGGCAAGGTCTGCGGTGATGCCCGCGGCCGTGTCCTGACCGGGCAGCTGGACGTGCTGGGCATGCGCAGGGGTGAGGGCGGTGGTGGCGACCGTTTCGGGGTGGCGCACTCCTCGGGCGGCCAGCCAGCGGGTCAGGCGGGTCTGGCCGCAGCGTCGCACGCGCGCGGTGTCGGTGGGGGCCTGGTAGCCGGTGAGCAGGATGAGGGCGCCCCTGTGGCCGGCGTCGTCGAAGGCTGCTTCCAGTGCGGGGCTGATGACGGTGAGCACGTCGTGGAGGCGGTTGAGCAGACGGACCCGGTCGGCGATCAAGTCGGCGCGGTGGGTGGTGAGCAGGGCCAGGTCAGCGGCGAGGTTCGTGGGCACCGAGACGGAGGCGAAGTCCCGTCGTAAGCGGGCGGTGTCGGCGATGACGTAGGCATCGCGGGCATCGGTCTTGGCCTCGCCCCGGTAGGCGGCGGAAATGCGGTTGACCGTCCGGCCGGGCACATGGACAACCTGTTGGCCGTGTTCGGCGAGCAGGGTCAACAGCAGGGCGGGCGCGGTGCCGGTGAGATCCACTGCCCAGCGAACCTCGTCGGCCACTGCAAGGACGTCGCTCAGGCCGGCCAGGATGACGGCCTCGGCGTTGCTACTTTCCTTCTGAGCCTGAGTAAGCCTGTATTCGCGCCCCCGAAGGGTGGCAAGCTCCGTGACGTGCCTCTCCCCGACCCCGTGGCGGAGGCGCTGCAGGAGCACATCGAGCGCTTCCCACCCGCCGAGATCACATTGCCGTGGATGCGAGCGAACGGCCAGCCTGTCACCAAGCGTCTGATCTTCAGTGGGCCCAAGGGCGGGCACGTCTGGCGTACCTCGCTGAACGAGGACCACTGGAAGCCCGCGCTCGCCAAAGTCGGCGTCATCCCCAAGGCCAAGAGCCGCGAGCACACCGCCGCGCGGGAGCACGGCATGCACGCCCTGAGGCACTTCCCGGGCCTGACGCTGAAGGTGTACGCGCACCTCATGCCGAGTAGTCGGGATCGTGCCCGAAAGGCTCTCGGAGCCACACTCACACACCATGCAAGCGTGAAGGCGGGTTTATGTAGCATGCCGGCGCCTCCGAGTAGGCGCTCCGAGCAGACCCCCAGCCGAAGGGGCCGCAGGTGCATGACCAGTTCGACCTAACCACCACCCTAATCGTGGTGACCATCTTGGTGACGCTTGCTATCTGCGGAGGGGCTGGCTCGCCTACAAGAACGAGCGTCTGAGTACGGGCGAAGCAAAGTCCACCTCGACGTGATCAAAGGGCACTGAGGGCCCAGAGAGGGCCCAGGCCGTGAAAATACCCCTGAGTCGCGCCGTTTACGCAGCTCAGGGGCATGATCACAAACCCTACTTCTTCTTGCCCTGGTTCTTGACCGCCTCGATGGCAGCCGCAGCCGCCTCCGGGTCGAGGTACTTGCCGCCGGGCGTCACCGGCTTGAAGTCGGCGTCGAGCTCGTAGTACAGCGGGATGCCCGTCGGGATGTTCAGGCCCGCGATGTCGGCGTCGGAGATGCCGTCGAGGTGCTTGACCAAGGCGCGCAGCGAGTTGCCGTGGGCCGCGACCAGGACCGTGCGGCCGGCCAGCAGGTCGGGGACGATGCCGTCGTACCAGTACGGGAGCATGCGGACCACGACGTCCTTCAGGCACTCCGTGCGGGGGCGCAGCTCCGGCGGGATCGTCGCGTAGCGGGGGTCGGAGGACTGGGAGAACTCCGTGCCGTCCTCGAGCGGGGGCGGCGGGGTGTCGTAGGAGCGGCGCCACAGCATGAACTGCTCCTCGCCGAACTCGGCGAGCGTCTGGGCCTTGTCCTTGCCCTGGAGGGCGCCGTAGTGGCGCTCGTTCAGGCGCCACGAGCGGTGGACCGGGATCCAGTGGCGGTCGGCCGCCTCCAGCGCCAGCTGGGCCGTGCGGATCGCGCGCTTCTGGAGGGACGTGTGGACCACGTCGGGGAGGAGATCGGCGTCCTTCAGGAGCTCGCCACCGCGGACCGCCTCCTTCTCGCCCTTCTCGTTGAGGTTGACGTCCACCCAGCCGGTGAACAGGTTCTTAGCGTTCCATTCGCTCTCGCCGTGGCGGAGGAGGATCAGCTTGTACGGTGCGTCGGCCATGCGTCCGAGCGTAATCGAAGGCTTTGGCCGGGTGCGCCGGGCTCTCGAAGAGCGGACGGTTGACAGGATCTGTTAATCCGGTGGCCCCCGAAGAGCCCGCGCTTGTAAGTTGCGTCTGCCGCCTGAGCTTCTTACCTCCGTGGGGGATCCACATGTCCGTCGCCGCCCTGAGACGTGCCACCCGGGAGACCGTCTCCGGGCTCCCCCGCGAGTTCTGGTGGCTGTGGACCAGCACGCTGGTGAACCGGCTCGGCGCCTTCGTGGCCACCTTCATGGCTCTGTACCTCACCCTCGACCGCGGCTACTCCGCCTCCTACGCCGGGCTCGTCGCCGCCCTGCACGGCCTCGGCGGCGTCATATCGTCGATCGGGGCCGGGGTGATGACCGACCGGATCGGTCGGCGGCCCACCCTCCTCGTCGCCCAGTCCGCCACCGCCGGGTCCGTGGCCGCGCTCGGCTTCGTGCAGCACCCCGTCGCCATCGCCGCCGTGGCGTTCCTCGTGGGCGCCGCCTCCAACGCCTCCCGGCCCGCCGTCCAGGCGATGATGGCCGACATCGTGCGGCCCGAGGACCGGGTTCGGGCCTTCTCGCTCAACTACTGGGCCATCAACCTCGGATTCGCCGTCTCCGCCATGGCGGCCGGCTTCATCGCCGAGGTCAGTTACCTCGCCGGGTTCCTGATCGAGGCGGGGATGACGGCCGTCTGCGCGGTGGTGGTGTTCGTGAAGCTGCCGGAGTCGCGGCCCCGGCGCACCGAGGCGGAGAAGGCCGGCGACGAGGTCCGGCTCGGTACCGTCCTGCGCGACGGGCGCTTCATGAGCGTGGTCGGGCTGTCCTTCCTGGTCGCCTTCCTCTTCCAGCAGGGCTCGGTGGGGCTGCCGGTGGCGATGGGCGAGGCCGGGTTCTCCGCCGCCGACTACGGTCTCGCCATCGCCGTCAACGGCGTCCTGATCGTCGCCCTGCAGATCCCGGTCACACGGTTCATCGAGCGGCGCGACCCCGCGCGGATCCTCGTCGTCTCGTCCTTGCTCGCGGGGTACGGTTTCGGACTCACCGCCTTCGCCGGGTCCGTCGGCGTCTTCGCCCTGACGGTGTGCGTGTGGACGCTCGGCGAGATGCTGAACGCGCCCACCCAGACCGGCCTCGTCGTCCGCCTGTCCCCCACCCACGGACGAGGCCGCTACCAGGGCATGTACACCCTGTCCTGGTCGGTGGCGGCCCTGGTCGCACCCCTCGTGTCCGGCCTCGTCATCGACCGTTTCGGTGCCGAGTGGCTGTGGGGGCTGTGCGCCGTCGTCGGTACGGTGGCGGCGATCGGATACGCCGCCCTGATGCGCCGGCTGCCCGCCGAGGCACCGGCCGCCACCGAGACCCCGGCCGCGGCGAAGCCCGAGGTCAGCCCGGCCTGAGCCGGTACGGCCCTCGCGGGCGGTCCCGGGTGAATACGGGCGCTCACGGGTGCATACGCGCCCCCTTCATCACCTTGTCCACCGCGTTCCGCGGCCCGTACACCGCCAGCCCCACCAGATCCAGCTCCCCCGTACCCACGGCCCGCACCGCCGCCCGGTTGTCACGGTCGTTGCCCGTCGCGAAGAGGTCCGAGGTGAACACCGCGCGCGGGAGCGAACGGGACAGCACGCGCGCGTGGGCCGTCGTCAGGGTCTCCTTGGTGCCCTCGAAGACCAGCACCGGCTGGCGGAACATCGGCAGATAGGGCACGCCGCCCGCGTCCTCGTACGGCTCCCCGATCACCTCCGGGATTTGCGTCCCCAGGCCGCTGACCAGGAACGCCGTGACGTTCAGGCGCTGCCAGGTCTCCAGGTCCTCGCGCAGCAGCACGGCGATCTTCGTGTCGAAACGGACAGCGGGTTCAGCACTCGTCTCACTCATGCGACGAGACTCGCGGCCGCCGTACACCCGCGTCTTGTACGTTCTTTGCATGGCCACCCGGCAGGAAGTCACCGCGTGGCGGCCCCGCGTCCCGGGCGTCACCGAGGTCTTCCACGCCCACTTCACCGAGTACGCGTACCCGATGCACGTGCACGAGGCCTGGACGCTCCTCATCGTCGACGACGGCGCCGTACGCTACGACCTCGACCGGCACGAGCACGGCACCCCGCACGACACCGTGTCCCTCCTCCCGCCGCACGTCCCGCACAACGGCTCCCCCGCCACCCCGCACGGCTTCCGCAAGCGGGTGCTGTACCTGGACAGCACGCGGCTGGGCGACGACCTGATCGGCCCGGCCGTCGACTCCCCCGACCTGCGCGACCCGGTCCTGCGGCTGCGCGTCGGCCAGTTGCACGCCGCGCTCGCCCACCCCGGCGACGAACTGGAGGCCGACAGCAGGCTCACCCTCATCGGCGACCGGCTGCGCACCCACCTGCGCCCCGGAGCCGTCACGGACGTCCCCCGCCGCGACCCCGTGCTCGCCCGCAGACTGCGCGAACTCCTCGACGAGCGGGTGGTCCAGGGCATCGCCCTCGACGAGGCCGCGGCACTCGTCCAGGCCCATCCCGCCCATCTCGTACGGTCGTTCAGCACCGCCTACGGCATCGCCCCGCACCAGTACCTGATGTCCCGCCGCGTCGACCGCGCCCGCCGGCTGCTCCTGGAGGGCCGGCCGCCGGCCGAGGTGGCCGCCGCGACCGGCTTCCACGACCAGTCCCATCTCACCCGGCACTTCCGGAGGCTGGTGGGAGTGCCGCCGGGGCGCTACCGGAACAGCGCGCGCTGAGCGTCGTACAGATTGCGCGGGCGTACGACGTCCGTCGTTCCGTACAGCTCCAGTCGGGAGTGCAGGTCACCCGCGAAGTCCGGTACGTCGATCTGGTCGAACTCCCTGACCTCGTTGAGGCCCACGGTGGCGGAATACGGCGCCAGCCCGTCGAGCCGGACCATGCCCGCGCGGCCATTGCCGACCCGGACGTTCCAGTGTGTGAAGCGCGCGCCGAACAGCGGGCCCGCGCTCGCGTCACCGCCGTGGCGGCCGTCGTTGTGGACGCTGATGTCGGTGCGGACGTTGGCGAAGGGCAGGCCGCGGTGGCTGTCGAAGGTGCCCATCCGCATGTCGCCGCGCGACCAGACGTTGTGGGAGGACAGGCCCTCGACGTTGATGCCGTGAAGTTGGGTGCCGGCGGGGGCCGGGGTCGTGCGGGCCTCGATCGTGAAGTCCTCGATCAGGTTGTCGTGCGAGCCCTCGCGGCAGAAGTAGGGGTGGTGGGTGCCACGGCCCGCCACCCGCGTGTGCCGCAGCGTGCACGCCGAGGCCGCCACCAGGCCGAAGCCGTTGTCGACGTGGCGGACGGTCACGTCGTCCACCCAGCAGTCGTAGGCGCACTGGAGGACGACACCGTTGTGCCCCTTGTCGAGGAGGTGGGGTTGTTGTGGGGTCTCGGTGGCCTCCAGGGTCAGGCCCTCGACCCCTGATCCACTCAACTCCCCGGTATGGGTGGTCAGTTGAGACGCCCATTCGGGGCGTACGTCGAGGGGGAGCGGGCGTTCGAGGGTGACCCTGCGGCCGTGGACGCGGGTGACGCGGACCGGCCATTCGTAGGGGACGTACGACGTCAGCTTCGTCTTGTCCTCCCAGGTGTACGCCTCGGGGCCCGGTCCGCCGCCGCACATGTGCTCCAGGAGGGTGTGGTCGGCGTCGTCGGCGAGGCGGAGCAGGACCAGGGCGCCGGGGCACAGCGCCGAGGGGTCCGCGACCGTCACCGTCCAGGAGCCCTGCTGGGCCGGGGCGACCGTGGTGAGGGTGCGCCACTCGTCGCGGCGGTTGCCCGTCCAGCCCTCGAAGGGCCACGCCTTCGCCTTGATCGCGGCCACGAGGGAGGTCCAGCGGGCGCCGGGGGCGAGCCATATCAGGCCGCCCGCCCAGGACCAGGACGACTTGTCGCCGCCGTAGCGGGAACCGTAGGGGCCGATCAGTTCGGTGAGGTTCTTCGTCGCGCGGAGTGTCGTACGGCTGCTTCCGGCGCCGCGGAGGACCACGTTCGAGTGGCCGACGCGGATCACGTCGTCGATGCGGAACGTTCCGGGCGGGATGGTGACCGTGCCACCGCCGGCCCTTCCGGCGGCGGCGACGGCACGGTTGATCGCGGGGGCGGAGTCGGTCGTGCCGTCCGGCACGGCGCCGAAGTCACGGACGTCGGCGACGACTGGGCGCCGGGGGAAGCGGGGTGCTCCGGCGCGGCAGCCGGCCCGGCCGACATAGGGGATCTGGGGGTGGGTGAAGGGGGTGCGGGTGAACTCGCGCCAGAGCGACGGGACTTGGGGCGTTGCGGCGAGGGCGGGTGTGCCGGTGAGTGCGGCGGCGGCCGCCGCCGTGGTGCCGAGCAGGAGGCTCCGTCTGGCCATGCCTTGGTTGGCGTTGCCCATGTCCGTACGTCCTTCCATGCGGCTCTTCATGGATGTGAACGACGTTCAGAACTGCGTTGGCCGGTGAGCATGCCACGCGACCCCCGCACGCGGAAGAGGGTGCGCCAGGGTTGCTCACTACGAGGCTTACTACGGCTTAGTACGGCTTAGTACGGCTTAGCGCGTCTTAGTGCGGACCTGGATTCAGTCAGCGGGACGCTGGGTCAGATGGGTGAACGCGTCCAGGTTCCGCGTCGACTCGCCGCGCGCGACGCGCCACTCGTACTCCTTGCGGATCGCGGAGGCGAACCCCAGCTCCAGGAGGGTGTTGAAGGCGCCGTCCGCCGCCTCCAGGACCTGGCCGAGGAGGCGGTCGATCTCGTCGGGGGTCACGGCGGCGAGCGGGAGCTTGGCGGTGACGTAGACATCGCCGAGCGGGTCGACGGCGTAACTCACGCCGTACAGCTTGAGGTTGCGCTCCAGGAGCCAGCGGTGGACGCCGGGTTCGTTCTCGTCGGGGTGGCGGATGACGAAGGCGTTCAGGGAGAGGGAGTGGCGGCCGACGAGCAGGGAGACCGTCGTCGACAGCTTGTGGGTGCCGGGGAGCTTGACGACGTAGTTGCCGGGAGCGGGGCTCTCCCACTCCAGCTCCGCGTCCTTCAGGGCCCCCTCGACGACCTGCGCCGTCTTCTGCACGTCAGCCATGGTGGGAGCGTACGCGACGCCGGTGCGCGTGGCCCGCGGCCACATAGACGTCCGCCGTGGCGGCCGCCGCCGCGTCCCAGCCGAAGGACTGGGCGTGCCGGGCCGCGGCCTCGCCCATCCGTGGGGACAGGTGGGGGTCGTCGGCGAAGGCGCCGAGCACGCGCGCGTAGTGGGCCGGATCGTGGCCCTGGACCAGGAAGCCGGTGCGGCCGTCCCGCACGGCCACCGGCAGGCCGCCCACGGCTGCCGCCAGCACGGGTGTGCCCGCCGCCTGCGCCTCGATCGCGACCAGGCCGAACGATTCGCTGTACGACGGCATGACCAGCACCGATGCCGCCCGGAACCAGTCCGCGAGCTGATCCTGGCCGACGGGCGGGCGGAACCGTACGACGTCCGCGATGCCCAGCCGGGCGGCCAGCTTCTGCAGGCCCTCGGGCTTGGCGAGGCCGCTGCCGCTGGGGCCGCCGACGATCGGGACGAGGATGCGGGAGCGGAGCTCGGGGCGTTCTTCGAGGAGGACGGCCACCGCGCGCAGGAGGACGTCGGGGGCCTTCAGGGGCTGGATGCGGCCCGCGAAGAGCGGGATCAGGGCGTCCTGCGGGAGGCCGAGGCGGGCGCGGGCCGCGGCCCGGCCGTCCGCGGGTGAGAAGCGGGTGAGGTTCACGCCGGGGTGGACCACGGCGACCTTGCCGGGGTCGGCGGCGTAGTGCCGTACCAGTTCGACGGACTCCTCGGCCGTGTTGGCGATGAGGCGATCCGAGGCCGCGACGATCTGGGTCTCGCCGATGACCCGGGCGGCGGGCTCGGGGGTGTCGCCGTCGGCCAGGTTGGCGTTCTTGACCTTGGCCATGGTGTGCATGGCGTGCACCAGCGGGGCGCCCCAGCGCTGGGCCGCCAGCCAGCCGACGTGGCCGGAGAGCCAGTAGTGGGAGTGGACCAGGTCGTAGTGGCCGGGGCGGTGGCCGGCCCAGGCCTGCATCACGCCGTGCGTGAAGGCGCAGAGCTGGGCGGGGAGGTCTTCCTTGTTGAGGCCCTCGTAGGGGCCCGCGTCGATGTGGCGGACGAGGACGCCGGAGGCCAGTTCGACGGCGGGCGGGAGGTCGGCAGCGGTCGTGCGGGTGAAGATCTCCACCTCGATGTTGATCGCGGCGAGGCGCTGCGCGAGCTCCACGATGTATACGTTCATGCCGCCGGCGTCGCCTGTGCCGGGCTGGTGGAGCGGGGAGGTGTGCACGGAGAGCATGGCTACGCGGCGGGGGCGGCGATGGAGCCTCAGTCGGCTCACGTGGCGGTCCTCCTTGGCTGCGGGCATGCCGGACGGAGGGGGTGGGGCCCTCCACGGGGGTGCAACAGCGGAGGGAGGGGTTCCCATTCCGGGTGGCATGGTTTTTACCGAGGAATTACCGGGGGTCGCTCAACTGTTCGGAGCTTGGGCGCGTGGCGGGTGGCCTGTTTCCGGCCGCTTACCCTCGTATGCATGTCGTCCCGCGCCTCCGCCCGCCCCGTGGGCACTGTCACGCGCGGGACCACCAACCCCAATCGGCTGCGCCGCATGGACCGGTGGATCGCCCACACCCATGGGGCCGAGCTCCGGCGGGCCGCGGATCCCGTCGCCGTCGATCTCGGGTACGGCGCCGCCCCCTGGACCGCCGTGGAGCTGCTCGGGCGGCTGCGTACCGTGGCGCCACGCGCGCGTGTGGTCGGTGTCGAGATCGAACCGGCCCGGGTCGCCGCCGCCAGGTCGTACGAGCGGGAGGGGCTGGTCTTCCGGCACGGGGGGTTCGAGATCCCGATTCCTCAGCGGCCGGTGCTCGTGCGGGCCGCGAATGTGCTGCGGCAGTACGAGGAGGGCGAGGTCGCGGGGGTCTGGGAGCGGCTGTGCGCTCGGCTCGCGCCGGCCGATCCGGTCTCGGGGGCCCGTGGCGGGCTGCTCGTCGAGGGGACCTGTGACGAGATCGGGCGGCGGCACGTGTGGGTCGCGCTCGGGCCGGAGGGGCCGCGTACGGTGACCTTCGCCACCCGGCTGGGGTCGCTGGAGCGGCCGTCGGATCTCGCCGAGCGGCTGCCGAAGGCGCTCATTCACCGCAACGTCGCCGGGGAGCCCGTGCACGCCTTCCTTCGCGACTTCGACCGCGCCTGGGCCGCCGCCGCGCCCTACGCCTCCTACGGCGTACGTCAGCGCTGGATCCGGGCGGTGCGGGACCTCGCCGCCGACTGGCCGGTGACGGACGGGCCGGTGCGGTGGCGGCAGGGCGAAGTGACCGTGCGGTGGCAGGCGTTGGCGCCTCGGGCGTGACCTGCGGGGAACGATCTCCGCGAGTCGTTCGTCACAAAGACGGGGAGATCGTCATGACGGGGAGGGAAAGGGGGGAAGCAGACCTCTGTCACTTTGCGCGCCGTCGTGGCACGATCCCCCGGACGCTCGTAAGTTACTGACGAGACATCAGTTTGGGGGCAACAGGTATGGGCTCGGGCAAGCGCGGCCTGATCACAGCGGCCGTGATCGTCATCGGCGCGGTCACCGCACTGGCGGCACCAGGCACGGCGTTCGCGGCACCCACCCCCATCCCGTCGCCGAGGGCCTCGTCCTCCGCGTCACCGACGCCCGTGTCCAACAAGGACCTTGAGGAGGTCCGCCAGCGGCTCGAGAAGCTCTACCACGCCGCGGCCGTCGCCACCGACGAGTACAACGCCGCCGAGGAGGCGGCCCAGAAGCAGTCCGCCGAGATCGTCGAGCTGGCGAAGCGGATCGTCAAAGGCCAGGAGAAGCTCGCCGAGTTGAAGAAGCGGGCCGGTGCGGCGGCCGCCGCCCAGTATCGCTCCGGGGGCCTGCCCGACGAGGCGAAGCTGATGCTCAGCGACGACCCGCAGGAGTTCCTGGACGGCACGGGGCGGGTGCTGCAGGGTGAGCGCGCGACCAAGGGGCTGCTGGACGAAATGACCCGCACCCAGCAGGACTTGGAGCAGTACGCCAAGGACGCCTCCGCCCAGTGGCAGAAGCTGGAGGCGGGCCGCAAGGCCAAGGCGGCCGCGCAGAAGAAGATCGAGAAGCAGATCAAGGCGGCCGAACAGCTCGAATCCCAGCTGGAGAAGGAGGAGCGGGAGCGCCTCGCCCAGCTGGAGGAGGAGGCCGCCTACAAGGCGCAGACCGCCTGGCTGGACTCCGGCATCCTGAAGGACCTCGACACGAAGGCCTCCGAGCAGGGCCGCAAGGCCGTCGAGTACGCCACCGCCCAGCTGGACAAACCGTATGAATGGGGCGCCGAGGGGCCGGAGACATACGACTGCTCGGGCCTCACGTCACAGGCATGGGCGAGCGCCGGGACCGGCATTCCGCGGACCTCGCAGGAACAGTGGAAGCAGCTGAAGCGCATCGCCGTCGAGGACATGCGCCCCGGCGACCTCATCATCTACAACGCCGACGCCAGCCATGTCGCCCTGTACATCGGCGACGGCGCCATCATCCACGCCCCGCGCCCGGGGCGGACGGTGACGATCGCGGGGGCCGGCTCGATGCCGATCCTCGGGGTGGTTCGGCCCGATGCGTGAGGATTCAGGGGGCTTTTGACCGCCGGGCCGTGACCCCCGCCACGTGACCCACCCCACGTCACATCGCCCCCAAACTCCGCGCTGACGTGACGTTCGTCATCCCCACCCCGCCAGCGGCCTGTCCAACTGCGGTACGGAACGCGGCATATGACAGGGGCCGGTGTCCAGGCGGCGTGCCTCACACCATTCCGTTACTGCGCGGACTACCGCTATGGTCCCCGTCGGTGGATCGAGGTCCCTCGTTGCCACCAGTGCCCTCGGGGGGAGGGAAGGAACTCAACACCATGCCCCTACCCATACCGCGGCAGCGAGCGATCCCGGCCGTGGAGAGTGGTCAGGCGCCGGCCGCGTCCCCAGGCGGCACCTCCAAGGAAGAGGCCCCGCGTAAGGAAGAGACGGTCGAGAACACCACCCACACCAATCTGACGCTGCTGCTGATCGAGGACGATCCCGGCGGCTCCGCACTCGTGCCCGAGCTGCTCGACTCGGCCGGCAAGCCGATCCGGGTGCGCACCGCCCGCAACCTCACCGAGGCCGAGCGGCTGCTCACCGACGACGTCCACTGCATCCTGCTGGACCTCTCGCTGCCGGCGCCGGGCCGGGCCGCCGACGAGGACGAGCTCGCCGTGCTCAAGCACGTCCTGGAGCTCGCGCCCCGGCACGCCGTCCTCGCGCTCACCGCGTCCGGCGACGCCGAGCGCGCCACTGAGGCCGTGCGGGTCGGCGCCCAGGACTATCTCTTCCGGGACGAGCTGGACGGGCGGCTGCTGAGCCGCGCGATCCGGTACGCGGTGGAGAGGAAACGTTCCGACACGGCCGAGCGGCGGCTTGCCGAGGGCCGGATGCGGGCGCAGGAGAACCGCCGGCTGGAGCGCGGCCTGCTGCCGACGCCGCTGCTGGAGGGGTCGTCGCTGCGGTTCGCCGCGCGCTATCGGCCGGGGCGGTCGCGTGCCCTGCTGGGCGGTGACTTCTACGACGTCGTCCGCACCTCCGACGGCACCGTGCACGCCATGATCGGCGACGTCTGCGGGCATGGCCCCGACGAAGCGGCGCTCGGTGTGGAGCTGCGGATCGCCTGGCGGGCGCTGACGCTGGCCGGGCTGTGCGGGGACGCTCTGCTGGGGACGCTCCAGCAGGTCCTCGAGCACGAGCGGGCCGACGACGAGATCTTCGCGACCCTCTGCACGGTGGACATCGCACCGGACGGGCGCCGGGCGGGGCTGTGCCTCGCGGGGCATCCGTCGCCGCTGCTCGCCCGGCCCGGACGGCCGGCGCAGCTGCTGCCGTACGACAACAACGGGCCCGCGCTCGGTCTGCTGCCGGGTGCGCGGTGGCCGCGCATGGAGGTGAAGCTGGGGGCGGAGTGGAGTCTGATGCTCTACACCGACGGGCTCATCGAGGGGCGTGTCGGCGAGGGCCGGGAGCGGCTCGGGCAGGACGGCATGGTGGAGATGGTCCGCCGGCAGCTGGATGAGGGACTGCGGGGAGAGGCGTTGTTGCGGGCCGCCGTCAATGAGGTTCGGGAGCTCAATGGCGGGGAGCTGACGGATGACGTGGCTGTGTTGTTGCTGGATCGGGGAGTTTGAGCGGCGCCGCGCTTTGATGCCGGCGCGCAGACACGCCGTTCGGGTACTGCCGTAGCCGCAGCAGGTCCCGGACCAACTGCGGGTCCGTTTCGGCTGCTCGCTCCCCCAGGTTCTCGACTGCGCTCGAACAGGGGGACTCCCATCGCGGCGGAGCCGCAAATGGATACAGACCCGCGTCCCCAAAGGGCGTTGCCGCTCAGCGGCGCCGATCAGCAGGCGTCATTCCGGTGATCAGCGGCCGCCGTTCCACGGGCCGTAGGGCCCGTCGCTGCTGGAGCCCCTTCTGCTGCGGCCCCCTCCCGGCAGCCCCTTGATCGCGGGCCTGACGTCCACCATGTACACGATCGTCGCGATAAGGCCGATGATCGGCAGGAACGACAGGATCGGGAAGAGCAGGTTCACCACAAAAGCGAGGCCGAGGATGATCAGCCAGAACGGCTTGGTCTTCTTGTCGGCCGCGCGGTAGGCGTCCTCCCGGCGGATGGCCGCGTCGATCAGCGCGAAGCCGCTGAAAACGATCAGAGCCATGCTCAGCAGCCACATGAAGTTCGCGAAGCCCTGCATCAGCACAACGTCCACCACCCGAATCGGCTCGTACCTACGCGGTCACCGTACCCGCAACCGCAGGACCGCTACCCGAACAACGGGCCGAGCACTCCGTGAGTGCCCGGCCCGTGGCGAACGGCCCCGTTTCACCGGTACGTGTTACTTGGCGGGCGGAGTCGTCTTCTTGGCGGTGGTCTTGCGCGCCGGGGTGGTCTTCTTGGCGGTGGTCGTCTTCTTCGCCGGGGCGGCCTCGGCGGCCGGCTTGGCCTCGGCGGGCTTGGCCTCGGACTTGTCGTCCTTGACCTCGACCGGCTCGGCCTTGGGCTCGACGGCCACGGCGAGCTCCTCGATCTCCTCGGCAGCCTCGCCGCGCCAGGTCTTCACGGCCTGCTCGCCGTGCTCGGCGACCTTCTCGTAGGTCTCACGGGCCTTCACGGCGTACTCGGCGGCGACGCCGACACCGCGCAGCGCGAGGTCCTGGGCGGTCTCGCCGAGCTTCTTCAGGTCGGCGTCGAGGCTGCTGCCGAGCTTCTTGAAGTCGGCGTCGAGGCTGCTGCCGAACTTCTTGAAGTCGGCGTCGATGCTGCTGATGAACTCGTTGACCTTGGCCTGGATGTTCTCCTGCGCCTCCCGGGCCTTCGCACCGGCCTCCTTGGCGCGGGCGGTGGCCTTCTCCTGGACGGCCTTCGGGTCGGTGTTGCGAACGGCCTCGAACCGGGCCGGCGCCTCGGTGCGCAGCTGCTCCACCAGGCCGGGCACCTTCTTGGCCTGCTGGAGGGCCAGGTCGGCGGTACCGGCGGCGAAGTAGAACGGGGTCGGGTCGCTGAGGGTCTTACGCAGGTCGTCGGCGATGGCCATGGTGATGGTCCTCCCGGTGTGCTGTGAGGTGAGGGTTTTGGGTTCCGCAGGCCGGCCGGACAGGTCACGGCTGCTCACCGTCACCTGCCCTCGCATGCTCGAGCGTGCCTACGCGTGCTGGGCGTGGCGCGCGTACGGCGGTACTCGGTCAGCTCGGTCAGCCGGCCGACTGCTGCGGGTTGGTCGGGTCCTCCGGGCCGGCGTCGCTGCCGTCGGAGGCATGGGTCGTGCGGGTCTTACGGGTTGTGCTGTTCGTGCGGGTTGTGCGCGTCTTGCGGGTCGTACGGCTGCGGCGTGCGGCGGCGTCGCTGCCCTGGGCGTCCGCCGCGTCCGCTGCGTCTACCGCGTCCGCGCCGTCGTGGCCGTCGCTCTGTCGGGTGCCCAGGTCGGCCAGTCGGACCGCCTCGGACGGCTCGACCGTCTCGGCAGCCTCCCCCGCCTGCGGGGATATCTCGAACCCGTTCTCCTTGCGGAAGGATTCGTAGATCTGGAGCAGCACCTGCTTCTGCCGCTCGTTCAGCGTGGGATCGGCGAGGATGACGGCGCGCGTCTCCACCTCGTCCCGGTCCCGGTCGGCGTCGAGGATGCCGGCGCGCACGTACAGCGTCTCGGCGGAGATCCGCAGCGCCTTGGCGACCTGCTGCAACACCTCCGCGCTCGGCTTGCGCAGCCCGCGCTCGATCTGGCTCAGGTACGGATTGGACACCCCGGCGGCGTCGGCGAGCTGCCGCAGTGACAGCTGCGCGTTGCGCCGCTGCTCACGCAGATAGTCACCGAGATTGCCGACGTTGAGCGATGCCATGCCTCCACCTTGCCTCACCGCCGCTAACTATTGCAAGCACCCGCTTGCAATAGTGCGCCACGCCACGTGCGAGGGAGCTGAGCCTGAGCACGATAGGTGTCGTATTTGCACGACAACTGTCGTCATCCCCGTCCGCCGTCCTGGTGCAGGCTCTCCTGGGTCGGCCTCCCACGGGGCTCCGAGACACGGGGCTCCGAGAAGCGGCGTTGTCAGTGGGCTCTGCCAGGGTGTGCGTCGTGGACGAACTGGTGGAGCGTGTCGACGATCAAGATCGTTTACTGGGGGTGGTGGTCAGCCGCCGGCAGGCCATCCGGGAGGGTTGGCTGCACCGGGTCGCCGTGACGGTGTGTCGTGATGAGCGTGGGCGGATCCTCGTTCACCGGCGGTCGGAGCAGGTATCGCGCTTCCCCGGGCTCTATGAGGTCGAGGTCGGTGGCGCCGCAAATGTCGGCGAGTCCTATGAACAGGCCGCCGCGCGGGAGCTGGCCGAAGAGCTGGGTATTCGTGCGCTGCCGCGCCTGCTGTTCACGTTCATCAACCGCAGCGGCTTGAGCCCTCACTGGCTCGGCGTGCACGAAGCCGTGGTGCCGGACGCCGTGGTCCCCGATCCCGATGAGGTCGCCTGGCATGACTGGCTGACCGAGCCGGAGCTCGCCTCGGCCCTGCTGGAGTGGCGCTTCACCCCCGACAGCCACGAAGCCTTCAGCCGGTATCTCGCGTTCCGGACCGCGCGGTCCTGACCTGCCCGCTTCTCGGGGAATGCCTGCTTGCAGCCAAAGCACCGAACACGTCAACAGCGATGCGTGCTCAGCGCTTCAAGAAAGGCCAGGTCGGGGTGGGAGATCAACGACAACCATCGTGCTGGATGGCACCCGTTGGACCACACCACCAGGAGGAACCAGCGTCATACCCGCAACCGCTCACCCCCGAGGAGAAACTCGCCGACGCGAAGAAGCAGCTGCGCCTCCCGCGTGTCGTCGTGGTCTGCGGCTCCACCCGTTTCATGACCGAGATGACCGAGGCCGATCTGCGAGAGACCAAAGCCGGAAAGATTGTCGTCAAACCGGGTTGCGACATGAAGTCGCCGCACGAACTTTGGTCCGATCCTGTCGAGGCTGAGGCGCTGAAGGTTCGACTCGACGATCTGCACCGAGCGAAGATCCGGCTCGCTGATGAGGAGCCCAGTGGGAGCACGCCGTGAGCCGCGTGATCGTGCATCTCATCCGGCACCGCCTCGGAACCCAGGGGTGTTCATAAGCAGTTCTTTGGGCTCCACTGCACCGAGTTGTTCTGGTCCGGTGCCATCCGCTCAGACGGACAACTGACAACCCAGAAACACCGTCAGAGCCATCCTTGCGAAAACCATTGGTACCCAGCTCGCTCCGCTGATGGACTGACGTCCTACCGTGAGTCTGCCGCGTGACGGAGGTAGAGGTTGTGACAGGCTATGGCGTGCTTGCCGAGGTTTACGAATGGCTCATCTCGGATGAAAAGTTGCCTCCAGACGAGTTCGCTGCGTCGTTCGACGACGTCCTCAATCTCCTGCCGTCGAACGCTCACGTCCTCGACTGTTCGTGCGGAACCGGACAGTTGGCGGTTGGCCTCGCCGGTCGTGGCATGCAGGTTGTCGCAACTGACGCCAGCGAGGCGATGGTTCGTCGGACTGCAGAGTTGTCTGA
This sequence comes from Streptomyces sp. NPDC051243, assembly GCF_044455405.1. NCBI lineage: Bacteria > Bacillati > Actinomycetota > Actinomycetes > Kitasatosporales > Streptomycetaceae > Streptomyces > Streptomyces sp. NPDC051243. Next base: position 111,400 of record NZ_JBITES010000002.1, on the reverse strand, counting down.
GGAGTTCGGGGCATCCGTCCGGGCCCTACGGGCGAACTGGGAAGAGTTGCCCGATCATTTCGAGGACGACACGTTCGACATGGTGTTCTGCGTTGGCAACTCGCTTCATCACGCCGCGGGCGCGACAGGCAGGGGTGCTGCTCTGGAGTCGATGTCACGGCTTTTGCGCCCTGGCGGGCGCTTGGTGCTCACATCCCGCACTTGGGAACTCGTGAGGGCCAGAGGCTCCCGGCTGGACATCTGGGACCGACTCGTCCGACGAAACGGTCGCGATGCCGTCGTAATTTACCGCTGGGAGATTGCGCCGCATTGGGAGGATGAACACCACATCGAGATTGCGATCGCCCAAGTTGATGCGACTGGGCCGGTTCTTGTCCGCTCGGAACTGCTGTCCTGCTGGCCCTACCGGCACGAGGAACTCGAAGTCGAGCTGCACGGGGTCGGACTCCGGACGGAAGTGAGCACATTCGATCTTGAGGCCGAGAACTACATGGTGGTCGCGAGCAAGGTATAAAAACCGGGACTCTCAGTCCCTGGCCGGACCGCGGTTGCTCGAGGGGCGACGACGAGCACCTGCCCGATCAGTACCCCTGCCTGGGTTCGCGTCCTCGATCGCTCAGTAATCGCGAACTCAGGCGCTTTAGTCGGCGACTACATCGGAGACAGCACCCGAGCCGAAATCGCCTACGCCCGGTCGCTGGGCAAGCCCGTGCGGTTCACGCACCCCGAAGTCGACCCCGACGCCTGACCGCCCACCCCCCACCCTCCGCAGGCACCCCTTGGATTTGATCGTCTAGGGCTCATGACCGTCTGGCTGCTGAGCGAATCACAGTGACGGACAGTGCGCGGAGCCGCGCGCCGCTACGTCGGTACGCACATGGACGAGATCAGTCCCAGTCGGACGGTGGCTGCTCGACCCGGCCGCCCGTATGCGGCAGCTGCACGTAGTCCTCAGCGCCGGAGGGAAGTGCAGAAACGCAAGCTGCCGAGCAGGCATTGACCAAGAGAGGTAGGACATCGGTGGCCACCCGCAGTGAGATCCAGACTTGGTGGAGCCCACCCTGCTCGATCGGCCGATCGCAGACACTGCACCCGCGGATGGCGGTGGTTCCCCAGCGCCGGGCATCGAGCTGTGCCAAGTCGAGATCAGCAACTGAGCCCCTCCAGCGCTGAAGCCGGGGGAAAGGAGGACGGATCTTGTAGTTCCCGAAGAGCGCGCGGGTGCTCACCGTGCTCCGGGCCAGCTTTGAGCATCTGGTGATCTCGTAGGGAAACCAGTGCAGCCGGTACGAGGTGTAGGGGGTGAGCTCCTCCAGGCTGGTCATTGCACCGATCTCGGGCGGTATTCGGACCAGGTTGCTGCCGTAGAGCACGAAGTGCTTGACCGCCGTCAGTCTGGCGATGCTCGGCGGCAGGGTGATGACCTGCCGACGCTCCTCGGCACTGAGGTCGACCAGAGGTCGGAATTCCTCCCGCCCATCCTCCGCGGCCTCTTCGATCAACTCCAGCAGATGTCGCCAGCCGGCGGTCGAAGTGTCCTGGCGTTCGGCGTGGAAACCGACACGGGCTCGCGGGTGCGGCTTGGCCTGGTCGAAGCACGCGCATTCATCCCGATAGGAAGCGCGTCCTACAGATGCCGGGTCCGATGTGTCGCCCCACCGGTTCACGAAGAGTCTCGGCTCTCCCTCATCCGCCATGTGGCCAAGATACGGATCTTCATCTGGCCGTCCCAGTGCTTAACGGCCAGTGGAACCCGCTTCTCACGCCGCCTCCAAGGTGGGCAGGCGCCCGGGTTGTCGGGCCGCACGGAAGATTTCAGTGGGCGGGGCTGTGACCTGGGCACTGAAATCTTCCGTGCGGCAACTCATGGCAGTCCGGGCGCACCGGCTACTCCAGTGCCCGGCGGCTGTGGCGTTCTGTCGACCGCTGGACCGTGGGGCGCTGGGGTCGGCGTTCGGCGCGGTTACGGACGGCCAGGACCGCCAGGCCCAGAAGGACCGGCTCGGTCACGCGGGACGCCATCTCGATATAGGTGCCGGCGGTGATTGGCAGCGACGAAGTGTTCTCCTGGGCCGCTTGGGTCTCCCTCAGCCGGAACGACTTCGCCCGAGTCATGGATTTCTGGGACGCCCCGGGACGTGAAACCGAGAAGCCGTACTTCGGGTGGCTGTCCACCGACCTGTTCCTCTGCTCACCCAGCACCATCAACCTCAAGACCCACGTCCACACCCGCCCCATCGGACAGCGTCCCTTCATCGAGCTGGAGCCGACCGACCGCCCTCTCGCAGTCGAACAGCGGACCGGCGTCACGATGGAGCGCGTCCGTGAAATCGCCGAAGCCGTTCTCCACCACCCCACCAACAGCGAATCCAAGTGACGTCGAACGTGCTGCTGACCTAGCGTTCCGCCCATGACCACCCCGGATACCAGCACCGACGACGACGCCAGCGTGACGATCCGCTGTCAGGACAACTCGTCTGTCAGTGTGAGGTTCTGCGATCGGTTCAGCTTCGACGAAGACTCCGTGCACTACGCCGTCGAACTGCAGGCTCCAGGCTTGGCCGCCCGAGTCAATGAGGTCGTCGCCTGGATCTGGGACAGCGATCTGGTCCCGTTCCTGGAAGAGCTCGCCGCCGACTACCGGGGATGGGATGGAGAACGGAGCTGGCAGACCAACGACCGTGACCTCGCAGTGTCAGCCGTCTTCCGGTCCGGCGGCCACGTCGGACTGACCTGGACATCGCGGCCATGGCCGAGGGCCGCCGGCGGCTGGAGCGCCTCGGTGACCACCTGGCTGGAGGCCGGTGAGCAGATGGCTTCCCTGGCGGCCGATGTCCGGCACTTCCTCGCCGGGGAGCCGCGGTGACAGCCGGCATACGAATCACCTGGGCGCTGGGGGCACATGGGTGGGCCGACTGCGTCGTCGAGGACCACCAGGCGAAAGCGGAACTGACCGCGTCCTGCATCAGCAACGCACCCGCCGGATGGCCCCGCGGCCGCCGCCACCCACACCGCGGGGCGTCCTCGTCGCCGCCGCTGAGCAAGTCGATCTCTCCTTGCCGACGGTTCGGATGTCGTTGCAGGTCGGCTGCGTAGGATCGCCGGCATGGCACTGCGACCTGTTCACGTGAACATCAAGGCTCTTGACGGGTTGGCGGTCGGCCGGTTCTGGGCGGAGGCGCTCGGGTGGAGTGCTTACAGCCCCGGTGTGACCACCTACGTCGGACCTCCCGGCGGCCTCGTCTGGCCGGACCCGGTCGCCGTCGGCATCGACTTCGTCCCCGTCCCGGAAGCCAAGACGACGACGAAGAACCGTGTGCACCTCGATCTCGCCACCACCTCCGCGGCCCATCAGACGGAGTTGGTCGCCCGCCTGCGAGCTCTCGGTGCGACGCCCGCCCACGTGGGCCAGGGCGACGTGCCCTGGACGGTCCTCGCCGATCCGGAGGGCAACGAGTTCTGCGTGCTGGAGCCCCGGGAGATCCACCGGGACACCGGGCCGATCGCCGCGGTGGTGGTCGACTGCGAGGACCCGCGGGCCATGGCCCGGTTCTGGGGCGAGGCGACGGACTGGACCCTGCACGAGGTGACCGACGACCACGCGGTGCTGCGTTCCGCGAAGGGTGTCGGCCCGTATCTGGAGTTCGTCCGCACCCCCGGTGTGAAGACCGTGCCGGACCGCGTCCATCTCGACCTGCTGCCGTACCCCGGTGACGACAAAGCGGCGGAGGTGACCCGGCTGCGGGCCCTCGGCGCCACCGACCTCGACGTCGGCCAGGGCGACGTCCCGTGGACGTGCCTGGCCGACCCGGAGGGCCACGAGTTCTGCGTCCTCGCTCCGTCCTGACGCGGTGCCGAAGCCGTACCGGAATTCGCCTGTGCCCGTTCCCGCGGCCCGAGGCCCGCGGCCCGCACGGCGCTAGCGTGGGACCCATGATCGTATGGATCAACGGCACCCATGGCGCGGGCAAGACGACGACCAGCCCACTCGTGCAGCAGCTGGTCCCGGATTCACGGGTGTTCGACGCCGAGAAGGTCGGCGAGACACTCATGGACATCACGCCGGGGCTGCCCAGCACGGACAACTTCCAGCACTGGCCGCCGTGGCGCCAGCTCGTGGTCGAGACCGCCCGCCGCGTACTCGACTACACCAGCGGCGTTCTGGTGATTCCCATGACTGTCCTGGTCGAGCAGTACTGGCGCGAGATCAGCACCGGCCTCGCCCAACATGCCATTCCGGTACGGCACTTCGTCCTCCACGCCGACCAGGACACGCTCCGCCGGCGCATCGAGGGGGACACCACCTGGCCCGTACCCTCCCCCTTCCGTCTCAGGTACCTCGAGTCCTACGCCGAGGCGGCCCGCACATGGCTGCACGACGAGGCCGAGGTCGTCGACACCACGCACCTCACACCCGCCCAGGCAGCCCTGCGGATCGCAGAGGCCGTCAAGAGCTGAGGTGCGGCCACCCTGGTAGGGCAATTGCGGGTACGGCCGCTGCTGGTACGGCCGTTGCCGGTACGGCCGTTGCAAGTACGGCCGCCGGGAGTACGGCGGTCACTCCCCCCTGTCAGCCCTGACGATGCAGAAGGGATGCCCGGCCGGATCCGTGAGGACCCGCCACCTGCCCTCGTGCGGCTGGTGATCCGGCTTGCCCGCACCCAGCTCCAGCAGCCGGGCCTCCGCCTCGTCCAGGTCGTCCTCGACCTCGAAGCAGAGGTGCAGCTGCTGGGGAACGGTCTGGTCGGGCCAGCTCGGAGCCCGGTGGTCGTCGACCCGTTGGAACCCGATGAGGATTCCGTCCGGACGCTCGAGGCCGGCGAAGTCCGCGTTCGACTTCGGGTGGGTTTCGAGGCCGGTGGCCTGCTGGTAGAACGCCGCCAGAGCCGGCGGGTCAGGGCAGTCGAGGGTTATGGCGCTCAGCTTCATCCGCACGGGCCTGGCACCTCCGGGTCGCTGGGGGATCTTGACGACGCCACCCTAGAGGCACCTCAGCGGAAGGCGGCGCCATTGTCCGAGGCCCATTGCCGGAACGATCTGGCCACCGACCCGGTGACCCGGAACACGGTGTCGTGCACCGTCAGCAGTTCGTCGTTGACGTCCCCGCCCATCAGGTCGAGGACCGCGTCCGCGGTCTCGTCTCCCATGAGGGAAGCCAGCTGCCGGTGGGCTTCCTGCCGGCCGATCTCGACGAAGGGCACCTCCCGCCCCAGCACCGCGCCGATGGCGGCGACTTGCTCTCGGACCGTGACGCGTTCCGGCCCGGTCAGTACGTACGTCCGCCCCCGGTGACCCGGCCCGGTGAGCGCCGCACGGGCAACCGCCGCGATGTCCGCGGGGTGGATGGCGGGGAGCCCGATGTCCGCGTACGGCGCTCGGACCACGCCCCCCTCGCGGATCTCCCGAGCCCACCACAGGGTGTTCGAGGCGAACTGCGTCGGCCGCAGGACGGTCCAGGCCATGCCGCTGTCCTTGAGCAGCCGCTCAACGGCGAGGTTCTCGCCGGCCGCGGGCAGATGCGGATGGGTCTCCACCGTGATCGACGACACGAGCACCACGTGCTCCACACCCGCCCGCCGGGCGGCCGACAGGATCTCCGCTTCCGCACCCATGCCCGACAGCAGGAAAAGCGAGCGCGCTCCCTCCAGCGCGGCCGTCAGAGAGTCCGCCCGCGTGAGATCGCCCTCGACGGCTTCGATCCCCTCGGGGAACGATGCGCGTGCCGCATCACGGGTCAGACCTCGCACGGGTGCGGCACCGGCCAGTTTCAGCTCCGTCAACAGAGCGCTTCCGATGTTTCCGGTCGCGCCGGTCACCAGGATCAACGTCCCCTCCTCCTGTCGTCAGCCGATGATCACCTCCACGGCACGCTAGGACCTCAACTTCGCTCGAGGTCAAGGAAGTGAATCGAGGCTCCCCCAGCGCACGCCTCAGCACGCCTGACGCATGAACCGGCCTCACCCCCCGCAGGGCCCGCTCCCGCGCACGGAGGCGGTTTCCGCGCCCCTCTTGTCCCGTACGTGTGCCGTGGGCTGGACGGATGAAAGCGGTCTGCTCCATAAGTGGTGCCGCGAGCGGCTGTTGGTCACTGCGCGGATCCGCTCCTCGATCATCTTCGCGTCGGCGCTCGGCCGGCCTGAGGCGAGGAGTGGCGCGTGTCGGATCGGAATGTTTCCCGGAGACGGTCGAACCAGCTGCGCGCCAGGTGGGCCGCGGTCTGCGCGGGGCTCGCCCTGGCGCTGACCGGAGGGCTGCAGGGCGGGGCGGCCGCGGCCGACACCCCTGAGCCGCCGCGACCTCCGGGGCGGCTCCTGGCCGGCCCGGCGGCGCTCCTCGGAGGCGCCGTCGACCCGGAGGCGTCGCCCGCCGGGGCCAACGACTGGAGTTGCCGGCCCACACGTGAGCATCCGCGCCCGGTCGTACTGGTGCACGCGACCTGGACGAACGCCTTCTCCAACTGGAGCATGCTGGCCCCGTGGCTGAAGGAGCAGGGCTACTGCGTCTTCGCCCCCAACTACGGTGGCGTGCCGGGGAGTCCGTTCAAGGCCAGCGGGCCGATCCCGGTCTCCGCGCGGCAGATCGCCGACTATGTCGACCGCGTGCTCAAAGCCACCGGCGCCCGCCAGGTCGACCTCGTCGGGCACTCCCAGGGCGGCGGTGTGACGCCCCGCTGGTATCTGCGGTTCGAAGGCGGCACGGATCCCGCGCAGCCGAAACGGAACAAGGTGCGCCGCCTCATCGGCCTGGCCCCGTCCAACCACGGCACGACCGCCCTGGGCCTCGGCACACTGACCACCGAGCTGGGCCTCAACCCGGCCGTGTCCGCCGTCGTCGGCCAGGCATGGTCGGACCAGATGGTCGGCTCGGAGGTGAACCGGAGGCTGGACCGGGACGGGGACACCCAGCCAGGGGTCCAGTACACGGTCATCGCCACCAGGCTCGACGAGGTCGTAACCCCCTACACGCAGCAGTTTCTGACCGCGGGGCCGGGCGCGTCCGTACGGAACATCACGATCCAGGACGTCTGCCCCCAGGACCTCTCGGAACACGTGTCGATCGCCTACGACACCAACGCCGCCCAACTCGTGCGCAACGCCCTCGACCCCGCCCACGCCAAGCCCGTCCGGTGCGGCCTCTCCCTGCCCGTCCTCGGCGGCTGAGGCCGGACGCACATCATCCGACGAGCAGGAAACCGGCAGGGCCGGGGGAGCAGGCGACCGCCGCCTGCTCCCCCGGCCCAGGCCCAGGCCCACGCCCCGCCCTCCCCGTCACCGCCTCCTCCACCACTCCGCCATGTCACAAAACGGGCGAGTCGGCTCGTCCTAGGTTTCACAGACGTACTCCGGAATCGGGACGGTGAGTGTCATGCGGGTGTTCGTCGCAGGTGGGACCGGCGTCATCGGGCGGCGGCTCGTGCCGCGGCTGGTGGAGCGCGGGCACCAGGTGACGGCCACGACGACCAGCGCGGCCAAGCTCGACCTGGTGCAGCGGATGGGCGCCGAGGGCGTCGTGATGGACGGGCTCGACCCCAGGTCCGTCACCGCGGCGGTGGCCGCGGCCCGGCCGGACGCGATCGTGCACCAGATGACGGCGATCTCCGCACCGCACTCCGGCAAGCCCGACATCAAGCACTTCGACCGCTGGTTCGCCACCACCAACCGGCTGCGCATCGAGGGGACCGACCATCTGCTGGCCGCCGCGGAAGCGACCGGCGTCCCCCATGTCGTAGCGCAGAGCGCCGCCATCTGGAACGGCGTCCGGGAAGGCGGCTGGGTGAAGACCGAGGAGGATCCGCTGCCCGTGGAGACGGGGAAGCTGCGCGCGCTGGGGGAGGCGATCCGGCACATCCAGGACGTGGTCCTCAAGGCCGACGGAACGGTCCTGCGCTACGGCGGGTTCTACGGGCCGGGCGCCACCGACGACCAGGTCGAGCTGGTCCGCAAACGGCAGTTCCCGCTGGTCGGGGGCGGTACCGGCTACTTCTCCTGGGTGCATCTCGACGACGCGGCGAGCGCCACCGTGCTGGCCGTCGAGCAGCGGGCGCGGGGCGTTTTCAACATCGTCGACGACGAACCGGCGCCGGCCAGTGAGTGGCTGCCGTATCTGGCCGAGTGCGCGGGGGCGAAGCCTCCGCTGCGGGTCCCCAGGTGGCTGGCCCGGCTGCTGGCCGGGGAGGTCGTGGTGACGATGATGACCGAGGGGCGGGGGTTCTCCAACGCCAAGGCCAGGCGGGAGCTGGGCTGGGAGCCGCGGTATCCGTCGTGGCGGGAGGGATTCCGGGAGGAGCTGGCACGGCGGTCGTAGCCGTCGCCGGGGGCTGTCGCCAGTACAGCGGGCCATCGCCGCACAGCGGACCGTCGCCGGTACTGCCGGTGACCGCCAGGGCGTCGGCACCCCTGCCCCTCCCCGCCGTACCCACTTATTTGTGCGTACTTGGCAGCGATCCGCCGCCGTCGCACCCTTGATCTGCGGGTGATCGACGACGCGGCGGACGGAGGTGGCGTACAGGTCAGGAGGCCGGCTGGACCCCGGTCATGCGCTCCAGGCGGCGATGGCCCCAGTCGGAGAGCGGGCCGAGAGCGGCGGCCAGGTCGCGGCCGAAGCCGGTCAGGGAGTAGACGGTCTTCAACGGCAGTTCGTCGTACACCTCACGGTGCACCAGACCGTCCGACTCCATCTCACGCAGCGCCTGGGTCAGCACCTTCTCGCTGAGGCCCGGCAGCCGGCGGCGCAGCTCCGCCGGCCGGTACGGGCCGGACTCCAGCAACCAGAGCAGCGACGTCTTCCACTTGCCCTCGATCACCGTGATCGCGGCGGTCACTCCGCAGACGTTCGGGTCATGGCGCCGACGCGTCATATCCCCACCCCTTTTGTCATCAATTGTTGCCACCCTACAAGGAGTTGAAGCATGTCCGCCCATGCCCACCATTCCCCCCACGACCACGATTCCGCCCACGACCACGATTCCGCCGTCACCGTCCTCGGACTCGGCCCGATGGGCCGTGCGCTGGCGGGCGCGTTCCTGGACGCGGGGCTGCGGGTCACCGTCTGGAACCGCACGCCGGGGCGGGACCGGGAGCTGATCGACCGCGGTGCCGCGGCGGCGGCGTCCCCGGCGGAGGCGGTGGCCGCCAGTCCGCTGACCGTCGTCTGCGTGGTGAACTACGACGCCGCCGACGCGATCCTTCGCCCGGATGCCGTCACCGACGCGCTCAAGGGCCGTACGGTCGTGAACCTGACCGCCGACACCCCGGCCCGGGCGCGGGAGGCGGCGGAATGGGCGGCCGCGCACGGCATCCGCTACCTGGACGGCGCGATCATGACGCCGACCACCACGATCGGGACGGCCGACGCGGTGTTCATCCACAGCGGCCCCGAGGAGCTCTACCGCGAGCACCGGCCCGTCCTCGACGCGCTGGGCGGCACGCACACCCACCTGGGCGAGGAGATCGGCCGGGCCGCCGCCTACGACGTCGCCCTGCTGGACATCTTCTGGACGGCGATGGCCGGCTATGCGCACGCCGTGGCCCTGGCCCGGGCGGAGGGCATCACCGCGCGTGAACTGGCCCCCTTCGCGCAGGGCATCGCCGCGATCCTGCCACCGCTCCTCGAGGAGTTCGCGGCCGACGTCGACGACGGCACCTACTCCGGCGAGCTCAACCCGATCACCTCCGCCGTCTCCTCCATGGCCCACATCATCGAGGCCTCCGAGGCCCACGGCATCGACGCCGGCGTGATGCGCGCCGTCGAGGGCCAGGCCCGCCGGGTCGTCGCCCTCGGCCACGGCGCGGACGGCTTCATGCGGGTCACCGAACTGCTGGGCGGCCACCGCCGGTGATCCACTCCTCCAGAACGGCGAAGTCCCGGGCGGTCAGGCCCTCGCGGTGATCGACGCGGTGGAGGAGGGCGGGCGCGGGGTGTGAACCGGCCACCCAGGCACGGTCGGCGTCGGAGATCTCGTCGTCGACCCAGAGGAAGGGGCGGCCGGCGGCCCACGCCACGAGGGGCCGCGTCTTCCAGTGCAGGCCACGGGGCCCGAGCCGGGGTTCCTCGTCCTCGTCCGGCCAGCCCACCACGGGCCACGGGGGCAGGCCGAGCCAGGGAGCGATGACCGCGTTCGCGTCCGCCGTCCAGGTCGTGGCCCACACGGGGTCGCAGCCGAGTTGGGCGAGCCGGCGCAGTCGGGTGCCCAGTGCGGGGTCGATGCGGGTGAGGAGGGGGTGGGCGGCCGTGTCGGGCAGGGGGTGGGGCGGCTCGTACAGGGGGTACGGCCGGTCCGCCCCGAAGGGGATCAGCGGTCCGTCGACATCGAGGAAGAGGAGGGCGGTGGGAGGCATCGGTAAGAGGATCTCGCCCGCCCCTCAGAACGGCAACGGCCTCCCGTGCACCACCTCCAGCCCCGCCACCGCCCGCGTCACCACCACATACAGCCGGTGCAACCCCCGCTCCTCCGCCGCCACGATCGCGGCCGGCTCCACGGCGACCACATGGTCGTACTCCAGCCCCTTCACCACACTCGCCGGTACGACCGCGACCCGCGCCCCCAGCTCGTCCGCACTCCCCGCCTCGATCCCGGCGGCCACCAGCGCCTCCCGTATCCGGTTCACGTCCCCGTCGGCGGCGACGACCCCCACGGACCCCTCCCGGCCCAGCGCGTCCCGTACGGCGTCCACGACCGCCCCCGGCAGATCGCCGCCGGCCTCGCGGAACCGCAGCTCCCCGTCGCCGCGCAGCGAACGGGCCGGCGGCACCGCCACGTCCAGCCGCTCCAGCAGCCGGTTGGCGAGCTCCAGCACGGCCCCGGGCACCCGGAACCCCGTCGTGAGGGGCACGAGCATGGCGTCCGGCTTGCCCAGGTGGCCCAGCACCGTCTGCCACGACCGCGCGGCCCAGGGAGTCGTCGCCTGGGCGAGGTCCCCGAGCACGGTGACCGAGCCGAAGGCCGCCCGTCGTGCGATCGCCCGGCACTCCATCGGCGACAGGTCCTGCGCCTCGTCGACGACGACATGGCCGTACCCCTGCGGATGCTCGATGAGCCCGGCCACCTCGTCGAGCAGCACCAGGTCGGCGGCCGACCAGCGCGCCGACTTCCACGACCGCGGCGGCTTCGGCCACAGCAGGGCCTTCTGCTCGTCGGCGTCCAGCACCCCGTCGGCGGCGGCCGCCAGCGCCTCCGGGTCGCCGAGCAGTCGGGCCACGACCTCCTCGGGCCGGACCCGCGGCCATACGGCGTCGACGTACTCCCTGACCGCCCGCGCCCCGGACACCTTCCGCACCCACGTGCCGCTCCGCGGCCCGGCCCGCCGCTCGGCCTGCTGCCGCACCCGCCGCACCACCCGCGTCCGCACCCGCTCCCGCCCGACGGCATAGGGCGGCTCCTCGTCCCGCACCCCCGCGACGATCCGCACCAGCTCCTCGGCCGGGACCCGCCACCGATACGAACCGTCGGGCACGGTAAGGGAGTCGACCACCCCGGCACCGCCGGCCACGCGCGCGTACAGCGCCCGCCGCAGTACCTCCGCCATCCGGACGTCGTGCTTGACGACGGCCGCCCGCTCACTGTCCACACCACGCGCCGGGTACCGGGCGATCTCCTCCCCCAGCGTCGACTGCCGGACGCCCGTCTCGCCGAGGGCCGGGAGGACCTGGGAGATGTACGTCAGGAAGGTCCGGTTGGGGCCGAGGATCAGCAGGCCGCCGCGGCGGATGCGCTGCGGGTGGGTGTAGAGCAGGTAGGCGGCGCGGTGCAGGCCGACGGCGGTCTTGCCGGTGCCGGGCGCGCCCTGCACGCACACCGACACGGCGAGGTCTCCTCGTACGAGATCGTCCTGCTCGGGCTGGATGGTGGCCGCGATGTCCCGCATCGGCCCGACGCGAGGCCGCTCGATCTCCCGGGCGACGATCTCGCTGGCCCGGGACTCGCCCCGGTCCAGGTGCTCGTCCTCAAGCCCGGTGAGGTCGGCGGAGTCACCGCGGCTGCCGGGCGCCCAGCCGAACCGGCGCCGTACGGCCACGCCCTGCGGGTCACGGGCGGAGGCCTGGTAGAAGGCCCGGGAGACGGGGGCCCGCCAGTCGACGACCAGGGGCGGGTCGGCCGGGCGCTCGGTGATCCGCAGCCGCCCGATGTGCAGGCTCTGCCGGTCGGTCTCCAGCCGCCCGAAGAACAGCGGCCCTTCGGGCAGCTCACGCATCTCCTTCGCACGGCTGCGCAGCCGGTATCCCAGCACCTCCGCGTCGGCACCGGAGGCGGAGACGTCCTCGCCGGTGACGACGTGTTCCTGGGCGCCGTCGACCATGGCGGCGAGGGCGGCGCGGCAGCGGTCGTGGTGGGCGCGTTCCTCGCGGAGGGCGTGGCGCAGGGCAGGGTCGGTCGACGTCATTCCACGAAGCCTACCAAAACTCGTAACCGAGTTAAATTTTTTACCGAGCCTCAGTGTGCGGTCAGCCCCGGCAACCCCGCCGCCAACCGCCCGAACGCCCGCTCCGCCGCCGCCACCGCGTCCCCGCGCACCTCGGCCGCCCGCTCCCCCGCCGCCATCCGCCGCCAGTTCTCCAGCGCGAGGACCCGCTGTACGGCGACGATCTGCGCGGCGGCCACCCGCGCGTCCAGCCCTCCGCCGAGCGCCTCGGCGAGCGCGGCCTCGGAGCGTTCGAGGTAGGCGTGCAGGCGGGCGGCCAGCGCGGGGGTCCCGTACAGCATCGACTGGTAGGCGAGGACGTGCGGATCGTCGTTGAGCCCGGTGATCGGGTCACACCGCTCAAGGCCGTCCAGGAAGTGCCGCCGCAACGCCTCGACTGGCGAGGGCCCCGCCCGCACCACCCGCGCGGCCTCGTCCTCATGGTCGGCGAACCGGTACAGGACGAGGTCCTCCTTCGTCGGGAAGTACCGGAAGAGCGTCGGCTTGGAGATCTCGGCGGCGGCGGCCACCTCGGCCACGGAGACGGCGTCGAACCCTTTCTCCAGGAAGAGGCGGACGGCGGTGTCGGACACCGTCTGGTACATCCGCCGCTTCTTGCGCTCGCGCAGGCCGATCTCGCTCATGGCGTCGAGCCTACGGGGGTCAGGCCAGCGCCCTCGCCAGATACGGGTTGGCCGCGGGGCGGCTCGGGACGCCGAGGGCGGAGGTCGCGGCGGCGAGGGTCATGGCGTACGAGTCCACGGCCCGGCGGACGTTCGGGACGTCGAGGCTCGCGCCGGTCACCAGCCGGTCGAGGTCGATGTACGCGGACCGGACGATCTCGATCCAGCGGTAGACCCGCCAGTCCTGGCGCCAGCCGTGGGTGTACCGGGGGTCCAGCTTCGCCTCCCAGCGGCGGAACATCCGGTCCCGGATCTCCGGCCGGGTGGGCGTGAGATGCATGTGCCGGACCAGGTCGTAGAGGGGATCGCCCACCACGGCCATCTCCCAGTCGATGATGGTCAGCGCGAGCTCGTCGTCCCGGCGGACGAGGTTCCACGGGTTCAGGTCGCCGTGCAGCAGGGCCGGCTTCCGTTCCAGCACCTCGTGGCGGGCCAGGATCTGCCGCAGATTGTCCGCGTCGGGCAACCCGAGCTGCCTGGCCAGCTGCTGCGACTTCTTCGGCAACTCCCGGACCATCAGCACGAGTTGGTCTCTCAACCAGCTGTGGAAACGGCCCTCGCCGGCGGCCGGGTCGACGCGGTCGTACTTCACCCGGGTCAGGGCGCAGAGCTGGTCGACCAGCGCGTCCGCCTCATGCGGCAGCAGGCCGTTGACCGGATGGCTCGGGGGCCGGCCGATGTCCCGCGGGCCGACGTAGGTGTGGATGGTGAAACTGTCCTTCGGATAGCTCTCCCCCAGCGCGAGGACACGGGGCGCCGCCACCTCCGCGGAGAACTCCTCGATGGCGCGCAGCACGGCGTGCTCGCTGAGGAAGCACGGCTCCCGGCGGCAGAAGTCGGGCACCCTGCGCCGTACGACGACGGGAAAGTCGACGCCGGGCACCATGACCACCGTGTTGAGGTGCGCGGTTCCCTTGAACACCCGGTCGGCCGGGGCCTCGCCCTCGGCCACCAGGGCCTCGCGCACCGCGCCTGCGGGGAAGTCCGGATGCTCGGGGAGCCGCGAGTCCGGCTGCCACTCGAACGCCTTGACCGCCCAGTCGAGGCTGGCCCCGACCCGGTCCCTGCGCGACGCCCACCAGCGGAACAGGGCCAGCTCGGTCTCCCGCTCGCCCGGCACGTTCCTCAGCCGCAGCGGCTCCGCCGCCGCCTCCAGCGCCCGGCGGACCGCCCGGGTCGCCTCGTCCAGGCTCTTCTGGGTGAAGGAGCCGATCAGGGAACCGGCGGCGCGCATCACGTCGGGGAAGACGGACTGCGCCCGCTCGAAGGCGAGGTAGTGCGGCAGGTCCTTGGCCAGGCCGACCACGGCGGCGGGGCGGACCTTGCGCATGGCCTTCGCCCACGCGTCGATCACCTCGGGCCACTGGTGGGACGGGTACCGCATGCGCACCAGGTGGGTCGCCAGATCGTGCAGGGGATCGCCGTAGGTCGCCAGCTCCCAGTCCACGCAGATGAGGGGCGGCACTCCGGGCTCGTACGACAGGATCAGGTTGTCGCGGTGCAGGTCGGAGTGGAGCAGGCTGTACGGCCGCCGGGTCATCGCGGGGACGCGTTCGGCGAACCGCACCAGGGCGTCCTCGGGAATGCCCAGCGCCGCGAACAGACCGCCGAAGACCGCCCAGTTGGGCTTTCTGATCTGCTCGTCCGCGAGCTGCGCCAAGGCCCGCAGGAACCCCTGGCTGTCGTTGTTGCCGTGCGGCCAGACGGCGGGCAGCGGGGGCAGCGCGCCGCGCCGCACCCGGGTCATCTGGGCGAGCAGATCGGCCATCGCCTCGACGAGCAGGGCGTCGACGGGCTTGCCGTTCGCGCACACGCTGGACAGGGGTACGCCGTCCACATAGCTGTGGATCGCGTAATGGCCGCCGCGGTACAGGCACTCGGGTGCGTGGGGCAGGACCCCCTTGATGGCGTCGAGGATCTGCGCCTCGTTGCGCCATGTCCTGATCACCACGGGCAGGGCCTCGGTACGGCGCGTCCGCACGGTGACGGTCGTACCGGCCGGACGGCCGAGCAGTTGCGCCAGCGGTTCCGTCAGGGGCACCGCGTAGTTCTCGTTGTGGTGCCCCCTGCTGGCCCGGCCCTCTCTGGCGGCCTCCACGAACGCCGCGCAGACGCCGTCGATGCCGTGTCGCGTGGCGCGCCCCCCGACGGCGATACGGGGATCAGGAGGTGCGGCCACTGGCTGCTCCGTACAGGAGGAGGGATGGTAGGCAAACGGTAAGCACGAGGGCGGAACCCTGCATGCCAAGAGTGACGCTCACGTAGGCCGCGACAGGCGTTTCCCACTCTTCTGCGCGGTGTCGCTCGAGGTCGTCCACATGCGGCCTGTTGGCCGCTGCACGGGAGTACATACGAAATAAAGGCGAGCGATTGCTCAGTCGGTGCGGGCATGCTACAGGAACCCCGGTACTCCGCTACGGCGAACCCGATGGCGCGCCCGGCGCCGGGCTTCTCGTTCGACAGGCGGGGAGCGCCGCCACCTTGCACGGGTCGATGATTCAGGGCTGAACGTGGCGTACCAGCTCCAGCACCGGCCGCAACGAAGCCACCACGGACGAGGCCCCGGCCTCCCGCAGCAGTTTCTCCTTGCGCGGGTTACGCGCGTAGCCCAGGAACGGGACCCCGGCGCTGTTCGCGGCCGCGAGGTCCGACGGGGTGTCACCGATCATCAGCGCGGACGAGGGGGCGGCGCCCATGGCGTTCAGGGCCCGGTTGAGGCAGTGCGGGTCCGGCTTCAGGTGATGGAGGTCCTGGGTGCGGCCGTAGATGTGGGGGGCGAAACAGGCGAGCAGGCCGCGGCTGTCCAGGTAGGTGCGGACGACCCGGGGGGAGTTGTTGGTGGTGATGGCGAGCCGGGAGCCGACCGCGGTCCAGGTGCGTATCAACGGGTCCGCGTACGCCGTCGGCATGGCGGAGGACGTCGCCCGCAGTTCCTCCTTGGTGAGACGTTCCTCCAGCTCCGCGACCAGGTCGCTGCCGGGGTGCCGGCGGTCCACGGCGCGCAGCACGACGTGCGGATCCAGGGACTCGCGTGCCTCCTCCGTCAGCAGGCCGTGCAACCCCCGCCCCTCGAGCCACTCCACCAGGTCGGTGGCCACCCGCTCCGCCGAGTGCCCGGCGAACAGCCGGCAGATCGGGCCGTCGAAGTCCCAGAGCACGATGCGGGCGTGAGTGATCAGTTCGCGGAGCTGTTCCGTGTCGTTCTCGGTCTCAGCGGTCACCGGTTCAGTCTGCTGCTTCGTCTCAGAAGTCACTAGGAGAGTGTCAGGTCAGTGCTGATGGTTTCCCAGAGGGCGTCGAACCACTTCTGGGATTCCTCCACGAACGCGGCGTCGCGCTGTCCGGCCTGTCGCACGAAGGAGAAGAGGAGGGACTGGGAGCCGAGGGCGTCGTACATCTCCAGGGTCTGGCTCTCGTACTCCTCCTGGCGTTCGTGGAGGACGTAGTAGCCGATGAGCGCCTCGTCGCCGTTGAGGAGGTAGAGCTTCATCGGCGGCGTGAACGGCAGGGCGCGGAAGGTGACATGGACGTCCACGCCGTGGGTGGAGCGGACGGCCTGGAGGTTGTGGCGGAGCACCTGCGCCTGCGCGTTGCGCATGGCCAGCCAGCGCTGATGGACGGGGTCGTCCTCCCCCCGCCCCTCGACCAGCACCGGGAAGGCGAGATGGATGTCCCGCGACGGCAGCAGGAGCCGTACGTCGATCGACTCGGGGCGGATCGAGCCCTCGTGGATCAGGCGGAGGGGTTCGCCGAGGGCCAGCATCAGGGTCTCGGAGGTGTGGCACACGACGTCCACGCGGACGTGCGGCACGGCGAAGGCCTCCGTCAGGCGGGGCGCCAGGCTGACCATCGTCGGCTGGGGCGCACCCCGGGTGGGGGCCGGCAGGGCGATGCGCGGCGGGCTGCCCTTGCTGACGTTGGTGAGGAGGCCGTCCTCCTGGAGCGCGCGCAGGGCCTGGCGTACGGTGCCTCGCTCCACGCCGAACTCCTCGGCCAGCTCGGCCTGGGTGGGCAGGCGGTCGCCCGCCTTGAGCTCCCCGACGCGGATCCGTTCCCGCAGGATGTCGGCGATCTCCTGGGGAGAGAGTCTCCTGCTGCCGTTCACTGCCACGTTCTCCTGAGTCACGACCAAACGTTACAACTCGCATCCATCTGGCGGGAGTTGTTTGTAACTTGTTTCAAAGTAGGGGCCAAGTGGGGACAACTTAGTCAGAGTTGGCATCTAGTTGGTTGAGTTGGCGGAAGTAATCCTTCCATCCCCAGGAGCCCGAAGGAGGAAACACCGATGCCCGTCCTCGCACTCCTCTCCGCCGTCCTCGTCGTCGGCGTCGAACAGACCCTCCAGTGGAAGTACGGCACCACCGGCATCATCGGCCTGCTGCTGCTCACGATAGGCATCAAGGCCAAGAGCCCGGCCATCAGTTCGATCGGGGCCGTCGTCCTCGCCGTCCTGGTCTCGGGACCCGCCCTATGAGTCCTGCGCATGACGGCAGCGACGAACACACAGGTCAAACGTTGTGGGGGATGATCAGCTCGTGAGCACCAGCTCCGAACTGATCGTCTCCCACAACGCGTTGAACCACACATGCGACTGCTCCACGAACGTCGTGTCCCGCAGCCCGGCCCCCTGCTCGAAGGCGAACAGCATCGACTGGATGCCCGGAGCGTCGTACATCTCCAGGTGCTGCTGGCCGATCTCCACCTCGCGGCGCGCCAGCGTGTAGTAGGCGAAGAGCGCCTCCGTGCTGTTGAGCAGGTACAGCTTGACCGGCGGTGTGAAAGGCAGCGCGCGGAAGCTGATCGACACGTCGATGCCGTGCGTGGACCGCAGCGCCTGCAGATTGTGCCGGAGCACCTGACCCTGGGCGTTGCGCTGGGCGAGCCAGCGCAGGCGCAGCTGCTCGTCGGCGTCGTCGGCCGAGGCGTCCACCGGCGTCGGGAAGGCGAGCGAAATGTCGCGGCTCGGCAGCAGGACGCGGACGTCGACCTTGGCCGGTTTCAGTTGCCCGGCGTGGATCTGGCGCAGCGGTTCGCCGATGGCGAGCGTGAGCGAGACCGAAGTCAGGCACAGGGCGTCGATCTCGACGTGCGGGGCCGCGAAGGCGGCGGCGATCCGTGGGGCGAGGGCCACCATGGTGGGCTGCGGCGGGGCTCCGGGGCCGGTCAGCGCCTTGCCCAGGTCGGGGGCGACGGTCGCCGGCGCCCCTTTGGACACGTTGGTGAGCAGGTGCTCCGACTGCAGGATGCGCAGGGCCTGCCGTACGGCTCCGCGCTCGACGCCGAACTCGTCGGCCAGCCTGGCCTGCGTGGGCATGCGCTGGCCGGGCCGCAACTCGCCCGAGGTGATCCGGGCGCGCAGCTCGTCGGCCACCTCCCGATGTGACTTCTGTGGCCGCTGCGACCTCTTCCGCCCATTGGCGGAGGCGTGTTTCGGCTCCACGACCAAACACTACAACTTCCCGCCATCTTTAGGCAGTTCTCGGGATGGTGGTTATGAGACGCTTCCAAACGGTCATAAGTACAGTGAAGTTGGCTGCCAACTTCAACAACATGGTCAAACTTCAAGAAGGTTGGCTGGTCGGGCTCCCTTCCGGAGGGGAGCCGGGAGCCCGGTCGGTCCGCACAGTCACAACTGAACAGCGACAACTGAACATCGACCGCACAGCCACAACTGAACAGCTCGCTACGGATGAGCAGACCTGTCGCCGGCGGAGAGGAGGTTCAGAAGATGTCCGGGCACCAAGGTCGCCTGGACGTACGCAGCAGGGCGTCGGCCACCCGGGCGGCGCCCGCTCGTTCTTCCCGCACCAGCCCCAGCGCGGCGAGCCGCACGGCGGACTCGTCGCCGAGCCAGAGGCGCCCCAAGTCGGCGATGTCGAGGGTGAGTTCGGCGGCTGACGTGGTCGGCGTGCAGGACGCCCCGTCCGGGGACGCCTCCAGCCGGTACCGCCCGCCGCTCAACCCGGCCCGGTCCACGACCTCCAGCACCAGCGCGCCCTCGCCGTCGTACGTACGCGCCTCCAGAGCCCGTACGACATCCAGGATCCGCACCCACAACCAGTCCGCCGGCGTCGACATCCGGGCGGCCCGCGGGTCGGGCAGGTAGAAGGGCAGCAGGTCGTCGGGAGACCGCGAGCCGCTCTTCACCGTGGTGACCCAGTCGATCGAACACAGGTAGTGCCACAGGGCGCGCTCGGCGTCCGGTGTCGTCGCGATCAGCCAGTTCACGGTGGCCGTGTTCATCGGCTTGTTGTCGGCCCAGTGATCGTCCGCCTTGTACGACACCAGTCCCTCGACGTCGCCGGCCGCCGAGCGGTACACCGCGAAGAAGGGCTCGGCCCACGGGTCCCTGTCCAGCCGCAGTACACCGGTGTTGACCTGCCACCAGCGCTCGTCCCGGTCGATGGCGCCCGGCTGGGCGCGGCGCATCCGTTCGTGCAGCTCCGGGCCGATCTTGCGGACGTCCGCCCC
This sequence comes from Streptomyces sp. NPDC051243, assembly GCF_044455405.1. Lineage (NCBI taxonomy): Bacteria > Bacillati > Actinomycetota > Actinomycetes > Kitasatosporales > Streptomycetaceae > Streptomyces > Streptomyces sp. NPDC051243. The sequence continues at coordinate 91,848 of NZ_JBITES010000002.1, read as the reverse complement.
GTCGACGATGTCGATACGGCCGCCGCCCTCGGGGCCGCACCATCTGGGGTCCAGGCCGGTGCGGGGGACGTCGACGGTCCACTCGACCGTAAAGGTCGCGGGGCCGAAGCCGTAGCGGCCGTAGATCGGGTACTCGGCGGCGATCAGGGTGGCGACGACGTCGCCGCGGGCCTTCGCGGCCGCCAGGTCGTGGGCCATCATCCGGGTGAGCAGGCCGCGGCGGCGGTGGGTGGGGGTGACGGTGACGTTCGAGATGGCGTCGGCGGGGACGGCCGCGCCGCCGACGGTGGTGAGTTCCTGCGGGAAGGAACGGAAGGTGGCCACGCAGCGGCCGGCGTCGAAGGCGCCGAGGGTGCGGGACGGGATGATGTACGACGCGCGGTCCGCGATCTCTGTGTCGGTGACGCTGGGGGTGCGCAGGAAGCCGGTGTTCAGGGCCCGGATCCAGTCCGGGATGTCGGCCTCGGTGATCGGGCGGACCTCGGTGTGGGGTGCGGGACGGGTCATGGGGTCACGGTAGGTGGGTGGGCGGGGAGGTGTCGCCGCGTTTTTCCTCGCCCCCGCCGCCCCTACGCGTCCTGTCCTCTTGAGGACCGGCCGAGGCTCAAGATCGGCTCAACTCGCTGGAATCCGCCCCGGCCGCAGATGCATCCTCCTCGACAAGACCATGTACCCAAGGGGGAACGCTGATGAAGACCTTGCTCGACCGAGTCGTGATGCGCGTTCGGGACGTCGTCTCCGGACGCCGGGATCCAAAGGAGTACGGCCACCCGGAGGCCCATCGCCACGAGGCCCACAACCGCGACGCCAACCTGGCCCACCACTACGTTCCGACGCCGCCGGCACCCATGAACTTCCCCAACGGCATGTAGACGGCGCGCATACGCACCTAAGTCAGCAGATCGTCCACCTGCGCCTCGCCCTCCCGGTACCGGCGGGTGATCTCGGCGCTGCACTCGTCGGCCGTCCGCTGGAGTCGTTGGCGGCGGCGGGAGACCTGCTGCTCGTACCGGACGAGGCGTCCCATCGCCGTGTTCAGCTCGGCCTCCGTGCGGGCCTCGAGGTCCGAGAGTTCCACCTCGGCGAGCATCTCCGCCGCCAGCCGCCGGTACTCCTCGCTCTGCGGCGTGCCCAGCGTGACATGGCGGGCCGAGGAGCGCTGGCGGGCCGGGGCGTCGGTCAGGATCTCCGGGAGGCGGTCCACCACGGACGCCGCGCCCGCCGGGGAGCGCCGGGCCAGCTCCGCCCGCAGGATGTCGATCCGGCCCTGCAGCAGTCGCCGTACATAACTCAGGTCCGCCTCGTCGCTCTGGGCGTCCCGGCGCAGGGTGCGCAGTTCGGGCAGGCTGAGCACGGTCAGGTCCTGCTCGGGCTGTTCTGCGGGCAGCGGCGCGTGCGGGCCGGGGCCCGGATCGTCGGCGGTGCGTTGCGTGGGCGGCCTGATGGCGGCGGACTGGTCCGCGTGGGTCAACACGACAGCCCCAGGAGGCTGCCCGGTACTCGGTGTGCTCATGTGCCTCTACCGTCCCCTCGACCGGCGTGTGGAAGCATGGTGCCATCCCAACTGGCCGCTATGTGACCGAGTGCCCACGAACAGCCCCAGATGGGGGGTAAGCAGCTATAAAGAGGCCCCTTACGAGGCACTTCTCCGTGCACGGCATGATGGCGGTATGCGAGCTGTGGTGCAGAGGGTGGACGGCGCGAGCGTCGTCGTGGACGGCGAGACGGTCGGGGAGATCGTGGGCGAGGGACTGTGCGTCCTGGTCGGCGTCACCCACGAGGACACCAAGGAGAAGGCGGCCCAACTCGCCCGCAAGCTCTGGTCGATCCGCATGCTGAACGACGAGAAGTCCTGCAGCGACATCGACGCCCCGCTCCTCGTCATCAGCCAGTTCACCCTCTACGGCGACGCCCGCAAGGGACGGCGCCCCACCTGGAACGCCGCCGCCCCCGGAGATGTCGCCGAACCGCTGGTCGACGAGGTCGTCGCCCAGCTCCGCACCCTCGGCGCGACGGTGGCCACGGGCAGGTTCGGCGCGAAGATGCGGGTGTCCCTCACGAACGACGGCCCGTTCACGGTGCTCGTGGAGATCTAGGGCTCTACAGATGTCTAGGGCTCTACGACGTCCCGGGCTCTGCGGTGTCTAGGGCTCCACGACGACTTCCTGCGCCGCCGCCGTCGTGTCCGCCACCAACCGCGCGTCCACCGGCACGTTCCGCTTCACCAGCGCGAGCGCGACCGGACCGAGCTCGTGGTGCCGTACGGACGTCGTGATGAAGCCGATCTTCCGGCCGTCGGGCCCGTCGTCCGCGAGCCGGATCTCCGCACCGCGCGTCGGCAGGTGCACCTCACTGCCGTCCAGGTGCAGGAAGACCAGCCGGCGCGGGGGCTTGCCCAGGTTCTGGACGCGGGCGACCGTCTCCTGGCCCCGGTAGCAGCCCTTCTGCAGGTGCACGGCGGTGCCGATCCAGCCGAGCTCGTGCGGGATGGTGCGGTGGTCGGTCTCGAAGCCGAGACGCGGGCGGTGGTGCTCGACGCGCAGGGCCTCGTACGCCAGGATCCCGGCCGCCGGGCCGGCCTTCTCCGCGTACGACTCCAGATCGGCGCGCGGGACGAACAGGTCACGGCCGTACGCCGTCTCGCGTACGACCACACCGTCCGGCACCTCGGCGATGGAGCCGGCGGGCAGGTGCACGAGCGCGAACTCGTCGGTACGGTCGGCGACTTCGACCCGGTAGAAGAACTTCATCGACTCCAGGTACGCGATCAGCGCGTCCTGGGTGCCGGGCTCGACATGAGCCCAGACCGTCGCCCCGTCGTCCACGAGATACAGCGCGTGCTCGATGTGGCCGTGCGCGGAGAGGATCAGCGCCTCGGTGGCCTCGCCCGTCGGCAGGTCGCTGACGTGCTGGGTGAGCAGCAGATGCAGCCAGCTCAGCCGGTCCTCGCCGGAGACGGAGACGACTCCGCGGTGCGAGAGGTCGACGAAACCGGTGCCGTCGGCGAGGGCGCGCTGCTCGCGGAACAGATCGCCGTAGTGGGCGGCGACGCCTTCGTCCACGCCCTCGGCGGGCACGGCGCCGGGCAGGGTCAGCAGGGGGCTCTTCATATGCGTAAGCCTACGACTTGGTAGTTGAATTCTTGAGCGAGCAGTCCTCGCACCGACCGAAGATCGCGAAGTGCTTCATGTCGGTGTCGAAGCCGAACTCCTGCCGGAGCTTCGCGGTGAACTCGGCGGCCACCGACACATCGGCCTCGATCACGTTCGTGCAGTCCCGGCAGACGAGGTGGATGTGGTGGTGACGGTCGGCCAGGTGGTACGTCGGCGCGCCGTGCCCCAGGTGCGCATGGCTGACCAGCCCCAGCTCCTCCAGGAGCTCCAGGGTCCGGTAGACCGTGGAAATGTTGACCCCCGACGCCGTCTTCCTCACTTCCACGAGGATGTCGTCGGGGGTCGCGTGCTCCAGGGTGTCCACTGCTTCGAGGACAAGCTGGCGCTGGGGCGTCAGCCGGTAGCCGCGCTGCCTGAGGTCGCTCTTCCAGTCGGTGCTCACCACACCGACGAGTCTAGAACTACTTGAAGAAGGCGATCCCGTCGTCCGGCATGTCGTCGGGCAGGGCCTTGGCCCAGCGCTCGACCTCCTCCGGGGTGACGACCTTCTTCAGGTGCGCGGACATGTAGGGGCGCAGCTCGACCTCGGGGGTCTGCTTCTCGCCGACCCACATCAGGTCGCTCTTGACGTAGCCGTAGAGCCGCTTGCCGCCGCTGTACGGGCCGGAGGCGGCCGTGCGGGCCACCGCGTCCGTGGCCAGGTCGATCTGCGGCTTCTTGTCGGCGAGCTCGCCGTACCAGACCTCGACGACCCCGTCGTTGCGGACCATCGTCACCTCGACCTTGCGGTCGGCGTCGATGCGCCAGAAGCCGTGCTCGGACTCCAGCGGCTTCACCTTGTTGCCGTCGTTGTCCAGCACCCAGGTGTGGGACCGGTACTCCAGGAAGTCCCGGCCGTCGTGCGTGAAGGCGACCTCCTGCCCGAAGTTGCACTTCTCGGCGCCGGGGAAGTCGTGCACGCCCGCGCCCGCCCAGTTGCCGAGCAGGAAGGCGAGGGGGACGAGGTCCTTGTGGAGGTCGGACGGGATCTCGATCATGAGCAGCTCAGAAGTCTCGTACGTCGGTGAGGTGGATCAGCGCTGGCCCTGGTACAGCTTCTTCACGGTCAGCCCGGCGAAGGCGAGGACGCCGACGCAGACCAGAACCAGCAGGGCTTCGAAGAAGATCTCCACGGGGTGCTCCTCGATTGAGCGCGGGGTGCGGTACATGTACACAGGGCCGGGCCCCAGCTTACGCGGCCGGGGACCGGCCCTCTGTGTGAGGTAGGCCCGGGGGCGGGCTCAGCCCAGCAGCTGGCTCTGCAGTACGACCGTCTGCTGGAAGGGCACCGCCCGCACGCCGCCCTCGCCGCCCTTGCGGGACTGGACGATCACCCCGAGGACGTCACCGGCCGGGAGGTACGCCTGCCGGACCTCCTCGTCGCCGTACGGCTCGACCTCGGCGTAGACCGAGGGGCGGATCTCCCCGATCTGCCGGGCCTCCTCCGGGAAGTCCTCGTCGTAGACGGCGGCCTCGGCGCCCCGCAGCTCGTAGCGGGGGCTGCTCATCGGGGCGAGGCCGTCGGCGAGCAGCCCGTCCACGACCGCGGCGGTGTTGAAACGGAGCAGGTAGATCCTGGTGTGCGTGCCGTCCTGGGTGGTCCAGCCGCGTGCCGCGATGTGCCGGAGGCCCTGGTCGACGAGCTGCTGCCCGAACTCGTCGCGGTCCTCCTGCTGCCCGTACTCCGCCAGGAAGTCCTTCGTCGCGAGCCAGCCGTCGTCGCCGCGCAGCGCCTTGTCCGCGGTCGCCCCCTTCGGCGCGGGCAGGACGAGGGCACGCAGGTCGGCGTGGTGGGTGCCGGCCTTGTTCGTCTCGGCGAAGGGCCGCGGGCTGCCCGACGGCAGGGGCGGCCTGGTGAGCGTCGGGTAGTCCCAGCGCCCGTCCGACTCGGTCGCCAGTCCCGGTACGTCCGTCCGCTCCATCCCGGTGATCCCGTACGCCGCGCCCGCCCCGACCGCCGCGCAGACGACGACGGCGGAGGTCCAGCGCAGGACGGCACGCAGCGCCCGGCGGTCCTTGGGCGCCGGTAGCTGCACCGGGGCCTGGGGCGGTACGGGTGGTGCCGCAGGGGTGAGCTGCTCCGTCTGCTCCGTCTGCTCCCTCTGCTCCGTCTGCTCGCTCATACCGCCTCCCCCGGCTCGGCGATGCGGTCGAGCTGCGTCTTGAGCAGCATCGCGACCCCCTTGGTGTCGAGTGGCTTGACGCCCTCCGCGCTCGCGGTGACCAGGACGTCGCCCACGTAGGCGGAGCAGTACATGGTGTCGAGGGGCTCGTCGGCGTCCTTGGGCGGCAGGAAGCACTTGGCCTCCTTGTGGCCCTTGATCGCCGGGCCGTCGCGGAGGATGTCCAGGGCGTCGAGGAACTCGTTCTGGAGCGTCGACAGGTTCCGTACGGCCGCCTGGCTCTCCATCTGGCTCAGCACGATGCTGACGTTGTAGATGCCCCGGGCGGCCGCCTCGCTGAGGTTGCTGCCGTCCCCGCTGAAGTAGCTGCGCATCGCTATGCCCGTGATGCGCTGCTTGTCCATCCACTTCTCCAACTGGCGCCGCTGGGAGCGCGGCAGATCACGCAGCGACTCCTTCTGCAGAGCCATGGCCTGGGCGCCGCTGAGCTGCGCGTCCGACCCGAACTCCCTGAGGTCCGGCCCCCGCACCCAGCCGTCGGTGCCGTACGGCACGAGCATCCCGGCCAGCCCGGAGGCGGCCGGCTCCTTCTCGTCGCCTGCCTTCTCCGCCGGGAACTCCCACACCGGCGCCCCGGCGCCCCGATCGGCGTCCCGCACGGTCACGACGGTGTACCCGACGCCGGCGACGAGGGCTCCGACCAGCAGCACGGAACCCGCGACAGCGGCGATACGGCCACGGCGGAGTGGCTTCTTGGCGGGCTCGACTGTCATGGCGGGCTCGACAGGCGCGGCAGGCTCGACAGGCGCGGCAGGCTCGACGGACGGTATCGGCACGGCGGCGTTCTGGTTCTCGTTCACAGCCGCTCCATCTGCCGCTCGGCCAGGTCCATGATCCTCTTCTTGCTGATCGGCTTGGAGTCGTAGACCCAGATCTCCATGGCGACGTCGCCGCGCCAGGCGTACGCCTCCGCGCTGTACAGCGGCAGACGGCCGACCTGCCTCTCGGGCTCGCTGTGGACGTGCACCATGCCGTCTCCGGTGCCCGGGACGGGCCAGCTCTCGGTCGACTCGCTCTCCCCCCAGTACAGGTTCTTGTCGCCGATGTCGTCGGCGCCGACGGCCTCCTCCTGCCGGAACTGCAGCAGGCGGATGTCCACCGTGGACGAGCCGGACTGCCAGCCCGTGACGGCGGCCCGGCGGAACTCGTCGCTGACGAGGTTGGCGAAAATCAGGTCCGCCCCCTCGTAGGTGCCGGCGTAACCGGCCAGGTCCATCCAGCCGTCCAGGCCCTCCAGCCACGGGGCGTCCTTCGCCCCGGCCGGCTTCTTCAGCAGCAGCTTGCGCAGGTCGCCGTCGGTCTTCACCCGGCGGTCCCGAGCGGCCGACAGCGGCTCGGGCGCCTCGCCCGCGGCCTGCTCCAGGGTCGGCTGGGAGAGCGGGGGCAGCTTGGTCGGCGCACGGTCCGCCTGTACGAGGTAACCGGCGCAGGTCCCCCCGACGAGCCCGATCACGGCGGCAGCGCCGATCACCAGCGCCGTGCGCCCCCGACGACGGGGCCGGGCCGCGGCGTGCGCCTCGGGCACCTCCGCATGCCCGGGCACGACCGGCGCGGCCGGCGCCGCCACCGCTCCTATTTCTTCGGGTACATCCAAGACGTCCCCCCAACAGAACGTGAAGCCCGCATTCCGTATGCGTGCGCACAGGAGACTCATGATCGACGGCCCGGGTTGCAGGGCGATTGATTACGATTCGGCCATGGCGAAGAAGCTCGTGATCAAGGTGACGGCCGGGGCGGACGCCCCCGAGCGCTGCTCGCAGGCGTTCACGGTGGCGGCGGTGGCCGTCGCGAGTGGGGTCGAGGTGTCGTTGTGGCTGACCGGTGAGTCCGCCTGGTTCGCGCTGCCGGGCCGTGCCGCCGAGTTCGAACTGCCGCACGCCGCCCCGCTGCCCGACCTCCTCGAGTCGGTCCTCGCGGGCGGCCGGCTCACCCTGTGCACTCAGTGCGCGGCCCGCCGGGACATCACCGAGAAGGACGTCATCGAGGGCGTACGGATCGCGGGGGCGCAGGTGTTCGTGCAGGAGGCGCTCGCGGACGAGACGCAGGCGCTCGTCTACTGAGAGTCGTCCGCACGCCTTCTCACTGCCGCCGCTTCTTGCCGTCCAGTTCGTCCCACCACTCGTCGGACTGAGGGTCCCCGGAGGGGTCGTCCCACCAGCGGTCCTCCGGCCCCCGCCGGTTGGCGACCATCGCGGCGAGCGGCGGGATGACCATGGCGACCAGGCACATGCCCACGGCCACCGGAACCGACCAGATGCGTACGACGCCCCAGGCCAGGACGAAGAGCGTGACGCAGGTCCCCATCATGGCGAAGTACTGGTGCCGTCGCCGTGCGTACATACGTCCAGCGTAGGCCCGTACGGCACCGGCAGGCAGAAGGGCCGCACCCCAGGCGTCCAACCCGCGGGGTGCGGCCCTTCGGCTGCTGCGCTCGCTCAGACCGCGATGGCGACCTCGGCGAGAGCACCCTTCTCGGCGACGACGACCGTACGGTCGGCCGTGGCGCCGGGGACGAGCGCACGTACGGTCCAGGTGCCCTCGGCCGCGTAGAAGCGGAACTGGCCCGTGGCGGAGGTGGGGACCTCCGCGGTGAACTCGCCGGTCGAGTCCAGCAGACGGACGTAGCCCGTCACCGGCTCGCCGTCGCGGGTCACCTGACCCTGGATCGTGGTCTCACCGGGCTTGATCGTCGAGGCGTCGGGGCCGCCGGCCTTCGCTCCACACATGTCTTTCTCCAGAAGGGGTCTGACCGGAAGGAAGGCCGGTCGGTTCTGCGGGTGGGTGGGTTACTTGTTGGCGCCGAGCTCGATCGGAACGCCGACCAGGGAGCCGTACTCGGTCCAGGAGCCGTCGTAGTTCTTGACGTTCTCCACACCGAGCAGCTCGTGCAGGACGAACCAGGTCAGCGCGGAGCGCTCACCGATACGGCAGTAGGCGATGGTGTCCTTCGCCAGGTCCACCTGCTCCTCGGCGTAGAGCTCCTTGAGCTCGTCGTCCGACTTGAAGGTGCCGTCGTCGTTGGCGTTCTTCGACCACGGGATGTTGCGGGCGGTCGGGACGTGGCCCGGACGCTGCGACTGCTCCTGCGGCAGGTGGGCCGGGGCGAGCAGCTTGCCGCTGAACTCGTCGGGGGAGCGGACGTCGACCAGGTTCTGCGAGCCGATGGCCGCCACCACGTCGTCGCGGAACGCGCGGATGGAGGTGTCCTGCGGCTTGGCCTTGTACTCGGTCGTCGGACGCTCGGGCACCTCCTCGACCAGCTCGCGGGCGTCCAGCTCCCACTTCTTGCGGCCGCCGTCGAGAAGCTTGACGTTCTCGTGGCCGTAGAGCTTGAAGTACCAGTAGGCGTAGGACGCGAACCAGTTGTTGTTGCCGCCGTAGAGGATCACCAGGGTGTCGTTGGCGATGCCCTTCGCCGACAGGAGCTTCTCGAAGCCCTCCTGGTCGATGAAGTCACGGCGGACCGGGTCCTGCAGGTCCTTCGTCCAGTCGATGCGGATCGCGTTGCGGATGTGGTTCTTCTCGTAGGCGGACGTGTCTTCGTCCACCTCCACGATCGCGATGTCGGGGTTGTCCAGGTTCTCCTGGACCCAGTCGGCGTCGACGAGGACGTCGCTGCGGCTCATGCTCTTCTCTCCTCCGGGGCAGTTGCGGCGGCGGGGCGTGCGAGTGCGTGGGGTGCGCGCGCTCGTGCCGAGACGGCGCACCTGTGCCCTGGTCAGGGCGAGGGAAAACGCGGAAGTCGGAGCTTCCGCTCAGAAGGGGCGACAGAGCATGGCGGCAACGCGGCACAGGTCTACTGCCCGCCGCTTCGTGAGATCCGCCTGTCGCTTCATGGGCTCGATCGTAGGGACGGACATGCGGGCGTGTCACCGCTGTGTCGCATCCTGAGACAGGATCATCCGGAATGTGGGAAGGAGACAGTGTCGGAATGGCCGCCGCAGGGCTTGCGGAGGCGGGCGTCCCGGGTTGCATCTGCGGTACGGACGACACTGTCTCGCCAATTGGACGCGGCACGTTCACCGCTCGCCGTACTACCCGGCGAGGCGGACGTTCGAACCCTTCACCGTGATCTCGACGCCGTTCTTCGCCGCCTGGACCTTGTCGAGCTGGATGCCGCCGGGCAGGCCGTCGATCTTCTGCTCGAAGTCGGTGATCGCGCGGACCCGGGACTCGGCGAGGTCGACGCCGCCGAAGCTGGGCAGGTCGTCCGCGTGGACCCGGACGGTGTCGCCCTGTGCGGTGACCGTGCTGAGGACGTAGACCGGATCGGGCAGCTTGTTGCCGAGGACGGTGGCCTCGACGGCGACCTTGATCTTGCCGTTGCCGCCGTCCGAGAGACCGACGACGTTGGCGGTGACGCCGGGGGCGATCTGGGTGGGCTCGGACTTGGCGGTCTTCAGCAGCTCGGCGTAGGTGACGGACGCGGTGCCGGTGGCGGTGGCCGCGGTGGCGGAGCTGTAGTCGCCGGAGAACTCGACGCCCTTCATGCTGGCCGTGAGGTCGTCGATCCGGATCGTCCCGCCCTGGGTGCCGGTGGCGGCCTCGTAGTCCTTGATGCCGACCTCGACGTCGTCCAGCGTGCCGCTCGCGACCTGGGTCAGGAACGGGAAGCCCTTGATGGACACGTCCGGGGTGGCGGCGAGGTCCTCACTGGCCTGGAGCCTGCCGGCCGCCTCGTCCTCGGCGAACCCGACGGCGAGCCGGTCGGCCAGCACGAAGAGACCGCCGAGTATCACGACGACGATCAGCAGTATTCGCAGGGCGCGCATGTTGTGGTGTTCCCCCCACCTCGGCGGTCGTCGACGACGACGGTCACGACGTCGACGACGGGTCATGGCGGTCATGACGGCTACGGACGACCGGGTGGCCGCCCAGCGCGAGGGTAACCCTGAGGTGGCGGTGACCGGCGGATTGTCGATCACCTGTGACAGGGGGTGCCCTCAGGCCAGCGCCCGCCCCAGCACGTACACCGCAGGCGCGGCCGCCGCCAGCGGCAGGGCCACGCCCGCCGTGAAGTGCACGAAGCGCGACGGGTAGTCGTAGCCGGCCACCCGATGGCCGATCAGCGCACACACCGCCGCACCCACCCCGAGCATCGCCCCGCTCGCACCCAGCCCCGTCATCGCTCCCCCGGCGACCCCCGCACCCGCCGCGGCGAGCAGCGAGACCGCCACGGAGGCCGGTGTCGGCAACGGAAGGGCCCGCGCCACAACGGCGACCGCGACCGCCATCGCACCCACCGTCACCGCGTCCCCCTCGGCCGCCAGGTACCCGGCCGCGATGATCGCGAGTGCCGCCGAGGCGACCGTCGCCATCAGGCCGTACATCCGCTCGTCCGGGTCGGCGTGCGAACGGAGCTGCAGCACCAGCGCCAGCAGCACCCACACACCCAGCGTCCCGAGAATCGCCGCCGGCGCGCGGTCGGCCGCGAGCAACGCCACGTCCGCCGTCAGCGCGCCCGCGAAGGCGAGCGCGATGCCCTGCCGGGCGGGCCACATGCCGTTCAGCCGGAACCAGCCCGCCGCCGTCACCGCCTGCAGGAGGACGAGGGGGACCACGAGGGCGTACGACCCGATCGCCGCCGCGCCCGAGAGCAGCAGCCCCAGCAGCGCCGTGAGCGCGGCCGGCTGCATCCCCGGCTCGATGATCGGCGAACGGCCCTCGAGGCGGGCGCGCTGGGCGTCCGTGATGCGGGAGTTGCCGGAGACGGTCGCGGGGCCGTAGGCGGGGCCGTCATCGTCGCCGGGCTGTGCGTCCGTGCCGGGTGCTCCGGGATTGCCAGGCTCCGGGGCGTGGGTCCGCGTCCCGCTCTGGTGCTGCGCGGGGGACGGGAACTGGGCCTGGGGCTGGGGCTGGGGCTGGTACCGGGCCTGAGCCTGGGCCTGGGCGTGGGCCTGCGGCGCACCGTCCCAGCCGGCCTGGCCCGTCTCCCCGTACCCCGGGTACGCCCCGGCCCCCTGCGACGGCAGATACGCCGTCTCCGCAGCGGGGGCCGCAGACGCCGCACCGGCCGCCGGTGCCGACGTCACCGGCGTGTGCACCTGCGTCTCCCAGGTCTGCCCCTGCCACTGCTGCGTGTACTGCTGGGCGGCCTGCGGATCGTCGTGCGGCTGCTGCTGCCCGGGCCACGCCTGCGCCGCGGGCTGCTGATACGGGTCGTACCCGTCGTATCCCTGCCCTTGGTGGCCCTGGTGGCCCTGGTGGCCCTGGTGCCCTTGGTTTCCCTGATACGGCTGGTCGCTCATCGTCACCCTCCTGCGAACGGCGGGAGCACCTCGACCGTGCCGCCGTCGGCCAGCCGTACCGTCTCATGTTCGCGGGTGCCCACGGGGTCACCGTCGACGAGGAACGAGCATCGCCGCAGTACGCGCGTCAGTTCCCCGGGGTGTCGCTCGCGCACCGCGTCGAGCGCCTCGGCGAGGGTGGCCGCGTCGAACGGCTCCTCGGCGATCCCGGCCGCGGCCTTCGCTGCGGCCCAGTAGCGCACCGTGACCTTTGGCATCCGGTTCCTCAATCGATCGGCTGTGTACCCCGTCAGGCTAGCCGCCCTGGGAGACGGCCCAGTGCCCGATGCGGTGCAGCAGCGCGTCGCCGGCCGCGTGCTCGGCGTGGCCCATGCCCGGCTCCAGCCAGAGTTCGCCGTGGTCACCGGCCGCCTGGGCCAGCATGCGGGGGTGGTCGAGGGGGAAGTAGCCGTCCCGGTCGCCGTGCACGATCAGCAGCGGGGTCGGGGCGATGCGGGGGACCGCCTCCACGGGGGACATCGGTACCGGACTCCACTCGCGGTGATGGATCCGGGTACGGAATCCGTAGCGTCCCACCAGACGTCCCTCGGGCCGGGTGACCAGCCAGTGCAGGCGGCGCATGCGGGGCGTGCCCCGGTAGTACCAGCGCGCCGGCGCGCTCACGGACACCACGGCGTCCGTACGCGCCCCGATCCCGTCGGCCTGGGCACCGCCGTCGCCGTGGATCGCCGCGTGCCGCAGCACCACCGAGCCGCCCATCGAGAAGCCGACGGTCACCACGCGCGCGTGCCCGAGTTCGCGCGCCCATCGCACCGCGGCCGCCAGGTCGAGCACCTCCCGGTCGCCGACCGTCGACCGCCCGCCCGACGCGCCGTGCCCCCGGAAGGAGAAGGTGACGACGGCTCCGTGCCGGGTGAAGGCCTCCGCGACGCGGCGGACGTGCGGCTTGTCGACGTCCCCGGTGAAGCCATGGGCGACGACGAACACCAGGTCACCGGCAGATGGACGGGAGGAGTCGTATACGACCGGACCCGGGTCGTATACGGAATCGATCGTCACACCGTCTTCGGTGTGCAGAAACGTCCGCAAAGGTGTACGTCTGGTCGTCTCAGAGTTCGGACGAACCGTCGATCGTGCCACATGACCTGCCGGACCAATGCTCATGTGGGCTATTCTGCTGGGCAGAGGACTCGGGCAGCGTAGCCCCCGGGTCCTTTTGTGCTTTCGGAAGCGTTGTATACGACGCGGGAAACCGCAGGTGTACGGGCCTTCGGGATCGCAGAGCAGTTCCGCACCGAACATGTCCTCGCAGGGACCGAGGAGGAACCAGACGTATGAGTTCTCTGCTGCTCCTGACCAATGCCCTCCAGCCGTCGACGGAGGTGCTCCCCGCACTCGGCCTGCTGCTGCACAACGTGCGGGTGGCGCCGGCGGAGGGACCCGCCCTCGTCGACACCCCCGGCGCCGACGTCATCCTCATCGACGGCCGGCGTGACCTGCCGCAGGTCCGCAGCCTGTGCCAGCTCCTGCGCTCGACCGGACCCGGTTGCCCGCTCATCCTCGTCGTCACCGAGGGCGGCCTCGCCGCCGTCACCGCCGACTGGGGCATCGACGACGTACTGCTCGACACCGCCGGCCCCGCGGAGGTGGAGGCCCGGCTCCGGCTCGCGATGGGCCGCCAGCAGATCGTCAACGACGACTCGCCCATGGAGATCCGCAACGGCGACCTGTCGGTCGACGAGGCGACCTACTCCGCGAAACTCAAGGGCCGCGTCCTCGACCTCACCTTCAAGGAGTTCGAGCTCCTGAAGTACCTCGCCCAGCACCCGGGCCGTGTCTTCACGCGCGCGCAGCTGCTGCAGGAGGTCTGGGGCTACGACTACTTCGGTGGCACCCGGACGGTCGACGTCCATGTACGACGACTGCGCGCCAAGCTCGGACCCGAGCACGAGTCACTCATCGGAACCGTACGGAACGTCGGTTATCGATTCGTTACTCCGGAGAAGATCGACCGGGCCGCCGAGGAGGCGAAGGCCAAGGCCGGCCGCGCAAAGCCGGAGGATGCGGACGAGGCGGACGCCCTGGACGGCGCCGAGGTCCCGGCCGAGGCCTAGAAAGGCACGGGGAACGCCCGGGCAGGGCGTCACCGGCGTCGCGTCGCACAGCGGGGTGACAGCCGGGCGACAGGGAAGCTCCTTCACGCCCTGCCCAGAGCGGGTCCATCCGCGTAGACTCCGCGCGTGGCCAAGGTGACTCGCGATGACGTCGCGCGACTGGCAGGGACCTCCACTGCCGTCGTCAGCTACGTCATCAACAACGGACCCCGGCCGGTCGCCCCGGCCACGCGCGAGCGTGTCCTCGCCGCGATCAAGGAGCTGGGTTACCGGCCCGACCGGGTCGCCCAGGCGATGGCCTCGCGGCGCACGGATCTCATAGGCCTGATCGTGCCGGACGCGCGCCAGCCCTTCTTCGGCGAGATGGCGCACGCGGTCGAGTGGGCCGCCGCCGAGCGCGGCAAGATGGTCCTCGTCGGCAACTCCGACTACGTCGGCGAGCGCGAGGTCCACTACCTGAGGGCATTCCTCGGAATGCGCGTCTCGGGGCTCATCCTCGTCTCCCACGCCCTGAACGACCTGGCCGCCGCCGAGATCGAGGCGTGGGACGCCCGGGTCGTGCTCCTCCACGAGCGGCCCGAGGCCATCGACGACGTCGCCGTCGTCACCGACGACCTCGGCGGCGCCCAGCTCGCCGTACGCCACCTGCTGGAGCACGGCTACGAGTACGTCGCCTGTATGGGCGGCACCGCGGAGACCCCGGCGGTCGGCGACCCGGTCTCCGACCACGTCGAGGGCTGGCGGCGGGCGATGGCCGAGGCGCGGATCCCGACCGAGGGGCGGCTGTTCGAGGCGCCGTACAACCGGTACGACGCCTATCGCATAGCGCTGGAGATCCTCTCCGGACCGAACCGCCCGCCCGCGATCTTCTGCTCCACCGACGACCAGGCCATCGGTGTGCTGCGGGCTGCGCGGGAGCTGCGGATCGATGTGCCGGGGGAGCTCGCGGTCGCCGGGTTCGACGACATCAAGGAAGCGGCGCTCGCGGATCCGCCGCTGACGACCATCGCGTCGGACCGGTCGGCGATGGCCCGGGCCGCGGTGGATCTGGTCCTGGACGACGGGCTGCGGGTGGCGGGGTCACGGCGTGAGCGCCTGAAGGTGTTTCCGTCGCGGCTCGTCGTGCGGCGGTCCTGTGGGTGCGCCTGAGACTTCGGGGTCTCGGTCGTTTCTTCCATTTCCGCCGTTTTCCCGGCTGTCCCGGCTGTCCCGGGTGTCAATCACCGCCTCCACGTCCGGCTTGTCCTATTTTCCTGATTGATCGCCTTTCTCTGACCACTCATCGCCGCTCCCCGGACACACCGAGGCCTGCCCTGCCATGCCCGACGGACCGAACCGGACGAACACGACGCGCGGCCTCCGGGCGTACGCGCTGAGGCTCTGCGCCGCCACCACGGTCGCGGCGTCGCTCACCGCGTGCTCCGCCACCGGCACGCCCCACGAGGCGCGGACGCCCCTGGTCCGGGCGAGTGCGCCGATCCCCGGACCGGAGGCACCGCCGCGCCAGAATCGCGGCGCGACCCTCGCGCGGGCGCTCAGGCCACTCCTTCCGGGCGGCGACACCCGGCTGGCGGTCGCGGTGCTCGACCTCGACAGCGCCAACCGGCAGATCGCGTCATACGGCAAGCGCGCGAGGTTCGAGACGGCGAGCATCATCAAGGTGGACATCCTCGCGACGCTGCTGCTGCAGGCGGCGGACGAGGACCGCGAGCTGACAGCCGCCGAGCGCCGCAACGCCGCGGAGATGATCCGCAGCAGCGACAACGACGCGACCAACGTCCTGTGGCGGGAGATCGGCGCAGCGGAAGGCCTCGACGCGGCGAACGAACGGCTGGGGCTCTCCTCGACCCGGGGCGGTCCCGGCATCCGCTGGGGCCTCACCCGCACCACGGCCACGGACCAGGTCCAGCTGCTGCGTGCGGTCTTCGCCCGAGGACCGGAGCGCTTCCCCCGCACGCGCGCAAGGCTCAGCCGGGAGTCCCGCGCCTACATCCGCAGCCTGATGGGCCGGATCGACCCCGACCAGGACTGGGGGATCTCCGCGGCCGGCTCCCCAGGCTCCCGTTGGGCCCTCAAGAACGGCTGGCTGCAGCGGCAGCCGACCGGCTTGTGGATCATCAACAGCGTCGGCCAGGTCACCGTGCACGGACACCGGTATCTGGTCTCGGTTCTCAGCGACGGCAACCCGACCATGGAGAGAGGGATCTCACTGGTCGAACGGGCGGCGAGAGCGGCGGTCGGCGCGGCCAGCACACACGTCCGCCCCTGGCCGCTGTAAGCGGACGTCAGGCGTCTCCCCGAGCCTTCTCTGAGAGACCTCTGAGAGACCCCGCCCAGCCCCCAGTACGGGCTTTATATCGGGCATACGAGCTTCTGCCGGGCTTCTCAGTCAGCACTCAGGAAGCTCTCATGGTCGGTCGACAAGCTCTTTTCCATGACCGAGAGCTTCCGCCGCAGCGGCGACTACGACAACCCGTACCAGGGCGCCCAGCAGCACGCCTCCTCCCCCGTGAACCCGGAGTGGCCGCCCCCGCCGGCGCACGAGCCGACGGTCCAGCCGGGCGGCGCCGCGGGCGCCCCAACCGCTCTCCTCACCGAGCCCGTCGCCCGGCCGCCGAAGTCGCGGCGCCGCAACCGCGGTCCCGTCGCCCTCCTGGCGGCCGTCGCGATCGTCGCCGCGGCGATCGGCGGCGGCACGGCGTACGGCATCCAGGAGCTGACCGGCAACGACACCGTCGCCGCGGCCGGCTCCACCAGCACCAACGTCGTCCCGTCCAGCCAGAAGGGCACGGTCTCCGGGGTCGCCAAGGCGGTCAGCCCGAGCATCGTCGAGATCAACGCCCAGTCCAACGCCGGGTCCTCCACCGGCTCCGGCGTGATCATCACCAGTGACGGCGAGATCATCACGAACAACCACGTCGTCTCCGGTGCCTCCCAGGTCAAGGTGACGACCAGCGACGGCAAGGAGTACACCGCCGAGGTCGTCGGCACCGACAGCAGCAAGGACCTCGCGCTGATCAAGCTGCGGAACGCGTCCGGCCTGACGGCGGCCACGCTCGGCGACTCCGACGGCGTCCAGGTCGGCGACGAGGTCGTGGCGATCGGCTCCCCCGAAGGCCTGACCGGCACGGTCACCAGCGGCATAGTCTCCGCGCTCGACCGTGACGTGACCGTCTCGACGGACGAGAGCCAGGGGCAGCAGCAACAGCAGGGCGGGGGCGGCGGTTGGCCGTTCGAGTTCGGCGGTCAGCAGTTCAACGGCGACACCGGGTCGTCGACGACGACGTACAAGGCGATACAGACGGACGCGTCCCTCAACCCCGGCAACTCCGGCGGCGCGCTGATCGACATGAACGGCAACATCATCGGCATCAACTCGGCGATGTACTCGGCCTCCGGCTCGAGCTCGTCCGACGCGGGCAGCGTGGGCCTCGGCTTCGCCATCCCGATCAACACCGTCAAGTCCGACCTCGCCAAGCTGCGCTCGGGCTCGCAGAACTGAAGGAGTGCGTGATGATCCAGCAGGTTGAGCACACCATGACCGGTATCGGCGCAGCCGACGTCGCACTGGCCCTCGCCATCGCCGGCGCCCTGCACGCGCCGACGGCCCCGTCCCGGGCGCCGGAGCTGGCGACCGCCGGCCTCGGCGCAGGCCGCAGGACCACCGCGACCCGCTCCCGCCGCCGTACCGTACGAGGCTGAGAGCATGCGAGGCTGAAAGCGTTCAAGCCCGCTCAGCCCTCGTCCCAGCCCCCTCCCACCGCACCCGAGGATCCCGAGCCCATGAGCCCCGCCGATGGCGACCGTGACCCCCAGCGCATCCTGATCGTCGACGACGAGCCGGCGGTGCGTGAAGCACTCCAGCGCAGCCTCGCCTTCGAGGGCTACGACACGGAGGTCGCGGTCGACGGCGCCGACGCCCTGGAGAAGGCGACCGCCTACCGGCCCGAGCTGGTGATCCTGGACATCCAGATGCCCCGCATGGACGGCCTCACCGCCGCACGACGTATCCGCGGCGCCGGCGACACGACGCCGATCCTCATGCTCACCGCCCGCGACACCGTCGGTGACCGTGTGACGGGACTGGACGCCGGGGCCGACGACTACCTGGTCAAGCCGTTCGAGCTGGACGAGCTGTTCGCCCGGGTCCGCGCGCTGCTGCGGCGCAGCTCCTACGCGGCGGCGGCCGGTGCGGGCCCGGCGGAGGAAGACGAGGCGCTGACCTTCGCCGACCTGCGCATGAACCTCGCGACGCGGGAGGTCACGCGGGGTGGGCGGCCGGTGGAGCTGACCCGTACGGAGTTCACGCTGCTGGAGATGTTCATGGCGCATCCGCGTCAGGTGCTGACCCGGGAGCAGATCCTGAAGGCGGTGTGGGGCTTCGACTTCGAGCCGTCGTCGAACTCCCTGGACGTGTACGTCATGTACCTGCGCCGCAAGACCGAGGCCGGTGGCGAGCCGCGGCTCGTGCACACGGTCCGGGGTGTGGGGTATGTGCTGCGGCAGGGCGGGGCGGAGTGAGCAAGGTCCTGCGCCGGTTCCGGTCGCTGCCGATCCGGTCGCGGCTGGCGCTGCTGGTGGCGGCGGCGGTGGCGTTCGCGGTGGCGGCGGTTTCGGTGACGTGCTGGTTCATCGTGCAGGGGAAGCTGTACGGCGAGCTCAACGACGACTTGGAGTCCGGAGTGCCTCGTGCGCTGCCGGAAGCACAGGTGGCGGCCGTTCTCGACACCTGCGCGCAGTCGCCGTCGCAGACGTTTCCCTTCGGCCGGGTCAAGGGCTACGCCCAGATCGTCGACACCAGTGGCAAGGCGTGCCTCTTCGGCAGCTCCACCGCCATGGTGAAGGTCGCCGACAGCGACAAGGACGTCGCCAAGAGCCCGGTGGTCGGCAACGGGACCATCCGAAACGGCAGCGACAGCGACGGTCACTCGGTCCGTGTGCTGACCACGGCGCTCGTCATCGACGGCGCTGAGGGCCGTTATGTGGCCAAGAACGCCGCCCTGCAGATCGCCGTCCCGCTGAAGGGGACCGAGTCCACCCTCAACGACCTCGCCCTCATCCTCCTCCTCGTCTCCGGCATCGGAGTGGTCGGCGCCGGAGCCGCCGGACTCGCAGTCGCCCGCGCGGGCCTACGTCCCGTGGACAAGCTCACAGAGGCGGTCGAGCACGTCGCACGCACCGAGGACCTGAACATCCGTATCCCGGTGGAAGACGAGGCCGAGGACGAGGTCGCCCGCCTCTCCCGCTCCTTCAACTCCATGACGTCGGCCCTGGCCAGCTCGCGCGAGCTCCAACAGCAGCTCATCGCCGACGCCGGGCACGAACTCCGTACGCCGTTGACCTCCCTCCGCACCAACATCGAACTCCTCACCCGCAGCGAGGAGACGGGCCGCCCCATCCCCGAGGCGGACCGCAAGGCACTCCTCGCCTCGGTGAAGGCGCAGATGACCGAACTGGCCGCCCTGATCGGCGACTTGCAGGAGCTGTCCCGTTCGGAGGGCCAGCGCGGCGAACGCGTCCAGGTGCTCTCCCTGGAGGACACGGTCGAGTCGGCCCTGCGCCGCGCCCGTCTCCGGGGCCCGGAGCTGACGATCAACGCCGACCTCCAGCCCTGGTACGTCCGCGCGGAACCGGCGGCGCTGGAGCGCGCGGTGGTCAACGTCCTCGACAACGCGGTGAAGTTCAGCCCGGAAGGCGGCGCGATCGAGGTCGCCCTGCACGAAGGCGTCCTCACCGTCCGCGACCACGGCCCCGGCATCCCCGCCGACGAACTCCCGCACGTCTTCGACCGCTTCTGGCGCTCCCCGAGCGCACGCGCCCTGCCGGGCTCGGGGCTTGGCCTGTCGATCGTGGCGCGTACGGTCGAGCAGGCGGGCGGGCAGGTGACGCTGGCCCGCGCGGAGGGCGGGGGCACGGTGGCGACGGTACGGCTGCCGGGGGCGGCTACCCCTCCGCCGGAGACGCCGTAGCCGCCTATGCCGTAGCCGCCTATGCCGTAGCCGCCTATAGGGTGGCCGGATGACCGGCGCGAGCCCTGCATCGTCCCGTCTGATCACGACGGTGGACGCTCTGCGGTTGGCACTGGCGGAGAGCCCTGACGTGCTCAGCTTCACGCTCGGCGGGACGATCGACGAAGAGACGGCGGCCGCCGCCGAGGCCGACGGGGTGCCGCGGGAGTTCCTGGACTTCTGCCGGGTGCTGGACGGCGTGAGCTGCGGGCCGAATGTGCAGCTCTTCGGCCTGGAGGAGGCCGAAGAGCACCAGTTCTACTGCGGGCCGGTGGTCGACTCCCCGCTGGAGCTGTCTCCGGAGAAGCTGTTCTGCATCGGGTTGATCGGCGACACACCGGTCTTCCTCGACCGCGCGGGCGGCGGTGTCCTCGGTATCCCGGACGAACATTGGGAGTGGGTCGACGCTGAGCGCTTCGAGCCGCTCGCACCGAGTGTTGAGGCGTACTTCCTGGAGCGCCTGGTCACTCCCGCCGAGTACGCACGGCTGGAGTCGATCGACGACGAGCTGTGGGAGTACAGCGATTGGCTGAAGCTGCTGCGACGGGCCGGTCTCACCGGCTGAACGTACAAAGTACGGGGGACGAAGAGGACGCATGGCCACCCATGACGAGATGACGGAGCTGTTCGGCGCGGGCCGCGTGGTCACGCTGGACCGCGCCGTCGCCGAGGAGCGCGGGCTGTCCGAGGCGGACGCGGAGGTGCTGTGCGACGTCGGTGTGCCCATGTTCGTCGACGTCCTGTTCACCCTCGACACCGCCGACGAGGGGCTCGACCCCTTCACCGTGGTGCCGGTGGCCGCGGGCCGCGAGGAGACCCGCATCCTCGTGCTGGGCGGACCGACCGACGACCCCGCGCTGCGGTACTGCCTCGACATGGAGCGCGGCTACGTGATCCTCATGTCGTTCGGCGAGGAACCGCAGGCCGAGATCGTGAACCGGACCCTCGCCGACTTCGTCGAGTTCCTGTACCGCTTCGCGCTGCGCACCGAGCACCTGGAGAACGCCGCGCCGCAGGACCGCGCCCCGTACACGGACAAGCTCGTCGAATACCTCCAGGCCCGCGACCGCTACGCGTTCGCTCAGCCGGACAGCTGGTGGTCGATGGTCTTCGAGCAGGTCGGCTGAGCGCTGCGGCGCCACGATCTGCGGATCTTCGGTCGTTCCCCGACCGCGCGGGCGGCGAGGTCATCGGCGCCCTGGAACTGGGCGCCGACTGAACCGCCGTACGGCCGCAACGGACGCGTGCACGACGAAGGGGAAGCAGAGGACCGCGCCGCCGGTGGCACGCCGGTCACGCCTCGTCCCAGCGGAACAGGGGGGCGGCGATCAGTGTCAGGACGGCGGCAAAGGCGAGCAGACCCGCGATGACGGGCAGGGCCGTGGACCAGCCTTCGCCTCGGGACAGTACGCCCTGCAACGCATCGCCGAGATGCTTGAGCGGCAGGATCTCCGACACCGTACGAAGCCACCGCGGCGCGGAGTCGAGCGGGGAGCCGGAGAGGAAGGAGCCGGAGAGGAAGGCCATCGGGAGGACGACGAGCTGGGCCATCCCATTGGCGGCCTCCTCGGTCTTGGCCCGGGCGCCGACGACCAGTCCTATGGACATAAAGGCCAGCGTGCCGTGCGCTTCGCGCTCACGCGTGCCACGGAGTCCCTGGAGGACGTACTCCGCATCGCGGTCAGCCGCGGTGAGCGCTGCTGAACGGCGAGGCGGGCCGCGACGGCCCCATCGAAGAGATGGGGCCGCATGCACGCCTGGCGCCTACTTGAGCGGTGTACGGCCCGAGTTGTGATACGCGATCGTCTTGCGGATCAGGTTTCCGCCGTCGGTCTCGGGCGTCGTCTGCTCCGTCCACCCCGCACCGAACAGCAGGCCGGCGACATGGGCGTCCGCCACCTGGTCCATGTGCGCGAACAGCCAGTCCACCTTGTCGTCCTTGTAGTGGTCGGGCGTGTTGTTCTGCGCCATGTTGCCCACGGGGATCTGCCACAGGACCACCGGCTTGCCCACGGACTCGGCCATCGTCTTCCAGAACTTCAGCGCGGCGGTGGCCTTCTGGTCGGTCCAGAAGGTGTCACGGCTGCCGTGGGCCGGCAGTGCGTACCAGCCCGCGTCGCGGTCCGAGACGTCGGTGACCAAGAAGTCGGCGTTCTTCGCCCCGAGGTCCGCGTAGTCCTTGACGCACTTCTGGACGTCGGTCTCCCAGTCGAAGCAGGAGAGGTGCAGCCCCACGGCGGCGTTCGGCGCGTACTTGTGCGCCATCGAGATCAGGCACTGGGCGAGTCCGGCGGCGCTGTTCTCCTGCGATCCGCAATCCGTCGGATTCGCGCTCGAGACCTGCGCGGGAACCTGGTGCAGATTGCCGAGCGTCCGGGCGAAGCCCCAGAAGTCGGGCTCAAGGTCGATCGCGTCGTGCGACTTGCCGATCTTCTGGAGGAAGAAACGGTAGTCGTTCAGGTACCGGGTGAGCAGGTCACGCCGGTTGATGGCCTTGACCTCGCCCGGGCCGTCGCCCTCGCCTGCCGCATCCCCGAGGTCGCGCAACGAGTACCAGGTCCAGAGCATCTTCTGCGGACGCGGGCTGCCCTTGTACGTCGCCTCGGCCGCCACCCTGTCCCGCCAGGTCACGTAAGTGCCGGGCGCCGTGGTGCTGCCGTTCCAACAGCCCCACCAGCTCGACCACTCGTCCTTGCAGCGCGCGGCCGTGTAGTAGTCCGACGAGGGCGCGGGCTGGCTGTGCACATAGGCGTAGCGCATGTCGAACGGCGCGGCGTTCGCCGAGGCGTCAGTCATCGAGCCGCCGATGAGCACCGTGTCACTGCCCATGAAACGCTTCGTCGACGTGCCGTTGGTGGGGGCCGGAGACGCCGACGGCGACGCCGGGCGGGTGCCGCTCGGAGCCGGGCTCGCCGGAGCGCTGCCGCCGGGCGTGGGCGTGCTGCCAGAGTTCCCCGGGTTCCCGGTGCCGCCGACGCTACCGGCCGGAACGAGCTTCCATTGCTGGTTGGCGCCGCCCCGGTCGCGGTTCTGGACGATGTCGCCCCCGTTGGCCTTGGTGGCGTCCTTGACACCGACAGCCATGCCGCTGAAGCGATTGACCAGACGCACGTAGCCGTTCGACGACTTGGCCAGTTTGAACTGCTGGTTGGTGCCGTTCAGGTCTTTCCACTGCACGATGGCGGAGCCGGCGGTCTTCGACCAGCCGAGGTCGTCCAGCACCTTGCCCGAGGTCCGGTTCTGCAGCCGGTAGTAACCGTCACCCGAGTCGATGAACCGCCACTGCTGGTTGGCCCCGCCGTGACGGCTCCACTGCACCATCGCCGCGCCGTCGTTCTTGGCGGAGCCGCGGTCGTCCAGCACCTTGCCGCTGTTGCGGTTGACCAGCACGTACCACTTCTTCAGATCCGGGGTCTTTTTCTGATCTGCCGAAGCCTGGGTGACCACGACAGCAGAGCCGGCCACGACCACCATGGCGAGACCCGCCCAGAGACCCCGACGCGCGAACAGCCGACGGCTACGGTGCATCGGGCCTCTACCGCGGGCGCCGCCGTCGGTACGGTGACGTCTGTGCTCCCGTTCAAGGGACATGCCTGCGCTCTCTTTCAGCCGTTGCTCTGACCGGACCACCTGGCCGGACACCACTGAGTGGTCCGAGAGGCCGAAAAGGTTGCCGCGAAGATCCGACTTCTTGAAAGGTCAAGAAAGGCGTGGGAGAACGCCAAGGACGGACCAAGCTCCGGCCAGGAATCTCCCGCGCCCGGCCATGATTCAGTAACGCGAACGTTCGCCGCCGAATTCGGGCATACGTTCCTCTGCGTGAACTCCGACAGAGGTGCCGGCACCAAGCCGGCCATATCCACCTTCGCCCGGCGCGCACTCCTTCGCGCCGGGCTGACGGGGGCGGCGGCCCTGGGCGCCGCGACCACCCTCGGCTCGACCCCCGCCTCCGCCGCTCCGGCGGCTCCCGCTGCTCCGGCCGCCGCCACCCGTCGCCGGCCCAGCACCCCCGAGGAAGCCCTCCGGGAACTCGCGGCCGGCAACCAGCGCTGGCGCACCTACTGTGAGCGGCACCCCGACGAATCGCCCGCCGTGCGGCAGGCCCTGACGTCGGGTCAGCACCCCTTCGCCGTCGTCCTCGGCTGCATCGACTCCCGGGTGCCGCCGGAGCTGGTCTTCGACCAGGGCCTCGGCGACCTGATGACCGTGCGCAGCGCCGGTGAGGTCCTGGACGAGGCCGTGCTCGGCAGCGTCGCGTACGGCGTGCTGGAACTGGACATCCCGCTGGTCCTGGTGCTCGGGCACCAGTCGTGCGGTGCGGTGAAGGCGGCTGTCGCCGCGGAGGAGTCCGGTGAGCGGCTGCCCGCGCACATCCAGTACATCGCCGACCAGATAGCGCCGAACATAGACCACACCGTGGAGGGCGACGCCCGCGTCGACTCCACGATCGACGCCAACGTACGGGCCGTCCGCGCCCACCTCGCAGCGGAGCCGGACCTCGCCGCGAAGGTGGCCTCCGGCAAGCTGGCCATCGTCGGCGCCCGCTACGAGCTGACGACTCAGCGCGTCCACCGGGTCTGACGACCGCGAGCGGTGGGAGTACCCGGCATGCCCGGCGCCAGTGGAAGCCGAGCATGCCGGGGGAGTCGACGTCGACGGTGACCACGCCCAGATGTCGACGGTGACCACGCCCAGATGTCGACGGTGACCACGCCCAGAGGCCCCCTGAGGGTGGTTCTGTTCCCGGCCGGTGATGCTGTGCGGGGTGACCGACTTCCCGGGGTGCGACAGGTGTCAGCGGGAGCGCCCGACCGTCAGCCCGGCCCCCTCCAACCGCACCCTGATCCCGTCCTCCTCCACCCGCACATCCCGCAGCCGCAGTTGCCCGCTGGGCGGCTCGGGCAGCCGGAAGCCCAGGGACAGCTGGTCGGCGAGGACCGGGCGGGTGAGGCGGGGCAGGGCGTCGAGGAGGGCGGGGTCGAAGCCGAGCCGTTTGAGCAGCGCGGGGTGTTCGAGGGCCAGGTCGACGAGGTTGAGCTGCATCGCGCGGTGGGCGAAGCGCGGGGTGCCGGTCAGCTCGCTGAGCTTGGACTCGTTGCGCAGGGCCTCGCGAACGACAGAGTCGGGGACCCCGAGCCGCCGGACGACCGACGGGATCGACAGCAGTGCCTTCGCCTTGCGGGTCTCGTGGGCGAGGCGGGTCACCGACTGCCGGCTCAGATGCAGGCCCTCCGAGGCGCGGACGCCGGGCCGGTACGTGGCCAGGTCACCTATCTCCAGGCGCATTCCGCCGATGTGCGTCGCGATGCCGCGGTCGCCGTCGCGCAGGATGCGGGCCTCCGCACGCACCCGCAGATCGTGCCCGGCGACCGGCAGCGTGCCGCGCGCCAGGACCCGGTCGCGGCCCTCGCCCGTGAACGTGACCTGGGACGCGCCGAGTTCACGGTTCAGGTCGGCGAAGGAGAGCAGGACGTCGCCCTCCAGCTCCGGGACGTCGGCGCCGCGCACCGACCCGGGGCCGTCGGTGTCCAGTCGTACGCCTCTCGCGGTCGCCGTCACCTGGGCGAGGGAGACCCGGTCGGCGGCCACGTCGGGCACGGTCACCTTGACCGAGTCCAGCCGCTCGTCGGCGAGTTGGGTGAGGAAGGGGAAGCCGCCGATCTCGACTTCGGGGGCCGCCGCCAGATTCAGGCGGTCCTTGAGGGTGTCCGCCGCTCTGCGCTCGGCGTACAGCAGGGCCCAGCGGTCGGCGAGGGCGAGGAAGGCGGCGAGAACGACGAGACCGACCACGGCCTTCAGCGCGAGCGGCAGGCCCGCGAACCGGCCTCTCCGCCTGCGCCGGCCGTTACGGCGGTGGTTGGGCGGGGCCCAGGGGTCGTCCTGGGCCTCCGCCTCTTCCCGCTCGTCCTGCCGGTCCTCGTGGAAGAACTCCTCCAGCGGACCGTCGTCCAGTCTGCCGACGTCGTCCAGTCTGCCGAGTTCCTCGTACGGGTTTGTATAGGGATGCGTCGTTATGTGGTGGGGGGAACGCATCGGCCCATCCGACCATGCGCACGCCCCCCACCCGCAACCTCTACCGGAGGTTTGCGATCTAGTTCACGCCACTTCACCAAGTAGTGCGTTGAACTACTTCACGACCGTGATCGGACTACTTCACGACCGTGATCCGGTTCGCAGCCGGCGGCGCGATCGGGTTGGCGGCCGAGGAGTTGGCCGTCAGGTACTTCTCCAGCGCCGTCAGGTCGTCCGAGCCGACCAGGTCGTTGGTGCCCTGGCCCAGCGTCGGGAAGCCGTCGCCGCCGCCCGCGAGGAAGCTGTTGGTGGCGACGCGGTAGGTGGCCGTCGGGTTGATGGCCTCGCCGTTCAGCTTGATCGAGTCGGAGACGACCCGGTCGGCGCCCGTCTTCGTCAGGTCCAGCGTGTAGGTCAGACCGGACGACACCTGGAGGATCTTCGGGGAGGCCGCGTTCGTGCCGCTCACCTGCTCCTTGAGCACCTGGACGAGCTGCGCGCCGGTGAAGTCCTGGAGGTTCACCGTGTTGGAGAACGGCTGCACCGTGAAGCCCTCGGCGTACGTCACCACACCGTCGCCCTCACTGCCCTTGGCCGCGTAGGTCAGCGGTGCCCGGATACCGCCCGGGTTCATCAGCGCCAGGTCCGTCTCCGGGTCCAGCTCCTTGCCGTGCGCGAGCTGCGCGTCCGCGATCAGGTCGCCGATCGGGGACTCGGTACCGGTGTTGGAGATGTCGCCGGATATGTAGCCGATGGCGCGGTTGCCGATGGGCGCCGCGAGGGTGTTCCACTTGCTGATCAGCTCGGTCATGTCGGGCGCCTTGGGGACGTCCCGGGTGACCACGCGGTTCGCCGACTTCACGGACGTACGGGCGATGTCGCCGGTGAAGCGGTCGTACGTGAGCGTCGTGTCCGTGTAGAGACGGCCGAAGGACGCGGCCGAGGTGACCATGCGGGGCTTGCCCGACGGGTCGGCGATCGAGCAGACGTACGCCGCGTGCGTGTGGCCGGTGACCAGCGCGTCGACCTGCGGGGTGATGTTCTTGGCGATGTCGACGATCGGGCCGGAGATGCCGTCGCCCGCGCCCGGCGCGTCGCAGTCGTAGTTGTACGCGGACGAGGCCGGGGCCCCGCCCTCGTGGATGAGGGCCACGATCGACTTCACGCCCTGGCGCTGGAGCGCCTTGGCGTACTTGTTGATCGTCTCGACCTCGTCCTTGAACTTCAGGCCCTTGACGCCCTCGGCGGAGACGACGCCCGGAGTGTCCTCCAGGGTGACGCCGATGAAGCCGATCTTGACGTCCCGCTTCTTCCACACCCAGTAGGGCTTGAGGATCGGCTTGCCGGTCTTCTCGTCCAGGACGTTCGCGGCGAGATACGGGAAGTCGGCGCCCTCGAACTCCTCGCCCTCGACGTAACAGCCGGCGGTCGGGTGGCAGCCGCCGTTCTGCAGGCGGGCCAGTTCCCTGGCGCCCTCGTCGAACTCGTGGTTGCCGACCGAGGTGACGTCCAGGTCGAGCTTGTTCAGCGCCTCGATGGTGGGCTCGTCGTGGAAGAGACCGGAGATGAGCGGGGAGGCGCCCACCATGTCACCACCAGCGGCGGTGATGGAGTACTTCTTGCCCTCGCGGGCCTTACGCAGGTGCGTGGCGAGGTACTCGACGCCGCCCGTCCCCTCGATGGTCTTCGTCGAGCCGTCCGGCTGCACCTCGGTGAGCCGGCCGGAGGAACCGGCGGGCGGCTCCAGGTTGCCGTGCAGGTCGTTGAAGGACAGCAGCTGGACGTCCTGGTAGCGGCTGTACGGGTAATCGCCACCGTGCTTGGCGGAGGCCTCCTCCGCCGTCGCCGTCGCGGGAAGCGCCGCGGCCAGCGCACCCGCGGTGGCGAGACCGGCGGCTCCGGCGAGGAGAAGGTGAGTACGGCGTCTACGGCGCTGGTGCGCGCGTGACTCGGCTGGCATACGCCCCCCTGTGGGTCGAAAGTGACATGGCCCCGTCGGGCCGCAGCCTAGAGTCAACGCGCGTAGCGCGACAGAGGTTCATGGTTACTTTCTGGTTTCCCTTTGCCTGTACCTTTGCCGGTCCCTTGCCTGAACCTTTGCCGGCCGCCCTGCCTGAGCCGTGGCCGCCCCCGCGCCTGAGCCGTTGCCGCCACATTGCCGGGCACGCCCTTTACCCTCGTACGCATGACCAGCGACGACAGCGCACGCCCCCTCCCCACCCGCTCCATCGAGACCCGCTCCGCGCTCTCCCCGGAACGGACCGAGGCCGTACTGGAGCTGCTGGCGGAGGCCGCCCGGAACGACGGGCAGCAGGCGGTGTCCGAGCAGGGCCGGCTGCAACTGCGCGGCGGGGAACGCGAGGGCGTGTCGCATCTGCTGCTCACGGTCGCCGGCGAACTCGTCGGCTACGCCCAACTGGAGGACACCGACCCGGTGGAGGCCCCGGCCGCCGAACTGGTCGTCCACCCCGCGCACCGCGGTCACGGCCACGGCCGCGCGCTCGGCTCGGCCCTGCTCGCCGCCTCCGGCAAGCGGCTGCGGGTGTGGGCCCACGGCGGCCACGCCGCCGCCCGGCACCTCTCCCAGGTGCTCGGCCTCACCCTCTTCCGCGAACTCCGCCAGATGCGCCGCTCGCTGGCGGACCTCAACCTGCCGGACCCGGTGCTCCCCCAGGGCGTGACGGTCCGCGCCTTCGTGCCCGGCCAGGACGACGCGGCCTGGCTCGACGCGAACGCCGCCGCGTTCGCCCACCACCCCGAACAGGGCTCCCTGACCCAGCGCGACCTCGACGACCGCAAGGCCGAGCCGTGGTTCGACCCGGCCGGCTTCTTCCTGGCGGAGCGGGAGGGCGAGCTCATCGGCTTCCACTGGACGAAGGTCCACGCGGAGGAGGGACTCGGCGAGGTGTACGTCCTCGGCGTACGGCCGGGAGCGCAGGGCGGCGGCCTGGGCAAGGCGCTGACGACGATCGGACTGCGGCATCTTGCGGCACAGGGGCTGCCGACGGCGATGCTGTACGTCGATGCCGACAACAAGGCGGCGGTTTCGGTGTACGAGCGGCTGGGGTTCGTGACGTACGAGACGGACCTCATGTACCGGACGGAGACGTGAGGGTCGGGGACGTGAGGGTCGGGGACGTGAGAGCCGTGGCCGTGAGAGTCGTCACCGCACGACCGGCCGGGCACGTACGACCAGTACGTCCAACGCCAGCTCGTCATCCCGGATGTCCAGCCCCGCCCACATGGCCTGTGCCGCCAGCAGGTTGAACGCCCGCTGCGGCGCGCACACCACATCGGTCGCGCCCCCGCTCACCAGTCGCTCCGCCACCACCCGGGCGGCCGCCTCGGCATCGGCGGCGTGCTGACCGAGGACGGTGGCCACCGGCTTCCCGGCCCCTGACACGAAGGCCTCCACGAGGAGCAGTCGCGCGGCACCCCGCCTCCAGCGCGGGACCTGAGTCGTGACCGACAGCCCGCTCACCCTCCGCCCCAGCTCGGCGAGCATCCACGCGCCCTGCACGAGCCCCGTCCCGAGCGCCCTGGCCCCCGCACTCGCGGACCAGGGCCGGTTCCCCTCCCCGGCACGCCCCTTGCCCAGCAGCGCCCAGTCCCCCGGCACGGGCACGGCCATCGGCGCCTCCAGCGCGAGCACCGCCCGCCCACCGCTCCCCAACGCCTCAGCGACCGCCTCGACCGCCGTCGCCGGGTCACTCCCGTACCCGGCGAGCGCCTCCGGCAACGGGCCCGTGTCCCCCGGCACGTCGACGGCCGCCCAGGCGAAGGAACCCGTTCGTACGGAGCCGATGTCGACGGCGACCACTCGTAGGTCTCGCGGGGCTCGGAGTCCGGTCGATGTCACGGACGGCTCCTCTTCTCCGGCTGAGGTGAGACGTGAAGGCCGGAGATCCACGGTAGAACGCGAGAGGGGGCCGGCGACGATGCATGGCCGCGTCACCTGTCCGCTGCCTCGATGCGCTCACCACGGCTGACCGCGATGCGGAGTACGTCCGCGAGGGACTCGGTGGCCCGCGTGAGCGCGAACCTCACCGCACGCTCGCCCGCCTTGGCGTCGGCCAGGACGGCTCGTGAGCCGGTCAGGACCTGTTCGCCGGAGTGGAGCTGGGCCGCCTCGATGTCGTCGGCGAGCCGGGAGAGCCTGCTGTGGTCGCCGTCGGTGCTGAGGTAGCAGGGTTTGCCGTCGGCGGCGGTCCAGGGGAGAAGGCGGAGTGCGCAGGTGTCCGGTGCGGCGAGTGGTTCTTCGGTACGGCGGCTCATGCGGGCGTCTTCTCTCCGTGGACAGGGCGCGGGGGTGCGTCGATGCCGTAGGCGGCGATCCAGTGGGCGCGGCGGCGTTGGAGGATGCGTTCGCGCTCGCAAGGGCAGATGCGGGCGGGGCGGTGGGGAGACGGGTTCAACGGCCGGTGACTGGTAGGGAGTTGGGGCGGGGCGGCTCGGTGTCGGCCTCCCTGATGCGGCAGCAGCGCTCGTAAGAGTGCAATCAGTAGCGATTCGATGAGTCGGGCGGTACGTTCGCGCATGTCGGCGTTCCTGGTTCCTTGTCAGCGTCGGCCACGCCCCCGGGCCGAGGTGCATCGGCCGCGGGGGTTTTGGCATGGCAGGGGCCTGACGAGCGGTGATTACCGTTCGTGCCCTGATCGTCACAGGTGCGGCGTACGCTGCGGAAGAGGTTCGGTGTTGTCTGGCGCGCCAGACAACGGTGAAGGGTGACACGGGCGAAGTGGTTGACGTGGAGCGGGAGTCGGGGCGGGCTGTGCTGGGGCGGACGCTGAAATTCCTTCGGGAGAAGGCGGGGAAGTCGCTGGGGCAGTTGGCCGAGGAGACCAGGTACGAGAAGAGCTATCTGAGTCGGCTGGAGTCGGGTGAGCGGCTGTCCAAGGTGACCGTCATGGAGGACCTGGACGGGTATTACGGGGCCGGTGACCTGCTGGTTCGGCACTGGCGGGCGGCGCGGTTGGACGCGTTCCAGGATCAGTACAAGCGGTTCATGGAGCTGGAGGCGACGGCGCGGATCATGTGGTTGTTCACGCCAGTTGTGCCCGGGCTGCTGCAGACCGAGGACTTCGCGCGAGAGGTGTTGTCTGGGGCCCAGACAACGGCGGACGGCGACGAGTGGGTGGAGGAACAAGTAGCGGCGCGCCTGGGGCGGCAGTACCTACTGCGGCAAGAACCGCAGCCGGACGTGCGCATCATCCTGGACGAGACTGCGCTCCGGCGTCCCGCCGCCGGCTACCAGACCTGGCTTGATCAGCTGGTTCGTCTGGAAGAAGCCGCGATGGAGCCCAACATGACGCTTCAGGTACTGCCCTTCTCCGCAGGAGTGCACCACCATATGACCGGCTCGCTGACGTTGCTGTGGCAGCCCGACGCAAGTGCCGTTGCCTACAAGGAAGGCAACGAATGCAGTCGGCTGATCGAGGATCCGGACCAGGTCCTTCGGGACCGACTGTCCTACGATCGGCTGCGCGACCTGGCGTTGCCCCCGTCGGACTCGCTGAAGTTCATCAGGGCCGTACTGAAGGAGCACCGGCATCATGAAGCACACCCCTGACCTCACCGCCGCCGTGTGGCGCAAGTCGAGCTACAGCGCTGGCGGAGCCAACGACTGCGTCGAGGTCGCCGACAGCTACCCCGGCGTCGTCCCCGTCCGAGACAGCAAGATCCCGGCTGGCCATGCGCTGATCTTCGGGGCGTCCTCCTGGTCCGCCTTCGTGCAAGGCGTGAAGGCCCCCGCGTGACCCTCGACCTCACCGCCGCTGCGTGGCGCAAGTCGTCCTACAGCGCCGGGGGCGGCACGAACTGCGTCGAGGTCGCCGACTCCTACCTGGGCATCGTCCCTGTCCGCGACAGCAAGCTCCCGGACGGACCAGTCGTCGTGTTCGGGTCAGCCCCATGGGCGTCATTTCTGAGGACGCTTCGGGCCGGCAGCTCGACGCACCGGTGAGCGCCGACCTACCAGCCTTCCGCTACCACCCCGACCCGCTCGCCAGCGGGTCCATCCGCGAGAGCACCGAGACATGCGTGTGCTGCCACCGCGCCATGGGATGGATCTACACCGGGTCCTTCTACACCGCCCAGAATGTCAACGGCCGCTTCTGCCCCTGGTGCATCGCGGATGGCAGCGCCGCGGAACGATTCGCAGGTGAATTCACCGACGCCTACGGACTCGAAGGCGTCAGCGAGGCGACCCTGCACGAGGTCACCCGCCCCACCCCCGGCTTCCACGCCTGGCAGGATCCGCACTGGCTCGTCCACTGCCACGGGCCGAATCCGACCGATCGCGGCAAGCTCGGATCGAAGATCCATGTCATCTGTGACCGTACCGGCCTGCCGATCTCGGTGGGCATCTCGGGTGCCAACCCGCATGACAGTCAAGCCTGTGTTCCGTTGATGCGTGGCATCCCGCCGATCCACTCCCGATCGGGCCCGCGGCGTCGCCGCCCGGCCAAGCTGCACGCGGACAAGGGAAACGACTTCGACCACCTGCGCGGATGGCTACGGCGCCGTCAGATCGTGCCGCCCATCGCCCGGCGAGGCATCGAGCCGTCCGGACGCCTGGGCCGGCACCGCTGGGTGGTTGAGCGCACGATGTCCTGGCTGAACGGCTGCCGTCGCTTGCACCGCCGCTACGAACGCAAGGCCGAGCACTTCCTGGCCTTCGTTGGCATCGCCAGCACGCTCATCTGCTACCGCCGGTGTAGTACAGGCGCCCTGCAGGTGGTTGGCTAAGCTCCGGATCATGTGGAGAGAAGCAGCGACAGCCGTCTTTCCCGGCGTGGGTTTCCGTGAACCAGCGCAGGCTCCCGAACTCGCCGCGGCGGAGAAGCAACTCAGGCGAACGCTGCCGGCAGAGCTTCGGCAATTGCTCCTCGAGAGCAACGGGGTAATCGGCCACACGCACGTGGCCACCGTCTGGCCCATCAATCAGATCGTCCAGACGAACCTTCACTTCTGGTCCGACCAGGCGTTCGCGCAGCTCTACATGCCGTTCACCCCCTTCCTCTTCTTCGGAGACAACGGGGGCGGTGACCAGTTCGCCTTCGTGCAGACGCCCGAGCGTCCCGACATCTTCGTCTGGGAACACGAGAGCGACAGTCGTCGATGGGTCGCCAACAATCTGCAGGACTACCTCAGTCGCGCGCTACGAGACGGCGGCGACGGCTGGTATCAGCTGTAACGCGGCAGCCCCCATCGCGTATCAGGCACCAGTCAAGACATCGTCTGCTGCCGGCCTGGCAAAAAGGCAGTCCAGCCGATCGTGCCGCTGAACGACAAGTCGGACGGCGACGGCTGCCATGGCGGGGCTGATCCGGTCAGAAGCCCATCGGAGCCCGGTGCGGCTTGGCTTCCGGATCCGTAGACCAGACGAGGCGCAATTCGAGGTTGTCCCTGCCAATGAGGTCGCGCAGCAGATCTGCCGCCCAGCCATTCCAGTACACGGACCAGGCGCTTCCGGGGACGCGGAAGGCAGGCAGGTGGAGAGGCAGGGCCTCGGGGCGGAAGACGGCTCGTTCGATTTCGTCAAGGGGCATCCGCGGTTCGGACGACTGCTCGTGGTCAAGGCAGTCAACCACCTGCTCGGCCACATACAGCTCGTAGGCCCCCTCGGGCTTGCCCGGGAGGTCAACGGGCACGAACGTGCCGCCATCGGCGAAGCGTTCCCTCACACGGTCGGCGATACGCCGACTGAAGACGGGGGCAGCTGCTGCGATGGACGGATAGTCCATTTCCTGCCACTCCGGTGGGCCCTGCCAGTCCGCAGCGGCGCGCTGGGGAAAGTCCGCAGGGTCACCCTTGAACTGCCAGGGGGCCAGCTGTGCTCCGTCGACAAGGACGAGGCGAAGATTGTCCCGAAAGGGGGCATGATGCGGTATACGGCGAGCGGTTTGCTGTGTCCTTCGGTCACGGTACTTGCGTGGGCTGATCTGGTCAGAAGCCCATCGGGGCTCGGTGCGGCTTGGCTTCCGGGTCGGTGGACCAGACGAGGCGCAATTCGAGGTTGTCCTCGCCGATGAGGTCGCACAGCAGATCTGCCGCCCAGCCATTCCAGTACACCGCCCAAAAGCTTTCGGGGACGCGGAAGGCAGGCAGGTGGAGAGGCAGGGCGTCGGAGCGAAAGACGGCTCGTTCGATCTCGCGACGGGGCATGCGTGGTTCGGACGACTGCTCGTGGTCGAGACAGTCCACCACATGCTCGACCACGTACAGCTCGTAGGCACCCTCGGGCTTGCCCGGGAGGTCGACGGGCACGAACGTACCGCCGTCGGCGAAGCGCTCCCTCACCTGGTCGGCGATGCGCCGGCTGAAGACGGGGGCTGCAGCGGGGATGGACGGATAGTCCATCTCCCGCCATTCCGGTGGGCCCTGCCACTCCGCGGCCGCGCGCCGGGGAAAGTCCGCGGGGTCGCCCTTGTACTGCCAGCGAGACAGCTGTGCTCCTTCGACAAGGACGAGGCGAAGGTTGTCCCGGAAGGGGGGCATGATGCGGTATACGGCGAGCGGTTTGCTGTGTCCGTCGGTCACTATGCTGTCCATAGGCTGAGGGCCTGCTGTCCGGTGGTGAGTTCCGACTGTACTGCACTGCTGTCGCGGGGCTGTTCTGATCAGAAGCCCATCGGGGCCCGGTGCGGCTTGGCTTCCGGGTCGGTGGACCAGACGAGGCGCAATTCGAGGTTGTCCTCGCCGATGAGGTCGCACAGCAGATCTGCCGCCCAGCCATTCCAGTACACCGCCCAGGCGCTTCCGGGGACACGGAAGGCAGGCAGGTGGAGAGGCAGGGCGTCGGGGCGAAAGACGGCTCGTTCAATCTCGCCAAGGGGCATGAGCGGATCGGACGACTGCTCGTGGTCGAGACAGTCCACCACATGCTCGGCCACATACAGCTCATAGGAGCCCTCAGGCTTGCCCGGGAGATCGACGGGCACGAACGTGCCCCCGTTGATGAAACGGTCACGGACGCGGTCGGCGACGCGCCGGCTCAGTACCGTGGCGGAGCTGCTGCTGGAGGGGTAGTCAATGTCCTGCCACTCCGGCGGGCCCTGCCATTCGGCGGTGACGCGTGCGGGGAAGTCGTCGGGGTCTGCGTGCAGCTGCCAGCGGATCAGCTGCACGCTCATGACGATTATGGTGCGCAGGTTGTCCCGGAAGGGGGGGCATGACGCGGTATACGGCGAGTGGCGTGGTGGGTGCTTCGGTCACGGTGCTGTCCATATGGCTGAGGGTCCTGGTGCTCCGGTGGCCAGTTCCGACTGGACTGCACTGCCGATGCTGCGCAGTTCGCTACGGAGAGCGTTTCCGATGCTCTGGGTGCTGTGGCCCTGTGTGATGAGGTCGTTGACAACCGTCTGTAGATGGGCATCGAGGCGCGTCAAGTAGGCCCCACGGTGCGTGTAATTGTGCGGCGTCGGATGATCGAGCGGAATGCCGTTCGCGGCATCGTTGATGTCGACCCCGTACTGCTGGAGCAGGTCACGTGCGCGCTTGCCCGGCGCCCAGTGGCCGTGCTGGCCACCCGAGGGCACGATGTGCGCGGCCGCCTGGCCGGGGCCGGGCGCCCGGCCCTCGTTCGCCATGTTCTGGCGCAGGATCTTGGCGTTCTCCTTGCAGGTGAGGAGACCGAGCAGATCGATCCACGCCATCGGGTTGATGACGTAGGCGAACGGGTTCGGCGCGGGCTCCAGGCCCAGCGGGTCGGGGCTGGTGTAGCGGGCAGTCTCCGGGTCGTAATGCCGGAACCAGTTGTAGTGCAGGCCGGTTTCGGGGTCGTAGTACTGGCCGGGGAAGCGGAGCGGGGTGTACGCGGTGGCGTTCTCGTTCCACGCGGTGGTGCCCCAGCAGGTGGCCCGGGTTTCCCATGCGATCGTGCCGCTCTCGTCCACGAGCTCGGTGGGCGTGCCCACGAGGTCGGTGACGATGGCGTAGAAGCGGCTGTCGATGTCGTCGTCGGGCGTGGGTTTGTGCTCGTACTGAGCGAGAGGCTGATGCCCTTCGTGTTCCCAGGTGATCGTGACACCGGTGGCTGGGTTGCTCTGCTCGGCCAGGAGCATCAGGTCCCAGCTGAAGACGGTTTCCTCGGCGACGGTCACCCCGTCGGCCGCCATCCGCTGCTTGGCGGTGCGGCGGCCGAGCGGGTCGTATCGGTAGCGCCAGACGGTGCCGTCGGGGGTTGTACAGGAGGTGAGGCGGTCCTCGGCGTCGTAGGTGTATCGCCATATGTCCGGGCGTCGCGATATTCGTGTCTTGCGGCGCTCGATGATGCGTCCGGCGGCGTCGTGGGTGTAGTGGACCCGGCCGGCCGACAACAACTGCGTGCCTGAGTAGGTCCGTTCTCCGGCTGCATCTCCGTCTGCGGGCATACCGGACCAGTCGGCGCGGGCCTGGTTGCCGTTCTGCTCGTAGGCATAGGTCTCGCGGCGGCCTGGTGCGGTGACTTCCAGGGGCCTGCCGACCGGGTCGAGGGAGACGTGCTTGACGTCGTTGGAGACGTGCTCGGTCAGCTTCTCCAGGTAGCCGTCGGAGCGGTAGGAGTGGCTGCGGTCGCGCAGGATGTGGTCGTTGGCCGCCAGCGTGCGGCGGGCGAGTCGGCTGACCGGGTCCCAGGAGGAAGTGATACGGGTGCCGGCGCGGCCAGGGAAGGCTCTCGACAGCTCCCTGCCGACCGGATCGTACGTGAAGGCCAGGGCCCTCCCGCCCAGGGCGAGTTCCGTGCGGTTGCCGACCTCGTCATAGGCGAGGGTGGTTTCGACCCCGGAGGGTGTCGTGCGTCCGGTGCGGCATCCGGCGGCGTCGTAGCTGAAGGCGGTGGTACGTCCTTCGACGGTCTCCGACACCACTCGCCCCAGGCTGTCGTAGGCGATGTGCAGGCTGGAGGTCGGAGAGACGGCGGATGTCACACGGCCGGCGGCGTCGTAGGTGTAGGAGGTGACGACGCCCGCTGCGTCCTTGGCAACCGTGCGACCCAGTGAGTCGAGGGAGAGGACGATGGTGTCGCCGGCGGGCGTGGTACGGCCGGTCGGGCGTCCGGCAGCATCGTAGTTGTAGTGCGTGGTACGGCCGTCGAAGTCCGTCTCGGATATCTGCTGGCCGGCCGCGTCATAGGTGTACGTCCACGCCAGGTCCCCGGGGGCCGTCACTTCGGTTAGCCGCAGCTCGGTGTCGTACCGGAAGGTGTGGCGGCCTCCGTCCGGCGCGGTGCGTGCGGTTGCCCGGTCGAAGGGGCCGTAGGTCCATTCCGTACGGCTGCCGCAGGGGTCCGTGTGAGCAAGGCAGTTGCCCTCGGCGTCCCACTCCCATGATTCGGTGGTGCCGTCGGCCGCTGTGCGTCGCCTAGGCAGGCCCTCGACCGTCCACTCCATGCGCGTCGTGTCACCCGTGGCCTCGGTGACAACGCAGGAGCGGCCGAAGGCATCTCGGACGCAGGAGGTGCGGTGGCCGCGCGGGTCGGTGACGGAGACAACGAGACCGGCCGGGTCGGTCTCGACGGCGGACGTGCGGCCGAGCGGGTCGGTCAGTGTCTTGACCGCTCCGGTGGGCCCGTGGGTGAGACGGTAGGCCGAGCCGTCCGGCGCGATACGGGCGGTGAGGTTCCCGCGGACGTCGTACTCGTGCCGCCAGACCGCGCCGTCGGGTTCACGGATTTCCACGGGCAGGCGGAGCTGCGGATCGTGGACGATATCGGTGCGGGTGCCGTCCGGGCGGTGGACGACGACGATCGCGCCCCACTCGTCGCGCTCGAGACGGGTGGTGTTTCCGAGCGGATCCGTGCGGGAGCACACATTGTCGTAGCGGTCCCACTCGGTGTGCCAGGTGTGTCCCAGTGGATCGGTGACGGCGGTGACCTGCCCCAACTCATTGATCTCGTACCGCGTGGTCGCACCGGTGGAGTCGGTGTAGCGGGTCCACCGGCCGGCCGGGTCGTATACGAGGTTCCCGGACAGGCAGCCGTCGGGACCGATGGCACGGGCGACGCGGCCGTCGGCGTCGTACTCGTATCGGAACGTGAAGCCGTTGCGGTCGGTCCAGGACGTCATCCGGTGCTCGTCGTCGTATCCGAAACGCAGCGGAAGGCCCGAGCTGTTGACAACGCCTTCCAGGTTGCCGGCGTCGTCGTAGGTGTGGGTAGTGACGGTCGTGACGCCGCCGTCTGCCTCATCGTCGCGTACTGCCAGGCGGGCCACCCGGCGGGATGTGAACTGGTCGGGCTCTTCGGCGCGTTCTGGCCCGTGGACATCCACCAGCACGTGATATCCGCCGCTGTGCACGAGCGCGATGGGCGCTCCGTCCTCTTCACGGTGGAAGGAGATCGTGTTGCCGTTGCGGTCGGTGATGTCGGCCAGCCACCAGATGGCGGTGTGCTCCCCGGCGGCCGGGCCGGTGACCGGCGGCAGGAAGCGACGGGTCAGGCGGGTTTCGGGATCGGTCACGGCCAAGTCCCAGCCGTCCGTTCCCTGCACACGGGTGAGCGGCAAACGATGACCCTCGCGCGGCATGACCTGCTCGTCGGCGAGGTCCGGTGCAGAGGGGTAGCGCTTGGAGGAGCCGTCCGGGCGGTGCCACCACAGCTCTCCCGAGGCGTCGGCCTGCTCCAGACGTTCGTCGAAGGTGGAGGCCCAGGAGGGACCGAAGAAACGGCCGTGGCGGTAGCCGGAGAGGTGAGTGCGTTCAATCACCAGCGGCAGAACTCCGGGCAGTTCCAACTCGACCTGGGTCAGCAGTACCTCGCCGGTGGCCATGTCGATCGGGTCGCCGCCCTTGCAGCGGTCCCTGTCCTCGCGGGCCTTGCGAGACAGCTCCGGAGACGGCGAGTTCGACGAGCCGGAACCGTCTCCCGGCTTCCCGGAAGGCCTACCCGATCCTCCGGCAGGTCGCCCGCCGGACTTGTCGGAGGCGCCTATACCGCCGAACTTCTCGACCAGTCCCTCTTCATTGCGCCGATGGTTGCGCGAGGTGGTGCGGAGCCCGTTGGGCACGTTCTCGCCCAGATGCCTTCCGACCTTCTTCAGTGCCTTCTCCGTGCCCTCCAGCGCACCGTGGAGGATGGAGTCGAAGGCCTGTGTGAACGGGTCGCGCCCCTTGGTGCGGCCGAAGGCGCCCTTGGCGCGGCCCAGTGAGCCCAGGCCATCCGATTGCAGGTCCCGCCCGCGCAGCGCGAGCCTCTCGGCGCCGCTTTCGTACTCGTCGTGGTCGATCACCACCCGGCCGCCACCGCCACCGCCACCGCCACCGCCACCGGCGGAGTTCAACCGCATGGCGCCATGTCCGCTGCCGCCATCAGCTCCCGCACCACTGCCGGCCCCTGCGCCACTCGGCGGGAGGGAAAAGGCCTCATCGGCGATGTCGAGGACCATGTCCTCTGCCATCCGCTCCAGCTTGCCGGTGATCGGTTCGGTCACCTCCGCCAGGAGCCGATCGATGATCTCCTCCTGGGCCTCCTTGATGATCCGACGGATCAACTCCCGCATCGCAGCGGTTTCCGCCGCACCGATCAAAGCGGAAAGCCCGCCCGTAACGACGGCGAGGCCGATGGAGATGCCCACCGAGGCAGCCATCACACCCAGTTCGATCTCGGCCTTGGTCTTCATGCCGTAGATCACGTCCGCGACTACATCGCAGGCCGTCGCGAACAGCCGTGTGACCTCCGGGACTTGCTCCAGATGGGAGGACCTGACCTTGCCCCAGTGCTCGGACAGGAGATCTACGGCACTGCCCTCGCTGGAGGCGATGACACGGTTGACGGCGGCCAGCGCCTCTCCGCCGTGGTGCTCGAAAGTGTCCGCGAACTCCCGCATGGCATCGGCCATTTCGCGGTAGTCGTCCTCGTCGACGTTCGGCCAGTTGATGCCGATGAAGTCGAGTATCTCGTCCATCCAGCCAGGCAGAACGTAGCCCATCCCCCGTCAACCTCCCCGTGAGAGTGCCCGCGACATAGCTCGCCGATCACTACGTGTGCGAATGCGACCGTAACCGATCACGCTGACAGCCGACCATGAGCACTTGCGGTGGCCTCCGAGGATGGCGCGAAACAGCCCACTCCGACCGCCGGCGTTCGATCGCTTCTCCGAGGAGCTCGCGCAAATCACCAGCCCCACTTGACTTCCAAGCCCCCCTTCCACCACCCTTTCACTACTCAATTAGTGAAAGGGTGGTGGAACGGATGGTCGAGTACCGCATCGACCGGCGCTCCGGCGTCGCCACCTACGTGCAGATCGTCCAGCAGACCAAACAGGCCCTGCGCCTGGGCCTGTTGGAGCCCGGCGACAAGTTGCCCACGGCCCGTGAGGTCGTCGAGGCGACCGCCATCAACCCCAACACCGTCCTCAAGGCGTATCGCGAACTGGAACGCGAAGGTCTGGTCGAGGCGCGGCGAGGGCTCGGCACGTTCGTGCGGCGCGGGCTGAACACCGCGCCGGCCGACTCGCCGCTGCGCGCCGAGCTGGACGCCTGGGCCG
Source organism: Streptomyces sp. NPDC051243 (assembly GCF_044455405.1). NCBI lineage: Bacteria > Bacillati > Actinomycetota > Actinomycetes > Kitasatosporales > Streptomycetaceae > Streptomyces > Streptomyces sp. NPDC051243. The sequence continues at coordinate 51,666 of NZ_JBITES010000002.1, read as the reverse complement.
TACGGGCCCGCGAGGCCGGGCTGGACCGCGACGACGTGGACGCTCTCTTCACTTCCGTACTGGACACGCACTTCAAGGGGGACGAGTGATGACCGACACCGCCATCGAGGCGGCCGCGCTGAGCAAGAGCTTCGGACGCCGGCGCCGCAAGCAGGCCCTGGAAGGCTGCGCCTTCCGGCTCCCGGCGGGCCGGATCTGCGCGCTCGTCGGGCCGAACGGCGCGGGCAAGTCGACCCTGCTCTCCCTCGCCGCCGGCCTGGACCGGCCCACCGACGGCACGATCACCGTCCTCGGACAGGCCCCGGCGGCCGCCCGCGAGCGGATCGCGTACGTCGCCCAGGACAAGCCCCTGCACCCCCAGCTCACCGTCGCCGAGACCCTGCGTCTGGGGCGGGAACTCAACCCTCGCCGCTGGGACGCCGCCGTCGCCGAGCGGATCGTCGCCGAGGGCGACCTCGACCCGGACGCCAAGATCCGCACGCTTTCCGGCGGCCAGCGCACCCGCGTCGCACTCGCCCTCGCCCTCGGCAAGCGACCCGAACTGCTGCTCCTGGACGAGCCGATGGCCGACCTCGACCCACTCGCCCGGCACCAGCTGATGGCCGCGCTGATGGCCGACGCCGCCGAGAACGGCACCGCGGTTGTCATGTCCTCGCACGTCGTAGCCGAACTGGACGGCTCCTGCGACCACCTCCTGCTGCTCGGCGCAGGCCGTGTCCGTCTCGCCGGCCCGCTGGACGACCTCCTCGCCGCGCACCGGCTGGTGACCGGGCGGGCCGACGCGTCCCTGGAGCCGCACCTCGTGGTCGAGTCCCGCACGACAGGTCGTCAGGTCACCGCGCTGGTACGGCCCGACGGCCCGCTCGGCGACGGCTGGCAGGCCACCGCCCCGACCCTGGAGGAGCTGGTCCTCGCCCACCTGCGCGCCCCCGAGGCGCCGGCCCTCAGCCTCGACTCCGCGCAGGAGGCCGCCGTATGACCGCCGTCGCAACCGTCGAGACGTCGTCCACCGGCATCGCGCCCTCCCGAGGGCCGCGCGGACTGGTCTGGGCGATGCTGCGAGTGCACCGCTCGGCACTGTGGTTCTGGGTGCTGCTGGTGGTCTTCGGCGCGGGAGCGCTGCTGTGGGCGTACGGACCGGGCTCGGACGCCGCCTGGACCGAGTTCCGCGGGCTGAAGTGCGACTCGGCGCAACCCCTGCCGGGCTGCGACGACCCGGGCCCCGCCTTCGGCCGGTACGACACTGCCCTGAGCCTCGGCGCCGGAGTGCTCGGCCTGGCCCCCTTCGTCACCGCGGCCTGGGCGGGCGCCTCCCTCATCGGGCGGGAGCTGGAAAGCGGTACGGCCCGGTGGGCGTGGACGCAGTCGGTCACCCCGGCCCGCTGGCTGGCCGCCAAGCTCGCCGTCCCGGCCGCCGTGCTCGTCACCGGCACGCTCCTGCTCACCCTGCTGCACCGCTTGGTGTTCTCGGCGGACGGTGCGCTGCGGCTGACCAGCGGCTCGCGGGACTGGCACGCGAGCGCCACCTTCGAGGCCAACGGCACCCTCGCCACCGCCTACGCCCTGCTCGGCCTGACCGTCGGCGTCCTCGCCGGCCTGCTCCAGCGCCGGGCCCTGCCCGCGCTCGGCACGGCGGTCGTCGCCCTGGCGGTCCTCATGTCCACGCTCACCAGCCTGCGCCCGCACCTGTGGCCGGTCGAGACGCTCACGAACAAGCACGAGTACCCCGAGTACATCGGCATGGTCGTCGGCGAGGGCGCCCTCACCTCCACCGGCGCCCGCGTCCCGGATCCCATCTGCGTCGACGACACCAAGTGCATGGCCGAGCACGACATCGTCGGCTTCTACCGCGACTACCACCCGTCCTCCCACTTCTGGCCCCTGCAACTGGTGGAGACGGGCATCGTCCTCGGCGTCGCCGGTCTGACGGTCCTGGCCGCCTTCGCGCTGCTGCGCCGCCGTACCGGAGCCGCCGTATGACCACCGCACTCCCCGCCACGGCGGCCCCGACCACCCGCACCTTGCGGGGCCCGCGCGGACTGGTCCGGGCCGTCCTGCTGGTGCACCGTACGGCCCTGGTCTTCTGGGGGCTGACCCTGACCGCCGCCACGGCCCTGCTGATCTGGATGCACGCCATCGGCGACGAGGCCCGCCTGGCCGTCGGCCCGTGCGCCTCGCCGCCCACCGGCGGCAGGCCGTCGTGTGCCGAGCTCGGCTCGATCACCGCCGACGAGCGGTACACCGACGGCATCTCCCTGGCGACCGCGCTGATCGCCTACCTGATCTTCCCGATCGCCGCCTGGGCCGGCGGCGCGCTCGTCGGGCGGGAGCTGGAGAGCGGCACGGCCCGCCTCACCTGGACCCAGTCGGTGACCCCGGCCCGCTGGCTGGCGGCCAAGCTCGCCGTCCCCGCCGTACTGATCACCGTGGGGACGTCCGCGCTCGTCGCCCTGATTGTCTGGGCGCGCGGCGACGACCACCCGAGCCTGGTCGGGAACTGGTACCAGACGGAGGCGTTCATCAGCACCGGGCCGACCGCCGTCGGCTTCGCCCTCGCCGGCCTGGCCCTCGGCGCGCTGTCCGGCCTGCTGTGCGGCCGGGCGCTGCCCGCCGCGGGCCTGTCCTTCGCCGCCTGCCTCCTCCTCCACACCGTCCTGGACCGCGTCCGCGAGCACCTGTGGCCCGCGGTCACCCTCACGGCGAACGGCTCCCCTACGTTCCAGCTGCCCCGGGAGTCCCTCGCGGTGGACTGGAACGTCGAGGGGCACCGGGTGGTCACTGCCACCTATCACCCGCCGTCCCACCTCCGGCCCATCCAGTACGTCGAGACCGGCCTCCTCCTCACCGTGGCCGCCGCCGCGACGCTCGCCGCCTTCGCGCTGCTGCGCCGCCGCACCCCGTGAGGCTCCGAGCCGCGCGTCCCTCCACGGGGGGAGGGACGCGCGGCGGTTCAGGCATATGCGTGGACAGCCGTCCGGACACGTACCCGGACAGGTATCCGGACACGTATCCGGATACGTAGACGCCCGCGAGCCGCCCCCCGCTATCCCACACGCCATGTCTCCGTAACCATTGGTTCAGACGGGCTTGTGACCCTTAGCCAATGACCGCCGCCGTGCCAGCGCCTTCGCCGCCCCCGGACGGGAACGCGCGGAACGGGGACGCCCGACATCTCCCCGCGCCGCTCCCACCCGCGCTTTCCGACGCGCCCATAAGCCTCGACGCGCGGAACAATGGGCATATGAGCCAGTCCACAAACGCCCAGGCCAAGGTCCAGCACGCCCAGCCCTCCGTGGGCTCCATCGCGGCGCACCGCCCGCACACGGTCGCCTCGGCAGCGGTCGTCTCCGAGCTGGAACCGGACATCGACGCCGATCTCGACGCGTACGAGGAGGCCCAGGCCGCGGGGGCCCAGCTGCCCCAGGGCCGCTTCCTCGACCGGGAGCGCAGCTGGCTCGCGTTCAACGAGCGCGTACTCGAACTCGCCGAGGACCCGAACACCCCGCTGCTGGAGCGGGCGAACTTCCTGGCGATCTTCGCCAGCAACCTGGACGAGTTCTTCATGGTCCGGGTGGCCGGTCTGAAGCGCCGTATCGCGACCGGTGTCGCCACCCGGTCCGCGTCCGGCCTGCAGCCCCGCGAGGTCCTGGAGATGATCTGGGCCCGCTCCCGCGAGCTGATGGCCCGGCACGCCGCCTGCTACCACGAGGACGTCGCCCCCGCGCTCGCGGAGGAGGGCATCCACCTGGTCCGCTGGAACGAGCTGACGGAGAAGGAGCAGGCCCGCCTGTTCACCCTGTTCCGGCACCAGATCTTCCCCGTGCTGACCCCGTTGGCGGTCGACCCGGCGCACCCCTTCCCTTACATCTCCGGCCTGTCCCTGAACCTGGCCGTGCGCGTACGGAACCCCGTGACCGGCACCCCGCACTTCGCCCGCGTCAAGGTCCCGCCGCTGCTCTCCCGCTTCCTGGAGGCCTCCCCCGGCCGGTTCGTCCCGCTCGAGGACGTCATCGCCGCGCACCTGGAGGAGCTGTTCCCGGGCATGGAGGTGCTGGAGCACCACGCCTTCCGGGTCACCCGCAACGAGGACCTGGAGGTCGAGGAGGACGACGCCGAGAACCTGCTCCAGGCCCTGGAGAAGGAGCTCATGCGGCGCCGCTTCGGGCCGCCGGTGCGCCTGGAGGTCGAGGAGAACATCAACCAGGAGGTTCTGGACCTGCTGGTGCGTGAGCTGAAGATCAGCGAGGCCGAGGTGTACCCGCTGACCGGCCCGCTGGACCTCACCGGCCTGTTCCGCATCGCCTCCATCGACCGGCCCGAGCTGAAGTACCCGAAGTTCGTCGCGGGCACCCATCGCGATCTCGCCGAGGTCGAGTCGGCGTCCGCGCCGGACATCTTCGCCGCGCTGCGCAACCGGGACGTGCTCCTGCACCACCCGTACGACTCCTTCTCCACCTCCGTGCAGGCGTTCCTGGAGCAGGCGGCCGACGACCCGGACGTCCTCGCGATCAAGCAGACCCTGTACCGCACCTCCGGCGACTCCCCCATAGTCAACGCGCTCATCGACGCCGCCGAGGCCGGCAAGCAGGTCCTCGTCCTGGTCGAGATCAAGGCCCGCTTCGACGAGCACGCCAACATCAAGTGGGCGCGCAAGCTGGAGGAGGCCGGCTGCCATGTGGTCTACGGCCTCGTCGGTCTGAAGACCCACTGCAAGCTGTCGCTGGTGGTCCGCCAGGAGGGCGAGACGCTACGGCGCTACAGCCATGTCGGCACCGGCAACTACCACCCGAAGACGGCCCGGCTCTACGAGGACCTGGGCCTGCTGACCGCCGACCCGCAGGTCGGCGCCGACCTGTCCGACCTGTTCAACCGTCTCTCCGGCTACTCGCGCCGGGAGACGTACCGGCGGCTGCTGGTCGCCCCCAAGTCCCTGCGTGACGGCCTGGTCTCGCGGATCAACAAGGAGGTCCAGCACCACCGTGCCGGACGTCCCGCCTACATCCGCATCAAGGTCAACTCGATAGTCGACGAGGCGGTCATCGACGCCTGCTACCGCGCGTCCCAGGCGGGCGTGCCGGTCGACATCTGGGTCCGCGGCATCTGCGCGGTCCGCCCGGGTGTGGCGGGGCTGTCGGAGAACATCCGCGTCCGCTCCGTCCTCGGCCGCTTCCTCGAACACTCCCGGGTCTTCGCCTTCGGCAACGGCGGCGAACCCGAGGTGTGGATCGGCAGCGCCGACATGATGCACCGCAACCTCGACCGACGTATCGAAGCCCTGGTCAGGGTCACCGACCCGGCCCACCGCGCCGCGCTCAACCGGCTCCTGGAGACCGGTATGTCCGACACCACCGTGTCCTGGCACCTCGGCCCGGAGGGCGAGTGGACCCGGCATGCGACGGACGCGGACGGCCAGCCACTGCGCAACGTCCAGGAGATGCTCATTGACGCCCGGAGGCGCCGGCGTGGCACAGCAACACCTTGACCCGACGGATCCCACGGCCGGGGCTGTGACCGGGGACGCCCTCGCGGGCTACCTGCGTGCCCAGGCCACGGAGTTCCTCCGAGCCCTGCGGCTGCACCGGGAGACCGGTGGCCACGCGCCCAACGGCTCGGAGGAGTCCGTCGACGCGGCCCGGGCGCTACGCCGCTCGGCCCGCCGAATCAGCGCCAGCCTGCACACGTTCCGCCCTTTGCTGGACACCGACTGGTCGGAGGCCATCCGCCCGGAACTGGCCTGGCTCTCGGGCACGCTCGCCATGGAACACGCGTACGCGGCCCGCCTGGAACGCCTGCTGCTGGCCCTGCACCGCCTGTCGGGGGCAACGGCGCTGCCGACGCAGCTGGGCACGACGGACGCGCCCGGGACAGCTTCGACGGGCGGCTCGATCGGTGGGGGTTCGGGGGGCGGCGGCTCGGCAGAGCTCGCCGACGCGGCGGCAAGCACGCGTGCCGACGCAGCCTCGGCCGGTCGCGCCAACGTAGCCGCGGGCAGTCGTGCCGCTGGGGCGGCGCCGGTCGCACAGAAAGCGGCACCGTCCCACGCGGGCCCCCCTAGCCCGTCGCCCACCCCGGAACGCGGCAACCTCACAGTGGGCGCGGCCAAAGCGGGCGCCCTGCTCGAACGCCAGCTGACCCTCGCCCGGACCCGAGCGCACAGCACCGCCCTCCAGGCCCTCGGTTCCTCCCGCTTTCACGCCGTCGCCGACAACATCGCCGTACTGGCCAGCGAGGTCCCCCTCACCCCCACCGCGCCCAACGCCACCCTGCACCCCCTCGCCGCCGCCGCCGAGGAGCGCCTCACCGACGCGGTCGCGGCACTCCCGCTGCTGACCGCCGGCCACCCCTACAACGCCGAGGCCCTGATCCACGGCCTGTCCCCGGACCCGGCCCCGCACCCGCAGGACGCCCCGTGGCACCAGGTCCGCCTGCTGCTGCGCCTGCACCGCTACGCCCGCGAGGTCCTGTACGGCGACAACACCCCGGTGGACGTACGGCTGCTGGCGGCGGGTCAGGCACTCAACCGGCACCGCGACGCCTCCGAGGCGGCGGCCGCCGCGGCCCAGGCGGCCCGCACCCCGCGGATCGCCCCGGCGACGGCGTACGCCCTCGGCGTGCTGCACGCCGACCAGCGCCACGAGGTGGAGGCGGCACGCTTCGCGTTCCAGCAGTCCTGGCAGAAGCAGACGGTGAGCACTCCCTAGGCACCCCAGGCACCCCAGCCCCCGAAGGAGGCACACCCCCGGTGACTGACGCGAAGGACCTCACCGTCCACGCGGCCGGCTGCGTCCTGTGGCGCCGTTCGCCGGTAGACGGTGAGCTGGAGATATGCCTGGTCCACCGACCGAAGTACGACGACTGGTCCCACCCGAAGGGCAAACTGAAGCGCGACGAGGACCCCCTCGCCGGTGCCCTGCGCGAGGTGGCCGAGGAGACCGGCCACACCGCTCAGCCGGGCGCCGAACTGCCGACGATGCGGTACCTGGCGAACGGCCGGCCCAAGCAGGTCCGTTACTGGGCCGCCGAGGCGGGCCCCGGCACGTTCACCCCGAACACCGAGGTGGACCGTCTGCTGTGGCTCTCCCCGACGGCGGCCCGGGCCCGGCTGACCCAGCCCCGGGACCGCACCCTGGTCGACGCCCTCCTCAACTCCCTGCACATGAGCTAGCGGAGAAGGGTCGAACCCGTGTCCGGAAACAGCCCCTCCAGTTCCCGGGCAGGAAGCGCGCCACTACGCAGAGTGCCCGGACCAGAACGGTTGCGGTTGGTATCCCGCCGTGTCCCCAACGTGAGCGTTCCGTTACCTCACCGCACCGTCCCCAGGGGTTCACCCCCCGTTCATTTACGGCCATCGGCGGCTTCACCTGATCTGCCTAATTTCGGCCCTGCACGATGACGGACCGCGCCCCGGGGGACGTGTCCGCATCAACAGTCTTCGCACGCCGCCGATTCAGGACGGCGGCTCCTGGAAGGAACTCCCTCAAGTGAAGCTTCAGCGCAAGAACCGGCGGGCACTTGCTCTCGGCGCCTTTGCCGTCTCCGGCGCCCTGGCCCTGACGGCGTGCGGCTCCGACGACACCGGCAGCAACGGCGGCGGCAACACCACCGCCACCGCCGACGCCAGCAACATCAAGTGCGACGACGCCTCGGGCCAGCTGCTCGCCGACGGCTCCTCCGCGCAGAAGAACGCCATCGACGCCTGGGTCAAGCAGTTCACGGCCGCGTGCAAGAACATCCAGATCAACTACAAGGGCGGCGGCTCCGGCGCCGGCGTCACCGCGTTCACGCAGGGCCAGGTCGCCTTCGCCGGCTCCGACTCCGCGCTGGACGAGGAGGAGATCACCGCCTCCAAGCAGGTCTGCAAGGGCGGCCAGGGCATCGACCTCCCGATGGTCGGCGGCCCGATCGCGGTCGGTTACAACGTCCCGGGCGTCGACAAGCTCGTCCTGGACGCGAAGACCATCGCCCAGATCTTCAACGACAAGATCAAGAACTGGAACGACCCGGCGATCGCGAAGCTGAACCCCGACGCGAAGCTTCCCGACCTGAAGATCCAGGCCTTCCACCGCTCGGACGAGTCCGGCACCACGGACAACTTCACCAAGTACCTGATCGCCACCGCCAAGGCCGACTGGCCGTACGAGGGCGGCAAGGCCTGGCAGGCCAAGGGCGGCCAGTCCGCCTCGGGCTCCACCGGTGTGGCCGCGCAGGTCAAGCAGACCTCCGGCGCCATCAGCTACATGGAGCTGTCCTACGCCAAGGACGCCATCAAGGCGGCCCAGATCAACACCGGCGCCGCGGCCCCGGTCGAGGCCACCACGGAGAACGCCTCCAAGATGGTCGCCGCCGCCAAGCGCGTCGGCGAGGGCAAGGACATGGCGCTCGAGCTCGACTACGCCACCAAGGCCGAGGGCGCCTACCCGATCACCCTGGTGACGTACGAGATCGTCTGCGACAAGGGCAACAAGGCCGAGACCCTGCCCGCGACCAAGGCGTTCCTGCGCTACATCGCCTCCGAGGACGGCCAGAAGGTCCTCGCCGAGAACGACTACGCCCCGATGCCCGAGGAGATCATCTCCGAGGTCCGTACCACCATCGAGGGCCTGAGCTGACCTGAGTGCGGTCCGGTCCGGGCGTCGAGAACCCGGACCGGACCGCACCGTCCGGTGCACCGCCGCCCGGAGCCGTGTGTCCCATACGGCTCCTCCGAGCCGCCGTAGACCCGCGTGTGGCTCCGCAGACCGGAGAACCCGATGGACATATCGACACAGAACACACAAGCACCCCCAACTCCAGAGCCCTCCCCGGCCGAGCAGAAGCGCGCGGCCCGTGGCGCCACCCGACCCGGTGACCGGATCTTCCTCGGTCTGTCCCGGGGTTCCGGCATTTTCCTGCTGGTGATCATGGCCGCCATCGCGGTCTTCCTCACCTACCGCGCGACCCTTGCCATCAGCAAGGACGAGGGCAACTTCCTCACCACCTTCGAGTGGAACACCGGCACCGTCCCGCCGGTCTTCGGCATCGCCGTCCTCGCCTACGGCACGATCGTGTCCTCGATCATCGCCATGGCCATCGCGGTCCCGATCGCCGTCGCCATCGCGCTGTTCCTCACGCACTACGCCCCGCGCAAGCTCGGCGGCCCCATCGCGTACGTGATCGACCTGCTCGCCGCCGTGCCGTCCATCGTGTACGGCCTGTGGGGCGCGCTGATCCTCGTACCGCAGATGGACGGCCTCTTCCACTGGCTGAACGACTACTTCGGCTGGACCGGCATCTTCTCCTGGGAAGAAGGTCCCGCCCGCTCGATGCTGACGGTCGGCATCCTGCTCGCGATCATGATCCTGCCGATCATCACCAACGTGAGCCGCGAGGTCTTCCGCCAGGTCCCGCAGATGCACGAGGAGGCGGCCCTGGCGCTCGGCGCCACCCGCTGGGAGGTCATCCGCATGGCGGTCCTCCCCTTCGGCCGCTCCGGCGTCATCTCCGCCTCGATGCTCGGCCTCGGCCGCGCCCTCGGCGAGACGATGGCCGTGGCCACGGTGCTCTCCCCCGACTTCGACATCCACGCCAGCCTGCTCAACCCCGGCGGCGGAACCTTCGCCCAGAACATCGCCAGCAAGTTCGGTGAGGCGTCCGAGTTCGGCCGTGACGCGCTGATCGCCTCCGGTCTGGTCCTGTTCGTCATCACCCTGCTGGTCAACGGCGCGGCCCGCGCGATCATCGCCCGCCGCAAGGAGTACTCGGGGGCCAACGCATGAGCCACGCCACCATCGCCGACAAGCGCCCCAGCACCCTGCGCGGCGCCCGTCTGCCCAAGTGGTCCCCGTTCGCCATCGCCGCCGGCTCCGTCGCCGTCGCGGTCGGCATCGGCCTGGGCGCCGGCCTCGACAGCCGGATCCAGATCGGCCTGATCGCCGGTCTCCTCTTCCTCGTCGGCACGTACGGCATCGCCGCCCGCGTCGAGGGTTCCCGCCAGGCCAAGGACCGCATCGCGACCTCGCTGGTCTGGGTCGCCTTCCTGCTCGCCGTCGTCCCGCTGGCCTCCCTGGTCTGGTCGACCGTGGTGCGCGGCATCAAGGTCCTCGACGTCTACTTCCTGACCCACTCCATGGGTGTGGTCGCCGACTCCGAGCCGGGCGGCGGTATCTACCACGCCATCCTCGGCACCCTGGAGCAGGTCGGCCTCGCCACCCTGATCGCCGCGCCCGTCGGTGTGCTCACCGCGATCTACCTGGTGGAGTACGGCCGCGGGAAGCTCGCCCAGGCCATCACCTTCTTCGTCGACGTCATGACCGGCATCCCGTCGATCGTCGCGGGTCTGTTCATCCTCAGCATCATGCTGATGCTGGACATGCAGCCCTTCGGCTTCGCCGGCTCGCTGGCCCTGGCGATCCTGATGATGCCGGTGGTCGTGCGCTCCACGGAGGAGATGCTCAAGCTCGTCCCGAACGAGCTGCGCGAGGCCTCCCTGGCGCTCGGCGTCCCGAAGTGGCGCACGATCCTGAAGGTGGTCGTGCCGACCTCCATCGGCGGCATCACGACCGGCATCATGCTGGCGGTCGCCCGTATCACCGGTGAGACCGCTCCGGTTCTGCTGCTGGTGTTCGGCAACTCGTTCATCAACGCCAACCCCTTCGAGGGTGCGCAGTCCTCGCTGCCGCTGTACATCTACCAGCAGTACCAGAACAGCGCGGGTTCGGAAGCGGCGTTCGACCGAGCCTGGGCGGCGTCGCTCACGCTGATCGCCTTCGTGATGATCCTCAACCTGGTGGCCCGCGGCATCGCCCGCTGGAAGGCCCCTAAGACCGGTCGCTGACGCGGCCACACAGCGACCGACGAAGATCTGGAAGTGAAGTAGTCATGGCCAAGCGAATCGACGTAAGCGGGCTCACCGCCTACTACGGCTCCCACAAGGCGATCGAAGACATCTCGATGACGGTCGAGCCCCGCTCGGTGACGGCCTTCATCGGCCCCTCCGGCTGCGGCAAGTCGACGTTCCTGCGCACGCTGAACCGTATGCACGAGGTGACTCCGGGCGGGCGCGTGGAGGGCAAGGTCCTCCTGGACGACGAGGACCTGTACGGCGCCGGCATCGACCCGGTGTCGGTCCGCCGCGAGGTCGGCATGGTGTTCCAGCGCCCGAACCCGTTCCCCACGATGTCGATCTTCGACAACGTGGCGGCGGGGCTGCGCCTGAACGGCAGCTACAAGAAGAGCGAGCTGCAGGACATCGTCGAGAAGTCCCTCAAGGGCGCGAACCTCTGGAACGAGGTCAAGGACCGCCTGAACAAGCCCGGCTCGGGGCTGTCCGGTGGTCAGCAGCAGCGTCTGTGCATCGCCCGCGCGATAGCCGTGGAGCCGAAGGTCCTGCTCATGGACGAGCCCTGCTCGGCCCTGGACCCGATCTCGACCCTGGCGATCGAGGACCTGATCGGCGAGCTGAAGGAGCGCTTCACGATCGTCATCGTGACGCACAACATGCAGCAGGCCGCGCGCGTCTCCGACCGCACCGCCTTCTTCAACCTGGCGGCCGTCGGGCAGCCCGGCAAGCTGATCGAGATCGACGACACGGAGCGCATCTTCTCCAACCCGTCGGTCCAGGCGACGGAGGACTACATCTCCGGCCGCTTCGGCTGAGCCGACGCCCGGCGACACGGACCCCTCGCGGTGCTGCATGGCGGTGCCACCGCGAGGCAGATAAAGGGCCCGCCCCCTGGCTCCCGGGGGGCGGGCCCGTCTGCGTGGTGCCTCCGGCGGTTGCGCGGGGGGCCTGCGGCGGCCCGTTGCTGTCCGGTGGGGGTTTGCGTAGCGCCTGGGGGGCGGTGGGTGGGTCGGGGCCGTACGGCGACTGCAGGCCCACCCAGCCTGCGGGCAGTCGTGCCTCCCCCAGTGCCCAAAGGGCCTGGGAGTTACCCCCATGGGCGGCACGGGTGGGCGCTGGGGGTACCCCCTGCTCGAAGAGCTTGGGGGAGGCACCCCGTCGGGAGGCACCCCGTCGGCGCCGGGCCGCGCGGCCACCCCCGCCCAGCCACAACGCCGGGCGCCCCTAGAGAAACGCCAGATGCACAACCCCGAACGCGGCCGCCGCCACCAACGCCGCCGCCGGCATCGTGATGAACCAGCCCAGCACGATGTTCTTCGCCACACCCCACCGCACCGCGTTCACCCGCTTCGTCGCACCGACGCCCATGATCGCGGAGGTGATGACATGCGTGGTGGAAATCGGCGCCTTGAACAGAAACGCCGTAGTGAACATGATCGACGCCCCGGTCGTCTCCGCGGCGAACCCCTGCGGCGGATCCAGCTCGATGATCTTCCGGCCCAGCGTCCGCATGATCCGCCACCCACCGGCGTACGTCCCCAGCGACAGCATCACGGCGCACACGATCTTCACCCACACCGGGATGGGATCGCCGTAGTCCTCGACATCGGCGATGACCAGCGCCATCACCACGATGCCCATGGTCTTCTGCGCGTCCTGCAGACCATGACCGAGCGCCATCCCGGCCGCCGACACGGTCTGCGCGATACGGAACCCCCGCTTGGCCTTGTGCGGATTGGCGCGCCGGAAGATCCACATGATCGCCGTCATGACCAGATAGCCCGCGCACAGGCCGACCAGCGGTGACACGAACATGGGGATGACGATCTTCTCCAGGACCCCGTCCCAGTACACCGTCGTCCCGCCGGCCAGCGCGGCTCCGACCATGCCGCCGAACAGGGCGTGGGAGGACGAGGACGGCAGACCGAAGTACCACGTGATCAGGTTCCACGTGATCGCGCCCACCAGCGCCGCGAAGAGGATGCCCATCCCCTTCGACCCCTCGGGTGTCTGGATCAGGCCCTCACTGACGGTCTTGGCGACGCCGGACCCCAGGAAGGCGCCGCCGAGATTCATCACCGCGGCCATCAGCAGCGCGGCCCGCGGTGTCAGCGCCCGCGTCGACACGGACGTGGCGATCGCGTTCGCCGAGTCGTGGAAGCCGTTGGTGTACGTGAAGAAGAGCGCGACCAGGATGGTCACGACCAGCGCGAAGGTGTCCATGGGCGGGTCTCAGGACTCCTTGACGGCGATGGTCTCCACCGTGTTCGCCACGTGCTCGAAGGCGTCCGCCGCTTCCTCCAGCACATCGACGATCTGCTTGAGCTTGAGGACCTCGATCGCGTCGTACTTGCCGTTGAAGAGGTGCGCGAGGAGCTTGCGATGTATCTGGTCGGCCTGGTTCTCGAGCCGGTTGACCTCGATCCAGTACTCGGTGAGGTTGTCCATCGTGCGCAGGTTGGGCATCGCCTCGGCCGTCAGCTCGGCCGCACGCGCCAGCACCTCGATCTGCTGCTCGACGCCCTTGGGCAGTTCCTCGACGTTGTAGAGGACGACCAGGTCGACGGCCTCCTCCATGAAGTCCATGATGTCGTCGAGGGACGATGCGAGGGAGTAGATGTCCTCGCGGTCGAACGGCGTGATGAACGAGGAGTTCAGCTGGTGGAAGATCGCGTGTGTGGCGTCGTCACCTGCGTGTTCCGCGGCCCGCATACGCTCTGCGATCTCGGCCCGGCCGGCGTTGTCCGCCCCGAGCAGTTCCATCAGGAGTTTCGAGCCCGTGACGATGTTGTCCGCGGATGCGGCGAACATGTCGTAGAAGCTCGTCTCCCGGGGGGTCAGACGAAAGCGCACGTGAGGGTCCTCAAGAAGCGTCGGTTCGGTCAGGCTGATGCTAGGCGCATCATCCGGCCACGGCTAATGGGCCGTCCTCCAGTGTCGCCCATCAGGCACGGTGGTCGGCACGGGGGCTGCCCAGTGGTCCAGTCCAGCGGCCGTTCGCGGCATCGGCCACAGGCCCTATACCCAGCAAAGTTCGGTACGATATACCCAGTAGGGGTATGTGTAGTGGTTTACGTCTGGAGGACGCGATGACGACCACCGAGGCCGGCGCGACGGCGCCCTCCGAGGAGACCGGGGCCGTGGTGACCGACCACGACCACGGCATCCACGGCTACCACAAGCAGAAGGACGAACACCTCAAGCGCCTGCGCCGTATCGAGGGCCAGATCCGCGGCCTGCAGCGCATGGTCGACGAGGACGTCTACTGCATCGACATACTCACGCAGGTGTCCGCGTCGACGAAGGCCCTGCAGTCCTTCGCCCTCCAGTTGCTGGAGGAGCACCTCCGGCACTGCGTCGCCGACGCCGCTCTGAAGGGTGGTGCGGAGATCGACGCGAAGGTGGAGGAGGCGACGAAGGCGATCGGCAGGCTGCTGCGGACCTGAGTTCCGCGACCGGCGAGGACGGCCTCACGCGCCCTCGGCACCCCGCCCCTCGCCGGCCCGTTCCTCCGCGACGCGCAGCACCTCGTCGATGCTCTCCAGGCTCAGCCGGTCCTCACGGGCGGCCGAGGCCGCGATGATCAGCTCTCCGCACAGCTCGATCTCGGCGAGGGCGACGTGGTCCTGAACTGCCGTACCGCCGACCGGAGCCACGTGCATCACCTCTTCTCTGCCGTTACCGACTTCCTAGAGTAGGGAGCGGCCTACACACCGCGCATGGCACGGACGGGCTAGTTCTTGACGCCCGTCACGCAGGCATACGCCGGCCTCACTCCTCGGCGATCTTGCCCGCGTAGATGTCCTCGCGGTCCGGCAGGCGTACGTCGACGGGGGCCCCGAAGTCGTAGAGCAAGGTCGTGGAGGCCACGGCGACGGCATCGCTCTGCTGCCCGTTGACGAAGCTGAACCGATGCCGCACCTTCCGGATCCGGCCGTCGTCGTCGAGATACACGTCGAACGGCACCTGATCCGTGGCGAACCCTTTCGCCGCCGCCGTCAGGGATTCCTTGTTGCCGTCGGACGCCTCCTGTGCCGCGACACCGAGGTCGGCGGTCCCCCGGTAGTGGCGCACGGGTGTACCCGCGACCTTCCCTTCCCCCACATAGGTGGCGCTCCGGGCACCCCGCAGCACTTCAGCGGCGGCGAACGGATCGGTGGCGCCACCGGTGACCAGGTTCCCGTCCGAGAGCGAGCGCGTGTCGACACGCACCCATTTGTTCGCGGGCACCCCGGCACCGCGGTTCTTCATGAACAGCGCCCCGGGGGCGAGGAGCTCCATGATCGGCCGGCGGGCGGTCGTGCCGGCGGGATCCTGGGGCAGCAGCACCTTCAACTGCCCCAGCTGCTTGTGGAAGTCGTACACGCCCTCGCCGCGGATGGTGACGCGGGTGCCGCCGGTGGCCATCTCCATGGACGTACGGGCCTTGGAAGTCCCGGCCCCGACGAGCGCGTCGGCGGCACGCCGCACGAGCTCCACGGCGTCCCGCCCGCGCGAGTCCTCCGCCGCCGCCCCGCGCTCCGCGCACCCGCTGCCCGCCAGGCAGAGACACAGCACCCCGGCCGCAACGCCCGCCCCATGCCTCCGCCTGTGCTGCTGCCGCTCCGTCATCGCCTGCCTACCCCCAGCCGGTACGTCCGTCACGGGCCCCCTGTCGTTCCGGTTAACGACGGGTAGGTGCCCCCGTCACGCCGCCCGGAGGCGTTGCGCTTACTTGCCTTGGGTAACGTTGTCGGCGTGGCGCCTCAGGATGGAACGAAGTCCCCCACAAAGCACCGCGACCCCGAGGAGCACCGCACGACGACGGTGGAAAAGGGCCCTTTCTGCACAGCCCGCTGCACCTGCGGCTGGCACGGCCCGGCAAGACGCGCGCGCAGCCTGGCGCGGGCGGACGCGGAGGCGCACGTAGGGTACTGAGGCGCATGCGAGCCCTGGCGGGGGCGGGTAGGGATGCAGGACGGCCAGGGCGCATGCGGGCCGCGCGGGATGTTGCGGTCAGTGCCAGTTGCTGATCTTGACGTCCTGCGGCGCGGGCTCGCCCTTGCCCGTTTCGACCAGCTTCTTGAGGCTCATCAGGAAGGTCGCCCACTTCGTGCTGCAGTGGTACATGAACTCCACCGGCTCCTTCCAGCCCTCATGCCGGAACAGCACGATCGTGAAATCGCCCTCCCGCTTGAGCTCGAAGCGGATCCGCGTACCGATCCACTCCTCGGGACCGTCGACGACCTCCCAGCTCACCCGCTCGGCGGGCCGGGCCTCCAGCACCTTCATGTCGAACCCGCCGGGCTCGAAGCGGAACCGGATCACTCCTCCGACGTCCGGATCGCCGTCCGTGTCCTGCGTCCACCAGCCCGACAGCCCTTCGATCGTGGTCAGGGCCGCGTAGACGTCATCCGGGGCCGCTGTGGCTCCGACCCTGTGCAGAATGTCCACCATCTCGGTACCTCTCCCTTGCTCTCTCTTGACTCGTGGTGCCTGGTAACCGGTGCCTGGCAACGGTTCGTTCGTGCGGGTCAGTCCTCCTTGCTGCGCTGGATCGCTTCGGCGATCCGCTTGATGCGCTGGAGCCGGGCGTCCCAGGCGGCCCCGACGGACGACAGCTGCGCTACGGCGCGCGCGAGCTGGGCCTCGTCGACCTGGTAGAGACGCTCGCGTCCGGACGGCGTGACATGGACCAGCCCGACCCGGCCGAGTACGCCGAGGTGCTTGGCGACCGCCTGCCGGGTCACCGGCAGCTGCTCGCTGAGCGTGGTCGCCGTCCCGCCGCCTCCGGTCAACAGCAGGTCGAGCATCCGGCGCCGGATGGGGTCCCCCACCGCCGACCAGAGCTCGTCGTCGACGGTGACACTCATGACGTCGACACCCGCCTGGCGATGTACGTGACGAGGCGCGGCAGGAAGTAGTCCCATCCGGTGACGTGCTCGCGGTACGCCTCCTCGAGCACGGCCGCCTCCCAGCCCTTCTCCCGGAACCCCGCCTCGGAGAAGCGCAGCAGCGTGCCCGCACCCGAGGGGACCAGGTCGAAGGTCACGAGGAGCGAGTTGGACGCGGTCGCGGCCTCACCCTCGTCGTACACCCATCGGAAGGAAAACCGCCGGGGCGGGTCGGCCTCCACCACCGTGACCGGCACGACCTTCACATCCGGCGCCGTGCCGTCACCGAACGAGATGACCCCGGTGGCACCGGGCACCGGCTCGAGCTCCGCCTCGTCCGGCCACCACTCCCGCAGGTGTTCGGGCCTGCTGACGACCTCGTAGACCACCTCGGGTGTGGCGTCGATGTAGATCTCCCGCTCGATGCTGCCGTACTCCATCGGCACCGCTCCTCTCGCAACCTTTGGTTGCACATCACTGTAGAACGCCCGGGCGGTATGTGCAACCGTTGGTTGCTCTTTGCGGCCTGTCTGGGGGTGCCCCTCTGGGGGAGTTTGAGGACGAGGCCCTTCAGGGGCCGAAGCGGGGGTCTGGGGGCGGCAGCACCCAGGCTCCCGGCTCGCCCCCACCGCAAGGCCCCGCGCCATGGAACCCCGACCCCCACCACCCCGTCTCGTTCCACGGAACCACCCAGGAGGCGACATGGAACGGCGTACCTTCATCGGCGGCGGCGCAGCAGCCCTCACCGCCCTGGCAACAACCGCGTGCAAGGGCAGCACGGGCTCCACCTCAGGAGCAGAGACAGGCGCCGGCACCGCCACCCGCACGCAAACCACAGCCACCAGCAAATCCGCCGCCGCCCCCGCCAACTGGACCGCCCTCGCCCGCGACCTCGACGGCCCCCTCATCCGCCCCGGCGACGCCTCCTGGAAGTCCGCCCACCAGCTCTACAACACCCGTTTCGACGCCCTGAAGCCCGCCGCGGTCGCCTACGTCGCCCACCCCGACGACATCCGCACCACCCTCGCCTACGCCCGAGCCCACAACCTCCACGTCGCCATCCGCAACGGCGGTCACTCCTACGCCGGCTGGTCCTCCGGCAACAACCGCCTGATCATCGACGTCTCCAAGCTCAACCGCATCCGAGCGAGCGGCAACACCGCGGTGATCGGCGCCGGCTCCAAGCTCATCGACGTCTACCGCGCCCTCGCCGCGAAGGGCGTCACCATCCCCGCCGGCTCCTGCCCCACCGTCGGCGTCTCCGGCCTCACCCTCGGCGGCGGCCACGGCGTGACCTCCCGCGCCTACGGCCTGACCTGCGACAGCCTCACCCAGGCCACCCTCATCACCGCCGACGGCAAGCAGCTCACCGCCAACGCCACCACCAACAAGGACCTCTTCTGGGCCCTGCGCGGCGCCGGCAACGGCAACTTCGGCGTCGTGACGGAACTGCACTTCAAGACCCACCCGGCCCCCCAGGCCGTAACGGCGTACATGACCTGGCCCTGGTCGAAGGCGGCCGCGCTGATCAAGGCGTGGCAGGAGTGGGGCCCGTCGCAGCCCGACGAGATCTGGTCGGCGCTGAGCATCTCGAACCACGCCGGCGGCACCCCCACCCTCTCCGTCGCCGCGTTCTCCCTGGGCACCTACCGCGAACTCCAGAACGCGGTCGACCGCCTGGCCGACCGCCCCGGCGGCCCCGGCCCCGCGAGCAACGTCGCCCTCAGGCGCCGCTCCTACGAGGAGTCCATGGAGCTGTACGCGGGCTGCTCGTCCTTCGCCACGGACGCCCAGTGCCACCTCCCCGGCTCAACGCCCGGCCGCTCCCCGCAGGGCGCACTGGGCCGCGAGACATACACCGGGAAGTCGGACTTCTTCGACCGCTCCCTCTCCGCGGCGGGCGTCCAGACCCTGCTGAAGCAGCTGCGGTCGGTCCGCGGCGGCTCCGGCAGCATCGCCCTCACGGCCCTCGGCGGCGCCGTGAACCGCGTCTCCCCCACGGCGACGGCCTTCGTGCACCGCCGCTCACGCTTCCTGGCGCAGTACATCGCCTCCTGGCGCGCCGGCACGACGGGCTCCGAGGCCCAGGCCTGGCTGAAGCAGGCCCACGACGCGATGCGGCCGTACGCCTCGGGCGCCGCGTACCAGAACTACACCGACGCGACCCTGAGCGACTGGCGCAAGGCGTACTACGGGGACGCGGCGACACGCCTGACGAGGCTGAAGAAGCAGTACGACCCGGAGAGGTTCTTCACGTACCCGCAGGCGCTGTAGCCCCGCAGGCGCTGTGGCCCCGCAGGATGCTGCAGAGCGGCCGTACCTAGGCGGCCAGATCCCGCTCCTCAGCGCCGGCCCCGGCCGTCTCCTTCCGAGCCCCCGGAATCATCGCGTCCTGCCCACCCGCCCGGGACCGCCCCCGCGACTTGATCAGCCACCCCGCTCTCGGCGACCGCTCGACGGCGGACATGACGGGCGTCAGCAAGGCCATGGCGAGCGGCGAAAGGAGCAGCGCGACGGCCGTACCGAGAGCGAACCCGCCCACGACATCGGTCGGATAGTGCACGCCCATGTAGACCCGGCAGAACCCTTCGAGAAGAGCCAGCCCGATCCCGGCGATCCCGAACTTCCGGTTCGCGACGAACAGCCCGACCCCCAGGGCCATGGCGATCGTCGCGTGATCACTCACGAACGAGTAGTCGGTCTTCCCGCTGACCAGGACTTCAAGCCCCTGATGATCCTTGAACGGCCGGGGCCGCTCGACGAATCCCCGTATCGGCACGTTCACGAGCACCGCGACCGCGGCGGCCAGCGGCGCCCACACGAGTGCGGCCACGGACGAGGCGGCGTCCTCCGCGCTCTTGCGCCGCACGGACCACCAGCACCACACCACGAGCAGGATCAGGGCGAGCAGCAGCCCGTACTCACCGACGTACTCCATGACCCGGTCGAACCAGCTCGGCGCGTCCTTGGCCAGGCCATTGATGTCGAAGAGCAGCTCGACGTCGGGGTTCGACCCGGATTCTGCGAGTCCAGCCATGATGCCGCGGCCCCTTCGTCGTCTCTCCGGCGCATCTTGCGTACGCCGTCCCGCCCACCCCCGTGGTTGTAGATCCGGCTACGAAACCAGGAACGCACGGCCCCTGTTGATACGTTCCACACTCCACTGAATGATCACGCAGACGTTATCGAAGAGAGACCCATCGCCGCAGCTCAGGGGGTGGGTTCACGCTGCGTCTAAACCGCCGTGGGCAGCGCTTTCGCGCCATCCGCGGTCACCCGTGTGGCCCCGAAGTACTCGGGGGTGTCGATCGGGTCGAACCGGATCACAGCACCCGTTCTCGGCGCGTCGATCATGTACCCGCCACCCACATAAATACCGACATGGTGGATGGCCCGGGAGTTGTTGGGGTCCTTCGAGAAGAACACCAGATCGCCGGGGAGCAACTCGTTCCTGGCCGGATGCGGCCCCGCGTTGTACTGATCATTGGCGACGCGCGGCAACGAGATCCCGACACTCGCGTAAGAGGCCTGGGTCAACCCCGAGCAGTCGAACCGCCCACCGTCCGCGGCGGTGCCCTCACCGCCCCAGAGGTAGGGGGTGCCGAGCTTCTTCTGGGCGTAGTCGATGGCACCGGCGGCCTGCTTGGTGGGGTCGACTCGGCCGACGGGGGCGGCGAAGCTCTTCTCCAGGCTGCGGATTCTCGTGACGTAGTTCTGGGTCTCGGTGATGGACGGCACCCCGCCCGCCTTTATGACGCGGTACGCGCCCGCGTTGTAGGCGGCGAGCATGTTGTTCGTGGTGTCGCCGGGGACGTCCTTGACGTACTTGGCGAGTTCACAGTCGTACGAGGCCGCCGACGGAATCGCGTCGTTCGGGTCCCAGATGTCGCGGTCGCCGTCGCCGTCGCCGTCGATGCCGTGGGTGGCCCAGGTGCTCGGGATGAACTGGGCGATGCCGCGGGCGTCGGCGTGGCTGACGACGTCCGGGTCCCAGCCGCTCTCCTGGTAGAGCTGGGCGGCGAGCAGGGCGGGGTTGATGGCGGGGCAGAGGTTGCCCCACTTCTGCACGAGCGCCTTGTACGCGCCGGGCACGGAACCCTTGGCCAGTCCGACGCTGCCCTTGCCGACGCCGTTGACCAGGTTTCCGGCGACGATGTACACCCCGACGACGAGCAGCATCACAAAGCTCAGGCCGAGCGCGACCGCGACACCACCGGCCACCCATACTTTTCGCACGGCTCAACCCTCCCCCATATCGCCGCTGTTCAAGACCGTTTCCGGTGAGAGTGGCGTTATTTCACCGCGAAGCCAAGACAGAAGACGCTCGAGTAGTCGTCAGGCGTACGGATGTGATGGAACTGCACGGTCCAGTCGCCGGGGTCATTGGTCACGGGGATGGCGGGGGACGGCTCGGCCCTCGCCCAGGACTTGAAGTCGTCCGGGTACGTGACGTACTTCCAGTCGCCCGGAGCACTGCCGCCGTACAGGTCGATGGGCTTGCTCGTGTAGCCCACCCGGACGTTGTCGACCAGCAGCCCCTCGACGGGCTTACCGGTGGACGGGTCGATGTCGTGCGGCGGCTTCACGCTGATGGTGACGTAGTAGGGCTCCGCGTCCTCGGTCGCGTTCTTGTCGCGGAACCCGATCCGCACCTTGCCGTCGACAGTGAGCCTCTCCGACACGGCGCCCGGGTTCTCGGCGTCGCTGACGGAGCCCATGAAGCCATTGCCCGCCCGCTCCTCCGGCGGCAGTTGGCACGCACCGGTGTCCGAGAGCCATTGCGTACGGTCGATCTTGTCTGCCGCATACGCGGGAGCACCTTTCGACGCCGCCGAGGACGCTGACGCGCTGGGCGACTTGATGACCCGTGAGGCGGAACCACCGTCCTTGTCGTCGTCCGGCGCCAGCAGTGCGAAGGCCACTCCCACGCTGACCGCGACCCCGGCCGCCAGGGCGACCGTCCAGGGCGTGACTCGGCGCCGGTCGGTGGCCGGAGCCGACCCGTTCACCTGCGTGGGCGTATAGCCGTAGCCGTCCGCCGCCCCAGCCGTGGGCATGTCATGCACCCCCAGCGGCGGATGCACCGGAGGCGCCGGCATCACGGCCCCCGCCTGCCCGCCCGCCGGCGTCTGCGGCACCGCCTCGGCCAACTGGGCGAACCCGGCGTAGAACGGGTCCTCGACGAGCGCCGCCCGCACCCCGCACCGGGCGATCACCTCGTCCAGTCCCGGCCGGGCCGCCGGATCCTTGGCCACGCAGGCCTCCACGAGGGCCGCCAACTCCGGCTCGACGCCGACGAGGTCGACGGGCTCGTGCACGGCCCGGTAACTGACCCCGGCCGGCTCGCCCATGCCGAACGGCGCCCGCCCCGTCGCCGCGTACGCGAGCGTCGCACCCAGGGCGAACACGTCCGCGGCCGGACCGACCTCGTTGCGCAGCAGCACCTCGGGCGCGGCGAAGCCGGGCGTGCCCGGCGCGAACCCGGCCTCGGTGAGGGCCGTCTGACCGGCACCGCGTGCGATCCCGAAGTCGATGAGCTGGGGCCCCTGGCCGGCGAGGATGACGTTCTGCGGCTTGAGGTCCCGGTGTGTGACGCCGTGCGCGTGCACCGCCGCGAGGCCTTCGGCGAGGGCGGCGAGCACCCCACGGCACGTCTCGGCCGGCAAGGCCCCCCGCTCCCCCACCGCCTTGCTCAGAGTCGGCCCCGACACATACTCGGTGGCCAGCCAATACGGCGCCGTATCCAACGAAGCATCGATCAGGTTCGCCGTATACGCGCTCCGCACGGCCCGCACCGTCTCCACCTCACGCCGGAACCGGGCCAGCGCCTCCGGATGGTCGGTGATCTCGTCCCGGATCACCTTGATGGCGACCAGCCGCCCACCCGGCGACCGCGCCAGATAGACCTGTCCCATACCGCCCGCCCCGAGCCGTGCGAGCAGCGTGTACGCGCCTATGTGCGCGGGGTCCCGATCCTTCAGTGCGTCCACCGAACAGACCTTGCCACAGAGATCAGTTCAAGGCGGAGCCCCTTTCCGCTTCCTGGTACAGCCCCGCCGCCCGCACCCCCAGCACCACGCTGTACGACGCATCCGCCGACGCCCCGCCATTGTCATGCCCGCCGAGCACGCCTACGACCGCCCCGTCCCCGTCGACCCAGGGACTCCCGCTGCTCCCGCCGCTCAACCCGGGACATTCGATGCGCTGCTGCGTATGGCTGAGGAGGCGAGGCCTGTTGGTGCAACTGACCGGTTCTTCACGGGAGTTGAGGTAGGCGGTGACGGTCACCGCCGTGGCCCCGGCGGCCGTGTCCGTGGCGAACCGATTGCCCCCCACCACATCCTCGACGCCTTCCCCGCCCCGATCCCCCACCTCCAGGAACGCCACGTCGCTGTCCTCGTCCCGCCTCTCCTCCCACGCCTCCGACAGGAACCGTCTCCCGACCTTCCACACTCCGTACGGCGCCTCGCCGTCCCGGTACCCCGGCACGAACACGAGTTCGCGCGGCTTTCCGCCCAGACAGTGGGCGGCGGTGACGATGAGGTTCCGGTGTGGACTGTGCACGACGGACGCGGTGCAGAAGTGACCACCGCGCAGGCGGTCGCGACGGTCCGCGGCGAACAGCGCACCGACCCGCGCACCCCGCGCGTGGGCCGCGGCGGTCACGCCGAAGGGACCTGTGCCGACGTCAGGCGCCGCGGAGGCCGAGGTGAAGGCGAGGAGGAGGCCGGCGGCGTACAGGGAGAGGCGAGAGGGACGCGAGGTGGGCTTCATCGTGGGCCACTGTGGCCCACGAAGGTGAGAGGAGCGTCAGAGGTCGCTCTCGACGCCTTCGTCCCCTCGCCGCCGGCGCGGTGAAGCACCGTAGAGAGGGAAGCCGGCGGTGTCGATCTCAATGTCGAGCGGCTCGGGCAGCGGTACGGATTCTCCGAACTTGCCGGGGAGTACGTCCTGGTAGGCGCCGTTGTCCGGGCGGGTGTGCAGGGCCCAGGTGCCGTTCCGGGGGTCGATGACGAGGAGGACGGGGACGTGGGCGACGGCGTACCAGTCGGCCTTGTCCCGGATCTCTCGGGACTTCTCGGACTGGGAGATGACTTCGACGGCGAGCGCGGCGTCCTCCGGGGCGGCGAGCCAGTCGTCGTCCTCTTCCCAGTCGGTGGGCAGAACGATCAGATCCGGCGTCACATAGTCCTCCGGGTCGTCCGGCAGAGCGATCGACGACACCTCGTACACGTCCAAGCCCTCAGGCAGAACCCCACTCTCAAGCTGACGTCGCAGCCGCTTCACCGCACCCGCGTGCTTGCCACGCGGAGTCGGGGACATCACGAGCTTCCCTCCCAAGATCTGCACCCGCAGACCCGTCGCTTGCTCGATCTTCTCGGCGATCTCACGCAGATTGCCCGGGCGAGGTCGCAGATGGGGCCAGGCGCCCGGTGACACGGACATGGCTCGCTGCCTCCGTCCCTCCGCCTTGTCGGCGCCCTCGGCTACGGGGTCGGTGGGAGGTCCGACATCCCGCTCGGCGTCGAATCCACCGTACTGTGCGGCCTGAGCCGCGGCTCCTCTTAGCCGTTCCTCGACCTTCGCCACAGCCGCCCTCCTTCACGCTCCGAGCACACCCCATCACGTTAGGCCACCCCACTGACACTCGGCCCACAACAACTTCCCGCCCTTGGACGCCCCCAGCTCCCGCAGCACGGAGACCCCGACGGAGTCCGCACACGAGCGAATGAGGTGCAGTCCTCGGCCGCCCTCGGCGTCGTCGGGCGGCACGGCAGGCAGGTCGCCGCCCGCTGCGAATCCGGGCGGGACGCGTGGATCGTTGTCCCATACGGCGACTCGGAGGCGTCCGGGTTCCATCGGGCGGACGCGGAGTGCGTACGGGCCGGCGGTGTGGCGGTGGGCGTTGGCGAGGAGTTCGGCGGCCAGGAGTTCGGCGGTGGGGGTGACGTCGGTGAGGCCGTGGGCGGCGAGGACGGTGCGGAGGGTGGCGCGGGCGATGCCCGGTGCGCGTGGATCGTGCGGGAGTTGGAGGGTGTAGGCCCAGGACGGGGATACGGTGGCCATGGAAGTCTCCGATCACTGAGGGGAGTTGGCGGGTTGCCGATGGTTGTGGCCCAGTGGCTTGCCGGTCCGTCGAGCGGTGCGCTTCTGGGCGGTGGGGCGCCTTGAAACGAAGGTAGCGCCAATCTGTAAGGTGTTAGACCGAGAAGCCTGAACTGCTTCGACATTCATACGTGTGGGTGACACTGCCTGCCGAAGGAGAGCACGGTGGCCATGAGAGGCACCCCAACAGGGCGTCAACTCCGGTTGGGTGGCGAGCTCCGCAAGATGCGCGAGCGGGCGGGCCTGACCTCGACCCAGGCCGCGGAGCTTCTCGGCATCAAGCAGAACCAGGTCAGCAACATCGAGGCCGGCCGCCACGGCGTGAGCCCGGACCGATTGCGCGGGATCGCCCGCCATTACGACTGCTCGGACAAGGCCCTCGTAGACGCGCTCGCGTCCATGACTCCGGACCGCAAGCGGGGTTGGTGGGAGGAGTACCGCGAGTTGCTCCCCAGCACACTTCTCGACCTCGCCGAACTGGAGCACCACGCCCAGTCCTTGCGCAGCACCACCACGGCTCGCATCCCCGGCATGCTCCAGACCCGTGAGTACGCCCTCGAGATCTTCCGCCAAGCGGTCATCGAACTCGCACCGCCCGACATCGAGCACCGTCTCTCGTTCCGCATCAAGCGGCAGGCCGTCCTCTTCCGCGAGCACCCCACGCCGTACGCGGCGATCATCCACGAGGCCGCCCTACGCATGAAGGTCGGCGGCCCTACGGTCGCCCGACAGCAACTGCAACACCTGCTCGACATGAGCGAGCGCGACCACGTCACCCTGCGCGCCATCACCTTCGACGTCGGCGCCTACCCAGGATCGGGACAGTCGATCTACTACGCGCACGGTCCGGTGCCACAGTTGGACACGGTCCAACTCGATCAGTCCCATGGCTCCGCGTTCCTGGACGCCGAGGCCCAGTTGCACAAGTATCGAACGCTCTTCGAGCGCATCGAGCGCGTGGCGCTGAGCCCCGACAAGACCCGAGAACTGATCCACAACGTGATGCGAGAGCTGTGAAGGAACGCCCATGAACCGGCACTGGCAGAAGTCCTCCTACTGCAGCGAAGGCGAGGCCTGCGTGCACATAGCCAGCGGCACCGGAACGATTCGCCTGACCGAAAGCAGCGACCCCACCGGCGCGATACTCACCCCCACCCCCACCGCCTTCCACGCCCTCCTCACCACCCTCAAGAAGGTCTCCCCCCATGCCTGACATCCCCGCGAACCTCACCTGGGAACGCGCCGCCCCACCCGACGCCACCGGCCCGGGCCCCTGGATCGAGATCGCCTTCGGGGAGGGCGACGACGGTGACGCCCCCGTCTACATCCGCGAGACCAGCGCCCCGGACAACGTGGTCACCACCAACCGCCGCAAGTGGGACGCCTTCGTACTCGGCGTACAGGCAGGCGAGTTCGACCACTTCGTGGCGGGGGTCGCGGGCGAGGAACCGAAGGGAAGCACCCCTATAGTGTGATGTTCACCACACTTCACCTGGCGGTCGCCCCCGTCGATTCGACACATGTCTTTTGGGTACTTCTCGTTATGAGGGGACCAGATCGGTTACGCCCGATCGAGTTAATTCATGTCGATCTGAGCCAAAAGATTGACAGCGAACCGACCAAAGCCGTTCGACTGGCTTCAAGGGTATGGTCGGCATACGGTGGCGCCGACAACATCTGCCCAGCAGCTGGTCGCGTGGCAGCTTGCACTGACTGAGGCGCGTCCAGCGCGCGCCCAGAAGGAGCAAAGAGCATGCCCACCGCCTCCGACCCAAGCCTGAACCGCCGCAAACTGCGTCTCGCGCTCAAGGCCGCGCGCGACAAGACAGGCCTGACGCAACGCGATGCGGCCGACCGCCTTGACTGGTCCTTGTCAAAAGTGATCCGCATCGAGGCAGGCACGGTGAGTCTGTCCGTCACTGACCTCCAGGCGATGCTCCGCTTGTACGAGGTGACCGACGACGCGCTCGTAGAAGAGTTGGAACAGGCGGCGCGCGGCAGCAAGGGCCAGTCATGGTGGTCGGAGTACAACGACATCATCTCGCCACCATTCGCCCAGTTCCTGGGCTACGAGAGCGCCGCCGACTCCGTTCGTGCGTATCACCCCACCCTCATTCCCGGTCTGCTCCAGACCGCGGACTACATCGGCGCGCTCTTCGCCGCCTCGCCCACCGCCACCCAGGTACAGCGCGGCATCGATCTCAGGACGGCGCGGCAGGAGCGCACCTTCGCGGACGGAGGCCCGGAAGTGGCCATGATCGTCGACGAGTCCGCGCTACGCCGCCTGGTCGGCGGTGCGGGGGTCATGCGCAACCAGCTCGCGCACATCAAGCAGTTGACGGAAAGCCAGAGGATCAGGCTCCAGGTGCTGCCGCTCAGCGCCGGAGCCCACGACAGCCTGGAGGACAGCTTCGTCCTCTTCGGCTACCGCGACGACGAGGACGTGCTGTATGTCTCCGGTCCTGGCGGAGTGCTCACCAACCGGGACAACCGCGAGATGGTCGCCCGGTACCAGGAGTGCTTCGAGGACCTGACCGACAAATCGATGAGCCAGGACGCGTCGCTCTCGATGCTGGACGAGCTCCTCGGCCAACTGAACGTGAACCGCTCCTGAATCCGACCAGGCACCGACGGGGGAACAAAGAGGCCATGGCGAACGAGAAACGGAGGCGAAAGGACCGGCGCTCAGGCGTCGGCCGCTCCCCCGGCACGACCACTCGGCCGACGAACCGGGCTCCCACCCGCGAACCGTCGGTGCCTGACTCCCTCACCGCGCAGGGCCTCACCAGCGATGACACCTGCGCACGCCTGCGCCGCCTGCGCCAGGACGACACGGACAACGCCATACGCCGCAGAAGGGCCCACACGGACGACCTGATACGGATCCTGCGCAACCTGACCGCACTGGCTGTGTTCTCCCTGGCCGGCCTGACCCTGGTGGCGTACGCCGGCGTCCGGATGGGCATCCCGCCCGAGGCATGCCTGGCGGGCAGTTTCAGCGCGGCCTTTTTCTTGGTCAGGACCTTTGCGAAGGCATTCGAGTCGGTACGTCCCTCGCTGCCGGACGCACCAAAAGACCCACGGTCCACCGATGAGCGGTAGCAGGCGCCCATGCCCACCACCAGCCGGCTGCCGCGGCCACCAGGAGCAGGACCAGGGCCCATACGACGAACCGGACGGCGAACCCCCCACCCAGCAAGGACGCCGCCGCACCCGCCGCCGTGGCGACGAGCCCCGTCACCAGGCAGTAGCTCGCGAACCCGCCCCGGCCGTACGGAACGCCCCCGCCTCGATCGGCTGGATCACAGTTGCTCATGGACGCCTCCAGCGGACGGTCCCCGACCGAAGTACGCTACCGCGACCTGCCAGGCGGGGAAGGAGAAACGGAGCACCGCCCCATCAGGAACCTTGGAGTCGCGGACGCACGCCGCCGCCGGGAAGAGGGCTACTTCACAGC
Organism: Streptomyces sp. NPDC051243; assembly: GCF_044455405.1. Taxonomy (NCBI): domain Bacteria; kingdom Bacillati; phylum Actinomycetota; class Actinomycetes; order Kitasatosporales; family Streptomycetaceae; genus Streptomyces; species Streptomyces sp. NPDC051243. The sequence goes on along the minus strand of NZ_JBITES010000002.1, from coordinate 23,411 downwards.
AAGCCTCCTGGTTCTGGTTGGCGCTGTAACTACTCTTCCGCCACGCAATAGGGGCATTCTCCTCTGCCAACACCGCCTCCTCCCAACCGCATGCCAGACGCGCGGACTCGCAAGCGGCCCGCCGATCAGGGGCGAGCGATCCGGGCAGCGGAAAGCGCCGGGCGGCCCGCCGCGCACAGAGGTTGTACCCATGGTGCGCACCCCTCAACAGACCCCACCCCCGCGCACGGGCTCTTTGCGCCACCCTGATCTCCGTCCAACCGCCCTTCCGCACACGCGGATTGGACGTCGCCTTCGAGCCGCTCGCAACGGCACCCGGTCCCGCGACGCCCACACCCCCGGGGACCCGGGCCCCCGGGTCCCCGGATCCCCGCAGGCATTACCTCCCAGGTCATCGCCTCCGGCCGGCCCTCCTGCCACGATCGTCAGCAGAGGGAACGAGCCCGACCGACAGGGAGGCCACCATGCCCGCCTACGCCATAGCCCACCTCCGGGACGCCGCCCCGCACCCGGAGGTCGCGGAGTACATCGAGCGCATCCCCGCCACCTTCGAGCCGTACGGCGGCCGATTCCTCGTACACGTCACGCCGCACGAGACGAAGGAGGGCAGTTGGCCGGGGGCCGTCGTGGTCATCGGCTTCCCCGGGATCGCCGAGGCGCGGGCGTGGTGGGACTCGCCCGCCTACCAGGAGATCGCGCCCCTGCGCTCGCGGCACATCGAGGGCGACATCATCCTCGTCGAGGGCGTCCCGGAGGGCTACGACCCGACCGTCACGGCGAAGGCCATGCGGGAGGCGTTGGCCGCGGAGTAGCTCTGAAGCCGGTCGGGCGGGCGCGTGGGCGAGCCGTCGCTCAAGGGGTCAGCTCCGTCTGGGCGGTCACCGGGGAGAGCGCGTCCTGCCGGGTGTACCACTCGGTGGAGAGAATCCGCTCCCGGACGTCCGGCGCGAAGCCGGCGAGCAGGCCGGGCGCCGCCCCTCGCTCCACCTCGCTGCGATGGGCCAGTACGGCCGCCCACTTCTGCTTCAGCCAGGGACTCACGTCGACGGTCGCCGTGACCCGCTCGTCGGGGACCGTGTTCATGCCCTTGCCCGCACGAGCCAGTTCCTCCAGCGCTCCGAGGGCTGAGTGCGGGTGCGTCGCCAGGTACAGGGCGCTCGGCTGCCAGGGGTCGCCGGCGTCCGGGTAGAGGCGTTCCAGGCCGGCCGCCTGGACCGCGAGGGTGGTCACTCGGTGCGTGTGCACATGGTCCGGGTGGCCGGTCACGCCGCCGTAGGCATCGTGGGTGACGACGATCTGCGGGCGGAACTGCCGTATGTGAGTCACCAGCCGCCCCACCGACTCGTCGAGCGGCGCGTCGAGGAACCGCGGACCGCCCGGGGCGGAATGCGGCACACGCGCGTCGGCGTAGCCCAGCATCCGGGGCTCACCGGCACCGAGGATCCGCACCGCCTCGGCGAGTTCGGCACCGCGCCGCGTGCCCGGAGTCCAGGTCGCTGTCACGACCGCCGTGCGCGCCCCGGAGGCGGCGTGCCGGGCGAGGACTCCCCCGGAGGACAGAGACTCGTCGTCGGGATGCGCGAACACCCCGAGCAGGCTCGGCATTGTCGTCGGCGTCGGAGTCGGCATTGATCGACCACCTCCGAGTACGGCCTACCCCTGAGTACGAATACTCAGGCACAAGGTCATCCGTCACGGCAGAATGTGCGGCGACCATACGACTGGCCAATTGACCAATTGACCAACTGGCCAACTGACCGAGCACCAAGGCAACTTGAGGGGGAACCAACGTGAGACGAACCAGCCGTGCCCTGGCCATGACCGCACTGGCGGCCTGCGGACTGACCGGCCTGGGGGCGGCGCCCGCCGCCGCGTCGACCGATGTCCTGCTGCCCCATCCCGGGCCGGAGGGCCTGGTGTGGGTGCCGGAGCAGACCGGAGACGGCGGTGTCGCGTCCGGTGGCGCGTGGGAGGGGCTGCCGACCGTGCTCACGGTGGCCTGCGAGGGCGGCGGCGATGTGCGGGTGAGGATGTCCCAGGAGACGGAGGTCGCCGCGTTCTCGGTCGACTGCCCGGCCGGGGAGGCCGGGGTGGGCTCGGTGACCATGGACCCGGGCGTGGTCCGCTCCGGGTCCTTCGTGATCGGCGTCGACGCTTCGTCGGACACCATCCGGTGGGCTCTGACGGTGACCCAGCCGGAGTCGTGACCTGACCGAAGTCGTGTCGTGGCGGCGGAGCGCACTACCGCTCGGCCGCCACCCGCTCCACCTTCCCCAACGGCCAGCTCACCCCCGTGAGTTCCTCGGACACCGTCCACAGCCGCCGCGCCGCCTCCGCATCGCTCGCCGCCCGGGTGCGGCCCACCAGCGTCGGCGCGCCTCGCAACTCGCCCAGGCCGTCCGGGCCGACGTAACTCGCGCCGGGGATGTCCTGCGTCGCGGCGAACAGGGTCGGCAAGGCGCCCGCCCGGTCGTCCTGGGCGAACAGCTTGTTGCCGACCTGCATGAACCCCCGCACCAACGGATTGCCGTGGTGGCTCTGGAGGTTGGTGGCGGCCCAGCCGGGGTGCGCCGCCACCGCCCGGACGGATGATCCCGCCGCCGCCAGCCGGCGCTGGAGTTCCAGCACGAACAACAGGTTCGCCAGCTTGGACTGGGCGTAGGCCCGGGTCGGGCTGTAGTTCGCCGTCAGGTTCAGGTCGTCGAAGTGGATCTTTCGGTCGCCCATGCGGTGGGCGGACGAGGAGAGTGTGACGACCCGGTCGGTGACGTACGGCAGCAGCAGGTTCGTCAGCGTGAAGTGACCCAGATGGTTCGTGCCGAACTGCATCTCGAAGCCGTCCCGCGTCCGCTGCTCCGGCAGCATCATCACGCCCGCGTTGTTGATCAGCAGGTCCAGCGGGCGGCCTTCCCAGCCGTGCGCGAACTCCCGCACCGAGGACAGGTCGGCCAGGTCCAGCCGCCGTACCTCCGTGCTGCCGTGCACGGTCGCCGCCGCTGCCCGACCCCGCTCCAGGTCTCGTACGGCGAACACCACATGCGCCCCTGCCCCGGCCAGCGCCTCCGCCGCCCTGAGGCCGAGGCCGCTGTTGGCCCCGGTGATGACGGCCGTGCGGCCGGTGAGGTCGGGGAGGCGGGTCGCGTCCCAAGGCTTGCCCGTCTGGTTCGTCTTGTCAGCCATGACCCCAATGTAGGCGCCGCCAACAATGCTGTCAATGACAACAAAGATGGCATCGCCAACATAAAGCTACGATGGTGCGCATGCCCGAGAGCCCCGAAAGCCGCCCCTACCACCACGGAGACCTGCGCGCCGCCCTGCTCACCGCCGCGGAACGCACCCTGCGCGACAAGGGCGCCGGCTCCCTTTCCCTCCGGGAGCTGGCCCGCGAGGTCGGCGTCAGTCACGCCGCCCCCGGCCGGCATTTCAAGGACAAGCAGGCCCTGCTCAACGCCCTGGCGCTGACCGGGTACGACCGGCTCGGCAAGACCCTGGGCTCGGCCGACGACCCGGCACTGCCCCTCGAACGCCGCCTCACCGCCCTGGCCCGGGCCTACCTCGGCTTCGCCGTCGACAACGCCGAGTTGCTGGAGCTGATGTACGCCCGCAAGCACGATCCCGACGCCTCGGAGCAGATGGCGGCCGCGGTCGAGCGGACGGTCGGGAGCATGGAACGAGTCCTCGCGGACGCCCAGAAGCGCGGCGAGATCATCGAGGGCGACCCGGAGGAACTCAACCTCGTCACGGGCGCCGCCCTGCACGGCATGGCCGCCTTCATCGCGGGCGGCTGGCTGACTCCGGAAGCGGCTCTGGCGGGGGTGGAGGGCCTGGTCCACCATTTGCTGCACGGCTTGAAGCCGCGCTGACACCGCCTCTCCTGAAAACACACCAGGGAGCCGACACGCGTGGCGCGTGCCGGTCCCTTGGCATGCAGTTCAGTTCAAGTGGTGGGTGTCGTTGAGAGCCCGCACCGTGGCGGTGCCGTCCTCGTCGTACGTCACCGTCGACAGGGAGGCCGCTGCGACTTCCATGCGGAACACACTGGGCGGTGGGGCCTGGAGAGCGAGGCGGATCAGGGTTCTGAGCGGGACGACGTGGGAGACGACCAGCACCGTGGCGCCGGCGTACTGGGCCAGGAGTCCGTCTCGTACGGCGGCGACCCGGCGGGCGACCTGTCGCATGGTCTCGCTTGCGCCCGAGGGTGGACTCTCGGGCGAGGCGAGCCATGCGCTCAGGTCGTCCGGGTAGCGTTCGCGGACCTCGCCGAAGGTCAGGCCCTCCCAGGCGCCGAAGTCCGCTTCCCGCAGATCCCGGTCGACCCGGACGCTCAGGCCGAGGCGCGCGGCCGCGGCATCAGCGGTCTCCTGGCAGCGCCGCATCGGTGATGTGACGACCGCCGCGATGTCGCCGCGGTGGGCGAGGGCGTCCGCTGCCGCCTCGGCTTGGCGGCGTCCGACCGGGGAGAGTCCCGGGTTGGATCCTCCGCTGCCGGAGAGCCGCCGCTGCGGGGTGAGCAGGGTTTCGCCGTGCCGCAGCAGTACGAGCGTCGTCACATCGCTCACTTCGCGGTCTGCGCGAAGTGGTCCCGTACGCAGTCGGTCTGCTTCTCCATGATGTCGATGATGCCCTCGACCACGCTCAGGTCGGCGTCCTCGGCGATCTCCAGGGTGCGCGACCAGTCGAAGAAGCTGCGGGCCGGGTCGTTGGTGATGGGGAACACCCGGATGGTGGCCTCGTAGCCGGCGACTCCGCTGGTGGGGGCGACGGCCCGGTAGGACTGGGTCCTGTTGATCTCGTCCCGGGCCGCGATCTCCTGCTGGACGACCTTGCCGCTGAGCGTGAGCCTGAAGTCGTAGCGGGCCGGGACGGTTTCGACCGAGCCGCCCTCCACCCAGCTGACGTCCCGGTGGACGTCCAGGTCGCCGGGGGACACGATCTCCAGGATCTGCATGGCGTCGCGGATGGTCGCCCACACGGTGTCCGGGTCGGCCTCCAGGACGGTGGAGTGGTACATGGTGTGCTTGCGCTGGATCTGGATCGGCACGGGGTGCTCCTAGCTCTTCTGGCTCTTCTGGCTCTTCTGGCTCTTGGCGATGAGGTGGTTCCCGAGGACGAGATAGTCGATCTCGGTGCCCATGAAGCAGTTCAGGGCGTCGGCAGGGGTGCAGACGATGGGTTCGCCGGCGACGTTGAACGAGGTGTTGATCAGGCAGGGCGTGCCGGTCAGTTCGATGAACCTCCGCAGCAGCGCCGTAAGTCTTGGGGTTCCCTCGTCCGTCAGGGTCTGGATCCGGGAGGTGCAGTCCACGTGTACGGCGCCGGGGATGCGGTCCCGGTACTCGTCCCGCACGGGGAAGACGAACGTCATGTACGGGGAACTGGTCTTGCGCCCCATGTCGAAGATCTTCGGCGCCTGCTCCTCGAGGACGAGGGGAGCGAACGGGCGGAAGGGTTCGCGGTGCTTGACCCGGGTGTTGATGATGTCCTTGATGTCGGGGAAGCCGGGATTGGCGAGGATGCTGCGATGCCCCAGCGCGCGCGGCCCGTGCTCGACACGGCCTTCGAACCAGCCGATGACGACCTTCTTCGTCAGCAGCTTCGCCACCTGCTCGACGACCAGGTCGTCGTCCAGGCGTGAGACGACGACGCGGCCGGTGAAACCCTCCAGGGCCTCCTCGATCGCGGCGTCGTCGTAGGCCGGACCCAGATAGGGCGGGACGGGTGCGGAGGCGGCGAGGATGTCCGCGGGGCCGGTGCCGGGGTGGTTGAGCCAGGCGTGGGCCGCGGCTCCGATGGTGATGCCGGTGTCGGAGGCGCCGAAGCTGACCTGCATGTCCTCGAACCGGGAGCCCTCGAACATCGGGGTGTTGTTCAGGCAGTTCAGGGCGACGCCGCCTTCGAACAACAGCCGGTCGAGATCCGTCCTCCGCTCCAGGTGGCGGACCTGGTGGGCGGTGGCGGCGTTCAGCATCTGCTGCGCGGCGGCGGCGACGCGGGCCTTGTATTCGAGGGTGTCCTCGAAGGGTCCGAAGTACTCCTCGAACAGGGCGTCGTGACTGTGCAGGTCGTCGGTCCGAAGGGGCTTGGTGAAGGTGTAGCGACCGTCGTCGTGCAGCCTGAGGAGGTTGTCGAGGAAGGGGTTCGGCGTCGGGGGGGCGGCGTATCCGGCCAGGCCCATCACCTTGTACTCGTCGTTGTTGGGGACGAAGCCGAGGAAGCGGGTGATGGCGGAGAACAGGGTGCCGATGGAGTGCTGGGCGCCGGTGACGGTGTCGTCGAAGACGGTGATCCGGCCGTTGCGGATCTCGCCCGTCAGGGTCGAGAAGCGTTCGGCGCGGCCGTCGCTGACGATGAACGCGGAGTCCGTCATGCCGGCGAGGTAGTAGCCGGTCGTGGCGTGGGCCAGGTGGTGCGGAACGAAGCGGACCTTGGCCGGGTCGGGGCGGTGTCCGGTGCGGGCCTCGAAGTCCGCGAGCATCGCCTCGTGGCTGACGACCTGGTCGAACAGGTCCGCCATGTCGCCCATGAGGCGGCTCTTCGCGTCCTGCGGCATCGGCGCGGTGCGGATGCCGTCCAGGATCTCGTTCAGCACCTGGGTGGACCAGTTCCAGGGGAAGGCGAACAGGTCGACGTCGTCGAACGAGATCCCGGCTTCCCTGAGGCACCAGTCGATCGCGTTCGCGGGGAAGTCGGTGGTCTTCTTCTCCCGGTTGAGGCGTTCTTCCTCCACCGCGGCGACCAGGCGGCCGTCGATCAGGAGCGCGGCGGCGGCGTCGTGGCCCAAGAGGTAGTGCTTGTTGATGCCGGTCGCACCCAGGCGTTCGGAGAAGAACTCCGACACCCGGCTGAAACCGTTACACGCGAGAACAATCACGGCATTCTTTCCTGTGCTGGGACCTGCGAAGGGGTCCGTGATGGGTCCGGGATCGGGCTACTTGACGATCAGCAGGTCGCGGAGCTGCTCCCCGGCCGCAGGCGCCTGGCACAGACCCGCGCCGCTGAATCCGGCCGCGTACAGGAAGCGGCGGGTGGGGTGTTCGCCGATGAAGGCGGTGTTGTCGGGGCTGGCGTCGAAGTCGCCGCTCCACGCGCGATGCAGGCCGGTGCCGTCCAGGGCGGGGAACAGGGTGCCGAGATGGCCGGCGATGCGGCCGAGCCAGGCTTCGCGTGTCTCGCCGGGCTTGGGTGCGCCCATGGCGAGGAGGATGCGGTCCTTCCATGAGCGGATCCGCAGGCCGGACGCGGCGTGCATCGTCATGGGCAGATCGCGCTGCGGGGAGGGCGGGATGTCGGTGAACAGCATCTCGATCGCGTGGGGCCGCAGCGGCAGGTCGACCGACGCCATGGATGCCACCTCGCCGGACCAGGGCCCGGCCGTGCACACGATGCTGTCCGCCTCGATGCTGCCCTGCGGGGTGTGGACGGTGTTGTCGTCGTCGATGCGTGTGACGGGGGTGTGGGTGAACAGGCGGGCGCCGTGATTGCGGGCGGCGGCGGCGTAGCCGCGGACGATGTCGAGGCCGTCCACGTGGTACGCCTCGGGGGACCAGGCGGCGGCCAGGATGGCGCGCTCGTTGACCAGCGGGTTGAGTTCGGACGCCTCGCGGGCACTGATCAGGCCGACCTGGACGCCGGCGGCCTGCTGGGCCTGATGGCCGGCCTCGAATGCGGCGATCTGCTGTTCGTCGGTGAACAGCACCATGAACCCGAGCCGCTTCAGGGCGAGGGGGGCCGCCGTGTGCCGGGCGAAGTCGTGATAGGCGTTCAGGCTGCGCACGGCCAGCTGCCCGGTGCGGGGATCGCCGGGGAAGTAGGTGCGGACCATGCCGGCCGTGTGCGCGGACGCCCCGCCGCCGAGGCTTCCGCGTTCCAGCAGCACCGTGTTCACGCCGGCTTCGGCGAGGTGGTAGGCGGCGGAGGTTCCGATCACTCCCCCGCCGACGACGACGGCGTCAGCGCGGGCAGGCAGGGCGCTCACGCCGACGCGCCCGCCGTGGCGCCCTGCTGACGCAGGTGGTCCCCGGTCGCCCACGGGTACAGCTGGAGGTTCCAGCCGCCGAGGCAGTTGATGTACAGCGCCATCTGGCTGGTGACGGCGTAGAAGTCGTCACGGTCGAGGCGGTCGAGGACGTCGAGGAAGCGCTGGGTGAACGCCCACAGCTGCTCCAGACCGCAGTAGCCCAGGAACTCGGCGGGGACGCCGACCAGCAGGCGGGTCATGCGGACGAGGGAGTCCATGGGCATGCCCTGGACGGCGGCGCGGACGAGCCCGCCGTAGGAGGCGTAACCCAGGGGCCGCGTCTCGCCGTTGACGAACAGCAGGGTGGGCAGGACGGTGCCGAAGTTTCCTGCCCGGGAGGGGATGATGCCCTGGTGGAGGTCGTCCAGCTCGGTCGGCGGTGCGAGCCAGATCTTCTCGGTCTCGGCGTAGATGTCGGCGATCAGATGGCTGGCGGCCGTGTTGGTGGCGTGGAGCATCGGGATGCGGTGGCCGCCCGGCTCGCCCGCGCGGCGGACTTCGGCGAGGATCTGCTTCTTCGTCGAGTAGACGGCGTCCCAGATCGCGGCCCCGGCCTCCAGCAGGGCGGGCATGTCCGCCTCACGCACCTGGCCGACGGGGGTGGCGGGCATCGGCTCGGTCAGGGTGCCGTACTTGATGCCCAGGTGCTGCAGGCCGGAGCAGAACACGGTGCCGTTGGGGGCCTCGCGGCGGTCGGGGATACGGGTGGCGTGGGGGGTGTGCAGCAGCGTGGGTATCGGCGCCACGTGGTAGAGGTGTTCGCCCGCGATGAGGGCGTGTCCCTGGAGGCTCTGGTACGGCAGGGACTCCCAGAGGGCGTCGGCGAGTGCCGGGTTGCGGTCGTCGAGGTCGGCGGTGACGGTGATGCCGAGGTCGGGCCAGGAGATCTCGATCTGGCGGGCAGACTGCTTCTCGGACAAGGCTTTCCCCGTTCGTTGGTTCGGCTTGTCCTAGGAGTTCATCGCCAACTGGCTTGTTCTCGGCAGGCGTTGAAAGCATGAAACCTTGATCGACCCGGGGCACGGACTTTGTGGGTTTCTACGGAACCGCAGCTCAGGGCGAGTTGGACAAGCGCACAAAGGGAGAAAGCCGACGAGGCCCCCGGGCCGCCGTACTGAGACATCTGTCGTCCCAACACGGCAGCCCAGGGGCCTCGTTCACATGGCGGTCGCTCAGTAGTCGATGCGGTCCGCCTTGGCCAGCCACGCGTCGAACGGCGCCGTACGGTTCGGCATTTCCACCCGCTCGATCGCCATCGGCCACAGCTCCGCAGGCCTCTTTTCGAAGAGGTCGTAGAACTTGCGGTCGTCGAAACCGGCCACCGCGGCGTCGTCCCGGTCAGCGGCGAAGATGATCCGGTCGACTCGCGCCCACAGCGCGGAGGAAAGACACATCGGGCACGGCTCACACGACGTGACCAGGACGCAGCCCTCGAGCGAGAAGGTGCCGAGCTTCTGGCAGGCGGCACGGATCGCGCTCACCTCGCCATGCGCCGTCGGGTCCAGGTTCGACGTGACCTTGTTGTTCCCGATCGCGACGATCTCGCCGTCCTTGGCGATCAGTGCGCCGAACGGACCGCCGCCGTTCTTCACGCTGGTGGTGGCAAGGCCGATGGCCTCGTCCATCCAGGCGCGCTCGATCTCCTCGATGCTCTTTTCTTGGGTGTACGCGGTCACGGTCACTCCTTCTTGGCAGACACCGGGGGCATCAGCGCGGCTGGACGTTCACTAGGAATGCGGAATAGCGCAAGTACACCCGCCGGGCCCCGTGGAGGGTCAGTCACCGAAACCATGAAGGAGTTGACTGGTCGGCTGACGCCGCTTGTAGATTCGTATGAACACCGGGCGGGTCAGTTCTCCCCGGTTTCGAAGGTGCGCAGCAGATCCGCGGCGACGCTCACGGCAATGGTCGCGGGCTCCTTGCCGGTGATGTCGGCCAGCCCGATCGGGGTCTTGATCCGGGCGATGGTGGCGTCGTCGTGGCCGCCCTCGGTGGCGAGGCGTTTGCGGAACCGCACCCACTTCGCCGCCGAACCGATCAACCCGATCGAACCGAGATGGGTGGTGCGCAGGGCGGCGTCGCACAGAGCGGCGTCCTCGGCGTGATCATGGGTCATGATCAGGATGTGGGTGCCGCGCGGCAAGTCCTCCAGCACCTCCTCGGGCAGCAGCGGCGTGTGATGCACATGCACCTGCGCCACCGCGTCCGCCAGCACGCCGAGCCGCTCCTCGGTGAGGATGTCGGAGCGGCTGTCGATCAGATGGAGGTCGAGGTCCTGACGTGCCAGGATGCGCGCCAGTTCCAGCCCGACGTGCCCCACGCCGAAGATCGCCACCGCCTTCACCACCGGCAGCGGTTCGAGCAGCACCTGGACCGTGCCGCCGCAGCACTGCACGCCGTGCTGGTTGGTCACCTTGTCGTTCAGGGCGAAGTCCATCAGCTCCGGCTCCGGCTTGGACGCGGCGATCATCTCCCGGGCCCGGTCGATCGCGACGGCCTCGACGTTGCCGCCACCGATCGACCCCCAGGTCTCGCTCTGCCCCACGACGAGCTTCGCACCGGCATCACGCGGGGCATGGCCGCGCACGGTCGCGACGGTCACCAGCACGCCGAACTCCCGGCGTGCCCGCAACCGTGCGACCGCGGCGATCCACGTCATGTCAGGCACCGCTCAGCGCTTCCACGGCGTGGCCGTCGACAGCGGCCCCCTGCCCGGAGACCTTGCGGGCCTCCTGGATCGCCCAGTACACCGCCTCCGGCGTCGCGGGCGAGGCCAGATCGACACTGACCCCGCTCGGCCCGAACGCGGCGGCGGCCTGCCGCAACGCCTCGCGCACCGAGAAGGCGAGCATCAGCGGCGGCTCGCCCACGGCCTTGGAGCCGTAGACCGCGCCCTCCTCCGTGGCGTTCTCCAGCAGCGTGACGTTGAACTCCTCCGGCATCTCGGAGAAGCTCGGCAGCTTGTACGTGCTCGCCGCCTGGGTCTGCAGCCGGCCGCGGTGCGGCCCGTCGCTGGTGTCCCAGCGCAGGTCCTCCAGCGTCAGCCAGCCCGCGCCCTGCACGAAGCCGCCCTCGACCTGACCGATGTCGATCATCGGGGAGAGGCTCTCGCCGACGTCGTGCACGATGTCCACGCGCCGGATGCGGTACGCCCCGGTGAACCCGTCGACCTCCACCTCGGTCGCGGCGGCACCGTAGGCGAAGTACTTGAACGGCGTGCCGCGGAAGGACTTCACGTCCCAGTGCAGCCCCTCGGTCCGGTAGAAACCGGCCGCCGACAGCTGCACCCGCTGGAAGTACGCGGTGTGCACCAGCTCGTCCCAGGCCAGCTCCTTGTCGCTGCCCAGGGCGCGCGCGACGCCCTCGACGATGCGTACGTCGGAGGCGTTGACGCCCAGCTGGGAGGCGGCCACCTGCAGCAGCCGCCCGCGCAGCTGCTCGCAGGCGTTCTTGATGGCCCCGCCGTTGAGGTCCGCACCCGAACTGGCCGCGGTCGCCGAGGTGTTGGGCACCTTGTCGGTACGCGTCGGGGCGAGGCGGACCTTGTGCGCCGGGATGCCCAGGGTGGTCGCGGCCACCTGGATCATCTTGGTGTGCAGGCCCTGGCCCATCTCGGTGCCGCCATGGTTGATCAGGACGGAGCCGTCCTTGTAGATCAGCACCAGCGCGCCGCCCTGGTTGAAGGCGGTGAGGTTGAACGAGATACCGAACTTGATGCCGGTGATCGCGAGCGCCCGCTTGGTGTGCGGATGCGCGGCGTTGAACGCGGCGATCTCGCGCTTGCGGTCGGCGATGCCGCCGTTCTCCTGGACCTGCTGCCAGACGGTGGAGATCCGTTCGGCCTGCGTGACCGGCTGGCCGTACGGCGTCGTCTGGCCCTGGCCCGGCCGGTAGAAGTTGCGCTCGCGCAGCTCCATGGGGTCGAGGCCGAGCCGCGGCGCGACGCGGCCCAGGATGTCCTCGATCACCAGCATGCCCTGGGGGCCGCCGAAGCCGCGGAAGGCCGTGTTGGAGACCGTGTTGGTCTTGGCGATACGACCGGCGACCCGCGCGTTGGGGATCCAGTACGTGTTGTCGATGTGGCACAGCGCGCGGGCCAGGACCGGCTCGGACAGGTCCAGGCTCCAGCCGCCGTCCGCGGTCAGCGTGGCGTCGAGCGCCTGGATACGGCCGTCGGTGTCGAAGCCGATCTTCCACGAGGCGTGGAAGCCGTGCCGCTTGCCGGACATGGTCAGGTCCTGCGTCCGGTTGAGCCGGAAGCGCACCGGGCGGCCGGTCAGCTTGGCGCCGAGCGCGGCGACGGCCGCGAACCCGTGCGGCTGCATCTCCTTGCCGCCGAAGCCGCCGCCCATCCGCAGGCACTGCACGGTCACCTCGTGAGCGGGCACACCGAGGACGTGGGAGACGATCTCCTGGGTCTCCGACGGGTGCTGGGTGCTGCTCTGGATGAAGATCTGGCCGTTCTCGTCGACCTGGGCGAGGGACGCGTGGGTCTCCAGGTAGAAGTGCTCCTGGCCGGCGAACTGGAACTCACCGGTGAACACGTGCGCGGAGTCGGCGAAGCCGGCGTCGATGTCGCCGGTCTCCATCAGCGGCCGGGCACCGTGGTAGCTCTCGGCCGCCATCGCGTCCTGCAGCGTGATCAGCGCGGGCTGCTCGTCGAGCTCCACCTCGACGGCCGCGGCACCGAGCCGGGCCGCCTCCAGGGTCTCCCCGAGCACCCAGGCCACCGCGTGGCCGTAGAACATGACCTCGTCGGGGAAGAGCGGCTCGTCGTGCTTCATGCCGGCGTCGTTGACGCCGGGCACATCGGCACCGGTCAGCACCCGGACCACGCCGGGCACGTCGAGCGCGGGCTTGGTGTCCAGCTTGGTGATCCGGCCGTGGGCCTTCATGACCTGCACCGGGTAGGCGTGCAGCACGTCCTTGGTGCGGTGGATCAGGTCGTCGGTGTAGAGCGCGGTGCCGGTGACGTGCTGGAAGGCACTCTCGTGCGGCATGGAGACGCCGACGACCGGCTTCTCGGGACGCTCGGACAGGTGACTCATGACGACACCGCCTCGGTGGTCTGTGCGTACAGCTTCAGCAGGCTCTGGCCGAGCATCGCGGAACGGTAGAGGGAGCTGGCGCGATGGTCGTCCATCGGCGTGCCCTCGCCCCGCAGCACCCGGGCCGCGGCCTCGACACTCTCCGCCGCCCACGGCCGGCCCTCCAGGGCCGCCTCGGTGGCGAGGGCACGGATCGGGGTGGCGGCCACGCCACCCAGGCCTATCCGTGCCTTGCGGACGATCCCGTCCTCGATGTCCAGCGCGAAAGCGACCGCCACGCTGGAGATGTCGTCGAAACGCCGCTTGGCGATCTTGTGGAAGGCCACGACCGGCGACAGCGGCAGCGGGACGCGTACCGCGCGGATCAGCTCGCCGGGACGGCGCACGCTCTGCCGGTAGCCGGTGAAGTAGTCGGCCAGCGGAACATCGCGCTCGCCGTTGGCGTCGGCCAGCACCACCGAGGCCTCGAGGGCGAGCAGCACCGGCGGGCTGTCACCGATGGGCGAGCCGGTACCCAGGTTGCCGCCGAGGGTCGCGCCGTTGCGGATGAGCCGGGATGCGAACTGCGGGAACAGCTCTGCCAGCAGCGGGACGCTGCCGTCGAGGCGGCGTTCGATCTCGGTGAGCGTCAGCGCCGCCCCGATCTCGATGAAACCGGGCTCGACACGCAGCTCCCGCAATTCGGAAAGGCGGTCGATGGCGATCACGCAATCGGCCCGGCGGGAGCGGATATTCACCTCCACGCCCCAGTCGGTGGAGCCGGCGACCACCACCGCGTCGGGCCGCTCGCGCAGCAGCTGCAGCGTTTCGGCGAGGGTGTCCTTCCGCAGGAAGGCACTGCCGTCCTGGGCGTATTCGGTGGCGACCGGCGCGGGCGGGGACTGTTCGCGGCGCTGCGCCAGCGGATCCTCATCCGTGGGTTCCCCAACGGCGAACGCGGCATCGCGAATCGGACGATAACCGGTGCAGCGGCACAGGTTTCCGCTCAGCGCGTGCAGGTCAAAACCGTTCGGACCGTGCTCGGCGTCAGCGCTTTCGCCCACATCCGCGCCCTCGACGGATTCCGCGTGCGCACAGCGACCCGGCCGGTAGTACTCCGCGGCCATGCTGCAAATGAACCCCGGCGTGCAGTAACCGCACTGGGAGCCACCGCGGACCGCCATCTCCTCCTGCACCGGGTGCAGGACGGGCGGCGTACCGGGCTCGCCGACCGTGGCGAGACCTTCGGAGGTGACGATCTCCTGACCGTCGAGCGCCGCGGCCGGGACCAGGCAGGCGTTGACCGCCACCCAGTCGGTGGGCTTGTTCACCCCGGGACGGGCCACGAGGACCGAACAGGCGCCGCATTCACCCTCGGCGCAGCCCTCCTTGGTACCGGTCAGGCCACGCTCGCGCAGAAAGTCCAGCACGGTGGTGTGCGGCGCAGCCGGTGAAATCGGTGTTTCTTTCCCGTTGACCGTGATCCGCGCCGCTGTCATGACAGGCCTTCGTTTCGGTGCGTGACAGATCGATTCATCATGTTCGCCAATTCCAGGCAGCTTTCTGTGTTCAGGCGCGCCACATGAAAGGAGCGGGCGCAAAACGGCACGCAACAGCGACGTACCGGAAGGTGGTGACGGGAAACTCGGAATGTGCCACGGACGGGCACATCAGAACGGCGTGCTCAGCAGCCGTGCGCGATACGACCCGGAACCCAGACCGTGCGCTGGGCGAGGCGACCAAGATCAGAGCTGGTGTTCATCCGCCGGTCGCCTCCTTTCGGTGATTATGGGTCGACGTTTACCGCAAATTAGTGGCCAGGGCCACCGAGGTCAAGGGGTAGCCCCCGCTATCTCGAGGACCGACCGGATCACGGGCGAGGCCACGGCACTGCCGTCCGGCGGGCGGGCCGGCACACGAGAAGCAGTCCCATACGAGGACGTACGGCCGAACCGGCGGCTGACCCTCCGTCACCACCCCTGCCCACGTGGGGCCGTGAGTCCCACCGACGACGACCGGTAGCCTTCACCCGGAGAACAACGGCACGAACCGTCACCCGACCAGTTCACCCGGCCAGCCGTCACGAGCGGCAGTCGGCCGTGAAGTGGGTCAACGACGGAACCACACCACAGGTTCCGCTCAGGCATCGTTGCCCGGCGTGACCTGCCGTGATACACAGAGTGACCATACGAGCTATTCGTACGAATCCCGCCCATCAATGACGCCAAGTCGACATACGACGGCGACAATGTCGGCGAGAATGAGGCCTGACCTCTGCGCGACGCAGGGGGACTGCGGAACTACCCAACAGGGGCGGTGACTTACATGCTCTTTGCGGCCGATAAGGGCGACATCAACACCATCATCGGCGGGATCGCTCCGGACTGGGGCCCCTTCGGCAGCCTGGGCAACGAGGCGAAGGTGATGATCGAGGTCGTGATGGCGGTGGCCATCCTGATCTGCCTCGGCATCGCCATCTGGGGCGCGGCCAAACAGCGTATCGGCGCCACGGCCCTGCGCGACACGTTCAGCGCCGAGCAGGGCAAGGGGCTGATCATCGCCGGTCTGACGGGCGTCTTCATCATCGGCTCACTGGGCACGCTGTTCACCATCGTGTACGGCATGGCGGTCTAGCGTCCCTCTCCCCGTCCGTCTCCCCCGTCCGCTCCGGGCACGCCCGGTCCCCCTAGTCCCCCACTAGTCCCCCACCCACCCGTCGTGCTCACCGGCTGAGGTTGCGTTTCCCTGATGTCGAGTCACCACACCGCGCCCATGCGGGAACCAGCACGGCTACCGTCGTACTCCAACGTGTTTTCGTCCGACGCCGAGGGGGCGTACGCGGCATGAGTCTCGGAGACGAGCGGGAGTCCTCCGGAGGTTACGGAGGCACGGGCCAGACCCGCACACGGCTGCCCGAGAGCGGCGGTGACGTGTACGGGGGCGCGCGGCGAGGCGGTCGTTCGTCGTCCCGGAGCCTGGTCACCGTGGTCGGCGTGGTGGTCCTCCTCATCGCAGCGATCGCCTTCGCGAACCGTGGAGGCGACGACTCCGATTCCCCGGCCGGGGACGAGAACCAGCCGAAATCTTCCGCTACGGCGGCGAGCGGGGCACGTCCGGTGGACGGGAAGGCCGGGGGGATTCCGGCGGGGTTCGCACAGGATGAGCAGGGTGCGCAGAGTGCGGCGGCCAACTACGCGGTGACGCTGGGTTCGACCGGTATGTTCAACCAGGCCAGCCGGCACAGCATCGTCGACACCATCTACACGCCGACGGCGGCTGCCAAACTCCAGAGCGCGATGGACCAGGCATACTCGCCGGACTTCCTCAGCAAGCTCGGCCTCGACGAGAACGGCGCCGCCCCCGAGGGCAGCACGTTCGTATCGCGCACCGTGCCGGTGGGCACCAAGGTCGAGCAGTACAGCACGAGCAGCGCCAAGGTCTCCGTCTGGTACATGGGCCTCATCGGGATGTCGGGCCAAAGCTCAACCGATCCCGTGAGCTCGACCTGGAAGACGTGGACCTTCGACCTGCAGTGGGTCAACAACGACTGGAAGATCACCGCGGACACACAAAAGGACGGACCGGCTCCGGTGCCCGGTGACGACAGAGCCGCCACCTCCGACGAGATCAGCAAGGCCATCGAAGAGTACGGAGGGTTCACGTATGCCCGGTAGCCCGCGTCGCGTACTCAAGCTCACGGCCTTGATGGCCGCCGTTCAGACCAGTGCCGTGCTGCTGGCCACGCGCGCCTACGCGGCTCCCACGCCAACGCCAACGCCGAGCAACGACCCCTGTGACCTGCTCATCGGCCCCGCCAAGCAGTACTGCGAGCAAGACAACGGCGGCTCCCGCAACGGCACCTCCACCCCCTCCCTAACCGACCCCACCTCCACCCTCGACCCCCTCTCCTCCCTCGCCAAGGGCTGCGCCGACGCCGCCTCCTGGACCATCAAGCAGCTCAGCGAAGCCGTAAAAGACACCGCGAACGTCGACTTCACGAACCCCAAGTTCCTCCAGCAGTACGCGGTCGTCTTCGCGGCGTCGACGATCCTCACCCTCCTCCTCTGGCTCCTGGCCGTCGCCAAGCGAGCAGTCCGAGGCGTCCCCCTCACCACCGCCATCAGCGAAGCAATCGGCTTCCTCTGGCTGACAGTCCTCGCGTCCGCGTTCACGCCGCTGATCCTCTACACGGTCGTATCGGCAACGGACGGCATCACAGACGTCCTGGCGAAGACGACCGGCGACCAGACGGACACGTTCTTCGGCACCTTCGCCGGCGCCCTGGAGAAGGGCGAGGACATCGGCGGCGGTCCGATCATGCTGATCGTCGTATCCCTGGTCAGCATCCTCGCCGCCGGCATCCTCTGGCTGGAGCTCGTCATCCGCGCCGCCCTGCTCTACGTCGGCGCCCTCCTCGGCACCGTCGTCTACGCGGGCCTGGTCGACAAGAACCTGTGGGGCCACGTCCGCCGCTGGGCCGGCATCATGATCGCCGTCATCCTGGTGAAGCCGGTCATCGTCATCGTGCTCGGCCTGGCCGGCGCGCTCTCCTCCGACGACGGCCCGAACGCCTTCTCGGCCGTCGTCTCGGGCCTCGCCATCATCCTGCTCGCCATCTTCGCCAGCGCGATGATCTACCGCTTCGTCCCGGGCTTCGGCGACGAGATCGCCGGCTCCCGCAACAACCGCATCATGCGCGGCGCCGAGGGCAAGGCCGCCGCCGTGATCAGTTCCCCGGCGACCCTCGTCGCCCAGGGCATCAAGACCCACAGCTCCCGCACGGACAACAACGGCGGCGCAGGCCAGTCGAACTCGCCCCGCCCCTCGAACCCCGCCTCCGGCGGAGTCGCCGCGCACAGTTCGCGCTCCTCCAACGGGGGCGGCGGATCTGTCCCCTCCGCCGCACCCGCGCCCCGCTCGGGAAGCCCGGTGAACACCCCCCACGCCAGCAACACCCGCAACAGCAACAGTTCAGGAGGTGACGGGCGTTGACGACGCAGTCCCACGTGTCCCATCCGGTCACGCCCCGCCGTGCGTATCTGATCGGCCGCTCCCGGCCGAACGCGGTCGTCGGCCGCAACCGCGAGACCGGCGAGATCGCGCTGATCATCGCGGGCGCGTTCCTCGGCATGATGTGCGGGCTCCTCGTCCCCGTCCTGTCCCTGCGCATCGTGCTGCTCATGGGCTTCCCGCTGCTCGCGCTCGCCGCGGTCTACGTGCCGTACAAGCAGCGGACGTTCTACAAGTGGTTCGAGATCAACCGCAGCTACAAGCGCACCCTCCGCCAGGGCACCGCCTACCGCTCCGGCGCCATGGAGGCCGGCACCCGCATCGACGGCCGCGAGGTCGAGGTCGGCCCGCCGCCGGGCATCGGCCGCATCACCTGGCTGGCCGCCCCCTTCGGGCCCGACGAGATCGCCGTACTCCTGCACGCCGACCGCCGAACCGTCACAGCGGCCATCGAGATCGAGGGACCGGGCGTCGGCCTGCGCGACTCCGAGGACCAGGAAGCCCTCGTCGACCGCTTCGGCACCCTGCTGAAGCACGTCGCCAACGGCGACGGCTTCGTGACGCGCCTTCAGATGCTCGCGCGCACCCTCCCCGCCGACCCCGACGCCCACGCCAAGGACGTCGCCGTACGCGGCGACGAGCGGGCCCCGGGCTGGCTGCAGCAGTCGTACGACCAACTCCAGTCGATGGTGTCGACGAGCAGCGAGCAGCACCGCGCGTACCTCGTCGCCTGTATGCACTACACCCGCGAACTGGCCGCCGAGGCCATGGCGATGGCCCGCGCGGCCCGCCCGCACGGCGGCAAGGTCGACCGGGACGCCGGTCTCGCGGTCGTCATGGCCCGCGAGCTGACCGACATCTGCTCGCGCCTGCAGGAGGCCGACATCCGCGTACGGCAGCCCCTCGGCCAGGGCCGCCTCGCCTCCCTCATCCACTCCATGTACGACCCGGACCACCCCATCGACCACATCCAGGCGATGACGAAGCGCAACGCCTGGCCGGCCGAGCTGGACGCCATGGAGCCGACGTTCCTCCAGGCCAAGACCCGGGAGTCGTCGACCCGCGCGCCGTGGTGCCACGCCACAGCCTGGGTGAAGGAGTGGCCGATGACCCCGGTCGGCGTCAACTTCCTGGCGCCCCTGCTCGTCCACACCCCGGACGTCATCCGCACGGTCGCCGTCACGATGGACCTCGAACCCACCGAGGTCGCCATCGAGCGCATGCTGACCGAGAAGACCAACGACGAGGCGGAGGCCAGCCGCGCCGCCAAGATGAACCGCACCGTCGATCCCCGCGACGTCGCCGCCCACACCCGCCTCGACCAGCGCGGCGAGGACCTCGCGAGCGGTGCCGCCGGCGTCAACCTGGTCGGCTACATCACCGTCTCCTCCCGCACCCCCGAGGCCCTGGCCCGCGACAAGCGGACCATCCGGGCGTCCGCCGGAAAGTCGTATCTGAAGCTTGAATGGTGCGACCGGGAGCACCACCGGGCATTCGTGAACACGCTCCCCTTCGCCACCGGCATTCGGAGGTAGGACCTGATGCGGGACCCGCTGTCCGTCCTCACCGACGCCTTCACGTCCTTCCTGTTCGGGAAGGTCGAGACGACCCGGCCGCCGGTGCGCACGTCCACGGGCCAGGCGCAGGCGGTCTACCTCCCGACCGCCGCCCCCGGCCTGGGCGACTCGGGCGTCATCATCGGCCGCGAGGTCTACTCCGGAAAGGGCTACATCTACGACCCCTTCCAGCTGTACGGCCAGCAGCTCCCCGCCCCGCACTGGCTGGTCCTCGGCGAGTCCGGCAACGGCAAGTCCGCGCTGGAGAAGACGTACGTCCTGCGCCAGCTGCGCTTCCGAGACCGCCAGGTCGTCGTCCTGGACGCCCAGGGCGAGGACGGCGTCGGCGAGTGGAACCTCATCGCGCAGGAGCTGGGGATAACTCCCATCCGCCTGGACCCGACGGCCGCCCTGGACCACGGCATCCGCCTCAACCCCCTCGACCCGTCGATCACGACGACCGGCCAGCTCGCGCTGCTCCGCACGATCATCGAGGTCGCGATGGGCCACGGCCTGGACGAACGCTCCGGCTTCGCCCTGAAGGTCGCGCACGCCTATGTCAACGAGACGATCATCGAACGTCAGCCGGTCCTCACCGACATCGTCGAACAGCTACGGCACCCCGAGCCGGAGTCGGCGGAGGCGATGAACGTCGCCATAGACGACGTACGGGCGTGGGGCCTGGACGTCGCCCTGGTCCTGGACCGTCTGGTCGACGGTGACCTCAGGGGCATGTTCGACGGCCCCACGACGGTCGGCATCGACCTCGACGCGCCCCTCATTGTGTTCGATTTGTCCCACATCGACCGCAACTCCATCGCCATGCCGATCCTGATGGCGATCGTCGGCGTCTGGCTGGAGCACACCTGGATCCGCCCCGACCGGAAGAAGCGCATCTTCCTGGTCGAGGAGGCCTGGCACATCATCAACAGCCCGTTCGTGGCCCAGCTCTTCCAGCGCCTGCTGAAGTTCGGCCGCCGCCTCGGTCTGTCCTTCGTCGCCGTCGTCCACCACCTGTCGGACGTCGTCGACGGCGCGGCGGCGAAGGAGGCGGCCGCGATCCTCAAGATGGCGTCCACGAGGACGATCTACGCCCAGAAAGCGGACGAGGCGAGGGCGACAGGCCGGGTCCTCGGCCTCCCACGCTGGGCCGTGGAGATCATCCCGACCCTCACTCCCGGCATCGCCGTGTGGGACGTCAACGGCAACGTCCAGGTCGTCAAACACCTGGTCACCGAGACCGAACGCCCCCTCGTCTTCACCGACCGGGCCATGACCGAGTCCGCCAGCGACCTCACCGACGATGCCCTGCGCGCCGCAGAGCTGGAGGCGGAAGAGCGGGCGGCGGCCTTCGTGGAACAGCACCTCGGCGACTCCGAATCGACGGTGGCGTAGGCGTAAGGAGAGGGCAGCGTGAGACCGGACGACCGCCGCGACCGTCGCGAACACCGGGACAGCCAGGGAGGCATCCCCGACGGCCTGCTGATCGGCATACTCGCCTTCCTCCTCGGCATGACCCTGCTGGTGTGGACAGCGACGGGCCTGGCGGCCCTGTTCTCACACGGCTCCTGGCCGACCGGCGTCACCTTCACGCGCACACCCCTCGCCATGCGCTCCCTGATCGCCGAACCGCACGACATCACGGGCGCCTGGCCGGACACCCCGGCGGAACAGCTCTCCGGGTACGGGCTGTTCTGGGGCCTGTTCATCGGCCAGCTGATGGTCATCGTCGTACTGACCGTGTTCGTGATGGGGACGGTGGCACGGTGGCGGGCGGTCAGAGCGGGGCGGCACACCGGAAAGACGGCCGCTACGCCAGAGCCGGAGCGACCCGCGGACGGACCCCAGACCGCCCCTTCACCCGCACAAGCGGAGGTGCCCGCACCGCGGACGGAGCCTGAGCTGCCGGCGGCGACGGAACGCACCGAGGACACGGTGACCGATGCGGACCCCGAGAGCCCGCTGCTCACCGAACCGATGACCGGGTGGGAACCAGTCCTCGTGGCCCCGAAGGACAACCGCCTGCAAACGGCCACCCGAGCAGTACGCGACGCCGAAGGCCCCGCCCTCGTCATCACATCGAACCCCGCCCTGTGGCAGGACACCAAGGACGCCCGCTCGAAACTGGGCCCGGTACTCCTCTACGACCCGACCCACCTCTGCGACACCCCGGCCCGCCTCCACTGGTCCCCCACCGCCGGCTGCGAGGACAGGGATACGGCGACACAGCGAGCCGCCGCCCTCCTCGCACCGATCCGCCCGACCGCCAAACTGGACCAGGCTCTCGCGGCGGTCGCCGAAACGCTCCTGCGCAGCTATCTGCACGCCGCGGCCATCGACGGCCGCACCATCCGCCACGTCCACCGCTGGTCCCAGGGCACCCAAATCCAGGACGCCGTACGAACCCTCCGTACGAACCCGAAGGCGGCCCCGGGCGCGGCAGGCGAACTCGAAGCCGCCCTGACCGCCCACCCGGAACGCCGCGACATGGCTCAGGAGTTGACAACCCGGGCCCTCTCCGCCCTCAGCACCGTCAACATCCGCGAGGCCTGCACTCCAAACCGAACTGATGCCCTCACCTTGGATTCCTTCGTCCATGAAGCGGGCACGCTTTATCTGGTGGGTGAATCCATCGAGGACCCCCGAGCCAACCCGGGCGCCATGCCACTCCTGACGGCCCTCGCCGCAAGCGTGGTCGAGCGCGGCCGGCGCATGGCCGAACGGTCATCCTCCGGTCGCCTCGACCCACCACTGACGCTCGTCCTGGACGACGTCGCCGCCGTGGCTCCGCTTCCCCAGCTCCCGGAGCTGCTGGCCACCGGAGCGGACCGGGGTATGCCGACCCTGGCCCTGCTCCGGTCACGGGAACAGGCCCGCTCCCGCTGGCCGCACGACGAACTCCCCGTGTAGCCCGGCCACCTAGGCCCGCTCGATGACGAACTCCAACTCGGACTCACCGGCCCCCTCACCGAGCGGCACGGTCACCCCAGTCGGCACGAACCCGACCTTGCGATAGAACCGCTGCGCCCGCCCGTTCTCCTCGTGCACGATGAGCCGCACCCGCTCCGCACCCCGCGCCCACGACCACTCCAGGGCGGCGTCGAACATCACCTCGGTCAGCCCGTTCCCCCGCTCCTCGGGCCGTACGAACACAGCGACGACATGGCCCTGCTTCCGCTCCACCGGAAACCCTGCCCAGTCGGTCGTCCCCGGTTCCTCGACCAGCACGGTCAATGTCCCGACCCACACCCCGTCCGGCCCCTCGGCGATGATCTGCTGCGCTCCTTCGGCCCCCTCGCAGGCGCCGGCTGCCTGCTCCTGCCAGAAGGAGTCCGGCCGCGCCACGGCCTCCTCATAGGTCGTGAGAAAGGCGATCGGCGCAACCGGATCCCGCAACGCGGCAAGCCGCAACTCCTTTGCGGCGCGCCACTCGTCCGCACGTATGGACCGGATCTTGTAGCTCATGTCAGACACCGTAGCCGAACGCAGAAAACCCCCGTACCGATTTACGGTACGGGGGTTTTCTTCAAAATTTGTTCGGCGGCGTCCTACTCTCCCACAGGGTCCCCCCTGCAGTACCATCGGCGCTGTAAGGCTTAGCTTCCGGGTTCGGAATGTAACCGGGCGTTTCCCTCACGCTATAACCACCGAAACACTATGAAACTGTGAACACCGCACCGCCTATACAGCGGGGCTGTTCGTGGTTTCAGAACCAACACAGTGGACGCGAGCCTCTATGGACAAGCCCTCGGCCTATTAGTACCGGTCACCTCCACACATTACTGTGCTTCCAGATCCGGC